>NZ_JBXWNV010000003.1:0-425658 GCF_059610545.1 Ruegeria sp. CDSC068
ATGGCGCGGTTGAAGCCAAGGTCAAAGCCGAGGTTGCAGAGCTTTGCGCTAAATTCCCGATCTATCCAAACCTGTAAGACGAAGGATCCCAAAACCATGAGCTTTCACAACATCGACCAAGCCCCCGCACGCCTGAACCGCAGCGAGCTGGCCGTTCCGGGCAGCCAGCCCGGAATGTTCGAAAAGGCAGCGAAATCGGATGTGGACGTTATCTTCCTTGATCTGGAAGACGCTGTTGCACCGGACGAAAAGGAACAGGCGCGCAAGAACATCATCGAAGCGCTGAACGATATCGACTGGGGCAACAAGACCATGTCGGTGCGGATCAACGGGCTGGACACGCACTACATGTACCGCGATGTGGTGGATGTGGTCGAACAGGCCGGTGATCGCCTGGACCTGATCATGGTCCCCAAGGTTGGAACCGCAGCTGACGTATATGCAGTCGACATGCTGGTGACGCAGATCGAGGACGCCAAAGGTTACAAGAAACGGATCGGATTCGAACACATCATCGAAACCGCGCTTGGCATGCAGAACGTCAGCGAGATTGCGGCCGCATCCAAACGCAACGAAAGCCTGCATTTCGGGGTCGCCGATTATGCGGCTTCAACCCGTGCCCGGACCACCATCATCGGCGGTGTAAACCCCGACTATTCCGTTCTGACCGATGCGGATGCAGATGGCGGACGCATGACGCATTGGGGCGATATGTGGCACTATGCGCTAGCCCGCATGGTTGTCGCCGCCCGAGCCAACGGCCTGCGCCCGATCGACGGGCCCTTCGGTGACTTTCAGGATCCAGACGGGTATCGCGCGGCAGCGAAACGCGCGGCCGTACTGGGATGTGAAGGAAAATGGGCTATCCACCCCAGCCAGATTGTCCTGGCCAATGAGGTCATGTCGCCATCAGATGCCGAAGTCACCAAAGCACAGCGCATACTCGTTGCCATGTCCGAGGCTGAATCGGCTGGCAAAGGCGCTGTGTCTCTGGATGGTCGCCTGATCGACTATGCCTCGATCCGTCAGGCCGAAGTACTGGTCGAAAAGGCTAGTCAGATTTCTGCGGCATAAGCATCTGTATTACAAGCATTCCTTGGCGCGGGGTCTTTTGGGTCCCGCGATTGGGTCTTAACGTCTCGTGGTCTACATATTATCTCCGCGACCGGCACCTTGGATTTGCGCGCGGACTTGCACCTTGCTTTCAATCTGATGATCGGTTCAAACTAAGCCCTCGCCAGTTATTTACAGCTGCCCCAAAGACTGACCGGGTCTTGCAAAAAAGGGCTAACGTGCTGGCAAAGAACAACAAGAACTCATCGAATGTTAGCACCTACAGACAGATCAAAGACTGAACAGCGAATAACATTCGAGATCTTCGTGCAGGCCGAGTTTGCGTATCTTGAGCTGTCATCCATCATTGCAGTTTTGCAGACGGCAAATGATGTTCTCAACCGCGATCTTTTTCGGTGGCAGATTTCGTCGGACACGCCCGGTCTGGTGTCCAGCAGTTCAGACCTGATTGTGCGGGCAACGCCTGCCATCTCTGACCAGTATCTGAGCGATTGCCTGTGTGTTGTGGGCGGTCAGTTGGGAGATGTCAGCACATGGCTGCGACGCGTCCGGGCAATGCAAAAACACAAACGACCGGTTGCCTTGTTTTCGGACGCGGCACGCGAATACATCAAGGCGACAGTGCAACAATCCGGGCCGGTCACGGCACATTGGCGCGACATTGGGTTGCTGCGTGAGATAGGGGATTACCCCATGCTTTCTGAATGTCTTGTTGCCCGAAATGGAACAGTGCTGACTTGCGCCGGGCACGGTCATACCGCCGAGGCGATCATCGGCATTCTGGCCGAGGTTCTTGAGCCTCAAGACAGGGCGGAACTGGCCTGTCAATTGATGCTGAACGACGTTCGGGGCCACGCGCAAGAGCAACCCAAAGGTCTGAGCGCGAACCCGAATTTCCTGGAAAAGCGGCTGCAAAACGCGATCCGCATCATGGAAGAAAACACCGAACACCCGTTGCCAACGGCCAGCCTTGCCCGCCGCGTGGGCGTATCTACCCGGCAGTTAGAGCGTCAGTTCATGCTGCACCTGAGCACATCGCCCGGAAAATTTTATAGAAAGATCAGGTTGAAAAAAGCGTTTACCCTGGTCTCGAACTCGCAAATGCCGATTATTGACATCGCCATAGCCTGCGGTTTTGCGTCAACCTCTACGCTTGCCCAGACATTCAAGGCCGAATACGGCAAAACACCAAAACAACTGCGGCGCACGGAGTGACCATTTTTCGGCCTCTGGAATTTCTGGCAGGTTATGCTGAGGGGTCAAGGGTCTTATCTGCATCGCAAAGGCGGTAGACATTTACTTTCCTTGAACGTCCTTTGACAGTGAATTCGCCACAGTCGATCAGATGAAAAGCCGGGCTGATCAGTCGGGCTGTGGCATCGCTGATCAAAATCGTGGTTTGCTCGTCACTTGGCAGCTCGCCTACCAGGGTCTCGATCCGGGCACAGGTGTTCACTGTGTCGCCGATCACCGTGTAATTCATCCTGTCGACGGCCCCGATATTGCCGACAATCAGCGGTCCGGTGTGCACCGCGATTTTGACGCCGTACTCGACGCCAGCCTCAGCTAGTGATCGCTTGATTGCCATTGCAGCCCGGCAGGCGCGTTCGGCGTGGTCCGTCTGGTCCTGGGGCGCGCCCCAGAACGCCATCGCCGCGTCGCCGATGTATTTGTCGAGCGTTCCGCCCTCGGCTTCTATACAGCGGTTCAGGATTTCGAAATGCCGGTTCAGCATTGCTGCCGTGGCTTGTGGCGTCATGGCCTCGGATGCGGGTGTGAACCCCACGATGTCGGCGAACATGACGGTAAGTTCGACTTCGCGCGGCAACACAAGGTTAGGGTCTCCGGTCTTTAGCATTTGCCGTACAAGGGTTCGGGGCAAATAAGTTTGAAACCAGCGCAGCCCGTCGAGCATCTTGTTGAAGGCCACAGCCTGAAGGTTCAGTTCTGAGACCCGAGAGGGGGGCAGGTGGTCGATTTGGTTCAGATTCAGTTCGCTGATTTTGATGGCTTCTTCGGTTGACCTGTGAATGGGTGCCGCCAATCGTCTGGCCAACACAAGCGCCGCAATGACCGAAGCGATCAGTAAACCAAGACTGACCAGGGCGGCATCACTCAGCCGGGACCACTGGTTGCTCCAATCGCTCAGTGGAGAATACTGCCCGATCACCCACGGCTCAGATCCGAAGCCGCTGACGATGCTTGTCAAAACCAGGTGTTCTCCGTCCAGCGCCTCGACCACATATCCGACAAATGTTCCATCGTTGCCCTGAAACTCGGGTGGCTGCATCAGCATTTGTGAGATGACCGCGTCATCAAGTGCTGCGACCGAATGCAAGGGGGCGTTTGAGCTTAACGTGTTTGCAGACAGGTTCAGCAATTTGGGATGGGCCAGAACGCGGTTGTCACCGTACAGAACAAAACCGGTTGCCCCGTATTTCCCGCTTAACTCGTCGACCAGGCCCGAGAAATGGTGAACGGTAGAAGAAACGAGCACGGCCCCGAGGAAAATACCGTCTTTATAGGCAGGTACAGTCGCTGAGATATGTGTCCGGCCCTGGTCAAAGAAGGGTTCGTTCCAGAACAAACCATCATAGCCTTTAACATCTTTAAGATACTGAAGCGTGCCTGCAGCCGGAGGCTCGTATGACGTTATTAAACGTGGCCCCTCAACATCGGTGATATGTGTTGAAATGAACAGACTGCCGTCAGGATACACGATGGCAAGATCTGTCAGATACGGGACCGAAGCCACCACGCCTTTGAAGTAGGCTCTCAGAAAATCGGTGTCGTGCAGATCGACTTCACCCGTGCTTGCGTCTTCTTGTAGGGATTGTGCCAGTTCCTCGATCGGTGTCGTCAGGCTGAAGATATCGTCTTCGATGGATTCGACGATCATCGCGGCAGACGTATTCAACAGTTCCGTCGTGTTCTGAAAATTGGCATAAGTCGAAACCAACAGAACCGCGCCGGCCGATAATGCCACCAGTCCGCCAATGGTCAGCGCCAGCAGAGTGGAAATTCGGATTTTCAACCTTGTCTGGCGGTTGCTTTGCGACCGGGCGCTTTTGTCGATCACGCCAGTGTGCTGCGTATGCTTGTCTTCGTTGACCATCTTTGAACGATATTTAGCTTGGCGACCCGTTACAACGTCTCGTTGACTTCTGAGGCGGGATCACCGCTAGCCAAGATAGGCACGCAGGCTTGGCGGCGGGTTGTCAAAGAGTTCCGCTGTCTGAACGGGGGCATGCACCGTTTCGTCTGCAACAAGTACGGTTTGGTCGGCAATACGGCGTGCATCCTGCGGATCGTGGCTGACCATCAACAGGGTCGTTTGGGTTTCGGCCACCAGATCGGCCACCAAATCCAGCATTTCGGCTTTCAAGGCTGGTCCAAGGGCTGCAAACGGTTCGTCCAAAAGCAACAGTTCGCGCCGCTGCACAAGTACGCGGGCCAGGGCAACCCGGCTTTGCTGTCCTCCGGACAGTTCCGAGGGTTTGCGCGCGCCCATACCATGCAAAGAAACCCGGCCCAGAGCGGACTGAACTTGAGCATCCTCGTCTGCGGACAACCGACCGTTTGGGCGCAGGCCCAGGGCGATGTTTTGTTCAGCCGTCAGGTGCGGAAACAGGTTTCCGTCTTGAAACAGCATCGCCATAGGGCGCTTGCCGGGATGCAAGTTAGAAATCTGTTGTCCACTCCAAAAAATCTGACCCTTTTTCAGATCCCGAAATCCAGCGATAGTCTCCAGCAATGTGGACTTGCCCGCCCCGGACGGGCCGACAATGGCAATGCTGTTGCCAACCTCTATCTGAATATCGGCGTTTAGGGTGAAATTCCCGTTTTCAATCACGCAGTCGTCAAGCTTCAGCATGCCAGCGCCCTCCTCGGTCCAATAACCAGAATGCGCCCATGGACAGCAGCAACAGCAGTAATGCCCCGCCGGCAGCAGCCTGCATCTGATAGGCACCCATCAAGCGGTAGATTTGCAAGGGCAGGGTCGCGATCTGCGGATCGGCGAACAGAGCGATCACACCCAGATCACCCATTGACAGAGCCGCCCCAAGACCAGCGGCGAACCCAATCTGCGGACGCATGCGCGGTAGCAAGACGCGCGTGAAAAACGTCCATTTTGTCATATCCAATGAAAGCGCGAGACGTCCGTGCCTGGCGGTTATGTCGCGCGCGGCGGGGACCAGAATGCGTAAAGCAAAGGGCAGGGCCATCGCAGCATTTACCAAAGCAGTGACAGGCAGAGCCAATGTCGTCGGGTTTGCCAAAGGCCGGATTAAGATGAACAGGCCCGTACCGATCACCAGTGGTGATGCGGCCAAACCCAAAATGCCACTGAGTTCCACAAGCCCGTACCGGCCGCTCGCGACGGCGGTGGCCATAGGCAAAGCAAGCAAAAGCAGGACTGCGGTGCTTGCAGCGGCAACAAGGACCGAGATCAGCGCAGCCCGAAAAACGATTGCGGGCATGTCAAACAACCCGGCAGCTCCCGAAATTACGACCGATGCCAAAGGAAGCAGCAAAAAGACGGCCGCTGCGACGATCCAGAATACATCTATCGTCGGCGCACCCCCGTCCCAGCGGCGCAAGGCGCGGTCGAGACCTGTTCCAAAACCGTCCCCGCGCGAAAACTTCAGCGCCACCAAAGCGGTCACAGCTGTCAGGGCAAGTTGCAGGGCGGATAACAGGGCGGCGCGACCCAAGTCGAAATCGTAGGTAAAAGCCTGATAGATTGCCAGTTCGATTGTTGTAGCCCGTGGCCCTCCGCCCAAGGTCAGGGCGACGGCGAAGCTGGTCAGGCAGATGGCGAAGATTACCGCCAGAACCCCGGGCAGGGTCCGTTTGAGCATGGGCATCTCGATCAGTCGAAACATGGCCCTGCCATTGCAGCCCAGTTGTGCAGCCAAGCGAAACCGTTCGGCAGGAATTTCCTGCCAGGCTTGCAACACAAGGCGCGTGGCCAGGGGCAGGTTAAAAAACACATGCGCCAGTACGACCCCATGCAAGCCGTAGACGCGTATGGGCGGCAGGCCGAAAACGCCAAGGAAGTCCGACATCCATCCCGACCGGCCAAAGACTTGCAGCAGACCCAGAATGGCAACGATGACCGGCAGGATGAAGGGCGCGCCCAAAAGCGCAATTAAAGCCCGTCGGCCGGGGAACCTCCGACGTGCCAAAGCCCGCGCAACCGGCACGGCCAACACCACGCTGAACAATGCGGACAGCGTGGCCTGGGTCAGCGTGAAGCGCAGCGCAGCCCAGTCGGCGGGACTGAACCCGCCGCTGGTTTCAGCACGCAGTGCAACCGCCGCAAGAGTGCCCAGGATCAGCGCGGCGACCAGGGCCGCTGCACCGATACCGGGCCATGGGCTTACTGGCTGAGCGCGTTCTGCCATTCTGCCAGGGCCTGATCCCGCACGGCGGCGGCTTCATCGGGGGAGAACAGCAGCGACTTTGCCGGCACTGTCAGGGTGTCGAACCCTTTCGGCAAACCTTCTGCCGGCGTTACGGCCGGGTACATCCAGTTGGTTGTTGGAATGATCTGCTGGAACGCGTCCGAGACCATGAACTGCAAAAACTGATCCGCCAGTTCGGCCTGATCCGTCGCGGCCAGTTTTGCGGCGACCTCGACCTGCAGATAGTTGCCCTCGTCAAAAGCAGACGCAGCCTTGCTGCCATCGTCCTCGGCAATCAGGTGATAGGCCGGAGATGTCGTGTAGCTGAGAACCATGTCCGACTCGCCCTCAAGGAACAGACCGTATGCCTCGGACCAACCTTTGGTGACAGTCACGATGTTGTCGGATAGACCAGCCCAGATTTCGGGTGCTTCGTCACCATAAGCCGCTTTGACCCACATCAGCAGACCCAGACCGGGCGTGGACGAGCGAGGGTCCTGGATGATGATCTTGGTGTCGCTATCCGCCAGCTCCCGGAAGTTCGCAGGCGCGGTCGCATCCGCTTTGTGAACAAAGGCGAAGTAGCCCCAATCATACGGGGTGAACGTGTCATCGGTCCATTCGATCGGCAGCGCGAAGTCGGCAGAAACGGAATTGGGCGCAAACAGGCCGGTTTCCCGGGCCGCTGCAATCAGGTTGGTATCCAGACCAAGCACGACGTCGGCGTCAGAGTTTTCACCCTCAAGCCGGACACGCGACAAAAGTGCGGCACCATCTTCGACGCCCACGAGGTTCAGCTCGCAGTCGCAGGTTGCCTCAAAGGCTTCTTTGACCTGCGGGCCGGGGCCCCAATCGGATACAAAGCTGTCATAGGTGTAAACGGTTAGCTGAGGCTTGTCGGCGGCGATAGCCGAAGTTGCACTCAGAAGTCCCGCAGCAATTAGCAGATGTTTCATGTCATCCTCCATTGCGGCGAGAGGGCAAGGATGGATGAAACCGAAACCCTTCCCTCCGCCGGTTCTAGCCGGTTCAGGTTCTACGGGTTCGCTTGATAAGCATCTCAGCGCGGCAGGCCGTGCTCCCCGAGGTGAGGCCGTCACTAGGGGGGATTGGCTAGAAAGACAACCAAATTCGGTGCCTCAGCGCGGTGCGTGTCGCATGCGGGCAAGTAAACCTGTCCGGAGTCGGACGCCCTTTGAACCTGTAATACGTTTGGTTCAAAGGGCCATAGGTCAGAAGTAACGCAGCCAAATATAGACGTTCGCGATCATCAGGGTCAGGATCATGATCGGGAATGCAATTTTGGCGAAGGCGATGAAGCCGATGGGCTGCTTGGCCTTTTCCGCAAAAGCAGCCACCGTAAGGTTGGCGCTTGCCCCCAACAGTGTACCGTTGCCGCCCAGACAGGCCCCAAGCGCCAGCGACCACCAAAGGGGTTCAATCGCGTCCTTGCCGCCGAACGTGTCTGCGGTGGACTCGATCAGAGGGATCATCGTTGCCACGAAAGGAATGTTGTCGAGGATTGCGGACAAAATGCCGGAGGCCCAAAAGATGAAGAACGCGGTCCACATCATGTCGCCTTGGGTCAGCTCCAGCACTTTCTCACCAAAGAATGCCAAGAGGCCAACATGTTCAACACCGGCAACAATGACGAACAGCCCACCGAAGAAAAAGATTGTGACCCATTCAACTTCACCAAAAATGTGGTGAACCGACTCGGATTGTTCTTCACCGCTTTGGTGGCCATAGGCCAGCAGCATCAACAGGCCAGCACCGGCCAACGCTGACGTACCGGGCTGAATGCCGTAGCTGTGCCCCAGCGTGAACCCCAGCAAAACCAGAGCCAATACGGCCAGAGACTTGATCATCAAGACAACATCAGTAACCGCTTCGGATTCGTTGAACCCCATAATCCGATCGCTGGCCGATTTCGGAATGCGGGCCAGTTCCTTGCGGTTCATAAGGTAAATAATGCCGGTCAGGACAACCAGACATATGGCCGAGATAGGCGCCAGGTTCACCACGAAATCGTTGAAGCTCAACCCTGCGGCCGAGCCAATGATGATGTTGGGCGGGTCACCGATCAGCGTCGCTGTTCCCCCCACGTTCGAGGCTAGAATCTCGGCAACAAAGAACGGGAACACACGCGTTTCCAGGGCTTCAGTGATCAGCAGCGTAATCGGGGCGATCAGCAAAACGGTCGTCACGTTGTCCAGCAGGGCCGAGAACACCGCCGTAATCAGCGTCAGCATGATCAGGATGCCGGTTGGATTGGCTTTCACCGTTTTTGCGGCCTTGATCGCTACGTATTGGAACAATCCGCATTTGCTGGTGATCCCCACGATGACCATCATGCCGATAAGCAGTGCCAGAGTGTTGGCGTCCACACCCGCCACGGCCTGTTCCTGATTGATGATGCCAAACAGGACCATCAGGGACGCGCCCAGCATCGTCAGAATGGCGCGGTTAACCTTTTCGGTGATCAGGACCGCATACACCAAAATCAGAATTCCGGTCGCGATCCAAAGCGGATCAATGCCCAATAGTTGTGGAACAGAGAGAGCGGCCTCTCCGTGTGACGTCGAATGCGTAGCCAAGGTTTTAGTCCGGTTTGTATAGGGTTAGCTGAGTGCGCGATCCAAAAGCGAGTTGGCGCTTACGGTGCCAACGAAACGGTTGGTTTCGGGCTCAACAAGGATCACGTGCCGTTTGAATTTGTAGATCAGGAAGATGCCTTCCATCACCGGCGTATCAGGTGCAGCGACAGGGATGTTCGAGGGCCTCGACATGTTGTCGCGAACCTTTTCGGTCTTCAGCCGCTCCATCTGTTGTTCGAAATCATCCCGCGTCAGATTCATGAAGCTGAGCGAGTCGATCGCGACGCGCGACGCATCATCATTTAGACCGATTGTAGCCGCCTTCGGCAGAATCAGTTTCAGCAGCGTCGGGGCGGTAAAGACGCCAACATAAGTCCCGTCTTCAGCCACGACAGGCAGAAACCGTGCCCGGCTGCCCCTGATGATGTTGAAAGCCGTGGCGATGCTTTCATCCGGCAGAATGGTCTTTTGTACCTCAGGCGGCACCATCACGTCATAGCAGGTTAGGCCCATGCTTTTCCTCTGACTTCACGCGGCTATCGGGTGAAACGCCATCCAACAGCCACAGGGCACGCCCTATTTCGGCTTGTTAAAGCGTGTCAGGGCGAATCAAAATTTGTTGATGCGCACTGATTCCATTGCCGGGCGGAATTGACCAGCCCGGTAATGAAATTAAGTTGATATCCTTTCGTTATTGGCGACGTAGGCCAATTACGGAAGGTTGGTTTCAGCTTGGGTTTGCGTCAGTGGCGTTTTGTGCCTCAGCTTTCGTTTCCGAAATAACTGGGGCTGCCTTCGAGGCGAGGAAAGCCGTAGTCCCTCAAAGGCGCGGGTCAGCCGTAATTCGGTGCGCGTTTTTGCAGTTTGGCCGCAACGCTTTCGGCGAAATCCGGGGATTGTAGCTGCGCGGCAAAAATCTTGATTTCCGCGGCCATGTGTCCGGCCACTTCGTCACGCTGATTGCGGATCAGGGTCTTTGACTGTTTGAGCGCTACCGGGGATGAGGCTGCAATGGCTTTTGCGATCTCCTGGACTTCGTTCATCAACTCACCGTCGGCAAAGACGCGCGCGACCAACCCGTGGTTCAGGGCCTCGGATGCCGTCAGAACCCGCCCGGCCAGCAAGACGTCATTGGCGACAGCCATACCGAGAGACGCAGGCAGCAACATCGAAGAACCGGCCTCGGGCACCAGACCCAGTTGGACAAATGGAGCGCTGAATGTAGCGCTGTTCGCGGAATAGACCAGATCGCAGTGCAGCAGCATGGTCAGGCCAACACCAATTGCAGAACCGTTGACTGCGGCGATCAGGGGTTTCGGACAATCCCGGATCGCATTCAGGAACCGAATAATCGGATTTTCAGCGTCACCCGCCGGAAGACCGCCTGTCATAAAGTCCTGCAGGTCATTCCCGGCCGTGAACATATCGCCTTCACCAGTGATGACCAGCGCCCGGGCTTGATCGGTTTGACCGTATTCTTCGATGGCTTCAGCTATCGCGGTATACATGGCAAAAGTGATCGCGTTTTTCTTGTCTGTGCGAGAAATCGTGACTGTGGTGACGCGATCCTGAGTGCTGACGATGATATGTTCGCTCATGGCGTTATTCCTTGGATGTCCGGCGGAATTTGTGCCGCGTCGGCTGTGGGTTTCCTGCATGTGGGCAAGTTCGTATGCGGGCAAATAGCCTGCGTCAACAAATCAGGGCGGTTACCTCACGTCGCCGGGCGAGTGTGCCAGATTGATCCCCACTGCTGAATTCAGTGGTGCCTTAACTTTGCAGCGCAGCTACGACTTTTTTACATCTGGAGGAGATCTACGTCTTTTTGCGTAAGCTATCCGGTAATCCTGCCGCAAAGGGATCGGCGACATGCTCATCCTGATGAGGGTCTCCGACTTTTAATCCATCGCCGTCATTTCTACTGAACAAGCGCCCTCAGGAATAGGCGCTTTCCGCCGGGCAATCCGTTTTTCGGTCAGTGCTTTTGAAATTCTTATGCTCCCCAAAAAGGCTATCCATTGATAAAGCCCTGTTTCAAGCCCTGCTCAGGATAACAGGAAAGGAGGGTCGAAGGTGCGTGAAGTCTTAAACTTGGATTTGTATCCATTGGACCAGCCGGGCAGCATGGCCTGGCACAGCCTGATCGAACGCTGCAAAGCCGATCTTTCTGAGAATGGATTATTTAACCTGCCTGGCTTTGTTCGCGACAGTTCGCTGGAATCGGCGGTGTCTGAGCTGCAACCGTTTTTTGCCGAAGAGGCTTTTGTCCACGCGCGGCGGCACAACATCTATTTCAGGACGTCTATCGAGGGCCTCGGCAGCGACCATCCGGCCCTGACCCAATTTGAGACGTCTAACAGAACGATTTGTGCCGATCAGTTGGGGCAGGCCATTGTGATCCGCCTCTACGATTGGCCGCCATTTGCGCAGTTTCTGGCTGCGGTCATGGAAAAGCCAAAGCTTTTTGTGATGGATGATCCGCTGGCCCGCGTGAACGTCATGGCTTACTCAGCCGGGCAGGCCCTGAACTGGCATTTCGACAGGTCCGAATTCACCACAACGCTGCTGTTGCAGGCGCCGTCTGCGGGGGGTGAATTTGAGTACGAAAAAGACCTGCGTAGTGATGACAACCCGAATTACGATGGGGTGGCTGAATTGCTGGAAGGCCGGCGCAAGCCCACGCTCATGAAACTGCAGCCGGGGACTTTGAACATCTTCAAAGGCAAAAACACGGCGCACCGCGTCTCGCCTGTTCAAGGCGACCGCGACCGTATGATTGCCGTGTTTTCCTTTTATGATCGGCCAAACGTTCAGTTCACACACGAAGAACGCATCGGGTTTTACGGGCGCGCGTCGTGAGCCGGGATTGCGCATGCCTGACCCGTAACTAGTGTCCGGATCGTTGATCCCGACACCGCTACAGCCTCTGACTGCGTCGTTCTGTTGGTAATTCTAGAAGAAATCTGGCTGAGTTTCCAAAAGGGCGAATGCCGCGAGCACCGAAACGAAAAAACCAAGTTTCCGAGAAACCTTTGTGCCCCCGGCGATGTTCAGCCCGCTCTGGATTTCCATGCCAAAACGGGCTGCCCTGTCAGGTCATAGGCATTCCGCCAATGTTTTTGCGATGTTCCGGATCATTTGCGGGTACAGCTTAGCCCCGGGTTCAAGATCAGAACCTAGTGGATCTATCACACCGGTATTCGCTTCGGTTCCGTCCAAGACAGTGGCGACGATGCCTGGGTTGAATTGCGGCTCTGACAGAACACAATTGATCCCTTCTTCGCGAATGCGCCCCTGAATCTCAGAAATCCGCGCCGGGCTTGGATCTGACGCGTCACTAAGCGAAATCGCACCCGACGCGGGGAAGTCGAAGGCGTTCTCGAAATACTGATAAGCATCGTGGAAAACGATGAAGTTACTGCCGCGTACAGGTTCCAGAGTTGCACTCACTTCAGCGGAGAGGGATGCCATCTCTTCGCGGGCAGCCGCCGCGTTTGCGAAATATGCACCCGCATTGTCCGGGTCCGCTGCGGAAAGCTGCGCGGCAATCACGTTCAGCCAAGTGTCGGCGTTTTTGGGCGAAAGCCAGGCATGCGGATCATGATCGCCATGCGCGTGGTCATGGTGGTCGTCGTGTTCAGCATGATCCTCGTGATCGTGGTCTTCATCCGCGGCATGCTCTTCGTGGTCATGATCGTCATGGTCTTTGTCGTCGGCATGATCCTCGTGACCATGATCGTCATGGTCCTCCTCTTCAGCGTGATCTTCATCGCCATGATCATGCGCTTCAAACAGCGCGTTCTCGCGGAAATCCAGTAGGACGGTGCCATCCGTTTCGAGCAGGGGGGTGACTGTCGCTCCGTTGGTCAGGTTCTCGACTGCGCCTTCCATCCATGGGGTCAGGTCCTCGCCCATCCAGAATACCAAATCCGCATTCTGCAGGGCAGCCGCCTCGGAAGGGCGGAGGTTGTATTCATGCGGGGACGCGCCGACTTGTACGATCAGGTTCGGTGCGCCAACACCTTCCATCACGCGCGCCACCAATGAGTGCACCGGAGCAATATCAACGGCAACATTTGGGACATCGGCCATCGCTGTGCCCCCCATCAACGCAGCCGTGACCGAAACAGGAAGAAGCTTTCTGGACATCAAACCCTCTATGTGATTTTATAACGTTGCGAGTGGCATATATGATATGGAATAACATGACAAGTGAGATGAGACCTGCACCTGCTGAAGACTCCGCCCTTGTCGGATTCCAAAAGCACGACCACGCGCACTGCGTCGAAAGTAGCCTGACCGTTGCCGAGACCCGGTGCAAAGAAGAAGGTCTGCGGCTGACTCCCGTGCGGCGCAAGGTTTTGGAGATGCTGCTGCAGGAACATCGGGCCTTGGGTGCTTATACAATTCTTGATCGATTGCGCGACGAAGGCTTCGGATCGCAGCCACCAGTGGCTTACCGCGCCCTCGATTTTCTTGTCGAGAACGGGTTTGTCCACAAAATCGAACGGTTGAACGCATTTGTCGCCTGCGCACATCCCGGGGCAACGCATTCTCCGGCCTTCATGATTTGCAGGAAATGTGATGCTGTGGCCGAAACACATTCAACACCCGCGAAGGGAGAGCTGGGCGCAGCCGCGCGGGCAGTGGGTTTCGAGATCGAGCGGACCGTTGTAGAAGCCGAAGGCGTTTGCCCCGACTGCACCGAAAAGGCGTAGAAATGAACCTGATTACCGTAGAAGACCTCAGCGTTAGCTATGGGGCCAATACCGTGTTACGGCACATCAACATGGGGGTCGAACCTGGTGAAATTGTGACCATCGTCGGCCCTAACGGTTCGGGTAAGACAAGCCTGCTGCGCGCCATAATCGGTGCAATCAAACCGTCTGCCGGGCAGGTAAAGCGAAAGCTGGGGCTGAGAATTGGCTACGTCCCGCAAAAGCTGCATATCGATCCGACCCTGCCGATCACCGTCGAACGGTTTATGCGGCTGACCCATCGCGCGTCAAAGAAGGATTGCGCGACTGCGCTGGAAACGGCCGGTGTGCCCGATCTGCTCAAGCGCCAGATGTCACAGCTTTCGGGCGGACAATTCCAGCGCGTGCTGCTGGCGCGGGCCTTGATCAACCGACCCGAAATCCTGTTGCTGGATGAGGCCACGCAAGGGTTGGACCAGCCTGGTTCGGCTGCGTTTTATCGCCAGATCGAAGACGTGCGTCAGGAAACAGGGTGCGCTATCATCATGATAAGCCACGAGCTCCACGTGGTGATGAGCGCCTCGGACCGGGTGATCTGCCTGAACGGCCATGTCTGCTGCGAGGGCTCACCTGCGGTTGTGGCCTCGGCCCCCGAATACCGCGCGTTGTTCGGAACCGGAACAGGTGGAGCGCTTGCCCTTTACCGCCATGATCATGATCACAACCACGATCATCATCATAATCATGGAAAAGACTCACAGGAAGCCGCAGAATAATGCTTGATGATTTCATGACCCGGGCCACACTGGCCGGAGTGGGCGTGGCCTTTGCTGCGGCGCCGTTGGGGTGTTTTGTGGTGTGGCGCCGTATGGCCTATTTCGGCGATGCCACAGCGCACGCAGCCATTCTTGGCGTGGCCTTGTCGCTAACGTTTCAGATGTCGGTTTTTACAGGTGCGCTGGCCGTCGCCTTGTTGATGGCGCTGACCGTGACGCTGTTGGCAGGTCGTGGGTACGCAATGGATACGTTGCTGGGTGTCATGGCACATTCCGCTTTGGCATTTGGTCTTGTGGCGGTTTCATTCCTCTCCGGTGTCCGGATTGATTTGATGGCCTATCTGTTTGGCGACATTCTGGCCGTTTCCCGTTCGGATCTGGCCGTCATCTGGGGCGGCGCTGCACTGGTCGTAATTTTGATTGCCTGGCGTTGGTCCCAGCTGTTGACGGCGACGTTGAACGAGGAACTGGCCTATGCCAGCGGGTTCGACCCCAAGCGCGAACAACTGGTTTTGACGCTTGCACTGGCCATCACGGTGGCAGTCGCCATCAAAGTTGTGGGTGTTCTGTTGATAGCGGCGATGCTCATCATACCAGCCGCTGCGGCGCGCAATCTGGCGCGGTCACCGGAAACGATGGCCCTGATTGCAGCGGCAATTGGGGCGACGTCTGCTGTGGCTGGGTTGAGGGCGGCTTATGTCTTCGACACGCCGGCCGGGCCCTCGATTGTCTGTGTCGCCGCCATTTTGTTTGCCTGTTTCAGCTTGCTTGGTTGGCAGCGTCATACCAACTCCTGACAGTCGCCGAAGAACTGCAGCTTATGTAATCGGGGCGTAGAAGTGCCACTTGCCTTCGCTGTTGATCAAAGAGTGTCGAACAGACGCCCAAGTAACGTTTCGTGACGCGGTAGATTCAGCGCTTTCAGCAATCCATAGACCATCGCTTGATTGGAGGTAATGACGGGTTTGTTCAGCGCAGCCTCAATCCGTTCAATCGCCTCGACCGAGCGCATGTCTGTGCAGCTTAGGACGATTGCCTGCGCGTCCGGGTGATCAGCTCTGCACGCCAAGTCGAACACCTCGCCCGGGGTCAGTTCACCTTGCCCATAGTTGCCAAGTTCGCGGCCGACATCGACACATTTGACAGTCTTAATGCCATTGCGGAGCATGAAGTCCATCGCCTGTTCATTGATCTCGCCCAAATAGGGCGATGAAAAACCGACCTTTGTTGCGCCGACTGCTTTGATCCCAGCGATCAACGCCCCTGCAGCGGTCAGCGAAACTGCACCCGAGCCCGCCTTGATCTGCTGGGCCAGCTCTGCATCAAAGGACGGTCCGTGGGTCAGCGTCGCCGAGGTGCAGCCATACAATACCACATCGGGGCGTATGCCCGAGATCATCCGCAGGTCGTGAGTGATATCCGATGCACCCAACCCCGCCATCTGATCCGAGCCGGGGATTTCATCCACGTCATACCCGCCCATACGTTGAAAATGGACTGTGGTGTTGGGCGGCCTCAACAACTCCATATCCGGTTCGAGGTTGGTGTTGGTGAAAGGTACCAGAACACCGATTTTGGCTGCGGTTCGTGTTTCGGTCACTTCAATGCTCCCTTCAGGGCGGTCAGGGACCGATCCATGATCGGCGTCTCGCAGATTGTGGCGCGCAAGCAGTGGGTTAAGCCGTATCCTCCCATGCCGCGCATTAGTAGGTCGTCCGCCCGCAGCGCCGCGTCTGCCCGTTGCGCATCCTGCGTTGAGGCAAAGCGCAATAGCACAAAGTTTGTGTGGCTTTGAGGAATGATTAGGCCCAACGCACGACATTCCACGGCAAATCGTTCACGGATTTCAGTCGTGCGGGCAACCACATTTTGCATATGCGCCTGATCGCGGATCGCTGCAACTGCCGCCGCCTGTGAAGCGATGGAAATATTGTTTGGATTAAGCAATTTGCGCAGTTCAGCCGCAATCTCGGGCGGGAAGTACCCCCATCCTGCACGCGCTCCCGCCAGGCCATAGGCCTTGGAAAAGGTGCGCATGATCACGGTGTCCCCTCGATCGCTCAGCGCGAAGATATCGGCCGGATCATGTTTGTGATCGGAAAATTCTGCATAAGCCTGATCGACGACGAGTAGAACATCCGCGGGCAGTTCCCCGCGCAGACGAAGGATCTCGGAATTGGGGATTAGGGTGCCGGTCGGGTTGCCAGGGTTGCAGACAAAGATGATCCGCGTTTCATGTGTGACCGCGGCGATGATATCGTCGACGGATACGGTCAGATCCACTTCACGCGCCTTGACGTAATCGGCCTGAACCTGAGCGGCTGCTGAGGCGACAAACGCATATCCGTAATCCGTGCCAAGGACCCGATCACCGCGCCCGGCATAGGCGCGGATCAAACAGCCGATCAGCTCCATCGAGCCTGCTCCGCACAGCACCCGTGCCGGATCGAGTCCATGCACATCTGCAATTGCTGTGCGCAGTTCCAACCATTCCGGATCAGGATACAATTGCAGATCGGCCATTGCGTCACGACCCGCCTTGATGGCAGCGGGGCTTGCGGGAAAGGCGCTTTCGTTCTGGGCCAACGAGATGGTGTTTTGGCCGCCGAGATCGGCCAGCGCATAGGCCGCCATTGCACTTATGTGGGGAACCGGGCGGATCATGATTTGCTCCCATAGGACTTTGCGCCTTCTGCGCTGATCAGACCGCGCTTGAGGTCTAGGGAGACTGCCTGCGGGTCTCGCTCGGCTGGGTCACCAAAACCACCGCCTCCGGGTGTCTCAAAGATCAGGTAGTCGTCAGCTTCAACGCGCAGTTCTCCTTTGCCCGGGATATCATTTTCGCTATCGCGGAAGCGAATACGACCGGGTGCGCCGGGTTTTCCACCCATGCGTCCGAGGGCGGGGAATTTGAGGCGCTCAACCGACAGGAAAACGAGGAAGGGTGCGCCATTGGCCGAGGTCATCTCGATCCGTTGGCCGAGACCGCCGCGATACTTGCCTGCACCTCCTGAATCCTGGCGTAGTTCGCGTTTCCAGATTGTGACCGGGGCCACGCTTTCCGTGATCTCGACCTGAGATCCGAACACACCCGACGGGTAGGCTGTGGCAGACAAGCCATCCGCGTGTGGCCGGGCACCGGTGCCGCCATTATGTACAGGTTCAACCGCGAATTCCCGACCTCCATCACGCGCCACTTCGGGTGCGTGCCGCATCGGCAGATCGAACATGCAGGATGCGCCCTCGGCGGGGACCTGATCTGGCAGGACCTGATGCAGGCATCCTAGCACCAGGTCCGGTGTTACCTGTCCTAGCGTGTGCCGCATTGCTACCGGGGCGGGGCGTTGTGCATTGAGGATGCAGCCTTTTGGCCCGTCCACTGTAAACGGTTCCAGTGATCCGGCGTTGTTGGGGATGTCAGACCCGACGATGCAGCGTAGGGCGAAGACGGTATAGGCGGTCGCATAGTTCAGCGGCACATTGATACCCTTGCCCGAACAGCCCGAAGTTCCGGTGAAATCCACATGCATGCCCGTTTTGCTGACCGTCAAGGTCGCGTGCAGCTCCAGTTCTTTTTCATAACCGTCCATCCTCAGAAAGTTTCTATAGGTGCCTGCGGGCACTTCAGCGATGGCTTCAAGCGTGCCTCGGCGCGAGGTGTCGATGATGTAGCTGCCCAGTTGATCCAGATCGTCGATTCCGAACTCATCCATCATATCGAGCAGGCGGTTCACGCCCGCTTCACAGCAAGCGACCAGTGCATATATGTCGCCCTCATTAGCAATAGGCTCGCGGCTGTTGGCGCGGACAATGTCCAAAAGCAAAGCGTTCGGGACGCCTTGTTCGACCAGCTTGCAGGGTGGGATCAGCAGGCCCTCATCATAGATATCTGACCCTTCGGGGCCCATTCCAAGGCCGCCCAGATCCACAAGATGCGAAGTGCATGAAGTAAAGCCGACAACTTTGCCGTTTTTGAAGGCAGGCATCATCAGCAGAAAGTCGTTGAGGTGTCCCGAAGCCAGCCACGGGTCATTGGTCATGTAGATATCACCGGGCCTCATGTCCTGAACAGGGAAATGACCGCGAAGATGCATTACGGCTTCGGCCATCGTGTTGATGTGCCCGGGCGTTCCGGTGACCGCCTGTGCCAGCATCCGACCCTCGGCGTCAAAAATCCCGGCAGAAATGTCGCCGCATTCGCGTACAATGGGTGAGAATGCGGCCCGGATCAGGGTCTGACCTTGTTCTTCAACCACCGCAAGCAGGCGGTTCCACATGACTTGCAGGCGAGCGGGGGAAAGATCGGTAGGCATCATACACCTCCTTTCTGATCTTGGATAAGGATGAGGTTTCCAATGGCATCCACATGCGCCGAGAAATCAGCAGAGACCAAGGTCGTCGTCTGCGGTTCCGTGATCAGCGCCGGGCCGCAAACCCGGTCGCCGGGGTTCAGGCTGTCACGTGGCACAAAACCAGCCTGCTTTATCTGACCATCTACATCGCAGGTGATGGGGCGGGTTTGGGCCGATGTGATAGTTGTCAGAACTGGCGTTTCCGGCAAATCTGGAACATCCGCATCTGGGGTTGCGACGCGGACAGCCCAGTTCAGGATCTCGATTTGCATTCCGGGCACGGGACGCGAGAATTGTTTACGGTATTCCGCCTCGAAAGCATCGGTCAGCGGTTTTATGTCTTCGAATGTTAGGTCGCGATCGGGCAGGGCAATCTCGATCTCGTGGCCCTGACCGTTGTAGCGCATGAAGGCCATGCGTTGTGTTTGAGTGGGTGCGTCACCGGCGCCTTGGGCAACCACGCGGCTTGCCCCGTCGATCATGTCGGAGAACAGGGTGTTGACCCGTTCCAGATCCAGGGATTCAAGTAGAGAGTAGCGTGATCTGACGATCTCAAAACCGACCGGAGCAAACAGAAAACCGACCGCGGATCCGACGCCCGGATTGGGCGGGATCACAACGCGACGGACCCCGGCGGATCGGGCCACACGGCTTGCGTGCAGGGGGCCGTTGCCGCCAAAGGCGATCATCGTACGGGAACCAAGGTCCTTGCCTGATTCCACTGCATGCATCCGGCCCGCGCTGGCCATACTTTCATCGACGATGCGACTGACGCCGTCGGCGGCCGTTGTGCCGTTCGTGTTCAGACACGCGGCGATGACCCGGTTCAGCGCAGCTTCAGATGCTTCGGGGTCGATCTTGATAAACCCTTCGGCAAATGTGTCCGGCACGATATAGCCCAGAGTGATGTCGCTGTCAGTCACGGTTGGCTCGGTACCGCCCCGCCCAAAGGCCGCCGGACCGGGTTCTGATCCGGCCGATTTTGGACCCACAGTCAACCGTCCCAGACGGTCGACCCCGGCGATTGAGCCGCCGCCTGCGCCGATCTCGATCATTTCGACCACAGGGATACGTACAGGCATGCCCGACCCCTTGATGAACCGCGCGGCCCGCGCGATTTCGAATTGGCGCGAGGTTTGAGGCCGCGCATTGTCAATCAGGCAGAGCTTCGCAGTCGTCCCGCCCATGTCGAAAGATAGAACCTCTTCAATCCCGGCCCGCGCTGCGATCCGTGCGGCCAAAATTGCTCCGCCCGCCGGCCCGCTTTCGACCAGCCGGATCGGAAATCGTGAGGCCGTCTGAACGGTGCACATTCCGCCACTGGCCGTCATCATCAGGATCGGACAGGTCACGCCTTCTGTCTGGAACCGTGAGGCAAAGCGCGCCAGATAGCTTTCCATTAGCGGCTGGATGTAGGCATTGGCGACCGTGGTACAAAGCCGGTCGAACTCGCGCGCCTCGGGGCTGACATCAGAGGAAATTGAAACTGTCAGGCTGGGGCGTTTTTCCGCGAGAATTTCGCGCAACCTGCGTTCGTGCGACGGGTTGGCGTAGGCATGCATCAAACAGATTGCGACCGCTTCCGCGCCGGTGGCATCCAGCTCGGCCAACAGCGCGTCTATCGAACCAGTGTCCAGCGGGATCAGCACATCCCCTCCGGCATCCATCCGTTCGCGAATGGTCAGCGCCCGTTCGCGTTGGACCAGCAGGTCCGGCTTTTCCAGGTTGATGTCATATTGCGCATATCGCCGCTCATACGCGATTTCCAGAATGTCGCGAAAACCTTCGGTCGTCACGGTCGCCACAACGGCGCCTCGACGTTCGATCAATGCATTGGTCGCCAGTGTCGTTCCGTGGATGAAACCTGTCACCTCATTCAACGACCGGCCGGACTCCGCCATGACACGTCTTGCGCCCTCCATCGCGCCATCTGCGGGATTTTTGTGCGTCGTGAGCGTCTTGGTCGAAGCCAAAATGGTCTCATCGTCCGAGACGAGTACCGTATCGGTAAAGGTGCCGCCGATATCAATGGCTAGGCGTAAGGTTTGAGATGTCATGAGAGTGTCCGAATTGTCCGTTGTCTGGGCAGATGGCAAAGGGCGCAGAGCGCCTGCCATCATCCACTGACGACGAGGTCACAACCGGTTGCGCGGCGATCCAGAGGGTTAGGACTACAGAGCGTTGTCATATACGCAGTTTGACACACCCAAGACGCGTCGCAAGTTGGTTTGCGACCAAATCGCCCGGAAGCGACAGAGATGTGCGACTTGATTGCCTAAGCGTTTGTGCATCAACCACCCAGAGTGGTTGATGGTTCGCTCAGGATTTCTTGGAGGGAGCAGCCCTGACCAAAACGCCATCCATGATAAGCGCCTTCAGGCTGGTCCGGATCTCGCTTTCCGGGAACTTTCCGA
Organism: Ruegeria sp. CDSC068; assembly: GCF_059610545.1. NCBI lineage: Bacteria > Pseudomonadati > Pseudomonadota > Alphaproteobacteria > Rhodobacterales > Roseobacteraceae > Ruegeria > Ruegeria sp. CDSC068. The sequence goes on from NZ_JBXWNV010000003.1 coordinate 21,319, forward strand.
TGCTCCAATGCCGGAGCGACCAGACATTACAAAGGAAATACAGATAATTGGCCATCAGCTCTGTGTTCATGGGGCGGAACACTTTCTGTTCGACCCCTTTGTCCAGAATGCCTTTCCAGCGGCCCATGAATTCACGCTCCATATCAAATACACGCGCGCGGTTCTCGGCGGACATGGACCGTGTTTCCGAATAGACCAGATTGATATAGCGGCGGTTTTCACCAATGTAGTCGATGTACCGGTCAACCGCTTTTTCAAGGTTCTGATCGGCGGGGCCAGTGAACAGCTCTCCGGTATCGAAAAAGTCGATGATGTCCTGCATGCACATCGTAGTGATCAAGTGCAGTATGTCATCTTTGTCCTTGATGTACTTGTACATCAGCGGAACCGACAGCCCAGATGTTTTGGCAATCTCGCGCATCGATGCATTGCCGAACCCATGCTTGGCGATCACCTTGCACGCGCCCTCAAAGATCTGCCGCCGCCGTTCCTCGGCGGTGTCGGACAGGGCGCGGCGCGGCTTTTCAGCCTGAGTGGATTTTGGCGTTTCCGCCAGTTGTGCTTCGACTGAGAACGTGCAGGTCACTTCCATCAGCGTGGCAGCTTCACCGGGATTGTGCCCGGCCTGAACGATCGAGACACGGTAGGAGGTCAGCGGCGAATCTTCTGGCGACATGCGTATGGCCTGGGCCTCGATTTGCCCCTGTCCCGCAGTTGCCAGATTCGTGGCCGACGTGTTGACCAGTGTTGGTTGCAAAGTGTCGCCGAGACGTCTGAGTTCCTCGCGCGCAGCATCAATCGCCAGCGCAACGCACACGCCATCTAGCTGCGATTTATTAATAAATTCATCAACTTGCGCAGCGGAATACAAAAACACGCGGCTTGCCTCCATAGGACCCTACCTGAGGGCAACATGTTGAAATCCCTATCTCTTGTCCAGTTGGAAATCGTCGCAGTGTCGTTGCGACGTAGGGAAAAACAATTCGGGGCTTGACGAAATTGCCGGCTGTATGGGAATGTTAGTGAACGTTAATTCACACGCCAGGGGACGCCTGCATGAAGTTCAAGATTCTCGCCATTCCATTCGCACGCCAGCATGGCGAGGACACTCAGCTCGCTGGACGTGACCCTGCGCGGTTCAACAAGATGATGCACACGATGCGGGATCAGATGGTCCTTGCCGAAGAGCTGGGCTATGACGGCTTCTGCCTGACTGAGCACCACATGCAGGTCGAAGGCGTTGAATGCACCACGAACCCGCTGTTCTGGAACATGTACATCGCCCAGCACACCAAGAACTTCAAAGTTGGTCAGTTGGGGATGAACCTGACCGCGATGAACCCGATCAAGACTGCCGAAGACATCGCCATGCTGGACCACATGACCGGCGGCCGCGTCTTCGCAGGGTTCTCGCGCGGGAACACGCCGCGCTGGACGGCGACCATGGGGCAGCACCTGGACGTCACCTCGGCTGAATCTGACAAGTCCGAGGCCGACCAGCGCAACCGTCGCGCGCTGTACGAAAACTGGCGCCTGATCAAATCGCTGTGGACCGACGACCTGACCGAACATCAGGGCGAGTTCTGGAACTTCCCGTCGAATGTCGAGTGGGAGTTCAATCCGACCAAACTCTGGGGCGGTAACAGCCCGGTTGATAGCAACAAGATCCTGCGCAAATCGGGCATCGTTCCCCGGCCGCTGCAAAAGCCGCACCCAAAAGTATATGCGCCGTTCTCGTATTCGATGGAAACTGCCAAGTTCTGGGCGTCGGAAGGGGCCAAGATGGTGTCCTTCGTGACCGCCGACAAAGAAGAATTCATGCCGGTGATTCTTGAGAACTGCCTGAAGGCCGCGCATGAAAACGGGCTGCCTCAAACCACCAACAACGACGTTCTGGCTCTGGGTGCGCATCTGATGATGGGCAAGACGCCGGCCAAAACCAAACAGTACCGCGAAATGTTCGACAACCTGTGGTTCTCGGCCTACGACGCGCCGCCCTATCACGTCCCACTGGGCCGCGTCTGGGACGGCTCGCGTCAACAGGTTCTGGACCAGGTCTGTGAACTGGCCGAGCGCTATCAGATCGACGAATTCTTTGTCTGGCACCACGTAAACTACTTTGGCGACGAGATCGAACAGGAAGCTCTGATCGAATTTGCCGAAGGCGTCATCAAGCCTCTGAACGGATAAGGGGAAGACCGTGTTCAATCTGCATGAAGTTTATCAGCTGTCGCCCATCGAAGAGATCATTACGGATTGCGAACAAGGCCGTATGGTAATTCTTGTCGACGATGAAAACCGCGAGAACGAGGGCGATCTGGTGATTCCAGCCGCCTGCGCGGATGCGGCCGCGGTAAATTTCATGGCGCGCTTTGGTCGGGGTTTGATCTGCATGGCCATTCCGCCCGAGCGGGCCGAGCAGTTCAGCCTTGGTCCCATGACAGCGTTGAACACGGATCCACATCATACGGCGTTCACCATTTCAGTGGACGCAAAAGAAGGCGCGACCACCGGCATTTCCGCCAGCGACCGGGCGCGGACCGTCGCACTTTTGGCTTCCGACAGCGGCTCTTCGGCAGATCTGGTTTCGCCCGGGCATCTGTTCCCATTGGTGGCGAAACCGCACGGCGTGCTGGAACGCGAAGGTCACACCGAAGCCGCTGTTGATCTGGCCCGCCTGTCCGGGCGGGGGGATTCCGGCGTGATCTGCGAAATCATGAATGATGACGGTGAAATGGCGCGCCTGCCGGATCTGCTGGAATTTGGGGCCCGGCACGGCCTTAAGGTCGGCACGATCGAAGACCTCAAACGGTTTCGCCAGGACCTGCTTTCCAACAAGGCCGCCTGACAGCCAATACCACCTGCGTTTCAAGACACTCATGACCGAGGATATCCTATGACCGCATTTGCCGAGATCGAAACCCTGATGCAGGCGTATATCGAAAACCTGCATGACGGAGACATCAGCAAGACCGACCAGATGTTTCTGCCTGAATGTGATCTTTGCTGCGCCAACGAGGATGGCAGCTATATCCACATGACGCTGGAGAAATACAAAGAGGTCATCGGCGGTCGCGAAAGCCCGAAATCCAAAGGCTATCCTGTCTACGGGCACACAATCTCGATCGATCAATCAGGGCCGAATACAGCCTTTGTCAAGATCGACTGCGCCGTGCAACCCCGATACTTCATCGACTACCTGTCGCTGGTCCGCACAGGCGAGGGCTGGAAGATTGCGGCCAAGGTCTATTACGTCCAGCGCAACCAAGACTGATCCCCTTTATCTGATCGAGTCCCCGAATGACCGCCCCAAATTCCCAACTTTCGGCGCGTGCCACGGTGCAAGCCTTTGCCCGGCTAGAGCTGTCTCCGGTCGAGGTCACGCAGGCTGCGCTGGCCCGTATTGAGTCGGTAAATCCTAGGATCAATGCGATTTACCACGTGGATGCCGAGGGCGCGCTTGAAGCGGCCCGGGCGTCCGAGAAACGTTGGCACGACAACATACCAATGGGTCCGCTGGATGGCGTGCCGACAACAGTCAAGGACGCAATGGATTGCATCGGTATGCCCGCCTATCGCGGCTCGGCGGCGGGTGAGGCATCGGTCAGCACAACCGATCATCCCACAGTCGCACGCATGCGCGAGGCCGGTTCCGTGATCCTGGGCAAAAATACTATGTGCGATTATGGCATTCTTGCAGGCGGAGTGAGCTCAAAGCATGGGGTTACCCGTAATCCATGGGATGTATCGCGCACGACAGGCGCATCATCTTCGGGCGCGTCGGCCAGTGTTGCCGCCGGGATCGAGCCGGTTTCGATCGGCACCGACATCGTGGGATCCATTCGTCTGCCGGCCTCGTATTGCGGCCTGGCCGGGCTGAAGCCCAGCCAGGGGCGAGTGCCCTATTACGTCTGCAACAGCCCGGCGATCACGGCGGGGCCGTTGGCCCGCAATTTTGGCGACGTCGCGCTGCATATGAATGTTCTGACCGGAGAGGATACGCGCGATTTCGCGGCATTGGCACGGGACGGCGTGAACTATGTTTCGCGCCTGACGCGCGGCGACCGCAAAGGTATGTCAGTTCTGGTCATCCCCGAGCTGGGCTTGGGCGAACCGGTGGCGGAAGATGTTGAGGCAGCGCTGGAACGGACGGCACAGGTTTTGCGGGATATGGGCGTTCAGGTCACCTATCTTGAAACCGCACCGTTCAGTCGAACGGACTGGGGTCCCGCCGAGGCGTTCTACAAAATACGTACCCTGTCCGAGCTGATGCGCCAACCCGAGGCCGAACAGGCGAAAACGCCCTATATTCGCGACTGGACCAACGATGCACGCGCTTTGTCCGCTGTTGAGCATCAGCGGAATTTCGACCACACGCAGGTGTTGCGCGAACGTGCGTTGGCGCTGATTGACGGCCATGATTTTGTCCTGCTGCCATCGACACCGGACACCGCCTTTGCTGCCGACCTGCCGGGGTCTGACCCCGATAAGCCGTTCGAAAGCTGGGCCAATACCTTCCTGTTCAACCTCACTGAGCAACCGGCATCCAGCATTCCGGTCGGACTAGACCGCAACGGGTTGCCGATCGGTATTCAACTGGTCGGACATCGCTTTGACGATCTGGGCGTTTTGCAAATGTCGTGGCGGATCGAACGGGACATCGGAGAAATGCCGCCTGCGCCTCTGTGACGGACGCAGATGCAGAAAAACACATTGAGAGGCAAAAAATGAGCGCAGAAAAAACGACGATTCCCGGTCAGATCATGACGATGCCACTGACGGTGACTAGCATTTTCCGTCATGGCATGCGTGCGCACCCCGAGGCGGAGATTGTCTGGCGCAACTCGGACATGACGATTGATCGCTACAGCTTTGCGGATATGGGGCGACGCACCCAGCAACTGGCCCACGCTTTGACCGAACTGGGTGTGGGGCCGGGTGACCGCGTCGCGACGCTGGCCTGGAACAACAATCGGCATCTGGAACTCTATTATGCATTGGCTTGCATCGGTGCGATTTGCCACACGATCAATCCGCGCCTGCATCCCGATCAGATCGCGTTCATTATCAACGACGCCGAAGACACGCATATGTTCTTCGACACGACTTTTGCGCCGCTGATCAATGCTGTCTCGGCCCGCTGCCCCAGCGTCCAGGCCTGGTTCAGCCTGACTGGCCCGGATCAGGTGCCGCAAATGAAGACTCCCGTCAGTGACTACGAATCTCTGATCGCTGGCAAGCCCGAGGTTTATGACTGGCCCGAACTGGATGAGAGCGCGGCCATGGCGCTGTGCTACACATCTGGTACAACTGGCAATCCCAAAGGCGTTTTGTATTCCCATCGTGGGACCGTGCTGCACGCCATGGGCGTGTCCGGCGGCGACTGGCTGGCGCTCAGCTCGCGTGACGCCACTTTGCCCGTGGTGCCGATGTTCCACGCCTGTGCCTGGGGTATTCCGTATGCGGCCCTGATGAACGGCACCAAACTGGTTATGCCTGGACCGGGCATGGATCCGGCCCCGCTGCGCGAACTTATGGACGACGAAGAGGTCACGATGATCTCGGGTGTGCCGACTGTCTGGCTAGGTTTGTTCGAATATCTGGATCAGCAGGGCGCCACGCTAAAAACGGTCAAACGCGCTATGATGGGAGGTTCCGCTGCGCCACTGTCTCTGATCGAGCAGATCGAAAAAGGCCACGGGATCGACGTGGTGCACGGCTGGGGCATGACCGAGCTGAGCCCGGTCGGGACGCTTTCGGTGCCCAAATGGGGCGAGGATAAACTGCCAATCGACGACCGCCTTGCGCTGAAAACCAAACAGGGCCGTGCGCTTTATGGGGTCGAGATGCGCATCGTTAATGACGAAGGCGAGTTGTTGCCGCATGACGGCGTCGCCTCTGGCATGTTGCAGGTTCGCGGTCACTGGGTTGCTGAAAGCTATTGGGGCGGGGCCGGTGCTGATGCCTTTACCGAGGACGGTTGGTTCATCACCGGAGATGTCGCGGCGATCGACCCGAAAGGCTATCTGCGCCTGACCGACCGAACCAAGGATGTCGTCAAATCGGGCGGTGAGTGGATTTCCTCGATCGATCTGGAAAACATCGCCATGAGCCACCCGGATATTCTGGAGGCCGCCTGTATCGCCGCCAAACACCGCAAATGGGACGAACGCCCGTTGATCGTTGCCGTCAGCCGTGAGGGCTCGGATGTCAGCCGCGAGGACATTCTGGCGCTGTATGACGGCCAGATCGCCAAGTGGTGGACGCCTGACGACGTGGTGTTCCAGGCCGAGCTTCCGCACACCGCGACCGGCAAAGTTTCAAAGCTGCATCTGCGCGAGCAATACGCCGACTACAAGCTGCCCACTGACATCTAATACTTCCTTCAAGGATCAATCTAATGCGTTCTGCTGTAATCGTCTCGACCGCCCGTACTGCAATTGGCAAAGCCTTTCGTGGTGCTTTCAACGACACTCACCCCGCCGTTTATGGTGGCCATGCTGTCGCCGAGGCGGTCAAACGCGCCGGTGTCGACCCGTCTGAAATTGAGGACGTGATCATCGGCAATGCCGTCCCCGAAGGTGCAAACGGCGGCAATCTTGGCCGTCAGGTCGCCATGCGCGCTGATCTGCCCGTGACCGCATCGGGTCAGACAATCAACCGGTTCTGCTCCTCGGGTCTTGAGGCGCTGACGCGCGCCTGCTCGCGGGTCATGGTCGATGGCTGCGATGTGGTTGTCGGTGGCGGTGCCGAAAGCATCTCGCTGGTGATGGGGCGCGACAACACCTATCGCCTGAAAGAGGACTGGATCGCGCAGAACATTCGTGGGTTCTACGATCCGATGATCGCGACCGCCGATACTGTAGCCGAACGCTATGGCATCACCCGCGAGGCGCAGGATGCATTTGCCTTGCAATCGCAGCAGCGCACGGCTGCCGCGCAGGCAGCGGGCAAATTTGACGATGAGATCGTGCCAATCACGGTCACCAAGGCAAACAAGAACAAGGAAACTGGCGAGATCACCTATGAAGAGGTCACGCTGACGCGGGACGAGTGCAACCGTCCTTCGACCACGCTGGAAAGCCTGCAGGGTCTTACCCCAGTGATGGGCGAGGACAAGTGGATCACGGCTGGCAACGCCTCGCAATTGTCCGACGGTGGCTCGGCGCAGGTCGTGGTGGAAGAGAAACTGGCTGAAAAGCGCGGGCTTGCGCCGCTGGGTCGCTACATGGGCTATGTCGTCGCGGGCTGCGAACCCGATGAGATGGGTATCGGTCCGGTGTTTGCAGTGCCGAAATTGTTGGAACGCAATGGCCTCAAGATGGACGATATCGGCCTGTGGGAATTGAATGAGGCCTTTGCATCGCAAGCTCTGTATTGCCGTGACAAGCTGGGCATCCCGAATGAGATCCTGAATGTCGACGGCGGCGCGATTTCCGTGGGCCACCCCTATGGCATGTCGGGCACGCGTATGGTCGGTCACGCGCTGATCGAGGGTAAGAAACGCGGCGCGAAGTACATCGTTGCCACCATGTGCATCGGCGGCGGCATGGGTGCTGCTGGTCTGTTCGAGGTTCTGTAAATGACTGCGATCAACAAAGTTGCTGTCATCGGCTCGGGCGTGATGGGGGCAGGCATTGCCGCCCATTTCGCCAATGCCGGTGCCGAAGTCGTTTTGCTGGACATCGTACCAAAGGATGCCGAAGACCGCTCGATGTTGGCCAAAGGTGCCATTGCACGGATGACCAAGGGCCGCGCGCCGCAACTGGCCGACCCGGCCTATGCCGACCGGCTGACAGCGGGCAATCTGGACGATGATCTGGATCAGCTTTCGACCTGTGATTGGGTGGTCGAGGTCGTTCTGGAAGACCTCGCCATCAAACACGCGCTCTATGCGAAAATTGCGCCTTTCCTGCGCGACGATGCACTGCTGAGCTCGAACACCTCGACCATTCCGCTGGCCGACCTGGTCAGCCAGATGGATGAAAGCCTGCGCAAGCGCTTCGTGATCGTGCATTTCTTTAACCCGCCGCGCTATATGCGCCTGATTGAGCTTGTGATCGGACCGGACACAGATCCGGCTGCTGCGGAACGTGCGCGTGCGTTCAGCGATGAACGCCTCGGCAAAACCGTCGTGCCCTGCAACGACCGCCCCGGTTTCATCGCCAACCGTCTGGGCGGGCTGTGGATGAACGCCGCTGCCCGCGAGGCCGTGGCGCGTGGCATCACGGTCGAGGAGGCTGATACGGTGCTGGCCCGTCCCTTCGGCGTGCCCGGAACGGGTGTATTCGCGTTGATGGACCTGATCGGCATCGACCTGATGGGGAAATCGCGTCTGTCTATGCGCAATCTGCTCGACGCTGATGATCCGCAGCAATTCCATACCGAAGGCCTGGAGCTGTTTGACCAGATGGCCGCCAAGGGTTTGGCCGGTCGCAAGGTCGGTGCGGGTTTCTATCGCAGATCCAAGGACGAAAATGGCAAACCAGTCGCCGAAGCCGTTGATCTGGGAACGCTAGAGTATCGTGCGCAGGCCAGGGGTCCGGAGTTGGCCAAAAGCTTTGGTGTCGACTTCATTGATCAGGCCGGTGATCGGTTGGCTGATTATGTCTGGGCTGTAATGGGGCCGACTTTGTCTTACGCAGCTTACTGCGTGCCCGAGATTACCGCCAACCCGGCGGATATCGATGCAGCGATGGAGCTGGGATACAATTGGCGCATGGGCCCATTCAAGCTGATCGACAAGATTGGTGCGGACAAGATTGTGGCTCGCTTGAAGGCCGAGGGTCAAGATGTGCCGCCCTTGCTGGCGCTGGCCGCTGAACGCGGCGGGATCTATTCAGGTCAGGGCCGTGACCGTAAGGTGCTGTTGCCTTCGGGCGAACAGGCAGACGTGCCGCGTGGGCCCGGGGTGATCTTTGCATCTGACCTGACGGATGCTCCGGTATTCCAGACCGAGGCTGTTGTGCTGCGCAATATGGGTGATGGTGTCGCTCTGCTGACGATCACGGCACCTAATGCGGCTTTGGACGATCTGGTGATGACAGGTGTGAGCGAAGCACTGGACGTCGTGGGCCGAGACTTCAAAGCGATGGTCATCGGGTCGGACGGCAACCACTTTTCGGTCGGGGCCAACTTGAAAAAAGCGCTGGATCGTGCCGATGCAGGGGAATTGGATCTGGTCGAAAGGCAACTGGCCATCGGTCAGGCCACGATGCGCAAGATCAAGTACGCGCCGTTCCCGGTTGTCTCGGCCGCCTGTGGGCTTGCCCTTGGCGGCGGCTGCGAAATCCTAATGCATTCGGATCGGGTTATGGCCGCTTTGGAAAGCAATATCGGATTGGTCGAGGCCAATGTTGGTCTGCTGCCCGCATGGGGCGGAACAACCGCGCTGTTGCTGCTCAAGGCTGCGGAACTTGGTGATGCCGTCCAAGGGGCCGAGGCTGCGTTCGACGTGATTTCAGTCGCTTTGATGACCGGCTCTGCCCCTATGGCGCAGCATGCGGGTTACTTGCGGAAAACCGATGGCGTGGTGATGAACCGCGACCGCCTTTTGGCCGAAGCCAAGGTGGCGGCTCTGGCGTTGGTCGACGGGTACAAACCCGCGCCCAAGGCCGAGATCACACTGGATGCCGCAGCTATCAACGCCGCGTTGGAGCCAAAGCTGGCCGCACTGGCCGAGGCTATGCCAGACGCGCCCTACACGGTCGAGATTGCGTGTGAAACGGCGCACGTACTGGCCGGGGGTGAGGGCGGCGTTCTGGATGAAGAAGCGCTGCACAGGCTGGAAGCCGAAGGCATGATGCGCCTGATCCGACAGGATAAGACACTCGAACGGATGCGCCACACCATGACGACCGGCAAGCCGCTTAAAAACTGAGGGACCATAGGTATGGACTATCAACTCCCGCAGCGGGACATTACTTTTCTGTTGGACGAGGTTCTTGACCTCGACAAGACGCTGGCGCTGCCTGGGTATGAGCATTGCGACAAAGATACGTTCTTTGCGGTCGTTGACGCGATCAACGGCTTTGTGCGCGACAATCTGGCAACGTGCAATGAGGCGGGCGACAGCCCGGGCGCACGGCTTGAAGATGGTAAAGTCTATGCCGCGCCCGGTTTTGGCGATGCCTACAAGGTATTCTGCGAAGACGGCTGGAACGCGCTGGCGCTGGAAGAAGAATATGGCGGCCAACAACTGCCCTTCGTCCTGCATGCTGCCCTGCGTGAAGGGATGGCCGGAACCAATCTGGCTTTTGCCCTGATCCACGAACTGAACTTTGGCGTTGTCGAAGCTTTGATGGCCTATGGCTCGGACGAACAAAAGGCGGTCTACTGCCCTCAGCTGACGTCCGGCAACTGGGCCGGGACCATGAACCTGACCGAGCCGCATTGCGGTACTGATCTGGGCCTGATCCGCACCAAGGCCGTTCGCAATGATGACGGATCTTATGCCATCACCGGCAACAAGATATTCATCACCTGGGGCGACCATGACATGTCGGAAAATGTCGCCCATCTGATCCTCGCACGGATCGAGGGCGCTCAGCCCGGACCGCGTGGACTGTCCCTGTTTTTGGCGCCGAAATACATGCTGGATGCGGACAACAACACAACGGACGAGCAGAACACGATCACCATTGCCGGGATCGAGAACAAGATGGGAATCCACGGATCACCCACCTGCGCGATTTCGTTTGAGGACACCAAGGCCTGGATCGTCGGCGACGAGGGTAAAGGTCTGGCCGCAATGTTCGTAATGATGAACGCCGCGCGCCTGTCGGTCGGCCTGCAAGGGTTGGGCGTAGCTGAGGCCGCTGTACAAACCGCGTCGGCATATGCCCACGAACGCCGTCAGGGTCGCGCAGACGGGGAACCTTTGAACCCGAACGGTCCTGCGGATCCGCTGATTGCCCATGCGGACGTACGCCGCCGCCTGCTGACCGCCCAAGGCGAAATGGACGCTGCCCGTGCGCTGGCTTATTTCGGAGCGGGCCTGTTGGATGAAGTTCATCGTGCCGCAACGCCCGAGCAGCGCAAAGTTGCAGACGCGCGCCTTTCGCTACTGACGCCGGTCATCAAGTCCTACCTTTCGGACATGGGATCGCGAATGGCGAATGAGGCTGTGCAGATGCATGGCGGGCATGGCTTCATCAAAGATTATGGCGTCGAACAGTTGGTGCGTGATGTGCGGATCACCGAAATCTACGAAGGTACCAATGCCGTTCAGGCCCGCGATCTGGTTATGCGCAAGGTGCGCGGCGACAATGGTGTCGTCATCAAGGGTCTAGTGGCCGATATGCTGGACGAGGCGGGCAAATTGGGCAACGACCTCTCTGACTTAGAGAAAAGCTTGCGCGATGCGGCATCCCGGCTTGGACGTTCGACGGATTGGGTGCTGGGCACAGCGCAAGGTGACGTGCTGTCCGGGGCCTGTGACTATCTTGAAATTGTAGCCCTCAGCGTATCGGCCTGGATGTCCGCCCGTATTGCACGGGTGGCCAAGGCTGCAGCGGGCGCTCAATCGCCAGAGTACTATGCGGATCGGGTGGATGCAGCGCGCGCCTTTATGGCGCGGGCATTGCCCCGTGCTGTCAGCCACGAATTGATCATGCAGGCCGGTGAACCCAGCGTTGTATGTCGGGCTGATCGCTGTCTGTAACTCCTCCTTCTTCACAGACAGTGGTGCTAAAGGGCGTTCTGGAAACAGGGCGCCCTTGTTGCGTTTCTTGACCCAAATCGAGTTCCGTTGAGCGGTCAGCAGTAGAATTTCGGGAACGGGCACTAAAGGCAGGTATAGTCTTGAAAACCCACAACCTTGTACAACTTTATATGCATTCAAAGGGCGAAAATGTCGTTCTGCCCGGCTCGGACCCGGATCGGTATGAAACGCTGTTAGAACGGACAACCGAGTAGATGAGATTTGCCGACGAAAACGGGTATGCCGGGTTTTGCATGACCGAGCATCATTTTCAGATGGAAGGGATCGAAACCACGACCAATCCGCCTTTGTGGAATATGCACATCGCTGCAAACACCAAAAACCCGATGGTGGGGCAGGTGGGTATGGCGCTGACGGCGCATCACCCGATGCGTCTGGCCGAGGATCTGGCAACGATCGATCACGTGCCCGGTGGCCGACTGTTCTGTGGTTTTGGTTGGGACAACACGCCGCGCTGGCTGAATACACTGGCGTGGCATCTTTATATCATCACAATCCAATCTGACCATCGGATCGACCGAAGCGCAGGCCGGGCAGCACTACCGCGTTTTTGAGGAATTGTTCAATTTCGCCCCTAACGCCCCGCCATATTATGTGCCGATGTGGCGGGTCTGGAAAGGCGCCGTGTACCAGGTGATCGATCAGGTTGGTGCGTTGAAAGAGAAACACGGGACCAAGGAATTCGTCGTCTGGCATCACGTCGGTTACTTCACGCAGGATGAAGATCTTGAGATCATGAACAACTACGCCAAAGTCATCACGGCGTTTTCCTGACCCGCGGCAATAGGGGCAACAGCGCCCAAGCCGCGGTACTAGTCGGTGGCTTGCCGAATGCAGGTTTCTTACTAACAGGCGAGGATTGGTCGGCTCTGGTCTATCAGCCGCTCAAGGGTAGCCAATCCCGGCGTAGTGCCAGTTAGAAGGTCTTGACACAGGCGTTCTAATATCGCTTGTATACTAATGAAAATGGATGAAGAAAGCACGACGGCCGAACGATTTCTTGGCGTGCTTTTTTGATCCAAATATGAACCGGAAATCACACGCTAAATGGGGGATCAGATGGCTGACGCACCAAAAGACACACCGGAACAGGGTCGCACACTAATCCGTAACATCGGTCTGCTTCTGACCGGTGATCTGGAATCGCCTATTGCCGACAGTGATTGCCTTCTCATCGAAGGCGGAGTGATTGTGGGCCTTGAGGCCGGCGACGCGGATCGCGTAATTGACGCCTCTGGTTGTGCGGTCGCACCGGGCCTGATTGATGGCCATTGCCACCCGGTTTTCGGCGATTGGACCCCGCGCCAAAGCCAGATTGGCTGGATCGAAATGAATGTTAACGGCGGCGTCACAAGCTTTATTTCCGCCGGCGAAGTCCATCTGCCTGGTCGGCCCAAGGATGCCGAAGGCGTCAAGGCTTTGGCGATGGTGGCACAACGTTGCTATTCAAATTTCCGCCCGTCCGGTGCCAAGGTTTTGGCAGGAGCGCCAGTGCCCGAACTTGATTTTGATCGCGATTTCTATGCGGCAATAAAGGCGGCCGGTATCCGGCATATTGGAGAGATCGGCCTTGGGACAGTTGCCAAAGGTCCCGACGCGGCCCGCGTCACCGGCTGGTGTCGGGAATTGGGAATAGAAACCATTATGCATACTGGCGGCCCTTCGATTGCGGGCTCTCACGATGTTCGAGCAGCAGATGTGCTAGAGGCGCAACCGGACGTAGTCAGCCATATCAATGGTGGACCAACCTCAATTTCCCAGGATGAAATCCGAGAGCTTTGCCGCCACGCGAAAGGGGCGCTTGAAGCGGTACACAATGGCAACGAGAAGTCGGTAATTGTGACGCTGGAAGGCGCGTTGGCCGAAGGTCGCCTTGTCGATTTCTTGATTGGAACAGATGCCCCAGCGGGGTCTGGTGTACAGCCGAATGGAATGCTGCGAATGGCAACTCTGCTGGCCAGTATTGGCGGATTGCCTGCCGAACAAGCTTGGTGCTGTGGTACCGGAAACGTGGCAAAGAGACGGGATCTTGCACAAGGCATCGTCGCACCAGGCCGCCCAGCCGATCTGGTGTTCATGGACCGCCCAGAAGGATCGGACGGTAAGAACGTTTTGGAGGGCATGGCGGTCGGCAACATCCCCGGAGTTGGGGCCGTTATGATTGATGGCAAAATGCGAACCGGACGGTCACGTTCGACCCCTCCTGCAGCGCGCGTACCCGTACTTTAAAGACACGGGAAACGTAGGTTTGATGCCTAAGCCCGACCGCCAGATGAGCAGTCGGGCTTAGGGCTTTCCCAAAAATACGAAATAGGATTGTCTGCTTCTGACGCTAACTGACCGTTTCCGAGGGTTCGTCTTCGGTAGGTTGCGTTCTATCGCACTGGCAAAACCTCAAACTTTGGGAGCGGGGGGGCGAATTTGCCCCTATTTTGATCGCTCAAAGCGCCGCTTCGCTGCCCAGAACGGTCGTGAACTCGTTCGAGAACGTGCCGCCGTTGCCATGGGCAATCGCAATATTCACATCATCGATCTGACGATTGCCGCCGTCGCCCCGTATCTGGGTGGCCGCCTCGATCAGGCAGAACAGGCCGTACATGCCGGGGTGCACACAACTTAGCCCGCCGCCATTGGTGTTTACCGGCAGCGAGCCTCCCGGTGCGATGTTGCCATCGGCCACAAAAGCCCCAGCCTCGCCTTTCTTGACAAAGCCCATGTCCTCGAGAAACAGCAGCGTGTTAATCGTGAAGGCGTCATAAAGCTCGACCACATCAACATCTTTGGTAGTGACGCTGGCCATCTCGAACGCACGTTTCGAACTTTCGGCGGCACAAGTTGTGGTCAGCGTTGCCGCCTGACTGATCTCACGGTGGGAAATCGCGTTGCCGCCGCCCAGGAAATAGGCGGGCTTTTCCTGATAGTCCTTTGCTCGGTCGGCTGAGGTCACGATGATCGCGGCACCGCCATCCGACATCAGGCAGCAATCCAGAACCGCCAGTGGATCGGCAACCATGGGCGAGTTCAGATACTCCTCCATCGTCAGGTCATCCTGCATTGGCGCATCGGGGTTCAGCTGAGCCCATTTCCGGGCCGAGATGGCGACATGGCCGAAATGCTCTTTGGGTACGTTGAACTCGTGCATATAGCGCTGCGCGGTGAAGGCATATCCCGGCACCGGCACCATTGGTTCATAGGCGCGTTCCCATTGCGGGGTTTCGATCAACCCGTTGAGATCGCGCGCGGATTTCGCGTTCGAGCCGTAGCAGATCAGCACGTTCTTGCAAAGACCGGCCTGAATCGCCATGGTCGCTTCGACTAAATAGGACATGAAGGACGATCCGCCCACCATGTCCGAGTTCGCCCAGGTTGGCTTGATGCCCAGATACTCGGCGATCGAGAGGGTGGGGAAGAAGTGGTAGAAGGTGCCGCCACAGACGCCGTCGATCTCGGACAGGTCCATGCCTGCATCGGTCAGCGCGTTCTGCGTGGCTTTGGCGATCAGTTCCATTGGTGAGGTGTTGGGCGTTTTGCCCAAACCCCAATAGCCTTTGCCAACGATTGCAGATTTGCCGCGAAGTGCGTGTGCCATGATTGAATTCCTTATTCCGCGGGCTTGAAGAACACGGCGGCTTCGCCGGATTTCGCGTTGGGCCCGAAGTCGGGGGTCATGACAACGGCCTGCACTTTCATACCGATGGTGATCGCTTCGTTGTCCACGTCCACAATGCGGCTGAACATGCGCGGACCTTCGTCCAGATCAATCAGCACGTTGTTGATGTCACCGCCGTATTTTGCTGGACGTCGGATGATGGTCGAGGCAAAGACAGTGCCGCGGCCCGAGGCTTCGACCCATTCCAGATCGTCTGCTCCGGTAGTAGGGGACAGAGCGCGTGGGTAGAAGTTGTATTCACCGGTGGTTTTTGAGCGCTGGATCAGAAATTTTCCAGCGGCCAGACCGGATCGGAATGCCGCGTCGGCCTGTGGGCTGGCTTCGGGAAGAGTAAAGTCAGTCATGTGTCGTCCTTGATGTTCACGCGGCAAAGATCGCCGCAGAATGCGTGGGTTCTGGATTGAGGATGCGGTGCCGCAACAAACCGGCTTCGGGCAGGATGCGCGCCCGGACATGGGCCGCAGTGGCGCGCAACAATTCGGGTTCCGGGGCGTTGTCCGCGGCGGCCTCGAGATCCGCCCAGACGCGACCAAAATATACCAGCCCGGTCAGCCGCATATAGTCCGAGACTGACGGACCGATATCCATATAGCTTTGCATGGCTTGGGTTGCGGATTTCCAGGCGTCGATCGCATCGGCCAGCTCGACCGAGCTGGGGCCCGTTGAGGCCAAATCGGCAAAAGCCTGCGCCGCCGCACCGCCATTTGCGCGGATCGCGCGGCGGGCAACTCCGGTCGCCAGAACGCCGTTGGTACCTTCGTAAATCGCCATGATGCGGCTGTCGCGCATGATCTGTTCAACGCGGTATTCCTTGCAGAATCCATAGCCGCCGTGGATTTGCACTGCCTGGCTTGAGGCCGCGTTGACTGCGTCGGTCGCGAATGCCTTGCAGGTCGGAGTAAGGATATCCAGCAACCCCTGATCAATGCCCAAATCCATATCCACAAAAGTGCGATAGACCATCGCCCGGCATCCCAGCGTGTAGGCGTAGATATCCAGCAACATCCGCTGAACGTCACCGTGTTTGATGATCAGCGCCGAGCCTTCTGATGTTGTGCCCTGGCGCCGACCTGCGGCATGCAAACGCGACCGCTGAAAAGCCACGTCCATTTGGCCCACGGCCTGCAGGGCCACATCCAGACGCTCGGCATTCATCATAGTGAACATGGCGGCCAGCCCCTGGCCTAACTGGCCCAACAATTCGGCCTTTGCGCCGTCGAACGCCATCTGACAGGTGGGTGAGGCATGCAGCCCCATCTTTTCTTCGATCCGTACGGTCTGAACCCGGTTACGTGTCCCATCGGGTAACACGGCAGGGCAGGCGAACAGGCTGAGACCCCTGACCCCCGGTGCCGTGTCCGGGGTGCGCGCGAGCACCAGATGCAATACGTTGTCGGTATAGTCGTGATCACCGCCCGAGATGAAGATTTTGGTACCGCTGAGCACATAGCTATCACCATCCGGCGTAGCGGTCGTTTTGATCCGACCCAGATCTGACCCCGCATCCGGCTCGGTCAGGCACATCGATGCCATCCATTCGCCGGACACCAGCGACGGCAGCAGTCGCGCCTTTTGATCGTCATTGCCTGAGGCATTCAGAGTTCGAATGCAGCCTTGCGCCAGACTCAGCACCATCTCATAGGAAATACACGCGCCAGCCAGCATGTCCGCCAGAACCGCACCCAGAATGTGTGGCAATTCCTGCCCGCCATATTCTTCAGGTGCGCACAAGCCCGGCCAACCGGCATCGGCATAGCGCTTATAGGCGGCAACCATGCCCGGTGGCATCCGTACACGGCCATTTTCCAGACGCGTGCCGTGTGCCTCGCCGATCATGTCCAAAGGGGCAATTTCGGTGTTGATGAAGCGGCCTAAGGCTGGGATTACAGCCTCGGCCAGATCGTCGCTCCAACCGGGCAGCCGCTCGGGCCGACCGATATGCTTGAGGACGAATGCAATCTCGGCTTCAGAGGCGGTGTAGTCGATCATGTGGTAGCCTTTCCTGATACGATCACATCCTCGGACCCTTCATACAATCCAGTGACCGCGTCGGCCCGAAGTTCTAGCGCAAAGCGTTGATTTATATAGCCTTTATCCGTGACTTCATTCTTTTCAACCGACGGGGCGTCGTGTTCGATGCGAACGCGTTTCACGCGTGTGGCGCTGCCGGTTTGGTCGGCATTGTATGCAGCCAAACGTTCGGCAATGAAGGCGCGCACAGTCGGATCATCAGCGTAACCTGCCAATGTGTCGCCCCGTCCGGTCAGGGTTTTGCATTCATCTATGTTTAGGAACAGAAGCGCACCAATTTCGGTCCGGTTATGGCCGGTAATGACCGCATCCGAGGCAATCGGGCTAAGCGCCTGCAGTAACGCAACACGTAAGCTGCCGACGGCGACCCAAGTGCCGGTCATCAGTTTGAAGTTCTCAGAGATGCGGCCATCGAATACGATGCCCTTCGACGGGTCATCTGGATCTTGCAAACGTCCCGCGTCGCCAGTCAGGAAGTACCCTTCGTCATCAAACGCCTCGGCGGTTTTTTCGGCGTTGTTCAGATAACCTGTTGTCACATGCGGTCCGCGGACCCGCATTTCCAGCTTGCCACCATTGGGCAGAAACTTCAGCTCGGATCCCGGACCCGGCACCCCGATGACGCCTGCCTTGTCGATGGGGAAGTGCACACAGGTGGCCATCATCGCCTCAGTCAGGCCCCAGGCGCTTACAAACGGGATTTTCTCGCCCTGTTCCTGCACGCCCAATTGTTCCAGACCTTCCCAAAGATGGTCGGGTAGCCCCGCACCAGAGAAAAAGATCAGATCAAGCCGCTTGAAAAAAGCGTTGCGAAAGGCTGCGTCCTCGCGCAGGACCGGTAAAAGCATGTCAAAACCGCGCGGGACGTTGAAGAATAGGGTGGGTGAAACGTCGCGCACGTTGCGAATTGTCTTTTCAATCTCGCCCGGCACGGGTTTGCCATCATCGATATAAAAGCTGCCGCCGTTGCGCAGCATCATGTTGAAGTTGAAATTGCCGCCGAACGTATGGTTCCAGGGCAGCCAATCAACCACGACAGGTGGGGCGCTTTCCAGAAACGGCCAAATCTGCACCACGGCTTCTTGAGTGGCCAACATCATGCGCTGCGTAACGATGACACCCTTGGGCAACCCGGTTGAGCCAGAAGTGAACAGGATCTTGGCCGGCGTGTCATGGTCAATCGTGGCACGCGCTTGGGCAACCGGTTCGCCAGCTGTGGCTTCTAGGGCGTGCTCAAAGGTCAGTGCGCCATTGTCCGACAGCTGTTCGATGCCTTCCGAGGCGAGAAACTCAAAAGCATGGGCAAAGCCCTTGGCATCATCGGCAAAGGCCATACCGGGATTTGTGGTCCTGACGATATGGCGCAGTTTGGCCAGCGACTCGTCGACCAGAGAGTAAGGAACAGAAACCGGCACCACCGGAATGCCCACATGCATAGCAGCCAGCATCAGCAGACCGTGCCGGACCGAATTGCCTGACAGAATCAAAAGTGGGCGGTCTTGAGCCAGCCCCATGCTCAGAAGAAACGCAGCCAGTGAGCGGGTTTGCGCCAAAGCCTCGGAATAGGTGACGCTGATCCATTCACCGTCTGGCCCACGTTCTGCCAGAAAAAGGCGATCAGGTGCTTCTTCGGCCCAGCGTTCCAAATATTCGGAAACACATTTTACGTCCATATCCAGCAGGTAGGGGCTGCGTAAAACAAAAGCGCCATCGCCCAGATCTTCTCGTAACACCTGTGAAGGGGCGAATTTTTTGAGATGCCCCAAGTCGTGTTCTTTTTGCCGGGCTGAAATGCTCATTTTTCCTCTCCCTGTCATCGGGTCGCACTGGGCGCGACATGATGCATATTTTGAAAATCAGGCTATCCAATAAATTGTTAGTATGCAAATGTAATATTGATCGTTCACTAAATAACAATTCAACGGGTATGACGCATTAGGAAATCGCGCAAGACCGAAGCCTGATTTCGTTGCGTTATGGCGTTCGGGGCGCACAGGGAGACATGTAATGAAAATCGAAAACGCATCCGCAATCGTGACTGGCGGTGCCTCGGGGTTGGGGTTTGCGACGGCCGAGTATCTTGCATCATGCGGGGCGAAAGTGACCCTGTTCGACCTGCCCGGCGACAAGCTGGACGAGGCCGCAATGCGACTGGGGGCAATTGCCGCGCCTTGCGACGTCACCAATGAAGCCCAGGTTTCTGCGGCGCTGGACACGGCAATTGCCGCCAATGGTTTACCCCGTGTTGTCGTCAATTGCGCCGGCGTCACACATGGCGAGCGGATCGTAGGGCGCAACGGCCCGGCGGCGCTGGACGCGTTCGCCAGAACGGTCCAGATCAACCTGATAGGCACCTTTAATGTCATGCGCCTGGCGGCTGAGCGGATCATGCAAAACGACCCGCTTGAGGATAACGAGCGCGGGATTATCATCAACACTGCGTCGGCGGCGGCTTTTGAGGGGCAGATCGGACAAGCGGCCTATTCTGCCTCGAAAGGTGGGGTCGCCAGCTTGACCTTGCCTGCGGCGCGGGAATTTGCGCGCTCGGGCGTTCGGGTCATGGCGATTG
Organism: Ruegeria sp. CDSC068; assembly: GCF_059610545.1. Taxonomy (NCBI): domain Bacteria; kingdom Pseudomonadati; phylum Pseudomonadota; class Alphaproteobacteria; order Rhodobacterales; family Roseobacteraceae; genus Ruegeria; species Ruegeria sp. CDSC068. The sequence goes on from NZ_JBXWNV010000003.1 coordinate 41,311, forward strand.
CACCGGGTATCTTCTCGACCCCGATGATGGATTTGCTGCCGCAAGAGATTCAGGACAGTCTGGGGGCCAAGGTTCCCTTCCCGTCGCGTCTTGGACAGCCGGCTGAGTACGCGCGCTTGGCAGGGCACATGATCGAAAACACCATGCTGAACGGTGAATGCGTGCGTCTGGACGGCGCGATCCGTTTGGAACCCAAGTAAGGCTTTGCAATGGAATACACACATATCACCCCAGAGACAGACGGCCCGGTCGGTATCCTGACGCTGGACCGACCTGCCAAGTTCAATGCGATCAATCACGGGCTGCTGTTCGAGATCGAGCACTATTTCGACACCCTTCCCGATGAGATCGGCGCCGTTGTGATCCGCAGTTCCAGTCAGCATTTCTGTGCCGGGCTGGACCTGTTGGAACATTCGATGCGCGACGCCGCAGGGGCGATGCATGAATGTCGCCTGTGGCACCGGATTTTCGACAAAATCGAATACGGACGGGTTCCGGTCGTCGCCGCAATGAACGGTGGTGTTCTGGGCGGTGGGATGGAGCTGGCTATGACCGCCCACATACGGGTCTCGCAGCAAGATACGTTTTATGAACTGCCCGAAGGACGCCGCGCAATCTTTGTCGGCGGCGGCGCAACCGTTCGCGTTGGCCGGATCATCGGGGCCAGCCGGATGATGGAGATGATGCTGACCGGTCGCCGCTATGGCTCGGACAAAGGGTTGCAACTGGGGCTGGCGCATTATGTTGAGCCGGACGGATCCGTGTTTGACAAAGCGATGGAGCTGGCCTGGCGTGTGACCGAGAATGCGCCACTGTCAAATTACATGATGATGCAGGCGATCACGCGCATCAATGACATGTCGGCCAGTGATGGCTTCTTTACCGAAAGCCTGGCTGCGGCGATTGCCCAATCCTCACCCGAAGCGCGGGCCGGGATGGAGGCGTTTCTGAACAAGACAGGAAAGCGGGACAATCAGTAAGTCCCGAGACACGCGGGATCTGGTGTGAGAGCGTTTCACCAGATCCCGGTGTAGGGCGGGGCAGAGCCCCGGTTGGTCAATCGACAAAGGCGCGTTCGACCACAAAAGTTGCAGGTTTGTTGTTCGCGCCCTCTTCCAGGCCGAACCCTTCCAGCGCGGCCTTGGTATCCTGCAGCATCGCCATCGAGCCGCAGATCATTCCGCGATCTGTTTCTGGTGAGATTAGCGGCAGGTCCAAATCATCGAACACTTTGCCCGATGCCATAAGATCGGTGATCCGACCTTTGAACGGATAGTCCTCACGCGTGAGGGTGCAATAGTGCCGCAAATTCTGTGCCATCTCGCCAACCAGCGGATCGGATTTGAGCGCCGCAACCAGTTCCTTGCCATAGTCCAGCTCGCCTTTTTCCCGACAGGTATGGGTCAGGACTACTTCGTCGAACTTCTCATAGGTTTCAGGGTCGCGGATCAGCGACGCAAAGGGCGCAACGCCGGTTCCGGTCGAAAACATCCAAAGCCGTTTACCCGGCAACAGCGCGTCATTGACCAGCGTGCCTGTGGGCTTTTTGCGCATCAAAACCGTATCACCTTCGCGGATTTTTTGCAGGTGTTCGGTAAGTGGGCCGCCGGGAACCTTGATCGAATAGAACTCGATCTCTTCGTCCCAACTGGGCGAGGCAATGGAATAGGCGCGGAACACGGGTTTTTCCGCATTCGGCAGGCCGATCATCACAAATTCACCTGACCGAAACCGGAAGGAAGCCGGGCGGGTGATGCGGAATTTGAACAAGCGATCAGTGTAGTGTTTCACCTCGGTCACGGTTTCGGCGAACACGCCCGCCGGAATGGGGAATTCGGTTTTGGTCATGGAATCCAGCGACATCTTGATCTCCTATTCTGCCGGGGCTTCGGACAGAAGCTCCAGTTTGCCGTCCTTGCCGTTCCAATCGTCTGCGTCAGGCATCGGGTTTTTCTTTTCGGTGATGACGGGCCACGCCTCTGCGTATTTCCCGTTTAGTTCGACCCACGTCTCCATCCCGTCCTCAGTGTCCGGGCGGATTGCGTCGGCGGGGCATTCCGGTTCACACACACCGCAGTCGATACATTCGTCGGGATGGATGACCAGTGTATTTTCCCCTTCGTAGAAGCAATCCACTGGGCAAACCTCCACGCAATCGGTGAATTTGCAGTTGATGCAGTTTTCGGTGACGACGTAAGTCATGGAGTGCCTATTCGTTAGTGTACGAATGAGTATTGTGAGAAGTGCGTGCCTGTCAATACGTTTCTGTACGAATGAAATTTTCCTGAGTCGGACTCTTGACCCAAATGTGAAAAAAGTTAGTGTACTAACGAAAATACTGCGCTTCGGCAGGGTGGCATGACTGACAAGCGGGTTGTCGAAACATCGGACTTATGCTGTTGGGGAGATGCAGGATTCGATCCCGGACACAAGTTGGCCGATCGCAGCAGAGTTTTGAAAGGTTCAACCCATGAGCACCCCCTTGCACGGACTGAAAGTGATCGAACTTGCCCGCATTCTGGCCGGACCCTGGATCGGGCAGACATTGGCCGATCTGGGGGCGGATGTGCTCAAAGTCGAAAGCCCCGAGGGGGATGATACCCGAAAATGGGGCCCTCCGTTTATCGAACGCGATGGCGATAAGACAGCCGCTTATTTCCACGCGGCCAATCGGGGCAAGGACAGTATCGCATTGGATTTCCGGGATACGGGTGATCGGGCCAAGTTGCTGGATCTGATCCGCGATGCGGATGTGCTGATCGAAAACTTCAAGGTCGGCGGGTTGAAGAAATTCGGCCTGGATTATGATAGCGTCAAACAGATCAACCCCGGACTTGTTTACGCATCCGTCACTGGGTTCGGTCAGGATGGGCCCTATGCCCATCGGGCGGGGTATGATTTTCTTATCCAGGGTATGAGCGGGATCATGGACCTGACAGGCGACCCCGAGGGAGAGCCGCAAAAGATCGGCGTCGCCTTTGCAGATATCTTCACGGGCCTCTACGGGGTGATCGGCATTCAGGCTGCACTTGCTGAACGAGAGCGCTCGGGGCAGGGACAACACGTGGATCTGAGCCTGCTGGATTGCATGACAGGCGTTTTGGCCAATCAGGCGATGAATTATCTGGCCTCGGGTACGTGCCCAACGCGACTGGGTAACGCCCATCCCAATATCGTGCCTTATCAGGTGTTTCCGGTGGCGGATGGACACATCATCATCGCCTGCGGCAACGACCGGCAATATGCAAGGCTGTGCCAAATACTGGGCTTGCCGGGGTTGATCGACGATACACGGTTCATGTCCAACGCTGACCGTGTGGAAAATCGCGCTGCGTTGACTGAATTGCTGACGAGTTCCTGTCTGAAATGGACCAAGGTCGATCTGTTGGCGGCCCTTGAACAACATGGCGTGCCCGGTGGTCCGATCAATTCAGTGCAAGAGGCGCTGAGCGACCCGCAGATTCAGCATCGCGAGATGCAGATCAACCCGGAAGGCGTGCCCGGTCTGCGCACTCCGATCCGGTTTTCGCGGTCTGAATTGCAGTTGGACAAGGCGTCTGCCAAACGGCCCGTCAAATCATGAGATTTTGCGCAAAATCCGGATCAGGTTGCGCTGTTCAGCGGCCGTCAGCGGCTTGAGTGTTTCGTTGGTGATCTGCTGACCGACATCTTTCATCCGCGCGACCATGGCCTCGCCTTCGGGGGATAGCGAAATCAGTGTGCGTCGCTTGTCGTCCGGGTCGGGTTCGACAACCGCAAATCCCTTTTGACGCAGGCGATCAACGACCCCTTTGATTGTCGCAACATCCATTGCCGCTAGCCGCCCCAACCGGTTTTGAGAGCACTTGCCCAAATCTGCAATACGGATCAGCGCAGCAAACTGAGTTGGCGTCAGGCCGTCCAATGTGTGTGACTGGAAAATCGACGCGTGGCGCTGATTGGCCAGCCGCAAAAGATAGCCGACCTGGTCGTCAAGCGCATAGCTTTCAATCGATTCCGTCATGACGGCTCCTGCCTGATTCAATTGTTCGTACTATAATAATCAAAGCCATGTCCTTCCCACAAGGCCAAGGTATTAGACGGCAAGATAGGTATTTGAAATTTCTGGGTTTTCGTCGAGGTCAATAAAGCTGCCTTCGAACCGCATTTCGCCTTTTTCGATGATATAAGCCCGGTCCGACACGATACGCGCAAAATGTAGGTTCTGTTCACTGATCAGCACCGACAGCCCCTCTCGTTTCAGTTCCGCAATCACGCGGGCCATCTGTTCAACAATGACCGGCGCAATCCCTTCTGATGGTTCGTCCAACAGGACCAGCTTGGGATTGCCCATCAATGTACGGGCAATGGTCAGCATCTGTTGTTCCCCACCCGAAAGCTGTTTGCCCAGGTTCTTGCGACGCTCAGCCAGATTTGGGAACAGCTCGAACAAGTGTTCCTGTGTCCATTCGGGTGCATCTGGACGTGGTTCGCGGCGTCCGACTTCGAGGTTTTCTTCGATGGTCAGATCTCCGAAAATCCGACGGTCTTCGGGAACATAACCCATGCCAAGGCGACAGATCGCATGAGGGGAATTCCCCTGAACCTCGCGTTCTGCATAGCGGATGGTGCCATCAATGTGGCGCACCAATCCCATGATGGACTTCATGGTGGTCGATTTGCCCGCGCCGTTCCGGCCCATCAGCGCAACCACCTCGTTTTCGCCGACGCTCAGCGAAACACCGTTGAGGATTTGCGCACGGCCGTACCAGGCCCCAAGGTTTTTGACATCAAGCATGGGCGCTCTCCGCTTCAAAGACTGAGCCACCGCCCAGATATACCTCTTGGACCAATGGGTTGGTGCGGATTTCAGACCCTGTGCCTTCGGCGATCAACTCACCCCGGTTCAGGACCAGAATACGATGGGCGTGGGCAAAAATGACGTCCATGTCATGTTCGGTGAACACCACACTCACGCCGCCTTTGGCCACGATTTCCGCGGTCAACGCCATCAGGGCTAGCCGTTCGGACGGTGCCATGCCCGCCGTCGGTTCGTCCATCAGCAGTAGGGCGGGCTCATGCGCCAGGGCAATCGCCAGTTCCAGCCTTTTTAGATCGCCATAAGCCAATTCCGAACATGCCCGTCCGGCCTGGTCCTGCATCGAGACCAGTTCCAGCAGCGCCATTGCCTCGTCCACATACATCCGCGTTGCGCGTGAAAACAGGTCAAACACCCGGCGGTGATACGAGATCAGCGCCATCTGGACATTTTCCACAACGGTCATCGACAGGAAGGTTGCCGTAATCTGGAACGTTCGACCGACACCCATACGCCATATCTTGCGCGGCGGGTGGCCGATCAGGGCCTGGCCGCGCAAGGATACGGAGCCTGTATTCGGTTTTAGGTAGCCATTCAGCATGTTGAAACATGTGGTTTTGCCCGCGCCGTTGGGACCGATCAGGGCAAGGAATTCCCCTTCCTTCAGATCGAAATTCACATCCTTCACGGCCTGCACGCCGCCAAAGGATTTGGACAGGTTACGGACTTCGAGAACGTTGGTCATGCCCGGCCTCCTTTCAGGCCGCGCAGCAGGCGCTGGACACCGCCCGCAATCCCGTCAGGTGCCACTAGGACAACGATTAGAATGATGGCCCCGAAGATAAAGCGCCAGTAGTCTAACCGCGTGACCCAATCTTCGATCAGGACAAAGGCACCGGCCCCAAGGATCGGACCCGCCAGCGCGTGAATGCCGCCCAGAAGAACCATGATCAGACCGTCGATGCTCAGCGCGATGCCGAGGCTGTCAGGAAAGACGCTGCCCTTTGAAAATGCAAAGACGACCCCGGCCAAACCGGCAAAGCCACCCGCCAGCACAAAGCCCATCCATTGATGAAACCGGGTATCGATGCCGATCGATTCAGCCCGGGTCTGGCTGTCGCGTATGCCGCGCAGGATATAGCCGAATGGAGAGAAGGCCACACGACGCAAAGCCCATATTCCGCCGATACATAGGACGAAGGCGATGTAGAAATAAACCTTGTCGGAGCTGGCCCATTTGGCAGGCCATACGCCAAGGATGCCATCATCCCCGCCGGTGAATTCCTGCCATTGGAACGTGACACCCCATAGGATCTGGGCTGCGGCCAAGGTCAACATGGCGAGGTAAACGCCCGACAGCCGGACACAGAACCAGCCGAAGAACAGCGCTGCTATGGCCGCGCAAACCGGGCCGAAAAGCATAGCCGAGATCATGCCGAGGCCAAGGAATTTGACCGCCATCGCCGCGCCATAGGCGCCAACGCCGAAATAAGCGGCGTGCCCAAAGCTGACCATGCCGCCAACACCCATCATAAAATGCAGCGATACGGCAAATAACGTCGCGACCATCACATCGACCATCAGGACCGAAGTGAAATCAGCAGTGAACAAGGGGCTAAGCGCCAGCACCAGCAGCGCGGCCATCAGCACCATTGCTGATTTCTGATCCATCAGCGCCAGTGGTTGGTCCGGTTCTTCCGGCGCGCCCTTTTCGCTGCCGGGTTTGCCGAACAAGCCATGGGGCCGGAAGATCAGGACAATCGCCATAATGACGAAGGGTAAAACGATTGAGATTTGCGGGAAGATCAGGATTGCAAAAGCGTTCAGGACCGAGATCAGAACCGCCGCTACAAACGCGCCGGACACGCTGCCCATACCGCCAATGACAACCACGACGAAAGCCTCACCGATGATGGACAGATCCATCTGCAGCGATACCGCCTCGCGCGGGATTTGCAGTGCGCCACCCAATCCAGCCAAGAACGAGCCCAATACGAATGCTGCCGAAAACAACCAGGCTTGGTTGACGCCTAGCGCCCCGACCATCTCGCGGTCTTGGGTCGCGGCACGCACCAGAACACCCCAGCGGGTTTTGTGGAACAGCAGCCAGATGGCCAGCAATACGACCGGCCCGATAGCGATCAAGGCGAGGTCATATTCGGGAATTGGTTCACCCATGATGCGAACCGCGCTATCCAATCCCGGCGCGCGCGGGCCCAAAAGGTCCTCCGCGCCCCAGATCGCCAGCGTGCCATCCTGAAAGATCAATACGACGCCAAACGTTGCGACTAGTTGGAACAGCTCAGGTGCGTGGTAAATGCGGCGCAGGATAGTGAGTTCGATGATCAGGCCGATCACCCCGACGATCATTGCCGCCAAAATGACGCTGACCCAAAAGCCAAGGATGCTGCCGCTCCAGAGTGTGACCAGTGTGTAAGCGAGATAAGCGCCGACCATGTAGAACGAGCCATGCGCAAAGTTCACGATCCGCGTGACGCCGAAGATGATCGAAAGCCCGGATGCGATCAGGAAAAGCGAGGAAGCGTTCGCCAATCCAGTCAGTAGCTGTGCAAAATAGAACCCCATCGGGCCACCGTCCCTTGTTCGTGTTCTTTTTGTGGGGCGGGGCAGCTATTGCCCCGCCTAATTCGGCTTATTCCGCCGGACGCAAGGCTGCTGCGTCGTCTTCGCTGGGCAAATAATCTGCCCCGTCGGCATAGGACCAGTCGACCATCGATGGTTTGCCGTCGACTGTCCCAGTCTTTCCGACATAGGCGCCCATCGTGGACTGATGGTCAGCCGCGCGGAAGGTGAAGGGGCCGGTTGGGCTGCTGTCGACGGTCAGGCCCTCCATCGCGGCTAGCAAGGCGTCAGTGTCTGTGGAATCGGCCTTTTCTAGTGCTGCGGCGATGGCGAGGATCGAGTTATATCCAACGATAGATCCGGTTTTGGGCGCTTCGCCGAACTTTTCGATATAGGCTTCAGCAAACGCCTTATGCTCGTCCGTTGCGATGTCGGTCGAGGGGTATCCAGTGACGATCCAACCCTCAGGAGCCTCAGCCCCCAGCGGGTCGAGGTATTCCGGTTCTCCGGTCAGCAATGATGCAACGTCGCGATCCTCGAACAGGAACCGCAGCGAACCTTCGCGAACAAATTTGGCCAGATCGCCGCCGAAGGTCACGTTGTAAATCGCATCCGGTTTCGAGGCCTCAAGCGCGCGGACGGTGGAACCCGCGTCGATTTTGAACAGCGGTGGCCATTGTTCTTCGACAAATTCTACATCGGGGCGCAATTTGGTCAGTTCGGATTTGAAGGCCTTCACCGCATCCTGCCCATAGGCGTAGTTCGGCGCGACAGTCGCCCATTTCACGGCGTCGAGCTTGGCGGCCTGTTCGGCCAGCATCGCGGCCTGCATATGGGTCGAGGGGCGAAGACGATAGGTGTATTTGTTGCCTTTGGACCAGACGATCGCGTCGGACAGGGGCTCTGACGCGATGAACAGGACTTCTTTCTGCTTGGCAAAATCGGAAACGGCCAGACCGATATTGGACAGGAAGGTGCCAAAGATCAGAACTGCACCGTCTTTTGAGACCAGTTCCTCGGCGATCCGGATTGCGGTGGCTGGATCACCGGTATCATCCCGGCTGATCACTTCCAGTTGCTTGCCGTCGATCCCGCCTGCGGCGTTGATCTGTTCGACCGCCAGTTGCCAACCTTTCTTGTAGGGCTCAGTAAAGGCGGGCAGACGGGTATAGCTGTTCACCTCACCCAAAACGATTGAGTCCTGGGCCAGACTGACCCCAACCGTCAAACTGGTGAAGGGTAGCGCCGCAAGCGCGCCCAGTACCGTGCGTCTGATCAGATTCATTTCGAATTCCTCCCAATGATCATTGTTCACGGCCAGTTATCCCGGCTTCTTAATGTGTTGTCAGCCCTAAAGAGCGCAGCTGCTACATTCAGCGCAGCCCGTCTTTGCCTTCTGCCTCCTCATTCGTCAGTCCGCCTACACGCGGCAGCGGTCGTCCGCTGTCGGTGACCGCAACTGCCACCATGATCTCATTCGCACGGGGCGCGTCGTTCAACTGCACTTCGATGCCGTCAAAATGGCTGCGCACATAGGCCGCGTCCTTGTGACCAAGCGGTACGTCCAGTACCTGCCCAGGGCTGCCCATCTTCTTCGAAGAAGGAACCAAGGCAGCGCCCTTTTCGACCTCTTTGCGCAGTGGCGCGCCCAGTTTGGGGTGCAGGATGGCGGCGGCATGTTCCAGCTCGCCATTCTCACCGACCATCGCCGATTTGCCGTAGCTTTCGGCCTGTTCCGGTGTGATGCCAAGGGCCTCGACGCAGCGGCGACCCAGCAAAGCGCCCAACTCAGCCCCAGTTTCCATCAGGGGTGTCAGATCCTCGACATATTGCCCGGCAAAGGGGTTTTCGATCACGGCCACGGCCACCGCCTTGCGCGTGGCGGGCGAGATCGGTCGCCCTGCCTCGATATGGGTTTCTTCAACGTTGACTGCGATTTTGCGGATCTTTGTCATCTTAGGCCGTCCTCTCCTTTGATGTCCCAGGCCTCAAGCCCACCCGAGCGCGAATGCACCCGCGGCCCGGTTGTCATGACCAGCGAGAAAGCCAGCTCGCCTGCGCGCGGGGCGTCATTGCAACCCACCTCCATGCTGTCGAAATGGCTGCGCACATATGAGGCGTTGATATGCGTGATCGGCACATCCAGTCGCGCACCCACGCCACCGACTTTTTTGGATGAGGGCACAATCGCGTTTGCCGTGCCTAGCAACTGGCGCATCGCATAGCCGCCGGGGGCGTGCCACAGAGCGCCGTGTTCCAGCTCGCCGCCTTCACCAACCAAAGAACCTTTGCCATAGCCTTGTACGTTTTCCGGACCGCCCAGCATGTCGATCAGGGCTTGTGCCATTTCCAGACCCAGAGGTTTGAGGTCTTCCATAAAGCCCTGAATTTTGGGTTCGTACCGCCCTGCAAACGGGTTGGCGATCACGGCCATTGCGGCCACCCGCACCAGCGGTGTGTCGGACAGCGGTCCGCCTTCGTGATAGATTTCTTCAAGCGAAAACAGCTTCTTTCGCAGTTGAACGTCAGGCATATTGTGGAACCTTTTGAGTGGTTGAGATCACCAGTCGAGACGCGCCCGTCTGGCGGGAGTGGGAGCCAAGAGACAGATGGGCGGCAGAGATCAAACCGCGTCCAAGCAAGGTCTCGGCAGTATTCAGGCCGTGTGACAGGGCATCTTGAATATCTTGGGCTGAGAGTTGGCCGACAGAAACCGGAACGGGCAGGTCGCCCAAATCGCTGTCATCGCGCAGTTGATTGGCCGGAAGGCGCCGGATGGCCGGATGCCCGGGCAGATCAACCGCATTGGCGATCAGCGTCGCTGCCACATCGGCCATTGCTGCGTTGCTGGCCAACACTGTAACGCTGTCGGCGATGCCAAGGCTCAAGCTGCGCCCGCCGCGACCCGACGTGGCAATGCCGCCAATCTTGTCGCTTGCACGGATAGCAATGCGGCCCAGATCGCATCCGTTAAGCCCGCTCATTGCGATGCGATAGTCCTGACCCGAGCCCAGATAAACAGCAATATCTCCGCCATTGTTGACCAACGCGCGATCCAGAGGTGTGGCGTGAAGCATGGCCGCCAGTACTTCGTCCGCGACAGCTCCGGCAACGGCGGCCATGCGTGTAACAAACACGTTGGAATGAGGGCGCGCAGCCTCATCCATGCGGCGCGCTACCCGTCCTTGAGGGCGGGCGCATTCAGCGGTCATGGGCATTTTCAGCAACCCCAGTTCATCCACCAAGCCCTGCAGCAAGGATTGGAACCGTAACTGGGCAGCTTCGAATGCGATATCTTGCGCGCCATCTGCCTCGACGATCAGGTCGATCGGTCCGTGTTGCAGATGCAATCTGCGGCCGCAGGGCAATATGGCAGAGGTGGGGTGCATCCGGCCTTATGCTCCTTTCGCCCAGCGATAATTTTTCGAAGACATCGGGTCGGGTTGGTTTTCGAACTGATCCACCTTGCGGGTTTCGTCCGAGACAACCTCGGAAACCGGCTTGATCTCATCCATGTGTCCGCCCAGCGTGCCATAGTCGCTGACACGCATCGTGAACTCGATGGGGGCGACCAGCGCTGGTGTTGGCACGTACCCGAACGATCCGGTGGGCATGTCCAGAACGTCGACCATCACGGTGATGCCGCCGCCAGGCCAAACGTAAGCCTCGGCCCCGCCGCAGGATACAAAGGTCAGCGAGTCCTTGACCGATTTTGTCAGCCGCACCGGGTTTTCCGTGACACCTGCCCGCAGGCTGCCGCCTGCGCCGCCCATGAACAGAACCGAGCAGACCGAAGGTTCGCAGTTTTCGGCAATCAGCTCAGCAGACGCCTTCAGCGCCGGGGGAATCTCGACGGGCTGAGGTTTCAGCTCGGCATCCAGTTCAAAATAGCCATATTGCTCACCAGTGGTGGATACCATCAACAGGCTCATACCTTTACGCGCGAATTTTGGATTGAAGTCGCCCAGAATTTTTAGCGGATCCTCGATATCCGTACCGCCCCAGCCGGTGCCGGGCTCTGCGACCTGAAAATAGCGACCCGGGGTGGAACGACGACCATTGATCTTGATGCCCGTTGGTTCGACATCCAGCAGTTTGCCTGCCTGATGCTCGGACAGAACGCCGGTAATGTGGTCGTCGACCACCACCACGTCATCCACATGTTCAATCCACTGCTTGGCGAACATCCCGATTGTGGCCGAGCCGCAGCCCACCCGCATCAGTTTTTCCTCAACCCCGTTGATGATGGGCGCTTTGCCGGCCTGAACAACAACCGTGGTCTCATGTCCTTCATCACCGATCACCATCTCGACAGCTTCGCGATTGCACAGCCGAAGCAGGGCATCGCAGGTAATCCGACCTTCTTTCTTGGTGCCACCGGTCAGGTGCTCCACACCGCCCAGCGACAACATCTTGGACCCGTATTCCGAGGTCATCACATGCCCGACGGGCTCACCGTCCACGCGGACGACATCGCGCTCGTGACCAATATGGCGATCGGTGTCGATCTTCACTTTGACACCGCAATACGAGAAAATCCCCTCGGTCACGACAGTAACCATATCCACGCCTTCCACGTCCTGGCTGACGATAAAGGGCGCAGGTTTGTAGTCGGGGTAGGTCGTGCCCGCACCGACGGCGGTCACAAAGGGCCGCTTGCCTTGCACGATGTCGCCGTCCCAGTCTTCGGGGTCTTTACCGTCTTTCAGGAACGGGACAAGGCGCGTGTCCTCAGTGCTTTCGATGATCGTCAATGCATCCAAACGGACTAGGTCGCCACCATGATTGGCATAGCGGTCGCAGGCCCCGATTTTACCGTCCGCGATGTAGCACATCACCGGGCAGGCATCGCAGCGGATTTTCTCTGGTGTGGCGCGTTCAGTTGCCATCTTTCAGTTCCTTGATTGCTGCGCGCATCTTTGCAGGCGTGGCAGGACCTTGCGTCAGCCGAACGCCGCAGGCGCGATTGATTGCATTGAAAAGGGCCGGGGCCGTCGGGATCAGAACGTGCTCTCCCAGTCCCTTGGCACCGTAGGGGCCGTGGGCATCCTCTTCCTCGATGATGAGGGTTTCGATCGGGGGGATGTCTCCAATGGTCGGGATCAGATAGTCGTGCAGGTTCTCGGTAAGGCCGGGCAGGTATTCTTCCATCAGCGCCATGCCAAGACCCTGCGCGATACCGCCCTGCACCTGACCCTCGACCAGCATCGGGTTAATCGCTTTGCCGACGTCATGGGCGGCCACGAATTTGATCGGTTTCACCGTGCCAAGTTTTGTGTCCACCTCGACAACAGCCAGATGCGCAGCATAACCAAACTGAGCATAAGGTATCCCTTGACCGTTTTCGTCCAACGGTTTTGTGGGCGGGTCATAGGTTTCTTCGGAACGCAGAACATACCCTTCGGCGTCCGGTTCCAGCGTGGTCAGGTCGATCGTGTGCTGCTGTCCGTTATCATCCACAGCAATTGCGCCTGCGTTCAGGGTGATCACAGCATCAGGCCCGGCGTTCACGCGGGACAGAATCTGCGCCCGCATCGCTTCGCCCGACAGACGTGAAGCGCTGCCAGAGACATAGGTCTGACGTGAGGCCGAAGTTTTGCCCGCGTCTGGCGTGACATCCGTATCGGCCCCGATGATTTCGATCTGCGCAACCGGGACACCAAGCGCCGTGGCAAAGATCTGCGTGATGACGGTGTTTGCCCCTTGGCCGATATCCATCGCTCCTTGGTGCAGGACCACACTGCCATCTGACCGGATACCCGATTTGATCGTCGACGGGTTGGGCAACGAAGTGTTGCCGCACCCGTACCAGCCTGCCGCCAGCCCAACGCCGCGCATCAAGGTATTGTTTTGTTCGTTGTGTGCCTGAGCTGCTTTGTTTTCTTCAGCCCACGCGGGACGCAGCGCTTCGAGGCAGGCGCGAATGCCAACACCCTGATCGAAGACCTGCCCGCAAACGGTGGGGACCCCATTTTCCAGCGCATTGTTGATGCGGAAATCAAGCGCGTCGATGCCTAGCTTGTCCGCCAACTCGTCGAACAGGCATTCCTGCGCGATGGCTGATTGTGGAACGCCAAAGCCGCGGAATGCGCCCGATGGCGGGCAATGCGTATGGATGCCTTTGGCTTCGGCGCAGTAGTCGGTGATTTTGTACGGCCCCGAGGCATGAACAGGAACCCGATTGGCCACGGTCGGACCCCAGCTGGCATAGGCGCCTGTGTTGAACAGCCCATCAAAAGTCATCCCACTGATACGACCGTCTTTAGTTGCCCCGATCTTGACCCGCAGGTCGGAAGGGTGGCGTTTGGTGGTGGACTGCATGGACTCGGTCCGCGAGTACGTCAGTCGCACCGGTTTGCCGGTTTTGAGCGCGGCAAGAGCCAGATAAGGCTGCACCGAGATATCGAGTTTTGAACCGAACCCGCCGCCGACCCCGGTCGGGGCAATACGGATCTGACCGCGCGGCATCCCCAGGATGATCTCCAGCGCGTCTAGGTCCATCACCGGAGCTTGCGTGCAGGCATGGACTTCGACCCGCCCGTTCACGATCTCGGCGAACCCGGCCTCAGGCTCAATATAACCATGTTCGACAAAGCCCGAGCGGAAATGGCCTTCGACCACAACATCTGCGTTGGCCAACGCGGTTTCTGGGGTTCCGCATTTCACGAAACCGGCGCACATAACGTTTCCGTCGCGATCTGGGTGCAGCTGCGCGGCTTGGGGCGTCATGGCGTCCAGTGAATCCAACGCGGGGGGTCTTTCTTCCCACGTTACCGGAAAATCCGCTGGGTCGAAGGTTGCCAGAACCTCGGGCAGGCCAATGATGGCGGCGACAGCCTCACCACGGAACCGAGCCTCGGATTCCGCGAATACAGGTTGGTCGGCAAAGTCGGGAATAACGCCAAAGTTGTTGCGCCCGGGAATGTCGGCCGCAGTCAGGACTGCTTCGATCCCAGGGGTCTTATTGGCCCAAGTGTCCAGATCGCCAAGTGTAAATCCGGCACGGTGATAGGGGGAACGGATGACACAGATTTCTAACGTACCTGCCGGGGCAACATCATCGCCAAAAAGTTCTGTGCCTGTAACCTTGTCGTGCCCATCTACGCGCCAGATGGCGTCGCCCGCATGTCCCAGTGTTGCTTCTGGCAAAGCAGGCGCACCGGCGGCAACAACGGCATCGATAATCTTGCGATACCCGGTGCAGCGGCACAAAACGCCGCCTAGGGCATCCTGGACCTGCTCATTGTTTGGCTCAGGTGTCTCGCGCAGCAATGCGACGGCAGCAGTCATCATGCCCGGCGTGCAGATACCGCACTGCGCCGCACCGTGGTTTTGAAAGCTTTCTGCCAGACGTTTGGCAGTCTGGTCATCTTGCGTCAGCCCGGACACCGTTTCCACAGACCGCCCAGCAGCCTGTTGCGCCGGAACCAGGCAGGCACAGACCGGATCACCATCGACCAGAACGGTGCAAGCACCGCAGTCGCCGGCATTGCATCCGATCTTGACGTCGCGTGCTGACAGCCGCTCGCGCAGCATTTCCGACAGGCGCTCACCCACGCGCGGCACCGCGCTGACGGGGTGGCCATTCAGGGTGAATTCGGTCGTGATTTCATCAGCGCGTTTATCCATGATGTTGTCCCGCCTCTGCGATTGCCCGGACACATTGTTCTGTCACAGAGTCCAGTCGGAATGCGGCGTCCCCGCGGACGTCATCAATGGGGCTAAGCGGTGCCAAATGCTCTGATGAAACTTCAACCGTTTCAGGGGATTTCCCGATCAAATCGGCTTCGAGCTGTACCAGCCTTTGTGCCACGGCTGACGCAGCCCCCACGGCGACGCGCGCATAGTTGATCCGGCGGTTTTCATCGAGGCCGATGATGACAGAAGTCATCGTGATCGAGATCACAAGGTATCGTCGCGCGCCGAGTTTTTCGAAATGTCCAACAGTCCCTTTGGGCGGATCGGGCAGGTAGATCGCCGTCACAATCTCATCGCCGGACAGCGCCGTTTTGCGCACGCCAGTGATGAACTTTGACAGCGGAACCTCGCGAAAGCCACGGGCCGAGCCAAGCTCAACGCTAGCCTCCAGCGTCAGCAGCGGTGGCACGCCGTCAGCGGCAGGCGAGGCATTGCACAGGTTCCCTGCAATCGTGCCGCTGTTCTGGATCTGCAGGCTACCGACTTCCCGCGCTGCCATTTGCAGGCCCCTAAATGCTACGGGCAAATTGGCCCCGGCAATGTCTGTCCAGCTTGTTGTGGCTCCGATTCTCCAACGGTCATCCACAAGTTGGATGCCCGAAAGACCATTGATGCGTGTGACGTCCAATATGTCGGTGTGCAGCTCATGACGCTGCCGGGATGGGAAAAAGTCAGTGCCGCCAGCGACAACCGTCAGATCATTGCTGGTCAGCAAGTCAAATGCATCATCGAGCGTGTTGGGAGAGAGATACCGCAAAGTGTCTATCCTGATGAGAAATTTCTCGTTAGTACACAAATGATATTACGCGAACAAAAAAAATGTCAACGATTTGTTTGGGCCAATTTTGTTTATCATGAGCGCGGGCAGAAGATTGGATCACGGATATTCAGTCGATTGATCATTCCCCTTATTTTCAAAGCTAATTGAGGAGCAGTCACTCTAGTCGCGATAAAATTGGGCGATGTGACGGCGCAATGCCGATTTTGTTTCACGAATGTCCAGAAGTTCCAAATTCGGTCAGTAATTCGTTGACACACTAACAAACAGTCATGAATATAGTGATCGATCACTCACCCAGATGTGGATCTTACAACGGGCTGAAACCTACCGCCTGGTGTCAATAGGGAGGAAGAAATGAACAAGTTCAATTTGATGATGGCGACCGCACTTGCTGCTGGTCTTGTTGCAGGGGCCGCTGCGGCACAGGAAAAAGTACGGATCGCCTTCATTGATCCGCTATCCGGGCCATTTGCGACGACGGGCACACAAGGCCTGGCGATCTATCGCCACAGCGTCAAAGAGCTGGTGAACGAACCTGGCGCGCTGTTGGATGGGAATGCCGAATTCGAGATGGTGCCTTTCGACAATAAGATCAGCGCAAAGGAATCGCTCATCCAGTTGCAGGTTGCCATGGATCAGGGCATTCGCATCATCGCTCAGGGCGCATCATCCGGTGTGGCGAACGCGCTGACCGAAGCCGTTGCCAAGCACAATCGTCGCAATCCTGATGATCCGGTTATCTTCCTCAACCACTCGGCCGTTGACCCGGCGTTGACCAATGACAAGTGTCAGTTCTGGCATTTCCGCTTTGACGCCAATGCTGACATCAAAATGGACGCGTTGACCGATGACATTGCAGCCAACCCGGATATTAAAAAAGTCTATGTGATCGGTCAGGACTATTCGTTCGGTAAGGCTGTTGCTGCGGCCGCTCAGCGTTTCCTTCAGGAAAAGCGCCCCGATATTGAGATTGTCGGGAACGAGTTGCACCCAATCGGCAAAGTCAAAGACTTCACGCCCTACGCGCGCAAGATTGTTGGTTCGGGGGCAGATGCCGTGATCACAGGTAACTGGGGTGGCGACATGGTTGGTTTGGGCAAGGCGGTCATGGGTGCTGGTTTCGACAAGCCGATCTACACCTACTATGGCGCGACTTCGGGCATCACCGCGGCCTTTGGTGAAGAAGGCGACGGAATCGTCAAGCTGGTCGGTGCAGGTCAGGTAAATCCGGCCCCGACACCAGAAGCGCAGGAGTTCATCGAGGCCTTCTATGTAAGCTTCCCGGATCTGGACTTTGGTCAACCTCAGATGGCGAATGTCGCACCGATGCTGGCAGCCGCGATCAACGAAGTTGGCAACGCCACGGATATCAAGGCGATCGCCTACGCGCTGGAAGGCATGGAATACGACAGTATTGTCACTGGCAAGACCGTGATGCGTGAAAGCGATCACCAGACGATCCAAACCGTGACCGTGCAGGGCCAGACACCCGAGGTCGCTTTTGAATACGACAAGTCTGGCCGCGGTATGGTTGCAGAAACTGTTGTCGAAATGGCGTCCAATGACTCGTCCACCACATGCGAGATGAAGCGCCCATAAGCCTCTAACCACTCTGGTGGTCCGTCTGAAATTCGGGCGGGCTACCAGGCTGCCACTCAATAATATGCAGGGAGACACGTAATGGCGCTGTTCCTCGTGAACGTGTTGGATGGATTTGTGACTGGTTTGTTGCTGTTCATGCTATGCAGCGGTTTGACACTGATCTTTTCCATGATGGGCGTTCTGAACTTTGCTCATGCCAGTTTTTACATGCTGGGTGCTTATTTCGCCTATCAGATCAGCCTCGTCACCGGGTTCTGGGTCGGCTTGCTTGTCGCGCCATTGATTGTCGGTTTGATCGGGGCTCTGATCGAGCGATACGGGTTAAGGCGAGTTCACAAATACGGGCATGTGCCAGAACTGATCTTTACCTTTGGTCTTGCGCTGCTGATTGAAGAAACGATTCAATTCTTCTGGGGCAAAAGTCAGCTTCCATTCTCGGAACCTGCCGCGCTGGATTTTGCAGCTTTCGCTATCGCTGGAAATGCTTTTCCTGCCTACAAGGTTTTCATGATCGCCGTTGCGATGGGGATCTTCCTGACGCTGCTATACATTCTGACCAAAACCCGTATCGGCATGACCATTCAGGCCGCGCTCAGCTATCCCGAAACCGTGCAGAATCTGGGTCACAACGTACCGCTGGTCTTTATGTGCGTGTTTGGCGTGGGAACCGCGATGGCCGGTCTGGCTGGCGTCATCGCCGGTCCGGTTCTGGGCGTTTTCCCAGGCATGGCCTTGCAGCTTGGTTCGATCGTTTTTGTGACCATTGTGATCGGCGGTCTGGGTTCGCTTTGGGGCGCCTTGGTTGCATCCCTGATTATTGGCTGGCTTCAGACCTTTGCCACCGCCTATGACGTCACGGCCGAACAAGTGCTGACCGCGATAGGCTTTACCAAGCCAGAGATGATCTGGGATCATCCGCTGCAGGACCTGTGGACACTGACGCTGCCTCAGCTTGGCCCGATCTTGCCATACCTGCTGATGATCATCGTTCTTGTTCTGCGCCCGCAAGGTCTCATGGGGAACCGTGAATCATGAGTATCGCCAGTAAGACGCCCTTAACTGCGGGGACTACCCGGCTGATATCGCTATCGAACATGATGCCTTGGGCTTTTGCCGCTCTGTTCCTGTTGTGCCTGCCATTTGTGTTCCAGTCCAGTTCGGCGCTGACGATCATGAACCAGATGGCGATCACCATCGTCTTCGCGCTGAGCTACAACATGTTGCTGGGGCAGGGTGGTATGCTGTCCTTTGGTCATGCGGTCTATATGGGTCTTGGCGGGTTCTTCGCCATGCACGTGATGAACATGGTCGAGGACGGGCTGTGGTTGCCTTTGCCGTTTCTTCCGATTGTCGGAGGCTTGTTCGGCATGGTCTTCGCCTTCCTGATCGGTAGTTTTTCGACCCGTCGGGCAGGCACTGTATTCGCTATGATCTCGCTTGGTGTCGGAGAGCTGATCGCCGCCTGTTCCGTCATCATCGTCGTGTTCTTTGGCGGCGAAGAAGGCATCTCGGGCGACCGGACCATGGGTCCGCCAGTGTTCGGATATGAATTCCTTACACAGCAAGAGGTCTATTACCTTACAGTCGTGTGGCTTTTGGTGGCAGCACTGCTGATGTATCTGTTCTCGCTCACGCCGATCGGGCGGATCGCCAACGCAGTACGCGACAACGAAGAACGCGCCGAGTTTCTGGGGTATTCCCAGCGCAATATTCGCTGGATTTCCTTCTGTGCTTCGGGCTTTTTTGCCGGTGTTGCCGGGTCGTTGTTCGCGATCAATTTTGAGATTCTGACCGAGGAAAACCTGAACCTTGCGACGTCAGGCTCGATCCTGCTGATCACCTTCATTGGTGGTGCCGGCTTCTTTGTCGGGCCGATTATCGGGGCGGTCGTGTTCACCTTGCTTCAAACGGTTCTTGGCCTGCATACCGAATTATGGGCGTTGTATCTGGGCATATTGTTCGTGGCCTGTGTGATGTTCTTCCCGTCTGGTTTTGCCGGGTTGATCGCGATGCATCGACGCCCGCTCGCCTTGGGTAAACTGAAATTGCTGATCAAGCCGTATCTCAAGGTGGCAATCCCTGCGATCACGAGTGTCTTGTCCCTGGCCGCCATTTTGGAAATCCTTTTCCACAAGCGCCACGGATACGGTGGCGATCACGAGATGCATCTCTATGGTATTGCCTTTGACAGTGGCGGCTATCAGGCCGTGGCGTTTGCAGTAATCATCGCCGCGATCTCACTATTCCTTGTGTCCCGCGTTTTGCCGGAAATCCGTGACGCCTGGGACAATGCGAACCATGCGGAGGATCGGGCATGAGCGCTCCTGCTATTGAGCTGAAAAACCTCGAAAAAAGCTTTGGTCTTGCCAGGATTATTCAGGGTGTGAACCTGCAGATCGCCAAGGGTGAACGCCACGCGGTCATTGGGCCAAACGGGGCCGGGAAATCGACCCTGTTCAACCTGATCACCGGGCGGTTCGCGCCGACCTCAGGTGGGGTGTTCCTGCACGGTGAGGATGTCACCGGATTGAAACCGTTCGAGATCAACCGCCGCGGCCTTAGTCGGTCGTTCCAGATCACCAACATCTTTCCCAACATGACGGTTTTCGAAAACATTCGGTGCGGGTTGTTGTGGACAATGGGCTATCGCTATTCGTTTTGGCATATGATTGGCCAGCAGCAGGACGTGACCGAAAAGGCCGAGGGCATTCTGGCACAAATCAATCTGACCTCGCGCCGGAATGAACTGGCGGGCACGCTGGCCTACGCCGAGCAGCGCGCGCTTGAAATCGGGATCACGATCGCAGGTGGGGCGGATGTCATACTGTTGGACGAACCCTGCGCCGGGATGAGTCATTCGGAAACTGACCTGATCGTCGACCTGATCCGCAACGTGACCGAGGATAAGACGCTTTTGATTGTCGAACACGACATGGGCGTGATTTTCGATTTGGCTGACAAAATCTCGGTCCTTGTATATGGCGAAGTGATCGAATCCGACACGCCGGACGTAGTGCGCGCATCGGCGAAAGTGAAAGAAGCCTATCTGGGCGCAAGTTTGGAAGAGGAGGCGGTGTAATGCTTCAGGTCACCGACTTGCACGCATATTACGGAAAAAGTCACATTCTTCAGGGGGTGAACCTTGAAGTGGGCGAGGGCGAAATCGTCTCGCTGCTGGGGCGCAACGGGGTTGGGCGATCAACCACCTGCAAGGCGATCATGGGCGAGGTCGCGCCTCATGGGTCAATCAAGTTCCGCGGCCAGGAGATCGCTGGCCGCAAGAGCTTTGAGATTGCCAAGGCCGGGATTGGCTACGTGCCCGAAAACCGGGATATCTTTCCCGGTCTCACAACGCGCCAAAACCTGATATTGGGGCTGAAGCCGGGCCAAAAGGACGGCGATGGCCGCTGGTGTATCGAGGATATGTTCGAGATGTTTCCCAACCTGCGCAACCGTGCGGATGTGGATGCCTCAGTTATGTCGGGCGGCGAAAAGCAAATGCTGACGATCTGCCGTGCCTTGATGGGCAACCCCGATTTCATCATGATCGACGAGCCAACCGAAGGCCTGGCCCCGAAGATTGTTGAGCAGGTAGGGGATCTGCTGCTGCAGATTGCCGAGCGTGGCGTCTCGATCCTGTTGGTCGAGCAAAAGCTGACCATCGCTTTGCGTGTGACCAACCGGGTTTACGTCATGGGTCACGGGCACATGGTTTACGAAGGCACCCCGCAGGCATTGCGCGAAAATGACGAAATCCGGAAGGAATGGCTGGAGGTCTGAGGTATCGCCGCAGGCATCTTGCTCATAACAAGCCGCGCTGCCGGCATTACCGCAAAACGACTGACGGGAACTCCACAAATGCAGAGCTCCCTTCTTTTTTGGTGCACCAGATTACTTTTTCAGGAACGGTGCCATTGTCTTAAAGAACTTCTCGCCATAGGGCGGGCGAAGAGCCTTGAAGACGCCATCCATGTTGATCTGCTTGAAAATAGCCTTTGCGTGGCTGAACCGTTTGAAGCCATGCAGGCCGTGATAAGCGCCCATGCCACTATTTCCGACGCCGCCAAAGGGCAGGGTGTTCTGGGTCGAATGCATGATGGTCTCGTTGATGCACGCTCCGCCGGAAATGGTGCCTTCCATCACCTGCTCCTGCTCGCCCGCGTCTTTAGCAAATACGTAAGCCGCCAGAGCGCGCGGACGGGCATTGGCAAAGCTTATGGCCTGATCTAGCGAGTCGTAAGGCAGGATTGGCAGGATCGGCCCAAAGATTTCATCGTGCATGACGTCCAGCGCCGGATCGGCGTCGACGATCAGTGTCGGGGGTAGAATTTTCTCATTCGTGGCTGAGAGATCTTCGTTGGCGGGGTTGACCTGAACGACCCGCGCCCCTGCCGAGCGTGCTTGCTCCACAAGGCCCTTGAGCCGATCGAATTGGCGGTCGGTCACAATATGGGTGACATCCGGGTTGCCGGACAGGGTCGGGAAGGCCTCGGCAAGTTTTGCCGCAAGCTGGGTGGCGAATTCTTCCATCTTTGCGCGTGGGACCAAGACATAGTCCGGTGCCAGGCATACCTGACCCGCATTGAATCCTTTGCCGGCGGCGATCCGGGCGACCGCAAGGTTCATATCCGCGCTGGGGGCGATGATGGCGGGGTTCTTGCCGCCAAGCTCCAGTGTAGTCGGCACCATATGTTCAGCTGCTGCGCGAAGGACGTGCGGCCCAATGCTGCTGGCGCCGGTAAACAGAAGGTGGTCAAAAGGAAGCGCAGTGAACGCCTGTGCGACGTCGACGCCACCGGTCACAACCACGGCTTCGTGCGGGGCGAAGTTTGCTTCTATCAGCGATTTCAAAAAGTCGGATGTGCGGGATGTGAATTCTGACGGCTTCAGCATGACCGAGTTGCCTGCCGCAAAGGCTTCGGCCATGGGGCCAATGGCCAGATAGATCGGAAAGTTCCAGGGGCTGACAATCCCAATGACACCCAGGGGTTGATAATGAATGCGACCGCGCGCGCCCAGCAATCCCAGGGGAAACTCGACTTTTGCCTTCTCAGGGCGCATCCAACGATCAAGGTTGTCCCGCGCGAATTTTAACTGTTTTACCGTGCCAACGATGTCGGCCGCGATCGTTTCATGTTGTGACCGATTGCCAAAATCGGCCGAGATCGCGTCAATCATGGCATCGCGATTATCCAGTACCAGGTCGATTAACCGCGTGATGCGATCCTTGCGTTCAGCCGCGTTTGGCGCGCCATGTTCGGCCTGGTGGGCTTTTTGTATCTCCAAAAGCGTCGCGAGGCTCTCGGCGGGGTTGGGGCTATGCTGGTTCAATACGCGTCTCCTGCGGTTGGTTTTGCGGTGCGCAACCGCCTTCCCGTTGGTCTGTGTGCCCGTTCTGTCCCATTGGTCACAAGGTTCGGGTTTCGTTTCTTTGCCGCCGGGCTGCGAAGTCTGCGTTGACATTTATCCGGCGATGTGGAAGGTAAGTGATCGTTCACTAAATAGCAAGAGCGCAGTATGACCCTGACCACAGAAGACAGGTTCAAGACCGGCATGCAGTTGCTGGCGGCCTCAACGACCATCATCACATCAGAATTCGAGGATTCGCGCGCTGGAATGGCGGCGACGGCGGTATGTTCGCTAACGGCCGATCCGCCAGCTTTGTTGGTTTGCATCAACCGAACAGCGCGAACATATGGCGTCGTGATGGACAGCCGAAAGTTTGCCGTAAACCTCATACCCGATGACATGACCGAGGTTGTCGGTGCCTTTTCGTCGAAAATGGACAAGGAACAACAGTTCCAGGCAGCCGGGACATGGATCAAAGGAGATCTGGGTCTGCCTGTTTTGAAAGAGTCCGTCGTGTCCTTTGAATGCGTGGTCGACAACTGGGCAAACACGAAGACACATGCGGTGTTCTTCGGTATGGTGAAAGAAGTTCACCTGAACCCGGAAAAGTCGGCGCTTATTTATGGGCGCAAGGGATTTCACAAACTGACACCGCTGGAAGGCTGATGGAGGGTCAAAGTGAATTTTCACCTGACCTCGCACGCCCCACACCACCAAAAACGACAATCACGTAACTTAAGAATTGCCGTGATGCCCGGGAGGAGACACCAATGCCGACGCTTGGACAGCTGATCGACCGAAACGCAGACCGCTTTGGGGATCAGGATGCTTATGTGGAACTGGACCGCCGTCGCAGTTGGCGCGAGTTGGGCCAGCGAACGGATGCGCTGGCGCATGCGTTGCGGCCGCTGGATGTCCGCAAGGGTGACAGGGTCGGGGTGATCCTGCCTGACTGCATCGAGGTTGCAGAAACCATAGGCGCTTGCGCCAAGGCCGGTGCGATTCGAGTGGGTCTGAACTATCGCCTTGCCCCGCGCGAGATTGGCGCGCTAATTGACGACGCAGGCTTGGATGTTCTGATCGTTCAGGACACGAAAGTTGCAATCGCCCAAGAGGCGTTGACCTTCAGCAAACGCCAGCCGGTGCTGGTGGGAGTTGGTGCGCAGCATACGCTGGAGCGGGATTATGAAACCCTGATCGCATCAGCATCTGATCGCGGAGCCTTCATCCATACCCCGCATGAGCAATTGATGATCTGCTACACCACTGGTTCAACCGGTTTGCCGAAAGGTGCGATTTATCCTCACACGTTGATGATCGAGTCGATGGGTGTAATCGCGCTGACGGAAGGTGCGGGTCCGGACGATGTCTGGTTGCACGCGATGCCGGCATCGGGTGTTCCGATCATTCACCTGCTGCGCAACATGTTCCACGGTACCAAATGCGCCATTGTCGGCGAATGGGATGCAGAAACGGCGCTTAAGCTTATTGACCGCGAGCAGGCGACGATCTGCGTTCTGGTGCCGACAATGCTGAACGACCTGCTGTCTTCCGGGCTGATCACGCAATACAATTGCGCGTCGATCCGGCAGCTGGGGTATGGATCTGCGCCAATTCCACCCGCGACAGTGCGCGATGCGCTCAAGGCTTTCGGGTGCAAGTTCTTGCAGATGTTTGGCACGACCGAGCTGATGGGCATGGGCATGATGCTGACCGCAACGGATCACGAGCGCGCTTTGAAAGACGGGCACAACTGTCTGGAAAGCGCGGGTCGACCACTATACTACGTGGACGTCCGTGTGGTGGATGAGCAGGGCAATGACCTTCCTAGCGGTGAGGCGGGTGAGCTGCTGATACACTCGCCCTATGTGATACCTGGCTATTGGAACCAAGCGGTGGAGTATTCGGAAACCGTCCGTGATGGCTGGCTGCATACCGGGGATATCGCAGTGATCGATGCCGAGGGTTACGTGCATCTCAAGGACCGGGCAAAGTTCCGTATCAAGTCCGGCGGCTATAACGTGTTCCCGGTCGAGGTCGAAAACTGTCTGGCTGAACATGATGCAATCGACGAAGTCAGTGTGTTCGGCTTGCCCGACCCAAAATGGGGGGATCGGATTCATGCCGTTGTCACCCTGAACTTGGGCACCGCTGTCGGCAGCGCGGAACTGCGTGAGTACTGCCGGGGTAAGATTGCCAACTTCAAGATCCCGAAAGATATCGAGATTTGGGACGCGTTGCCCAAAGGACCGACAGGTAAAATTCAAAAACGCGAGATCATCGAGATTTGCAGCCGCGACGACCAAAGCGGTGCGGCATAAGCACCGTTCCTGACCGAATGCTCTTGGTCAGGGAATGAAAGTTCGAAAAACAGTGTGAGGCTTGATCGTTGAAATGCGGTCAAGCCTCGTCGTTTCAATGGCCCACCTCAAATGAAGCAGGCCATCCGGTTGAGCAAGTGACCCAGTGAAATCTCTGTCGCTTGCCGCGTGTACCTACGCTTCCATGTGGCGTAGAACCGATCTCTGAAAGTAGGTCAGCGGAGATTCAGCCCCCGGACCAGAGGCCATTTTGCCGACCGTGTATTTGGGCGACATCATCGCACGCTGCATTTTCTCGACGACATATACATCCTCGGTCTGGAAGTCCTGCGTTTCCAGCGGATGCACTTTCCAGTGCGAGCTTTTGATCATGCCGGATACTTTGTCATAACCGGGGATATCCTTGACGGATCCGCGGCTCGACATCCATGATTTTGCGGCCCAGACATAAGCATGCAACCGTGTCACACCGGCGCTTACAGGTTCCATCACGGATATCGAAAAAGACCAGGGGCTTGCCACGATCAGGGTTGTCGGGAACAACATGTAGACGCCGCCATAGCCTTCTTTCTCAGCATGCGGGATTTTCTTCGCGTTCCATTTGTCCATGCGCGTTGACACGAAATTCGGAACACGCGAACGCACGGTTTCGTTTTCAGTCGAGTACCAAACCTGATTGTCGCCATAAGGGTCCCAGATGTTCTTGTCCTGAGTTGGGCCGCCCAGTGTGTTCTTGTGCAGATAGGCCAGGTGGTATCCGTCGATCGCGTTCTCGAAGAACACTTTCCAGTTGCACTGCATTTCATAGGTTACAGGTTCACCGTAGGATATCAGTTCAGGGCTGGTGATGTCGTGCGGCCAGACGACATCTTCCAATCCGCTGAGCCATTCTGACAAGTCCTGATCGGGTTCGGGGTTGACAAAGACAATACCCTTGAAGACCGCGACCGAAGCCCTGTGCATGCCGTTTTCTTTTTTGTTGATGTCCGGGAAACAGGCTTGCTGGTCGGGGATGCCACGCAGCGCGCCATCCAGGCCAAAAGTCCACGAGTGATAGGGGCACACGATCGTCTTGCCCGCATTGCCGCAGCCGTGGTCCAACAGTTCGGTTCCGCGATGTCGGCAAATGTTGTGGAACGCACGCAGTTCGCCGTCGTTTCCGCGGATTACGACCAGGATAAAGTGCCCTGCCTTGGCCGTCATGTAATCGCCCGCATTGGCAACCTTTGACTCGACGCCAGCAAACACCCAGCTGCGCGAAAACAGCTTCTTGTTTTCCTGCGCCAGCCATTCATCTGATGTGTAGGCTTCGGGTGGCAATTCCTGGGTAGCGACCTCTGGCATTTGGTTTGGCTGTTGCATGAAGGATCTCACAAATGGCTGCTAAGTTTTCATTATTGTCAACGTTGACAGGTAACCTTGAGCGCGGCATAAGTCAATGCAAAGTGATCGTTCACTAATTTTGACGATTTGGAAGAAATTGGCCGCAAAAACTGCGGATAATCACGATTTCAAGGGCTCTTGTCCTGAGCCTGATGAAGAGACTGGAAACGCTATGCCGCGCCCGAGCTTAAAACCGCAACGGTCAGAAGAAATCCTTGATGCCTATATGACCTGCGTGGCCCGGTACGGGCTTGATGGCGCCACTCAAGAGCGTGTCGCGGCCGAGGCGGGTGTGAAGCGACCTTTGTTACGGCACTACCTTGGCAATCGTGACCAGATGATTGGTGCGCTAAATCAGCATGTCGCAGACGCGTTCAACAATCTGACATTGGAGTTGGATTGTCATCTTACACAGATCGAAACAGGCGATCAGTTCTTGGAAATCCTATTTGCCGAAGATGAAGAGATCGATCCGCGGCTTGCTGCTGCATGGCAGGGGTTATCGGCATCAGTCGGGGATCATCCCGAACTTGCGGAGGCGTTGCTGGAAGTCCTGGCACGTTTTGTGGCGGTTCTTGAGAAGTTCCTTGCTCGCGTGTCGCCCGACGCCACACCAGAACGGGTGAAGGCCGTGGCGCAGGGCATTTCAACGATCTTCCTGTCCCTCGATTCACTGGCCGCACTTGATGCGCCGTCAAATTGGCGCACCGAATTGAGGCGGGCGGCTTCATTGCTGACGGAAACTTTGTGATTGCCAAGTCGGGTCGCATCCGACGACGTCAGCGCGGCAGGCCCTCTTCGGTTTGGGCCTGCGTGGACAGCCAGTGACGAAAGCTGCGCAGCGACGGGTCGTCCGACTTGGTTTTCGGCCAAACAAGATAGTAGGCGCCCATCATCTCAACCGCGTCCGGGAAGGCTGCGATCAGTTTGCCTGTCGCGAGGTCCTGTTCGATCAAATAATTGGGCAATAACGCAACGCCAAGACCGTGAACCGCCGCCTGATTGATCGTTGTGTATTGATCGTAAATCGTTCCGGGCAATGCGTCGGGATGGCTTGTCCCCATATGACTGAACCATTCTTGCCAGGCGTGGGGCCGGGTCTGGATGTGCAGCAATGGTAGTTTCAGCAGATCTCGCGGTGATGGCGGCGCGCCTTTGGGCAGCAGGGATGGCGCGCAAACCGGCAATACACTTTCCACACGCAGCAACAGCCGATCCGTGCCGGGCCAATCGGGTTCTCCAAAATGCAGCGCCGCGTCGAAGGGTTCAGCGGTGAAACTGAACGGACGCAGGCGGGTCGACATGTTGATGGTTATTTCCGGGTGCATTCGGGCAAATTCGGGTAATCTGGGCACTAGCCACCGCATTCCGAACGTCGGCAAAATCGCAAGGTTCAAGGTGCCACCAATAGGAACCATGTGCAGCTTTAGCGAGGCCTGAGCGATCTGGTTCAAGCCTTGCCGAACCTCGGCAACATATTCCTGCGCAACCGGCGTCAGCAGCAGGCGTTTGCGATCCCGACGGATCAGATCGACACCTAGCTGGGCTTCCAGTGTTTGCAATTGCCGGCTGACGGCAC
This sequence comes from Ruegeria sp. CDSC068, assembly GCF_059610545.1. Lineage (NCBI taxonomy): Bacteria > Pseudomonadati > Pseudomonadota > Alphaproteobacteria > Rhodobacterales > Roseobacteraceae > Ruegeria > Ruegeria sp. CDSC068. Next base: position 69,405 of record NZ_JBXWNV010000003.1, read on the forward strand.
TTTGGGTCAGGGCAAGCTCATCAGCGACCGCAGAAGCCGAGCCTAAGCGATCCAGCGCTTCAAGGGCGCGGAGTGATGAAATTGAGGGGAAGAGGCGGCGTGGCGTTACCATCTATGCGGTCTGCTCATGATTTGCCCCGTTATCTTGCAGTTATTTGCGCTTTGTTCAAACATCTTGTTGATTGTCTGCTTCAATAATTGGCCGGGCCTTAAGTCCTCTTCACTGCCACTGCTGCGCATTATAGATCCACTCTTCCTTAAGCTGTCCGGCCCAATAACCGATCGCAAACAGTTCGGTCATGTATTCGGGGTCGAAGGGTTCCTGCGGCTTTCTTTGAAATTCCTTGGGTATATAGGTGATGTTGGCTTGAAACCCGTCCCGGTTCGCGAGGGTCAGGATGCTTTCGATATTGCCAAGGCTTTGCGAACGGATCAGCATTTCGAACGCGCGGTTAGCCACTGCGGTTGCATTTCCGGGCAAGGGATCGAAACTCGGTTCCAGCGTTTTGTTGTGGATTAACCAAATGCGGTTTTTTTGGTTGCTCAGCCCAGCGTCCCGCAATAGCCGACGCATCTGCAAGTCGTATGGGTAGGCAAAAATCTCGCGGGTCAGACCGCCATCCACATGCAGTTCTTCGCGTTGAACTTCGCCATTGGTCACCTTGATTGTAACTGGTTGGAATACGACAGGTATCGAGACCGAGGCCAAAATTACATCCCGGATCAGCTCCCGTGCGCCCGGTGTGTCGGTTTGGGCGATAGCTCCGATGTTCCACAGCACCGGACGTTCCGCGTCGATGTTGGTGGTGCCGATCAAAAGCTGGCGGCCCAATCTGTGCTGCTCCGCGATCTCGCGGATCAGATCGTCGGTCAGTTCTTGCTTGATTGCCGCTTTCAGTGGCGTTGCTTTGGTCAGAAAGCCGCGCCCAAAGACGGCACCCGAAACGTCCAATCGCACGACATCCCGGGTTGCGGTTTCGGTGTAGAACCGCTTCAGACGGCTGTCATAATCCGGACCGAGGAAAGCAAAGGGCGCAATCAACGCGCCAGTTGAGATTCCGGTGACCACATCAAAGGACGGGCGTGTGCCCTTGTCGGTCCAACCATTTAGAACGCCGGCCCCAAAAGCGCCGTGCTGGCCGCCGCCTGACCGCGCAAGAATGTTCAGGCCTTGTCCCCTTGGAACCTGTGCTAGCGTCTTGCGCATTTCCGCATTGAGAGTTGCCAGCCGGTCGCGGCTATCATCCTCGAAATACCGGCTGTCCGGGGTTATTCCAACCGGCAGAAAGGTCTCGTAATTCTCGGGCGTCGGCGTAAGTGCTGTCCGATCATAGCTACTGGCACAGGCGGTTAGCATCAGCGCGAGGGCGAAATTGACGCAAATGTTGAATGAGGGCATCGGTGAATTGTCCGTTTTGAAAGTGGTGCCGCTCTGTATAGTGCCAAGCATATTTTGTTGAGTGCCAAATCTCTGCAGGCGCCTTAATCCGATTGTATCGTTAGGTAATGTGCGAGATGTCACCGATCGAAACAGCGGGCATCGCAAAAATACGCTTACATGTTTCGGCTGATCTCATTCTTTAAATTGTCACCATTGACAGCCGCATGCTGTTTGCCTATCTCGGTTCCAAGCACCGTAAGATCGGGCATGTGTTAACCACTGTTGCTGAGGTCAAAACGTTTAGCTTGCCAACCGTGAAGACGACGGCCCTAGGAGGGGACAGCATGCCGCAAATGTACCATGAGTTACCTGCAGAGGCATATACATCGCAGGAGTGGTTCGACCGAGAACAGCGAGAGATATTCTCAAAAACATGGCGTTTTGCTGGTTTTATGGAAGATTTGCCCGAGCCAGGCCATTATCTTTCGGTTCAGGCGGGATTGAACAACTTGTTCATCGTCATGGGGAGGGATCGCAGGCTGCGGGCCTTCCACAACATCTGCAGACATAGGGGCACCCAATTGATCCGCGCCGTGGGAAAGACCCAAAAAGCGCTGACCTGCCCCTATCACGACTGGACCTATGATCTGGAGGGCAACCTGATCTCGGTCCCGGATGAGGATCGCGAATATAAGTCCGTCGACAAATCCTGCCTTGGCCTGAAACCTGCTTCGGTCGATATCTGGAAGGGTATGTTGTTTGTGCATCCCGACCCGAACGCAGGATCGATCATGAAATGGTTCGGCGATGTGGACGACAAAGTCGGGCCGCACGTGCCAGAAGAGCTGGTGGAGCACGAGGACACATCCAACACCTATGAGATCAAGGCCAACTGGAAGATCGTCGTCGAGAACTACATCGACGTCTACCATCTGAGCCACCTGCATTCGAACACCTTACAGATGTATGACCACGCCAATGCGCAATATGGTTGGTATGGGCCGCACTACATCTTTTGGGAACCGCCGGTCGCAGAGTTCGCCAAAGATCAGAACAAAAAGCTTCAGATGCCTCGGGTCGTCCCCGAAGATCAGAATGGTGCATGGGTGCCGATGCTGTTTCCAGGGGTCGGAATTGGCGCGTCTGAGGACGTGTGGAACGTCTTTATCATTACCCCGCTTGCTCCGAACAGGACGCGGATTCTGAACCGGACGCGTGTTGCCAATGCCTCGGGCTGGGAGTTTTCGAAACAGGCCACCCGGTCGGCGTCCTTCTGGAACAATTTTGGCATCAAAGGCAAATATGACGGTGACGACGCGTATGATGAAAACGATCCGATGGCCTCGGGCGATTTCACGCAAGAGGACATCTATGCCTGTGAACAGCAACAGAAATCCCTGACATCGCCCTATTTTGAGGTCGGTCCAGCCGCCGTTGGGGAAAGCCCCGTGGTTCAACACCAAAGGGTCGTTCGCGATTGGTTGCAAGAAGAATGATCAACTCCGACGACCGGTTGTCGATTGCGACCTTGCTGCGGGTCTTCCGCACAAAGATCGCAACGACCTGGGGTCTGACCCTGGTTGAAACGGCGTTGTTAACCCTCCTTCCCCTGTTGATCGGCTATTCGATCGACGGTCTGTCGAAAGGGGACTACACGTCGTTCATCCATTTCGGTGTTGCGATGGCAGCGCTGCTGGTTGTGTCGACGTTGCGCCGAATTTACGACACCCGGGCCTATGGCACGATCCGCGTCGAATTGGGTAAGGCGCAGGCCAAACGGGATGCGGGGCGCGAAGTCTCGGTGCTAAATGCGCGGGTGCTGATGGCGCGTGAATTGGTGGATTTTCTGGAAAATGAGGCCCCTGAATCAATGGGTGCGGTCGTCCAGCTTCTGGTCTCGGTCGGTATTCTGATGTCCTTTCACGGGGCACTTGCCACCGCCGCAGGGGCCGCTGCGGTGATTATCCTGATCATCTTTACCCTGTTTTCGCGTCGCTTCTTCCGCCTGAACGGGCTGTTGAACCACCAGTCAGAAAGACAGGTGACTGCGTTGCAAAGCATGGATTTGAAAAAGATCGGCCAACACTTGTTTCGATTGCGCACGCATGAGGTTCGGTTGTCGGATTCCGAGGCACTTGTCTACGCTGCGATTTTTGCTGTCTTGCTCAGCATGCTGGCCTTCAACCTGTGGTTTGCGGCGACGCAAAGCGGGGCGACGGCCGGGCAGATCTTCTCGGTTGTCACCTATTCGTTCGAGTTTGTGCAATCGGTCGTGGTTTTACCGATGGTCCTGCAAAGCCTCGCGCGCTTGTCCGAGATCACCGAGCGGATCAACGCGGCGGCATCGAAACTGGGTGCCAATGCCTAATCCGTTCAATTCAAACACCCGGCCCGTATCGGGTATCATCACACATCCTGCCCATTCGCATGGCACGAATTTCGGAGGCCCTAATGACCAGAGATTTTCACCCGCTTGAGGTGCTTGAAACGCGTAGTGAGATCGGCGGGCAGGCCAAATCCATCATGTTCGCCGTGCCGGCGCATCTGGCCGAAGACTTTGCCTGGCGTGCCGGTCAGCATTTGACCCTTCGCTTTTGGTTCAAAGGCGAAGAGGTGCGCAGAAGTTATTCAATCTCGTCCTCGCCCGTTTCAGGGGATCCGCTGCGTATCACCGTCAAACGTGTGAAAAAGGGGCTCGTCAGCAACCAAATCAACGATACGGTTCAAAAGGGTGATGTGATCGACGTCATGCCGCCATTCGGCAGTTTTTGTCTGGATACAGACCCGGAGGAACGGCGCACACACTACTTCTTTGGGGCTGGCAGTGGCATCACCCCGTTGCATTCCATGCTTCAGTCTGTGCTTTTGGCCGAACCTTGGTCGGTTGCGCATCTGGCCTATGGTAATGCGAACGCGGACAGTATCCTGTTCAAAGATGAGTTTGCCGCATACCAGCAGGCATTTTCTGAACGCCTGACGGTGCATCACCTTCTTTCCAAACCCTCAATGTGGTCCAGTTTAGCTTATTGGCGCCGGGGTGTCATCGACAAGGATGCGATCGAGGCGCTGATCACAGAAAATCCGCCATATGCCCAGAATGCCCAGTACTACATCTGTGGTCCCGGCGGGATGAACAAAGCGGTTAAAGACGCGCTTATGTCTTTGGATGTGCCTGCCAATCGGATTCACATGGAAAGCTACGGCGGCGCGCAAGAGACCGATGACAGTATCAAGGGCGTTGATGCTGTTGTGGACATAACGCTGAACGGTCAGCGACAATCGGTTCAGATGGCATCTGGTCAGACGATCTTACAAGCTGCTCAACAGGCGGGGTTGGAGCCGCCATATTCCTGCCAGTCTGGGGTCTGCGGCGCGTGCCGGTGTCAGGTGAAAAAGGGCGCAGTTCATATGCGGGCGCGCACCGCTTTGGATGATAATGAGATCGCGAAAGGTGCCGTCCTATCCTGCCAGGCGGTTGCCACGACGGACAAGCTTGCGGTCAGTTATGATTAACTCGGCCGTTGGCCTGGCCGTCGCCGTCAGGTTTTTTCTTCCAATGTTTCAGCCAGTTTCAGCGCTGCGAAGTAGGACGAATAACCCCATGTTTTCGGCGGTTTAAGCGGAACGAAAGCATCCGTGGTGATAAACAGGTTTATGATTCCGTGCGCGACGATCTCACAGGCTTGTTTGTCGGCTTTTGGGTGTGAGGCAAGAACGATGTCTATCGCGACCTTGTAAAAAGCCTCCATCGATTCCAGCAACGGCTTGCGAAGCTCTGGGTAGATCTCAATCGAGTTGACGAGGGCCTGGTAACAAATGTTGATCCGGGGATCCATCTCACCGTCAGAGTTGAACAGAGCCTCGATCAGATTGCGCACATCGGGATGTTCGTCCAGCGCAACGCGCAATGTTTCGGTCTGTTTGCTGAACGTTTCGACGACATGCTCACCTAGCGCCAGAACCATGGCTTTGCGGTTGCCAAGGTGATGGCGGATCAGTGGGCGCTTCAGCCCGGCTTGTGCCGCGATATGTTCAAGTGTGGCGCCTTCGACGCCGTAGCGAACGACGCACGACATAAAGGCATCGAGGACTTCTTTTTTACGTTGATCTTGTACCGAGGGGCGACCCATGCGATTACCCTTACACAGAAACGGAATTTTAGAGATATCTTAGTTGAAATTAACTGTCAATACTGACAGTCAATTTAAGTTTAGAGTGTCTACCGCTCTTCAGCGCTTTCTACATTAGTGCCCATCGTTCCAGACGATAATCTAACGCAAGCAGTGTTCAAGCGTCCCGGTGGGGCGAAGTGTTTGAGGGCGGTGGGCCTAGGTGAAAAGCCCAAGCCTTTCTCCGCCCGCCACATCCGCAAATCTGTTGAGATTTGGGAACAGAGTGTTCAGTGCCGACGGTTGCACACCAAACCAAATAGATAGGTCAGCATAAAGTTGATCGGTCGAGGTCGTTGGAATCAAAACGCCGTCGCCCACATCAAGCGCGTTGTCGCTGGCTAGGCCAAGTTCGGGGTAGTCCCCCAGAATCTGCCCGCCTTTGACAGCATTGCCCATAACCAGGGTATTGCCGCCCCAACCATGATCCGTACCGTTGCCATTCGACGTCAGCGTCCGGCCGAAATCTGATCCCGTGAACGTCACAACACGATCCGCCAAGCCCATATCGTCAAGCGTTGCCTGAAACGCTCCCAACGCTTCGGACAATACGCGCAGCATACGGGCATGGTTCGCCAACAGCTCATCATGATGGTCCCAGCCGATATAGCGCACAAAAAACGTTTGCTGCTCGTGACCCAGCCGGTCTGAGGCGGCAATCGTTTTGGCGACCATGCGCAATTGCTGTGCAAGGTCCGAGGATGGGAAGGACCGGGGTATCTTGATCCCGCGGGTCGCTGAATTGAACGTCTCGTGTTTGGACTGCGCGTCGCGGGTCAGGTTCAGATATGTCGCGCGGAAGGGATCGCCGTTTTGATCGGCGTTCATCATTCGGTTGAAACTGTCCAAAAGCAGGTCGTTGAGTGGGCTCTTCTCTTCTTTCACATACAGACCGACGCTGCCCTTGTCTGTGATTGAATATGGCAAGTCGATCTTGCCGTTCTGCGCAATGTTGTTTCCGGCCAATGAGATGTTCATTCCGATCTCGTGCGCCGACTTTGAGGGCTGCAGGTCGTCGGCAAAGAACCCGAACCATCCGACATTCACATGCAGATCCGGGCGCGAGGTTTGCCAATGTTTGAACTGGTCTGCGTGGCTCAACAGTCCCAGGGGGAGTGCGGCCGAGCCGTCATAGAACTGCTCTTTCCGGACCTGTTCGACCAAGGGCCCAACATTGGCGACAAAAGAGAGGCGCCTTTGATCGAACAGCTCGGCCATTTCGGGCATCGACGGGTGCAGGCCAAAGCTGCGGCCCAGCCGATCTTTGGGCGTATCCAAGTCCAGCAGCTCACCTCGCGAAAGGGCAAGATTCGCCCGCGTTTCCGAGTATTGGCCATGCGCGATTTTGTCCTTTGGTACCAGCATGTTGAAGCTGTCATTGCCGCCATCCAGCATAACAAAAACAAGCGCCCTGCGGGCGGGCTTGATCATTCCCGTCCCAGCTTGCGCCAAGCCGGGCAGGGCGGCACCCATCAATGCGCCAGTTGCGGCAACACCGGTCGAGGCCAAAAACTGCCGACGCGTAAAGGATTTGGTCAGCATGGGCTCAGGCCTCCTGCACGGTGAATTCTGGGGAAACGGCAATCATGAAGGCGATGGTCTGCACCACCCATTCGGGATTGTCCGCATACTGCACATAGGCTTGCTTGATCCGTTTGCGCACTACGGCATCAGTCCGACCGGTCAATAGGACCGAAATCCGATCTATCAGCTCATCATGACGGCCTCGGTTCTTTGCAATTTTGATCTCTTCGCTCAGATCGAAGCGCAGCGCGTTCTTGGAATTGGCCCATAGCGTATCGGGGTCAAACTCCATCACCATCATCTGCTCGGGACCCGCGCCGATCTGGGTCGAAACCAGCGGGAGATAGCCGCCAAAGAACCAGTAGTAGATGTTGTTGACATAAGCGACCGAGGTTGCGGCCGTGTGCAGCTCAAACTCGGGAGCGCGAAGGCCCATCTTCTGCAATGCGCCATGAGGGGTGAAATCGGGTTTGTAGAAATTGAACACAGTGGGCGCGGACAGTGGATGCATCTGCAGCGCCTCTTGAATGTCATCACCCAGCAGCCACAGCTTGCCGGTCTGGTTATGCACTCCAAACGCAATCAGAACCTGCGTGACGCGATGCAGGGGCGATTTCAGCTTTTGGGACTGTACTACTTTTGTCGGGGATTTGTATGCCGACGGCAGACGTTTAGCGGCAACCTCATTGGTCAATGGGTAGGTCAGGATTGTGCGAACTGCGCTTTTCAAATCTCCGTTTGGGCCAAATGCCTGCGACACCGCTTCGACATAGGCGGGCGAGGGATTGGAGGTGACCAGCCGGTTGATCAGATGGGTTGCGATGAACGGCGCGGTCGAAGGGTGGGCAACCAGTTGGTCGATGGTCGAACGGATTTCTTTTGGGCCGGACTGATCGCCGGGCAAGGTCAGACGACCGTTCAGCAGGGATTTTGCGCCACGGTCGTGAAAGGCTTCTTCCACGATCATCGGTTTGGTCGCGTCAATGAAGGGCACTGTCTTATAGGCCTTTTCGACCCCATCATCGAACTGAACTGGATAACCATTATAGCTGTCTTCCCAGAACGATGTGTTCCACTCGTATTCATAGGCCGCGGGCAGCAAGCCGGTGAAGACCCGAGCCAGTTCCTTGATGTCGCGATTGTCATAGGTCGGGATCGGATCCCCACTGGCATCCAGTTTTTCCGTGCCATCGGGGTTCAGTTCGAACAAGCCAATAGAAAACAGCTGCATGATCTCACGCGCATAGTTTTCATCCGGATGGATGTTCTTGGCCTCGTTCGCCTTTTGATTGGTCATATGCGACAGGTAGATACCCATCATCGGGTGCATCGACACATCGTACAGAAGGTCTGAATAACTGCCGAACGCGTGCTTATAGAGCAGGTCATAGTAATTCGCCATCCCGATGGCATCCAGCTCCAGCGAAGATGCGTCCGAAATAACCAGAATCTCGGACAGCGCCTGCGCAACACGCTGACGCAACAGGTCGTCGCGCTGCGTCAGCGTGTGGTTCCACCAGGCCATGTGGAAATACCATTTATAGGGCAGGGCGGGATTGTTGCCGTCGCCGTTGATCGCCCATTCACCATGAGCGCGCTTCAGGCGCTTCCGAATGCTCTTCCAAATCCTGCGGGTGGATTTTTCGAACGGCCCATTGTTTCCGACCGAGGCGTTCAGCTGATCATCCAACCAGCGTTCCGGGCCGGTCTTGCTGACCTGATGCAGTAACCTCTGATCGGTCCCAAGCGTGGCCTGCATCAAGAATCGACTGGTGTCTTCCAGGGATGACTTCATGGCGGATGGCGGTCCTTTAGATCTGACGACAGCGGCTGCGATTTCAGTAAACTGTCATATGAGACAAAATAAAACTTAGCCCCGCCGTTTCAACCCGAACAATTCGATATCCGCAAAAAATGCCCCGTTTCCGGGGCAGTTGGGGTCAAATTTGAAAGGTAGCTTTAGTTTGCGTAATTCATTTTCAAACCAAGCGATGAGGTATTGCCATCGTATTCAATCGCCGCGTCTTCGAACGCCGGCAACGATCTGACGCCTGCGCCCTTGGAATATGCCCAACCTTCTTGCGGGATCGGCCCTTTCATCTCGAACTGGCCGTTGTCGTTCTGGTCATGATGTATCATGATCGCAAGCTGTCCGGGTTTCTGGTTCTCGAGCGTTCCGGAAACTGTGCTACCTGAGGCGGGGATCTTCGCGTAGCCTACGATTTTCGCCATCTGGCTTTGGTCGAACGCGGTCTTATCGTCAAAGGCCAGGATGTGAAGGACGCCTCCGCGTCCAGAATCGACACCAGAGATATCGATCTGTATATCCCCGGCCGCCGCCTGAGATGCTGCAAGAGCCATAAGGCCAGCGATGAATGCAGTTTTGGTCATTGAGTTTCTCCTGAACAGTTAACCGATGTAAATTCCAAACAGACGCCATGCGAGATCCTGCACGACGTAAAGCAGCCCGAAGGTGAACCACATGATCGTGATGGCGTAGAAAAGCGGCGGGTTTTCTCGGCTGTCGATTGTTTCAATCAAAAAGGCCTGGCCGGTCATGAAGGATGAGGCGGCCCACCACATGAACAGCAACCCCCAGATCGCGTAGACCTGAAACCATGTGGCCAACAGCAAACATAAGAAGATGATCCAAGATAGGGGGTGGGATTTGAGGTATTGCATTGAACTTCTCTATCTGTTTTCGGGGTTTGTGCCCGCATCAAAGTGGGCACGACGATGGGTTACCTATGCCTCAAAAAACTGCGTGGCTTTGAAGAGGCTGTGTAATATTCTGGCTTGCCGCCATTGCTGATCAGTTGAAGTTCCGTCCACGCGGGCGACCTGCCAGCTGTTTAGTCATGGATTGCCTGAAGCTGGTCGAACTGCGCCTTGTCCAACCGGTAGAACATCAGGGCAACAATCGAGGCCATGTATATGACGAGGCTAAGGCAGGCATAGTTCCATCCCAGTGCACGGGTGACCTCGGGGGTAAGGTTCGATTGGTCTGGCGCTTCCGGAAAGCCTACATATGCCAGAAACATTCCTGAGATCGCTAACCCGCCAGCCGTGCCCGCCTTAAGCACGAATGTGATGACCGATGTGATGATCCCTTCGTTCTGGAAACCGTTCTGGCTGATACCCAATTCAACGACGTCCGCGGTCATCGACGTCAGCAGAGATGTGGTCCAGACAATCAGGATGATTTGCAGAATGCCGTGAACAAACAGCAACCAGATCAGAAGTTCGGTGCCATTTGCAGGGAAGAACCCGATTTCACGCAGCACGTAAGGGGCGACACCGACAATTGCCGAGAGGATCGACAAGTATATGGCGCTCGATTTTTTGTCGCCGGATCCTGCGATAGGTTTCAGGGTTACGCCCGCTATCAAAGCACCGATCAGGTTGGCCATCAGGATCAGAGCTATTTGGTCATTGTTCAGCTCCCAAAAGAACGAGGTCAGGTAGGTCCACAAAGCTGCTCCGATCCCAGCGCCCACCGCGAAAACCGCCGAGCTGACAAAGATGGCAAGTAATGCAGGCAGCTTGAACGCCGCGAAAAACTGTCTGAAAAACCCAGAGATGCTGTAGGTCGCCACATGCGAAATATCCAGCATTCTATTCTGCCATTTGCGCGTGCCCAAGGCGGTGACAGTGATAGCCAGCGCTATGAGGATTGCACCGACAAGGCCTGCTTCCTGATAGCCGGCCTGGTTGAGGATGCCGTAAGGCATCGTGTCGGTCGGAACCAACCAGATCACATACATCGCGATGACCATGATCTGACCGGCAATCCAGGTGACCGAGACCTTGAGGCCAGACAACATGGTTCGTCCGCCATAGTCCTTGGTCAACTCTGGCACCATCGCGTTGTGTGGAACGTCAAACAACGTCATCGCCGTCCGCAGAAGGATCGTTGTGATCAGCAGGAACCAGAACAGCTGGGTCTCTGAGGTCAGTGCTGCAGGTGGGTTCCAAATTAACCAGAAAAGGAGCGCGACAGGTATAACCGCCGCGTAGATGAACGGGTGGCGCTTGCCGGCCCGAGAGCGCGTGTTATCCGACAAGTAACCGACAACAGGATCGGACACAGCGTCGAACATCAGAGCAATGAAAAGCGCAAACCCCACCGTCTCGGCCGGAAGGCCGATGACCAGATTGTAGTAGATAAGCAGGAAAAAGCTCAGCCCGTTCGACAAGATGCCGTTGGCTATGCCGCCCGCCCCGTAAAACAGCTGCATGCTGACCGGTGGGCTTTCAGTACTGGTATTCATATTCTCCTCCGGATTTTCTTGCAGCAAGACGGTGAGTGATCGATCACTCAAAGCAGATCACAAGGATCGTTTATTGTCAAAGGTGTTAGATAAAGGTACCTAACGACCGCGTTTGAGAAGCAAATGACCGCCGAAGCAACAGGCAACAAGCAGGGGCCATTCGCGTAGTGGAGTGCAAATCCCGATCGCGTCCGCGGTCGGGTGCTTGATCAGAAGTTATGCGACAGGCTCACACGTACAGCGGTGCCGGAAACATCCCGGATCTGCAGGCCCGCGTCAGGTTCGTTCACATCGCCAAGCGTGCCATACGTGACATCAACCAGAATTCGGGTCTGACCAATCGAGTGAACGGCACCCAGCGTGATACCTTTGCCGCCGCCTTCGTAGTCAAAGCCAACAAAACCGCCTTCAGGTTCAGAGCGGGACAGAATGCCGTAGAAATACCATTTCGGGTTCAGCAGGTAGCCGACGCCAATTTGGTAGTCGACCGAATTTTCCGCAAATTCCGCAAGCGGACCGCCGAGGGCCGGAGACTCCACGCTGACGTCATCCCAGTTTCTCCAACGGACCGACCCGAAGGCGCCCCAAGGGCCGCTGATTGAACTTTGTACGTTCAGGGCGACTGTCTGAGGAGTGGTCAGTTGCGTGGTCACGTCAGCTGGAGCAAGAGGTTGCAGCTGTTCGACGCCGTCCAGATCGTGTTTGATCTCCGAGTAATAGGTAAGGTCGGCGCGAAACGCGAGCGACGGGATCTCATACGCAGCGCCCACGAGGAAGCCAGGATTGAAATCCCCTTCGGAGTCCAGCGAGTAGCTAAGTGAAGGATTGATCAAGGCGCCGCTGAAGTCGTTCAACTTTTCAAAGCGCACCCCAGCAAAGGCACTGAAATTTTCATTGAACTTGTACCGCGCCATCAGCGCGACTTCCGTGCCGCGATACCGGACGTTGGTGCCAGCAGACGGAGCACCCGTACCGGTTGGGTATAGTAGCTTATAGTTGACCGAATTGAACCCGTGGATTGCGACTGCCCATTTGTCGCCTACATCCTGTTTGTAAGCCAGGGACAGGCCGCTAATGCTGGGTGTAACATTACCTGTTGGCTGTCCGAACTCAGTGCCTTCGGTTTTTGAATCGGCCCATCCTCCGGTGATTTCGACATAACGGCCTTGCTCAAAAAGGAACCGGTTTACCGATGGGAACCCCTCGATTCCGCCGGCAAATGCTGGGCTTGAAATCAAGCCCGCGCCCAATGCCAATGTTGCAATTTTCTTCATACTTCCCTCCCTTTCCTCGGCTTTGTGTCCTTAATTGTGCCGAGGGGACCTGATGTGACCGTGGCGCTAAGGCGCGGCGGCCTGTTGAAAGCGCCGTGGTTTGCGCATGGTCGTGCAACCATCGAATGACGTGTCTTCAAATGGTTGCGTTTCCGGCTTGTGAAACTGTTTGTGGTGCAGCAGGGAGGCGCGCAGCGTGAGGCCGTCGCAATTAGGTGCGATGGCGGAACGTTGCCTTCCGTTTGAATGCAATGCCTCGACCCTGATGTGGGCCGCTTTGCAGCAGGCAATACCAATTGGTTCGGCAAACAAGCCGATTGCGCGATTTTTCATAGTCCCTGTCGTGTATTGCAGCCCAGTCTTAGGCCGGGTTTTGATCTGGTTATTGCGGTGCGAGTATCCCCGGGCTGACACCTCCTCGTTGTTTAGATGTTTTAATTGGCACGCTCCTCTTGGGTTTGCGCCGCGTTACCGAACAACTGTCTTGCACGAACTTCATCAATGACCCGAATGTGCTCTGGATTGGTCATGGATCTGCCCCTGCTGTTTACCCGTCGACTTGTTGTTTGTCTGATATGACAGTTATTTGTTGCACATAGCAAACCACTTTTCAATACGTTTGTATTGTACGGAGGAATTGGAATAATATTTCGCGGCAAACGTTGTATTTTCAGGGCTTTGATCCAGTTCCCACAAACACCAGGGTTCCGCTCACACTTTTGCGGGATTTGCGCTAGGAAAGGCAGATGACGCGAAATTTGACAGAGAATCGGGCCCAGCAGCGCGACAGGAACCGAGAACAGAAGCGACGGGAACTTGCCGAGAACGCGATTGCGACAATTGCGCGTGCTGGATATGCCAATACCACTTTGCGGGATATCGCGGCCTCTACCGGCGTATCGCTGGGCAAAATACAGTATTATTTTCCCGAAAAAGAGGGATTGTTGTTGTATTGCGTAGATCTGTCGGTCGACCGGTTCACGTCACAGCTGAACGAAATTCTTGATGCAGAACTCATCCCGCGCGAGGCGCGCAGCGCCTATATCGATCTGTTTGCCCATTCGATCATCAACTATGCGCATCTGCACAGGCTTTGGTATGATATCCGCAATCAGGCTATGTTCGATGGTTTGCTCAGGCCGCGAGTAGCTGACGTCGAGGCCCGGTATATCGCAATTTGTGACGAGCTTGGAAAGAAGTTTGCGATCAATGATGTGCGTGGTGTGGACATCTATGTGATGCTGGACGGCGCCTACCGGTATTACATTCAGCAAAGCATTGCCGGGATGCCACTCACCGCGGAGGACATCGCGCGGCACTTAAAACGCATTATAGGCTACCTGACGGGTGAAAAGTAAGTTGCGGACCAATATTCCGCCATCTCGCTATTCGCTTGCCGAGGTGTATATTTCGTTCTGTTTCCGCTCGGGTTACAGACAAGGTTTCCCGCCGATTATCTAGGGCTGACGGAGCTCTTGCAGGCAGTATAATGTCATGCCAGAAAATAAAGTAAACGAGGCGGCATCGGCTTTTGAAAATGCCGTAACAACCGCGTTTGCTGTGCTTACCGCTACTTCAGTTTGGCTCAATGACGTGGCCTAGGTATTAGGCTTTCTTTCTGCGTCGAGTTGATAAAATGCGAATGATCAGACGCCCCTTTTTCAATGGGCGGACTTAGTTGTTTTCAGGATCGCTATCGGATCGAGGGTCCTTATACCGGTTCAGGTCCAGCACGCCTGCCTGAACGGGGTCGCTTGCCAGAAACATAGTCATCACCTGATCGCTGGTTTCCCAAAACCCCGGGCTTGTCCTGCGCAGGCCATAAGTGGTTACGAAATCGAGCCATTCGGTCTGCGACCGCACTGATTTGAGGTCGGTTGCAAAAGACGCCAGCTGGGCTTCCTGAAGTCGAAAGTAGAAATTTGGATAGCTTCCGATCACCCCCGGAAGGATGGTCAGCACGTCGGCTTGCGGATTCCTGCGATCTTTTTCTTCAAACAAGAACGCCACATTGTAATGGGCCTTGTCGTGGAGCAGCGAATAGAGAGACGTGGAACCATCTTCGTTGTCCACCAAAAGCAGAGAAACATCTGAAAGATACCTGACCCAATCGCCGGTTTCATTCGCAATGTCGCGCAAGTTGTTCACAACTTCTGCATTGCCATTCGAGCAGGCGGCCCCATTGCATCTGTTGATCGTGTCCTCGACAGCCCAAAGTCCGTTGCCGCGATTTAGAAGTTCCACGAGGAATTCCTGCTTTGGCGTGTCCGTTTTAAAATCTATGCCAGTCGGAAAACTGTCATCGACACGGCGCCGGTGCCAATACGTGTGCAGTTGGGCCAGAGCTCCTTGGTACCAGGTCTTGTGCATCCTTTGCCTGTCGCCGCGCGGCATGAAGTTCAGGAAAGTGTCCTCACTCTCCATCCGCAGCTCGTCCATGTATAACCGGGTTGAAAGCTGGTGTTCGAGCCGACCGAAAACATCAAAACCGGCGACCAAGTCGTAATAGATACGTTCGAACACCGGATAATCGATAACCCATGCGGTTTCGGGGATGCCGCCGTGGAACCCGGCCATAGCAGAGGCATTGTCGAAATGCCGAAACACGGTAATCAGCGCCTGGGGATTGGTGCCCTCGCCATCCCAGATTGCGTCATATCCAAACCCGTTTTTGTGCGCCGCGCTGTTGCGATATCGGGCATCCCGAAACTCAAGGTATTTGATCTGGTTTTCATGGGACATTCCCTGAATGCCCCCCAAGAACCCTATATCTGCAGTACCCACCGGCAATTCCAGAAAGGCCGCTCCGTCCGCCAAAAAGCTGGGGTCTGTGACGGACAGATCGGCATCCGGATCAAGGAAACTGACCCAGAACCGATCTTCAATCACGTCAACAGCGGTTTCGCCGTGACAGACCGGTCCGCGGATGAAGCTGCGCACATAAAACAACGCATCGTCCAAAAGAAACTGATAACGGCTGCGGGCCGGTATGTTGGCAAAGGTGCTGAAGGGGTTGCCGCCTTCGTCTTCTCCGTACGCAGGCAAGTCGGTGACGGACCAGGCCGGATCAAGGAATAGCTGCTGGTATCGCGCCAGACGATCCGGACCAAAACTATAGACCAGATGATCTTTGTGCACGATCGTTTCGTCGAATGCCTGCAGGCGATAGTAGAACGGCCTTGGGCCGGGACTATCGAAGGGACGGCGTGTCGCGATGATCTCAATCTTTGATCCTGGCGGGCTGGCGGACCGCACCAGCTGAAAAAACTGTCTTGGATTGTCGGATGGAAAGTGGAGACGCGCCAGAAACAGATGTTCGTATACATATCTGCTCATCAATTGATGGCGCAGGTCGGGCACGTTCAGAAAGGCCTCCCAATTTGTGATCTGATCCTGAATGTCCTGAGGGATTTGTGGTGTGGCCGATGGCAAGGGCGCACCATTTTTAAGCCATGACATGAGGGTTTGGTATTCTTGCTCACTCAGTGGGGCTGTGGCGTAGGGCATTCCCGCCCTTGGGTTTTCCGTGCTGAAGGCGTCGAATTCCTGCGTTGTAGGGCAGGTCAAGGGGCGATCAATCGACAAACCAAGCTGGGTTGGGACAGGTGCGTTAGGCGTCAAACGGGCTTGCCTGCCGAGGTTAAGGGAGCGCTCTAACACCGACCTGCCCGTGCCGGTCACCTCGGATGACGGAAGAACGGGAAAAAAACCAAGATCCCGCCACCCGGGAATTGTGTGCGCGTCGATGCCAAGCCGTGTTGGTTGCGCATCTTTTAGTCGTTCGGAGTGGTAGACCGCCTCTTTACTGGCGCCGCGCAAAAGGCCGGCAGGGGATGTCAGCTTGAGTTGGCAGGGCGCGTCGTAGCAGCTGTGGCACACCACACAGCGGTGGTTCAGGATATCCTGCACGTTGGCCCAGTCTGCATTTTCCAGCCTATCGTCATTGGTCGCACTGGGCGCTGCTGCATCTGACTGGGCCAAACCCTGATCAGCAAGCAAAAATGCAATCGAAGCCGCTAAAACACGGGTGATAAAACACCAATCTTGTAATGTTCGCAGCATAGATGCCCCCGTCTGAATGGTTTGTTTTCATTGACCATCACGCCAAGCCCAAAGGCCTTAACAGGGTTATACTACTGAATTGATATCGTTTGTCGCGTTTCCTGAACTTTTACGTTGAGGCAACGCTGGGTTGTTTGCCGCAGTTTCACATGCGGCAAAGTAAATGTAATTGGATCTTAGATTGCCAATAGTGTCAGACCGTTGCCCCCTTGATGCGTATGGCCGATCCCACGCTACCAGCGCAAAGGCCAATGCCAATTGCGACCAACAGCTCAAATGTATCGACCGCGGCAAATGAACCATGAGCGAATACGAAGGTTGCCAACACCCCGACAATGCCCCCCATCAATGCGCCCAGCCAAACGCGGCGTGTCATCATTCCCAAGGCCAGCCCAAGGATACCCGGCAGACTGATGACGTTGGCCCCGATTGTTCCCAGAATTTCCAGCATTTCGTGTCCCTTTTTAGTCTGCCCGAGTACTCAGGAATGACTTGATGTCATCGCCGTCAGCTGCGGCCTGTTGTTGCAACGAACCCTGCGCTTTGCTGGCCAAGGTTTCGGTCACTTCCTGATACCGCTCCTGATAGCCGGGTGGCAGGCTATGGGCGATGCCCTGGTGGCAATCGATACAGGTCATGTTTTCATCAATGGCGCGTTGGTGCTCAGAGGCAGCGCGCGTTTCCTGCAACGTGAAATCCATATAGTCGAAGTTGTGGCAATTCCGGCATTCGCGACTGTCGGAGGCCTTCATCTTCTTCCAGACGGCGGTCGCCATGCTCAGACGGTGCTCTTCGTATTTCTCGGGTGTACTAATCGTGCCTGCCAGCTCGTGATAGACGTCCTTGACCGCCATGATCTTGGCTTTGATCTTGTGGTTCCATTCATGCGGCACATGGCAATCGGAACAGATGGCCCGCACACCGGAGTGGTTGTTGTAGTGGATCGTCTCACGATACTCGCCCAGATTAGTCTCCATCGTATGGCACGAGGTACAGAACTCCTCGGTATTCGTCAGCTCAAGCGTCCAGTGGAACCCGCCCCAGAACAGGATTCCAGCCAGAAAACCCGCAAGGATCAGAAAGCCCGAGCTAAAGGCAACCGCCGGGGTCCAGATCCAGTTCCAGATGCGGCCAATCCACCCGCGTTTTTCAGGAGAGTCTGCCATGTTGGTGCTCCTTTCATTCTTGCGTTGGATTAATTGCCCGAGGACGGTTGAAAGACGTTGTCAACCAATGGCGGTGCGTCTGCTTGTGGCACGTGGCATTGGTTGCAGAAATAACGTGTGCCTGCGATGTGATCCAACTCGTTGCCGTCGCGATCCAGATAGTGTGTCATCGACAATGTCGGGGCGTTGCGTTCACCGGCTTTGGTCCAGTCGTGGCAGGACAAGCACTGATTTGTGCGCGTGTCGATCTGGTATTGCTCGACCGAGTGCGGGATCAGCGGCGGTTGTTGGCGATAGTTGCGCTGCATGCGCCCTTCGACGTTCTTGTGGATCTGTTCCAGAGGGATCAGTTCATCCACATCGGCACCCCGCAGGGATTCTACCTGAGCTGATTGCGCAAGGGCGAATCCGCCCAAGAGCAAAACGGGGATAAGGGCTATAAGGCCTGTTCGGGTTGGCTTGTTCATCTTGGCACTCCCTCAGATAGGTCTGGCTGCGCGCGGATCGGGCGCGGGAACTGGATCAGTAGGTGCGGCGACCTTGTCGTCGAACCGGTGAGTAAATTTGAAGACGTCGACGGCGCACACGTCGATGCAACGACCGCAGGCGGTGCAGTCAGGGGAAAGGATCAGTGGTGTGGAACCCGACTTACCCTTCAGCGCAGGAGATATGACCTGATTTTCTGGGCAAACGGCATAGCAATCCATGCAATCATCGCAGGCTATCCGGTTCGGGGCGCTGACCCGCAGCAAACCTTTGGCACCAATCAGGCCGTAAAATGCGCCAACCGGACAGATGTGACCGCACCAACCGTGCCGCGAAACGAACAGGTCGAACACGAAGATGGCAATGATCATGGCCCACACGAACCCCGCGCCGAAAATCAGCCCGCGATGCAGCATGGTTATCGGGTTGACCAGCTCCCATGCGATCACGCCTGTAACGCCCGAGACGATTAGGACGGTGGCCAATATCCAAAGGCGGGTGCTGCGCTTGGGCTGCCAGCCTTTCGGCAGGTCCAAACGTCTGTGCAACCAGTTGGCTGCGTCGGTGACTGGGTTGATCGGACAAACCCATGAACAATAGACGCGCCCGCCAATCAGAGCGTAAGCGGCGAGAACGATCACTCCGCCGATCAGGGCCGTCAATTCCGGCCAATGCCCAGCGATCACGCTTTGCAGCAGGATAAGCGGGTCGGTCAGCGGCAGCACGCCCAGTGTCAAAGATCCCGCAAGCGTGCCTTGAACGATCCAGATGCCGAACCACGGTCCCAGAAGAAACACAGCCAGAAAGAGCAACTGGCTTGCGCGGCGCAGCAGCAGGTATTTGTGGGCGCGCACCCAACCTTTTTCTTCGATGGCCTCCATTCCGGCCGGCATATGTGTGCGTGCACTCATTGTCCGACCCCCGGCAAATCGTATGCTGGTGCGAACCCGCCCGGTGCGGCAAGGTTGTCGGTGCCCGGTCCGGGCAGACGGTCCGGCAGATCGATGAGGCCTTCAACAAGGGGACCGCCTTTGGCCTCTTTTTCTTCCCAGCCTTTGCGGTAGTGATCGGCACTGCTGCCGCGGGCCAAGCGCGCAGGCAGGACCTTGATCGCGGCCTCGGGCAGAACGCAACTTTTCTCGCACATGCCGCAGCCTGTGCAGTGGTCCGCATGAACGGTTGGGATAAACATTGCGTGGTGGCCCGAACGTTCGTTATGGGCCGTTTCCAGCGTGATTGCCTCATCAATCACGGGGCAGACGCGATAGCAGACATCGCAGCGCAGGCCGAGGAAGTTCAGGCAGTTCTCCTGATCGACAAGGACGGCAACACCCATCTTGGCATCATCAATATTGTCGAGGGCCGGATCCAATGCACCGGTGGGGCAGGCGGCCACGCAAGGGATGTCGTCACACATTTCACAAGGCACATCCCGCGCTGTGAAATAGGGCGTCCCTGTAGCAACCGCATCCACGCCCAATTCCGCCAGTTTCAATGTGTCGTAAGGGCAATCCCGCACGCAAAGCCCGCAGCGAATGCAAGCGGACAGAAACGCCTCTTCCGGTAGCGCGCCGGGGGGGCGCAACGCTTCGGCCGGCAACGCGCGGGCATCGCGGGCAAGCCATGCCAACAATGACCCGGCGACCACACAGCCGCCCGACGCACGCGCCGCATCCTGCAGGAAGCGACGCCGTTGCGGCGAAAGAGGTTTACCTTCAAAGGGCATGGGGACGGCCTTTGCCTCGCTTGTCCGTTACGCGCGCTCGACCTTACAGGCGCATTTCTTGTAGTCGGTCTCTTTCGACAGCGGGCAAGTCGCGTCCAGCGTCAGCTTGTTGGTCAGCTGATGCTCGTCGAACCATGGCATAAAGACCAATCCGCGTGGCACCTTGTTGCGGCCGCGCGTTTCAACCCGGCTGGTCACCTCGCCCCTGCGGGTGGAGAGTACGATCTCTTGCCCACGGCGCAGACCGCGATCCTTGGCGTCCTCCGGGTGCATGTAGACAACGGCTGACGGAAACGCGCGATGCAGTTCGGGCACGCGGCGGGTCATCGAGCCTGAATGCCAGTGTTCCAGCACACGACCGGTGGATAGCCACAGATCGAATTCCTCATCCGGTTCCTCGGCGGCGGGCTCATAGGGGGCAAAGATGATCTTGGCCTTGCCGTCCTCGTAGCCGTAGAACTTAACGTCTGCGCCTTCCGGCACATACGGATCATACCCTTCGCGGAAGCGATAGAGTGTTTCCTTGCCGTCGACGACAGGCCAGCGCATGCCACGGGCCTCGTGATACATCTCGAACGGAGCAAGGTCGTGCGCGTGGCCGCGTCCGAAATCGGCATATTCTTCAAACAGACCTTTCTGAACGTAGAAGCCGAAATGCTCCGCGTCGTCGTTGTGGAACCCTTCCGCCGTTTCCGACAGCGGGAACTGGTCGACCTTACCGTTGGCATAAAGCACGTCATACATGGTCTTGCCGCGATGCTCGGGCATCTTGGCCAGCAGCTCTTCGCCCCAGACCTCTTCGATGGTAAAACGTTTCGCGAATTCCATCAGCTGCCACAGGTCCGACTTGGCCTCACCCGGTGCCTGCACCTGTTGACGCCAGAATTGCGTACGGCGTTCGGCGTTGCCATAGGCGCCTTCTTTCTCAACCCACATGGCCGTGGGAAGGATCAAGTCGGCCGAAACTGCGGTGACAGTTGGGTAAGGATCCGAGACTGTGATGAAGTTTTCCGGGTTACGGTAACCAGGATAGCCTTCTTCGTTGATGTTGGGCGCGGCTTGCATATTGTTGTTGCACTGGACCCAATAGGCATTCAGTTCGCCGTCCTTCAGTTTGCGGTGCTGCAACACGGCGTGGAAGCCGGGCTTGGGCGGGATAGTGCCCTCGGGGATGTTCCATGCGGTTTCGCAGATTTCGCGGTGCTTATCACTCGTAACAACCATGTCCGCCGGCAGACGGTGGGCAAAGGTCCCCACCTCACGCGCCGTACCACAGGCCGACGGTTGACCCGTCAGCGAGAACGGTGAGTTTCCGGGTTCGGAAATCTTTCCCACCAGCAAGTGCACGTTATACATCAGCGAATTCACCCAGGACCCACGGGTGTGCTGGTTGAAGCCCATGGTCCACAAGCTCATCACTTTACGGTTCGGGTCGGCATATTGCTGGGCCAGTTTCTCCAGCTTGTCTGCAGGGACACCAGACAGTTCAGAGGTATATTCCAGCGTGTAGGGCGCGACGGCTTCGGCGTATTCTTCGAAACTGATCGGATCCATCTTGCCCGAGTTCGGATTTTCGGCTTCTTGCTGCAGTGCGTTGGTGTCGCGCAGGCCATAGCCGATATCGGTGGCGGTTTTGGTGATGTTGACGTGCTTCTTGACGAAGTCTTCGTTTACCGCGCCATTTTGAATGATGTAGTTGGCGATGTAGTTCAGGATCGCCAGATCGGTCTGCGGTTCAAAAACGATGCCGTTGTCCGCCAGTTCAAACGAGCGATGCTCAAACGTCGACAGTACATGCACTTCGCAATCCGGTTTGGTCAGACGTGTATCGGTGAGGCGCGACCACAGGATCGGGTGCATCTCGGCCATGTTCGAACCCCACAGAACGAACGTGTCCGCGTGCTCAAAATCGTCATAGCAGCCCATCGGCTCATCAATGCCGAACGTCCGCATGAAGCCCACAACGGCTGATGCCATGCAGTGCCGTGCGTTGGGGTCGATATTGTTGGACCGGAACCCGGCTTTCATCAGTTTGGAGGCCGCATAGCCTTCCCAAACCGTCCATTGACCGGAACCAAACATGCCGACACTGGTCGGGCCTTTCTTGGCCAGCGCCTCTTTCCATTTTGCGGCCATGACATCGAACGCTTCGTCCCAGCTTACCGGCTCGAATTCACCGTTTTTGTCGTATTCGCCATTGGTCTTGCGTAGCAAAGGTGTAGTCAGTCGATCCTTGCCGTACATAATCTTGGACAGGAAATAACCCTTGATACAGTTCAGCCCCCGGTTCACCGGCGCGTCGGGGTCGCCTTGCGTCGCAACGACACGACCTTCTTTGGTGCCAACCAGAACAGAGCAGCCTGTACCACAGAACCGGCAAGCCGCCTTGTCCCACCGGATGTCTGGCGCTCCGGCCTGGGCATTGGCTTGACCGGCCGCCAACGGAATACCAGCGGCTGACGCCGTTGCTGCGGCCGCAGAGGCCTTGAGAAAAGTCCGACGGGATTCAGAATGTGTCATTGCGTGGGCCTCCGGCTGGTGGTTGGGCTTGGGGCATCGGGCTGCGGATGGGCGTCCGCGAGATCCTCGAAATGGTGATAAGTCAGGGTCAAAGAGATGACGCCTGGGATCTGGTGCAGATCCATGATGGTTTCGGATGCAAGACGGGTTGGAGTGTCTTCGACGACGACAACAAATCGGCCATCTTCCGTTTCAGCGTGAATTTCGACACCCGGCGTGCCCTTCATCACGCGCGCTGCTGCGCTCGTGTGATCAGGTGCGACATGGGCGAGACAACCGCAGATGTTCATTGAGTAGCTTCCATTTGTGGTTGAGGTTGGCGTTCCAGCGCAATGGCATCGGCGGGACATAAACTTGGGCAAATCCCGCAGCCGTTGCATGTATCAAGGTCAAGCACCGGCTCTGCGCGGCCGCCGGTCATCAGTTTGAAACGGATCGCGCTTTGTTCGCAATTGTCCTGACAGATGCGGCAACTGATGCCGTTCATAGATAGGCAGGTGTCCGCTGTAAGCGCGGCGCGCCATGGCCAATCTGGCAAACGGTCAATCGATATCGCTTCGGTTGGACAAATACGGGCGCAGTCACCGCAGAAGGTGCAGGGATTGTCAGTGGGCTGGAAGCGGGGATATCCATCTGTCCCGATGACGATCGCATCTTCGGGGCAAGTATCTGCGCAATCACCACATTTACTGCATGTTTCAACAAAGCACAGCTCAACCGAGCCCGGAGGTCTGGCGATATTGCCGTCCTCTGGTCTGATCTTTGCGCTTAGAAACGCGCGTCGGCTGGTCAGTTGTTGCATTGCATGCGACCTGGCTACACTCGATTCCTGTAATCGAGTGTATCGCATACCGTGATCTGTGGGGGCCTTTTTTGATTTAGGTCATTTGGCCTGTTAAATATTAGTCATTTAGGAAACTTTAATTTTTTTGCCGAAGCGACCCTTTGAGATCATCTGCGAGGGCGCGCGGTTCGGATTAGTAGAAGAAAAACAAAAACCGATCCCAGCGATGTCGTGACAATCCCAACAGGCAGCTCTTGCGGGGCAAGCAACAGACGGCTCAGGATATCCGAGCCTGTAAGCAAAGCTGCTCCGACAATGGCGGCGGTAGGCACAAGCTGGCTGTGCAAAGGCCCCGCGATACCGCGTGCGATGTGGGGAACCATCAAGCCGACAAAACCGATCACACCCGCGACGGACACAAATACAGCGGTTGCAAGAGCTGCGACGAAGAACATTCGGAACCGTAAGCCTTGAACGGGCACACCCAGGGTGGCGGCCGTCAAATCACCAGTCAGCAGTGCATCAAGCCAGCGGCTACGGTACATTGCATAGGCGAGGATCAATGCTAAACCTGCGCAGACCAGCGGGAATGTCTCCCACCGGGCAAGACCCAAACCCCCAAGCATCCAGAAGATAACCGAATGGGCCGCGCGGCTGTCGCCTGCGAAAATCAGATAATTGGTAATAGCTGAAAACAAAAACGAAACCGCGAGCCCCGCGAGGATCAGTTTTTCGGGCGCGCTTGTGCGCAGCCCATGAACCAAAGCCAGCACAATACCTGATGCGACAAGCCCTCCGAAAAACGCGGCCAGTGGCAGGGTCCAAAAGCCCAGCACATCTCCGGTTACTGTAATGACAAAGACAGCTCCCGCTGCAGCGCCAGAGGACAGGCCGAACAGAAACGGGTCCGCCAGATCGTTGCGTGTGGTGGTTTGCAGGACAACGCCGACGATGCCCAGCCCGGCACCGATCACGGCGGCAAACAGCGCGCGTGGTAAGCGCAGGTCAAACACGATGCGGTGGAGCGGAGACATGTCCCCTTCCACTATTCCCGTGCCCAACAAGACACCGGCCAGTGCGTCAGAGGCTGGAATGGATGTGGTCCCGTAGACCGTCGAGGTTAGCAAAAGGGCGGCCAATACAGCCGCCCCCAGCAAGAGTGTAAGGCCAAGTCGGCCCATATCAGTTCAGGCCCGGGTGCATGGCTTTGGCCATTTTCGAAATTGCTTCGATATTTGCCGGTCCGGGTGTCAGTTCCTCGTAGCGCAGACCAATCCAGCGTTCGTTCTTGACCGCATCCGTCTGAGACATCACGGGATGGTCCTGCAGGAACTTGAAGGTATCTGCGGCGCCATTTCCAGTTTGATAATCAAGTAAAACCAGGAATTCCGGGTTCGAAGCGGCAACAGCCTCCCACGAGGAACGTCCCCAGCTGGTGTCCATGTCATGGGTGACGTTCTCGCCGCCAGCGGCAGCAATCATCGCGTCAGGAATGGCAAACTTACCAGCCGTAAACGGGGCATCGGCGGGACCGTCCAGCAGGAAAACGCGGGGCTTCGGCAGGTCGGCTGTCTGTGTTTGAATCGCGGACAGTTCCTCTTTCCAGCCGGAAACCAGCTCTTCTGCCTTGTCTTCAACGTGCATTACTTTGCCCAAGCGAAGGACGTCGGTGAACAGCAAATCCATGCTGGCTTCGGGACGATCCTTATCCAGGTGTACGCAGCTTTCCGTCAGGATCATCGTTTTGATGCCAAACGGCGCAAGCGTGTCGGGGGTCACGTCACCGCCCGGCTTCATCCCATAGTACCAGCCCGCAAAGAAAAGGTCGGGTTCGACAGCGACCAGATTTTCAACTGTCGGGTACTTAGGCGCAAGTTCCGGGATGTCGCCGCGCAGTGTGTCAAACTCGGGGCTGGTTTTGTACCAGCCAGTGATGCCCGTCAGGCCAACGACCTTGTCCTGCAAACCCAGCGCAAAGGCCATGTCGGTCATGTTCATGTCGTGTACGACCAGCCGCTCGGGCTGAGTTTCAAACACCAGCGGCTCGCCGCAATTGTCGACGGTGATCTCGCGCGCTGTTGCGGCACTTGCAATGCCAGTGATCAGTGCAGCGCACCAGAGAGTTTTGTTCATGTTATTTTTCCTAGTTTGAGGTAGTGGTTCTTCGGATATCCAGTGCCGGGATCATGCGGCCTTCGTGCTGAAAGCTAAGAAAATCGACACCAAACGTTTCACGGACCCTTTCGGGTGTCAGCACTTCGTGCACGGGGCCGAAACCGGTCAGACGCGTGGATTTCATCAACGCGACATGGGTCGCGAATTCCGGGATCATGACCAGATCATGGACGATCATGACCACCGTAATGCCCAGCTCGGCGACCAGCGACAGCATGCGTCCCTTGGCGTCCGGGTCCAGATGGTTCGTCGGCTCATCCAGGAACAAAAGCGACGGGTTTTGCGCCAGCGCCCTTGCGATATGAGCGCGCTGGCGTTCCCCGCCGGATAACACGGCCATCCGCTTGTCGGCGAGGGCGACGAGTCCGGTCAGCTTCAGGATGCGGTCCAATTCCAAGGCGTGCTCAGCCGCAGATCGATCGGCGCGGATGGGGATTTGCCCAAGGGCCACGTAGTCGCGCAGAAACAAACGCCCGTCCGGCGATTCCTGCTGACTGACCACGGCGATCATTCGGGCGCGGTCCATCGCCGAAAGCTGCCGAAGGCTGCGCCCCTTTACCAAAACGTCCCCCAGAACAATCTCTTCGCCGCCGCACAAAAGATTCAGCAGCGTTGTCTTACCCGCACCGTTTGGGCCGGCAATTGCCAGAGTGGCCCCTTCATTCAGTTCGAAATTGATGTTTTGCAGCAGTACGTCGCCGTTCAGGGCGTAAAACTCCAGCCCGCGCGCCTCAAGGAAAGCTCCGCAGGTCATGCGCTTGTCTCCAGCTTCAGCCGTGGCAGGCGCGCCAGGGTCTTTTCAAGAAGGGCAGGCGGGCGCTGCGTTGCGTTGGTCCACCCATCCGCGCTGCGAAGGTATTGATGTGCAAATTCGGCCAAAGCATCCACGTCCTCAGCCGATTGGATATCACCGAAAAGGTACTGCGCTTTGTCGAATGCCTGAAACCCGACGGCTGTGGGACGACCGCAACCGGCCATGCAGGAAACGCTTTGGATGTCAAAACTGGATGGAAGCTTGCTTGCAAGCGCAGCGCGCAATGAATCCGCCCGGTCAGAACCCTCGCAGGTCTCGCAAATCAGAAGGAAGTGATCAGGACTGATCGACATGGCCCACTCCGCCTGTTGCCAAGCGCGGACAGAAGGTGCCAATCATGTCATCACGTCTTAGACGTGTCATAAAGCCTCCTTCCAGGACGCCCCGCCCCGGGTTGGTTGAACATCGGATGGTAGGTCTCCTGACTTGCGGGTCGTGGCTTGGCCATCCTTCCCGACCCATTTGGGGTCAGTGGGTATTTGGCGTCGCTCACCGCTTACAGTTGCGGGGGCAGTCACGGACTTGGCGCTTGTTGGCAACCTCACCGTATTCCCTTTTCATCCCTTGGCGAACCATAGGGAACCATCGTGGGTGATGCTTGCCCGAGTTCCGATTTTGGGTCAAGCGATAATACTCAGCGCCCCACGCACAGAGGTCATTTGTCATTTGCCCACGATCTGACTACGCTGCGTCGCAGAAATGTAGGGACAAAGGTGGATATGCTCTGGTTCCGGAGGGGCCGCACATCCAATGTTTAAAACGACGAACACGCATTCGTAAACAAAGCCGGTCGAGATGAAAATTCAAGAAAACAGAACCTATTCTCAACTGAAGGTAGGCGACAAGGCGCAGGTCACCCGATTGTGCACCGTGGACGACTTGTACGCGTTTGCCTCGGCTTCGGGTGATCACAACCCGCTGAATCTGGCGGCCTATGACGGAGATGGAGATGGACACCCCGAGGCTGTCGCGCCCGCCTTGTGGCCCGCGGGTCTGGTGGCTGCAGTCATTGGAAACATCTTACCGGGGGCCGGTACGCAAACACGTCGGGCGGACCTGAGTTTTCATGCTCCGGTTATGGCGGGCGAAGAACTGACCGCCTTTGTGGCTGTTACCGAAAAGCGTGAAGACGGCGATCTGACCTGTTCCGCCGAAGTGCGCCGGGTCGGGGATAACGCATTGATCCTAAGCGGTACCGTACAGGTCACGCCACCGTCGCGGCATTTGACCTTCGACTCGGTCGAGGTGCCGGGACTGATCGTTCAGCGTCACCGGCATTTCGACGCTTTGTTGGAAAAGGCACGTCCTCTGGACCCGATGCCCACAGCGATCGTCGCCCCGGAAGAGCCGAATTCGCTAGGCGGGGCATTACTCGCGTTGGAAAACGGCATCATTACTCCGATTTTGGTTGGCGACCCGGACAAAATCACCGCCGCTGCCGCCCAGCTTGGGGCCGATTTGTCCGGAGCTGAAATCATTGAAGCGCGAGGCCACGAAGTGGCTGCCCAACGCGCGGTCGGGCTTGTCGTTGAAGGTAAGGCCCGGATGCTGATGAAAGGTCACTTGCACACAGATGTCTTGTTACGCGCCGTTCTGCGCCGTGAAAAAGGCCTGAGAACCGGGCGGCGGCTGTCGCATGTGTTCGTGATGGACGTGCCAGGCATGTCTCGACCCATCATGGTTACAGATGCGGCGGTGAATATCGCACCGGATCTCGAAACCAAGGCCGATATCGTTCAGAACGCCATCCATCTTGCGCATTCTATTGGCATCGAGATGCCCAAGGTTGGCGTCTTATCAGCGGTTGAGACCATCAACCCGCATTTACCGTCGTCTGTCGATGCCGCGCTGTTGTCGAAAATGGCCGAGCGTGGACAGATCACCGGCGGACTGGTCGATGGTCCCTTGGCCATGGACAACGCGGTTGATCTGAACGCGGCGCGGACAAAAGGCATTACCTCACCAGTCGCGGGGGTCGCAGACATTCTGGTTGTTCCGAATATCGAAGCCGGCAACATGGTAGCCAAACAGCTGACATATATCTCTCATGCCGAGGCTGCCGGCGTTGTGATAGGTGCTGCGGCACCGATTATCCTGACATCTCGGGCAGATGATGATGCTTCGCGGCTGGCGTCTTGTGCTGTCGCGGCGCTGCATGCAATTGCGAATGAAGGCAAAATCCATGGCTGAACATGTTTTGGCGCTGAATGCCGGGTCGTCCTCGTTGAAATTCGCGCTTTACGAACTGGTCGAGGACCGACGTCCCAGTATGCGCTGGCGCGGTCAAATCGAGCGGTTGGGGGATGCCCCACGCCTGTTGGCCCAATCGGCAGGGGGGCGGTCTGTCGACCGTCAGCTGTCTGGGGCTAAGACCCATGACGAGGCCATCAGCGCGTTTCTTGAACTTACCCGCGAATACCTGCCGGACATTTACGTCCGGGCCGTGGGCCACCGCGTCGTTCACGGCGGACCAGTCTATTCGGAACCTGTCGTGGTGGACGAGCACGTCTTTGATACGCTAAGCGGTTTCATTCCCTTCGCGCCTTTGCACCAACCCTACAGCCTTGCGGGTATCAAGGCGGCCGCGGCAGCCTTTCCGGGTACCACCCAGATTGCGTGCTTCGATACCGCGTTTCACAGGACACACCCTTGGGTGAATGATACCTTCGCATTGCCTCAAAGATTCTACGAAAAGGGCGTTCGCAGATACGGGTTTCACGGGCTGAGCTATGACTACGTCTCGCAAAAGCTGAAAGAAATTGCGCCGGGTTTGTACGACGGCCGCGTCGTCATTGCGCATTTGGGAAATGGCGCGTCGATGTGTGCGGTGTCGGGTGGCCGGGCCGTGGCCTCGACCATGGGATTTTCGGCGCTCGACGGTCTGCCCATGGGCACCCGCAGCGGGCAATTGGACCCGGGGGTCGTGCTTTACATGATGCAGCAAGAAGGGATGGAGGCAGACGAAATCGCTGAGCTTCTCTATCGAAAGTCCGGCTTGCTTGGCCTGTCCGGCATGTCCTCGGACATGCGCACCCTGTTGGCTGCTGACACTCCGGACGCGCGCAAGGCGATTGAGTATTATGTCTTCCGCATCCGCCGTGAACTGGGCGCCTTGTCTGCCGCACTGGAAGGCATCGACGCTTTGGTCTTTACCGGCGGCATCGGTGAAAATGCCGCCCGTATCCGTCAGATGGTCTGCGAAGGGATGCGCTGGATCGGCATTGATATGGATCCGAACCAAAATGCCGACAACGCTACGGTTCTGTCCACTGATTTCAGCCGGGTACGTATTCTGGCTATTCCCACGAACGAAGAGATGGTGATCGCGCGTGCAGCGGCCAGAATGGCAGAATAACTCCTAATCCGGTTTGTTTTTTCCACGCCGCGCGTATCTGAGCAGAACGCCTAGAACCGTGCTGATAATATCGGGTGACAGCATCCCGATCGGATCGCGCTTTAGGCCGACGATTGTGTTGCGCGCTTCGGCGAAGTTGTCCCGGACTTCGTCCTCGATGTCGTACAGCGCCATATCCCGCAATTCGACGGCAGCCGAAGTGTCACTTTCGGCGGTCATGGAATTTGCGACCAGTGCGAGGATCACGGCCAGAACAAGGTTCACCCCGGCCACTATGATCGCGGCCAGAGACTTTGACATGGTCTCGGACAGCCAAAAGAACCCGGCGACGTTCAGCATGATTACTGCAAGCCCAACGGCTAACCCGGCAGCAGCGTAAAAGCCTGTGCGTTTTGCCGCGACGGACAGTTGCCTTTGAGCAATAAGACGCTCGGCTCGCAGGATGATCGAAATGTTGCGTGAAATGCGGTTCATGTTCGGGCTCCTACCGGGAACGGCCTAGAAGATAGCCAAGTGTGAAAATCCCAAGGGCGAATAGGATCGGCCTTTTATGTGGAAACTCCTCAAGCTCTGTCATGACTTCTTCTAGTTGCGTTGACCACTCATCCAAGCTTTCGACAATTCCGTCCGTCATCGATTTGTGCGGATCAGCTTGTTTGCCGCTGTTCGAATCTGAGGTGCCTTCTCGTGCGCTGGATTGTTCGGCCAATTGACGCCGCAACTCTGCGACTTCGGCTTCTAGCTGTGCTTTGGTTACCATCACTTGGGTCCTTCGATGGTCGCGCAAAAATCAGGCTCGCGACTTTTTCCTTTGTCGAGGGCCATGTTAATTCGATTTTTTGAATTCGGGAAAGGGTGTTATCCCGATGCAGCGATCAGCACCCGGCCCGGATGTGATCAAGCCTGCGCACGCGCTATCCGTTTATCAATAGTCCGATACCAGCAAGAAATCGGGCTTTGTGTTTTCTTCAATCGTTGCAAAGCGCGGAATGGGATCCTCGAACACATTATCGGTCCGGTCATCGTTGACAGTTGACACTTCGCCAATCAGGCAGTCGCCCTGTTCCGCCCAGAATGCGTGCCAGATACCCGGCATCAGGGTTACACTCTGACCGGGTTTCAGCCGCAGCAACTCACCAGGTTGGATGGTGACAGGGCAGTTGTCACTGGGAACAACCGCCGGGTTATCTCGGTCGATACCGCCTTCAGGGTCCGAGGCATAAATCTCCATGACCAGATCGCCGCCGCCCCGGTTGATGATGTCTTCGGCCTTGATGATGTGGCGATGCATCGGGGAGAGTTGTTTGTCCCGAGAAACCAAAAGCTTTTCTGCGTAAAGCATCCCGCGACCTTTGTTCAGATCCTGCACATCGCCATTGCGCAGGGTAAAAAGGAACAGGCCGAGCTCATCAAACCGGCCTTGACCATAGTCGGTAATATCCCACCCGAGGCCGCGGTCACGGATGCCTTGTGCCTGTGCGCTGCGCATTTGTTCCGGCGACCAGTTGGCAAACGGGGGCAGGACGGCCCCGAACGAGCGTATGAAGGCTTCGGCTTCGGTTTTAATGTCGTTGATATCTGATCTTTTCATCTCGGTCCCTCAGGGGGTCAAAGTTCATGCGCCCAGGGCGGGTTTGCGCCAGCGCGGGAAACGGTGATGGCGGCGACGTCTGCGCCCTTGGCTAACGCCGCGCGCAAGTCGTCCGGGCCTAACGTCCGCAGATTGGCCTTGGTCAATCGACCTGCACGGTCCAACTCAGCCAGAACGCCGGCGTTGAACGTGTCACCGGCACCCACCGTATCGACCACCTCGACCGCTTTGACAGGCACCGAAGTTTCGGACCTGTCCGCCAGATATCCCGACGCCCCATCACTGCCGCGCGTTACGATAACCACGGAAGGTCCTGCTTGCAGGAGTAGTGGGACTTTCTCGGCCAGTGTTTCAGGGCCCGGAACAATCCAGTCCAAGTCTTCGTCCGAGACTTTCACGATGTCAGATTGAGCGATCATACGGTTCAATCGTGTACGATACCGTAATTGATCCTTGATAAACCCGGGTCGGATGTTTGGGTCCAGCATGACCGCCCGATCTGATCCGTGACGCTCTAGCAGGGCTGCGTAGGCGTCCGCGCACGGTTCACTTGCAAGACTGATCCCACCAAAATACAAGGCGGATACAGTAGGCAGCTGTTTTGGCATGTCCTCAGGCATCAACATGCGCCCAGCCGAGTTTTCGTCGACAAAGCTGTAGGTGGCGTGGCCGTCCACTAGCTGCACAAAGGCCAGTGTCGTGGGGCGATCCGATTGGATCACATGGCTTGCTTCCACATGGCTGGCTTGCAGCGCGTCTGCCAGTTGCTGTCCGAACATATCTGTCGATAAGCCTGTCAACAGACCCGCCGGCGCGCCCAGCCGACCCAAAGCAATGGCTGTGTTGAAGACGGCACCACCGGAATGGGGCACGAAACCGCGCGAACCCGAGACGGTCGGCTCGGCGATCATGTCGATAAGGGCTTCACCGCAGCACAGAATCATGCCGTGGTCCTTTCTGTAACAGGGTCAGGCGGCCAGTTTACCGCGCGAGCGCACTTTTACAGAAATTGTTAGCGCCAACAATGCCAAATTCATCCTGCTCGGACACATACAGGTTCATTGAACGCCGCAAGTCACTGAACCGCCCACCGGCGTTAAAGGCATCCCGGAACGCATCCTTGAACAGCCACCGGTTTTTCTCGGCGACGCCACCCACAAGGAAAACACCTCCTGTCGGCATGTAGGCGACAGCCAAGTCGCCCATGATGGCGCCTAGATGCGCTTTAAACATATGCGCCGTTTGGACCGCAATCGGGTCGGATTCCGCCAGCGCATCCTGCAGGATATCCTTGGCACTGCGATTTGGTGCATCGGTCTGTCCAGCGGCCATGCTGGCGGCTCGGTACAGAATGGGAAGGCCGGTTCCGCTGAGGAACATTTCCGCTTCGAGCACTAGGCTGTCATCAAAGAAGCATTCGGGCGCGATATGGCGCGCGGCCTTGAAGATTTCGACCTCATCCTCGTAGCGTGGGGACAGCCCGATATGGCCTCCTTCACCCGACGCGGTATGGTATCGCCCTTGGGAATACAGCAATGCGCCGACGCCAAGGCCAGTGCCGGGGCCCACAACCAGCCGCGTTCCGGCCGGTGGTGTCTCAGCCCCTTGCAGGACCTCGACATGGTCACCGGTGATTTCGGCGACCGACCAGGCAGCAGCGGTGAAGTCGTTGATAACAAAGGTATGCTGCGCGCCGGTTGCCTTGCCGATGTCGCGTTCGGACAAATCAAGATGCGCATTTGTCAGGCGGATTGTCCCGTCTTTGACCGGACCTGCTCCGGCCGCGACGACGGCGCGTGGATCGGTGCCAATCTCGTCGCGCAGGCTGTGAAACGCATCCAGAAGCTCTGGCAACGACCCGGTTGGGTATTTGCGAAGGTCCGTCAGTTGTCCGTTCGAGATGACACCCAGTCGTGTGTTTGTGCCACCGATGTCCGCGACAAGATTCCAGTGCTCGTGCATTGTTCCGGCAGGCTGAGCCATCGGCAGAGAAACAGGCCCACCGGACAAGGCCGATTTCAGCGCGTTGTACGAGGCTTTTGGCGTCCGTTCGAGCGTATCGAAATCTACATCAACCAACCCGAACCGCTTTTCATAGCCAAAGGACCACTCGTAGTTATCCAACAAGGACCAGATAAAATAGCCCCTGACTGGAACGCCGTCGTCCAGCGCGTTTTGAACGGCACCAAGGTGTTTGTTGAGGTAGTCAATGCGGTCGTCATCTTGCTGGCGTTCCGGGCTCGCCATGCCGTTTTCGGTGACATAAATCGGCAAGTCGCCGGTATAATCGCGCACCGTACGGGTCAGAAAGCGCGTCAGGGCATCGGGTTCAATCTCCCACCCCATCTGTGTTTTGGGAAGCGGGCCGGGTACTTCTTCCACGCTTGGCCATGCGGTATCGGCAGGCGCGATCAGTTTGCGGGTATAGTAGTTCAGACCGCACCAATCAACGGGTGCACCAATGGTGTCAAAGTCGTCTTGCCAGCCGGATGGAAGATGAGGTTCCAACCCGTCTAGAACGTTTTGCGGATAGGCTTTTTTGAACACACCACCTAGGAAAAACCGGTTGTAAATCCCGTCATAAAGGTCAGCCGCCTTGCGCGCAGCGGGGCTGTCATCGGCAGGTTCGGCCCATTCCAGATTGAACACAGCGCCCAGGTTTGACATGCCCAGACCACGCATCGCCTCAATGGCGCGGCCATGAGCCAGCAGAACATGATGCATGGCCCGTGCCGTCGCGCGAATGTCGCGCATTCCGGGTGCATGGTGGCCTTCAAAATGGCTCAGCCAGCTGACACACCACGGCTCATTGATTGGCGCTACACTGTACATGCGGTCGCCGATGCGGCCCATGATGACCTCGGCAAAGTCGGCAAACCAGCTTGCGATATCCCGGTTACGCCAGCCGCCCAGATCAGCAAGCGGAGAAGGCAATTCCCAATGATAAAGGGTCGCACAGGGCCGAATGCCGCGTTCCAGCAGCGCATCGGCGAGCCGGTCGTAATAGTCTAGGCCTGCCTGATTTACCGGGCCACGCCCTTCGGGTAAAACGCGCGCCCAGCTGGTCGAGAATCTGTAGCTATCAAAACCAGCATCACGCACCAAATCGAAATCCTGTGGAAAACGATTCAAGTGATCGCAGGCCAGATCTCCATTTTCGTTTCGCACCACGTTTCCGGGTGAGGCCGCAAAGCTATCCCAATGGGTTTTTCCTGCGCCGCCCTGTGCGTGTCCTTCGATTTGATAAGCCGAGGTTGCGACACCAAAGAGAAAATCTTTGGGGAAGTCCGAGCGTGTATATTTCATTTTCAGAACCTGTTTGGGGCGGGGCCGGTTGAGCCGCCAACTACCAGTTCGGCCTCCAGCAATCTAGTTTTCACCGGGTCTTCCGGAGATTTAATGCGTTCGATCAGCATTTCAGCCGCCATTTCTCCGGCCCTACGTACAGACGATCGTGTAGCGGTGAAAATCGGTACGTCCTGACCGTTCTTCAGATAGGAAAGATCGTCGTCATGGGCGATGACCGAGACATCCTTGCCCATCTTCAACCCCGCTTCGTTGAGTGCACGGCGCACACCGATCGCGGAAATCATAGAGGCTGTCAGAATGGCCGTAGGGGGGTCATCCAGGCGAAGCATATCGCGGGTTTCATGGTGACCATAAACCTCGGTCATCTCGGCGCTGCGCATCAATTCCGGGTCGGGGGACAGACCTGCCTCATGCAGGGCTCCAAGATATCCCTCGCGGCGACGTTGAGCGAAATCCATATCCTCAAGCCCGTTGATCAGGGCAATGCGACGATGCCCAAGGTCGATCAGAAACCGGGTGGCGCGCAGGAACGAACTTTTGTTGTTCACGTCGATCCAGTCATAGGGCACGTCTACCCCGGTCGATCTGCCATGAACGATAAAGGGCACGCCCATTCTGGTCAGGACCTCGATCCGATGCTCGTTGACTTTGGGGCCTTGCAAAACAATACCATCGACCGCGCCACGCTGGAAAAGACTGCGATATGCTTCCTCGATCGAGGTGTCATCTGCATTGGTGAACATCATGTCATATCCATGATCCGAATACTTGCGTGCAGCACCGGCGACAAAATCACCAAAAATCGGGTTCACCATTTCATGCTGGGATGAGGAGGGAATCACGTGCCCAATCACCATCGAGCGCCCTGTTGCCAATCCCTTGGCCCGGCTGTTCGGCCGATAGCCATGCTTGGCAGCGGCGGCTTGAACGCGCAGGCGCGTATCCTCGTTCACCTCGGGGTAACCATTCAGCGCGCGGCTGACAGTGGTTTGAGATAAACCAAGGATTTCTGAGAGCTGCTTTAGATTCATCTTCGCCTCAAAGCGCCTTCAAATTTGATCATTTTCAGATTTGCGGGCGCTTCCCGCCCGACTGCCACATCTTGCTGGCACTGCCCTGAATATTAATAATATAGGCAACAGTAAACAGATTATTGACAAAAATTGAATGTTAGCGGATAAAGTGCGTTATCCAAAGCGCTTTGAAAATGAGTCTCAAAGGCGCGAGCAAAGTTGGGAGGAAACTTCATGAAACACTCGCTTTATGCAGGCGCGGCCACGTTCGCCCTGATGGCGGGCGCGGCGTATGCCGACAAGGTCACCGTGTTCGGTCCGTGGCTGGGGCCTGATCAGGAAAATGTCGAAAAGGTTTTGGACGGCTTTGCCGCAGCGACCGGGCATGAGTACAGCTATGTCGGCTCGGACAGCTTTGAGCAGCAGATCAGAATTGATGCCGAAGCCGGATCGGCGCCCAACGTGGCAGTGTTTCCCCAACCCGGTCTGGCATCAGATATGGCCAAGGCGGGATTCCTGACGCCCCTGAGTGAAGGAACTGCGGATTGGATTCGCGACAACTATGCGGCCGGTCAGTCGTGGGTGGATCTGGGAACCTATCAGGGCCCGGACGGGCAGGACCATCTGTATGGGTTTTTCTACAAGGTCGACGTGAAGTCGCTGGTTTGGTTTGTGCCGGAGAACTTCGAAGACGCCGGCTATGAAATCCCGACCACAATGGAAGAACTGAAGGCGCTGACCGATCAGATCGTTGCAGATGGTGAAACGCCATGGTGCATCGGGCTGGGGTCCGGCGGAGCCACCGGTTGGCCAGCGACTGACTGGGTTGAAGACATGATGCTGCGCACGTTGCCGCCCGAAGATTATGACGCCTGGGTCGCCAACGAATTGAAATTTAACGATCCTAAGGTTGTCGCCGCGATTGAAGAATTCGGAGCGTTTGCGCGCAACGATGATTACGTGGCCGGCGGAGCCGGTGCGGTTGCGACAACTGACTTCCGCGACAGCCCGAAGGGTATGTTCAGCTCGCCTCCGCAGTGTTACATGCACCGTCAGGCCTCGTTCATTCCCGCCTTCTTCCCCGAAGGTACGGTTGTGGGCGAGGATGCTGACTTCTTCTACTTCCCGGCCTATGAAGGCAAAGACCTCGGCAGTCCGGTCCTTGGGGCCGGCACAGTTTGGGCCATTACCAATGACAGCCCAGGCGCGCATGCGCTGATGAAATACCTGGAAACGCCCGAGGCGCACGAAGCCTGGATGGCTCTGACCGGGTTCCTGACGCCGCACAAAGGCGTCGATACCTCGGTCTTCTCAGACCCAACGCTGAAGAAGATGAACGACATTCTTCTGGGGGCCACCACCTTCCGGTTTGACGGTTCCGACCTGATGCCGGGCGGCGTGGGTGCAGGCACCTTCTGGACTGGAATGGTCGACTATACGGGCGGAACACCTGCCCAGGACGTCGCCGACGAAATCCAGTCCTCGTGGGACGCGCTGGACTAAAGCGTCTGAGATTGGGCAACCCGCTCTGTCGGGTTGCCCGAACCCATCGTCGCAAGGGAGAGCGGCATGCACCCGGCATTTCAAGGCCTGCTGACCATCGCCATCGGCGTGTCAGGTTGCGTGGGCTATTTCTATCTATCCAATCAGTTTCTGGACAGAGTTCTTTTCCCGCCTCGAGGGCCAAATGCTGGCCGCAATATCAACCGCGCGAACATGATCCGGCCTTGGTTGTTTCTGTTCCCGGCGCTGGCTGCTTTGGGCTTGTATCTGGCCTATCCGGTTGTCGAAACCCTGCGGCTGTCACTGACTGATCGTGTCCCGGGCGGCGGCTACAAATGGGTCGGGCTGGACAACTATATCCAGATGGCCAAGGAGCCCAAGTTTTGGGAAGCGATGCGCAACAACATGTTCTGGCTGATCATTGTGCCTGCAATGTCGACGGCCTTTGGCCTGTTGGTGGCACAGCTGACTGACCGCATTCGTTGGGGCAATCTCGCCAAGTCGCTGATCTTTATGCCAATGGCGATCTCGTTCGTGGGGGCATCGGTTATCTGGAAGTTGGTCTATGACACTCGTCCGGCTGAGCAAGACCAGATTGGCATGCTCAATGCGCTCTATATTTTCTTTGGCGGGACCGAGCCGCAGACTTGGTTGACGATACCGTTCTGGAACAGCTTTTTGCTGATGGTTGTCCTCATCTGGATCCAAACCGGTTTTGCCATGGTTATCCTATCGGCCGCCCTGCGCGGAATCCCCGAGGAAACGATTGAGGCCGCAATTCTGGATGGGGCTAATCCGTTTCAGATATTTTTCCGGATCAAAGTGCCGCAGATCAAAACCACTATCCTTGTCGTCTGGACCACGATTACGATCACCGTCCTCAAGGTCTTTGACATCGTTTTTGCAATGACCAATGGCCAGTGGGAAACGCAGGTCTTGGCCAACTACATGTATGACAAGCTGTTCCGCGCCAACGACTGGGGCGTCGGGTCGGCTTCGGCCATGGTGATCATGCTCTTAGTGGCTCCAATCCTTGTCTGGAATGTGCGCAACGCGCGGAAAGAGATGGAGTAGGGTCATGAGCGATATTGCAGGAACCAAACCCGCCCTTCGCTGGGTCGTCCATGCCTCGGTCCTCTTTTTGGTGGTGCTGTGGGTTGTGCCAACTCTGGGTCTTTTGATCTCGTCTTTTCGGACTGCGGATCAAATCGCAACCAGCGGCTGGTGGCGGTCGCTGTTTCCGTCCGAGCAGAACCTGACACTGCGCAGCGCTGCCCCGGATACCCAGGTACTCGAAAACGGGCTGTACGTGATCGAAGGCAATCTGTTTGACGAAGGGACGAAGGCGACAATCTCAAAATGGGGGATCAGCTCTCGCGCGATTGATGCCTTTGCCCCCGGCGAAACAGCTGAGCTGCGAAAGGGCGGCACAATCACCGTAGATGCCGCAGGGAATTACCGCATGGAGAACCCGGACGAGTTCACCGGCAGCCGCGGATCGCGTGTTTTTGTAACTGCAGAATTGCCGCCTGAGTTTACCTTAGACAATTATCACAAGGTTCTTCTGGCAGAAGACAGCACCGACAGTATGGGACGCGCATTTTTCAACACGTTGACCGTGACGATACCGGCAACGATCATTCCGATTCTCGTGGCGGCTTTTGCAGCCTACGCGCTGGCTTGGATGGATTTCCCCGGGCGCGCTTTGATTATTGCGGCTGTCGTTGGCCTGTTGGTTGTCCCGCTGCAACTGGCCCTGATCCCGTTGCTGAAATTCCACCTAAATATCGGGATTGGCAAAGGATATCTGGGGGTTTGGATGGCACACACCGGGTTCGGGTTGCCGCTGGCGATTTATCTTTTGCGTAACTACATGGCGGGTCTGCCCCGCGATCTGATCGAAAACGCGCGGGTCGATGGCGCGACCGAGTTTCAGATCTTTACCAAGTTGATCTTGCCGCTCAGCTTTCCAGCGTTGGCGTCTTTTGCGATCTTCCAGTTTCTCTGGACGTGGAATGACTTGCTGGTCGCCAAGGTGTTCCTGATCGACGCATCCGGACAGACCACTGTCATGACCAACCGCATCGTTGAGCTTTTAGGCACGCGCGGTGGGAATTGGGAAATCCTTGCCACAGCGGCCTTTGTTTCGATCATCGTCCCGCTGATTGTTTTCTTCGCAATGCAAAAATATCTGGTCCGCGGTCTGTTGGCCGGGTCCGTCAAGTAGAGGCGTCTGATGAACGTGCAGAACACCGTAGAACTACATAAAGCAACCAAAGCGTCCGCCGATTGGTGGCGGGGCGGAGTGATATACCAGATCTATCCGCGCAGCTTTCAAGACAGCAACGGCGATGGTATCGGAGACCTCAGGGGTATCACCCAAAGGCTTGGTTACATCGCTTCGCTTGGCGTCGATGCCATCTGGATCTCGCCATTCTTCAAATCGCCGATGAAGGACTTTGGATACGATGTCAGCGACTACCGTGATGTTGATCCGATGTTTGGCAGCATGGAGGACTTTAAGTATCTCCTGGATCAGGCGCATTCAGTTGGGCTGAAGGTGATGATCGACCTCGTGTTGTCGCACACGTCGGATCAGCACCTATGGTTCAAGGAGAGCCGATCCAATCGCGAAAATGCCAAGTCCGATTGGTATGTTTGGGCTGATCCCAAGCCCGACGGCACGCCGCCAAACAACTGGCTGTCGATTTTTGGTGGGTCCGCATGGCAGTGGGATTCCCGACGCCTGCAATATTATCTGCACAACTTTCTGACGTCGCAGCCGGATCTGAACTTCCATTGCCCGGACGTGCAGGATGCATTGCTGGATGTTGCACGGTTCTGGCTGGACTTGGGCGTTGATGGTTTCCGTCTGGACACGATCAACTTCTATTTCCACGACAAACAACTGCGCGACAACCCTGGCCTGCCGATGGATCAGCGCAATGCCTCGATCGCGCCGATGGTGAACCCCTATAACCATCAGGATCACCTTCATTCCAAAAGCCAGCCGGAAAACATCGCCTTCCTCGAGCGGTTGCGTGCACTAACGGACGAATACGAAGGCCGCGCTTGTTTGGGCGAGGTTGGCGACGCGCAGCGCGGTCTTGAGATCATGGGCGAGTACACCAGCGGCGATAAACGCATGCATATGTGTTATGCTTTTGAGTTTCTCGAAAAACGCGCTTTAACCGCCGCGTACGCCAAGCAGGTGTTTGATCAGTTGGAAGAAAAGGCTGGCGATGCATGGCCTTGCTGGGCGTTCTCGAACCACGATGTTCAGCGCCACGCGACACGGTGGGCGCTGGACGATGCGGCCATCCGTCAGCACGCGGTGCTGATGATGTGCCTGCGTGGGTCAGCGTGCTTGTATCAAGGAGAAGAGCTTGGTCTGCCCGAGGCGGACGTACCGTTTGAACATCTGCAGGACCCTTACGGTATAGAATTCTGGCCGGAGTTCAAGGGCCGTGATGGCTGTCGCACTCCGATGGTTTGGGCTGCGCAGGACGAACAGTCCGGGTTCAGTACTGGAGCCCCCTGGTTGCCAGTCAGCCAAACGCAGGCCGAGCGTGCAGTAGACAGATTAGAGCAAGACCCAAACTCCATGCTGCAACATTATCGCCGTGCCATTGCGCTACGCCACGCGCATTCCGCATTGATGTCAGGCCAACAGCGCGAGATGGCGCAGTCTGGACCGATCCTTGCCTTCCTGCGTGAGGACAATGTCCAACAGATATTCTGCGCATTCAATCTTGGATCTGACAGCGCGGAAATCACACTGCCCGACGGTAACTGGCAGGCAATCGGGCAAGAGTTGGGCGGCGTCGAAGGGGCGGGGACAATCACCCTCGACGCGGCTCAATTCTGTTTGATGATGCGCGAAAAGGAGTAAGCCATGTCGGAACTCAATCTCACGGATGTGGCAAAGACCTATGGCAACGTCGATGTGCTCAAAAACATCAACTTGGACATCGAACGCGGTGAACTGATCGTTTTTGTCGGGCCCTCTGGCTGTGGAAAATCTACGTTGCTGCGTATGATTGCGGGACTAGAGAAGATTTCGGGCGGAACGCTTGAGATCGAAGGTCAGGTGATGAACGACGTACCGCCCGCGCAACGGGGCATTGCGATGGTTTTCCAAAGCTATGCCCTGTATCCGCACATGACGGTGCGCGAGAATATGGCCTTTGCATTGAAGATAGCCAAAATGCCATCGGACGAGGTCGACGCAGCGGTAGACCGCGCAGCTCGTATCCTACAGTTGGAACCGTTTCTGGACCGCCTTCCCAAGGCCCTTTCTGGTGGTCAGCGGCAACGGGTTGCAATCGGCCGGGCGATCGTGCGCGACCCCAAAGTCTATCTGTTTGATGAGCCTCTTTCCAATCTTGATGCGGCGCTGCGCGTCGCGACCCGCATCGAAATCGCACGCCTGAAAGAGGCGATGCCGGATAGCACGATGGTCTACGTCACCCACGATCAGGTCGAGGCAATGACATTGGCCACCCGGATTGTCGTTCTGGCCAACAAGGGGATCGCACAGGTTGGCACCCCTCTCGAACTATATGAAACGCCTGACAATGAATTTGTCGCCCAGTTCATTGGCTCGCCCGCAATGAACCTTTTGCCGGGGGTCATCACGCAGGCTGGTGAGCGCACCGTCGTAAAACTGGATGGTGGTGGGACGGCGGTGACCAGCATCCCAACCGATGCAGCTGACGAGGGTAAACAGGTAAATATCGGAGTGCGCCCCGAAGACTTTCACCCCGTTGAAAGCAATCCGATTATGGAAGGGATTGTGGATTTTACCGAAGCCCTTGGCGAAGTCACACTGCTGTATTTTGCGGCAAAAGACGGGGAGGACGCCACAATCGCAAAACTGCCGGGCGTCCAAAAAAACATGCGGGGCCAAACGGTTGCCGTTTCAGCAGATCCGGGCAAGGTTCACCTTTTTCACCTGGGCCTGTCTATGAGAAAATAACTGTAACCCAAACCTGATGGATCGACGGGTGCGATGCAGTACGCGAATGCCCCTTTTCATACGGCTTGGAACGTTGTCTGCGCCCCACTGCAGCAAGTCCCGGGATCTGTTTGCGTTGCCAAAAGCATGCTGTTTACGACTGTTTTTGGCGTGATTTCTTTCGGCCTGGCATAACAGAACCCGCTTTTCCCCTATTGGATTGCGGCCCAAAATCTGGTCCCGGGCCGAACGGGCAGCTGTGTCATTTTCTTAAGAAACGTTGCAGAAATAGGCTACTTCGGTCTCAATATGTGACTGCGGTCCTAGGGGGTAACTAGCCATATTTGCTAGATTAAATCGCAATCTG
Organism: Ruegeria sp. CDSC068; assembly: GCF_059610545.1. Lineage (NCBI taxonomy): Bacteria > Pseudomonadati > Pseudomonadota > Alphaproteobacteria > Rhodobacterales > Roseobacteraceae > Ruegeria > Ruegeria sp. CDSC068. Next base: position 111,852 of record NZ_JBXWNV010000003.1, read on the forward strand.
GACATACGAAATTCCCAATCCGTCACTTTTGGCCTGACAATGCCCCCGCAAAGTTCTAGCGTGGCACCCATAATAACAAAACAACACAGTCCAATAACGGGAGAACTAAAATATGGCTGAACGGAAAACCGTTTCCAGACGCTCGGTCCTGAAAGGCGCGGGCGCAGCAGCACTGGCAGCACCGCTTTACAGCAAAAGCGCGCTGGCATCTTCGGGTGAAATCAACATTCTGATGTGGTCGGACTATCTGCCGCCAGCATTCCTGCAAGAGTTTGAAACTCTGACCGGAATCAAGGTGAACTATACCGGTATCGGGTCGAACGAAGAAATCATCAACAAGATGAAGGCCACCAAGGGCCAAGGCTTTGACATCGTATCACCGACGAACAACCGCTCGCTGCAGTGGGGGCCTCTGGAACTGTTGCAGCCCTTCGATATGAACAAGGTTCCGATTGATCTGGTGAACCCCGCGATGGCGCAGATCGGCACCGACGCCTGGAACTTTGCTGACAGTGGCGTGCACTGGCTGCCGCATATCTGGGGTACAGAAGGCATTGCCTACCGCACCGACCTGTGGCTGCCCGAGGGCGACGCCCCGTCTTATGGGGACGTCTGGTCCGAAGCAAACGCAGGCAAGACCATGGGCCGCGCGCACTCGATGATGCTGGGTGCCGGTCTGTATATGGAAGCCTCCGGAGAGATGGAGCCTGGCTCTGTGTGGGCCGCGTACGGCGACGAAGACACCATGCGCAAGGTCTGGGGTCAGATCACCGACTGGTGCGTCGAGCGGAAGAACCGGATCAAGCTGATCTGGAACGATGCCGACACCCAGAAAAACGGCCTGTTGAACGAAGGCGTCATTGTTGGCCAGACCTGGGATGGTCCGCCGCTGGCGCTGAAATCGGCTGGTGAGCCGGTGCACTATCAGGCTCCGGTCGAAGGTGCGATGGCATGGGTCGACGGTATGTCGATGCCGACCGGTGCGCAGAACATCGATCAGGTTTATGCCTTCATCGATTTTGCCTATCAGGCCAAGCCTGCTGGTGTCGCCATCGATAGCCATGGCTACAACTCGCCAGTTCTGGGTGCCGACCAATATGCGGGCGACACTTACAAGAAGAACTTCGCCGAGGCCTATCCGGGCGACTCGCTGGCAAACCTGAACCCATGGCCTGCTGAGGCTCCGTGGTATGCCGAAACTCGGACCGAGTTCGTCAACAAGTTCAAAAGCGCCTGATTGCTTTGACAAGGTGCCCTCCGCCACTGTGCGGAGGGCTATCAACCCGCATGCCACAATGGCGTGACGGACGCTATTTCGGTGTGGTCACGGACCGCACCTGACGGAGATACCAAAAATGAGTGCAGGGGTCGGTGTAGATCTTGAGAACCTGTGGATCCGTTTCGGTGATTTTGTTGCCGTGAGGGATGCAAACGTGAACATCAACGGGGGCGATTTCTTTTCGTTTCTCGGTCCCTCGGGGTGCGGCAAAACAACGATCCTGCGGGCCGTTTCGGGCTTTCTGGAACCAAGCGAAGGCAAAGTTCTGATCGGTGGCAAGGATATGCGGGGCATCGGCCCGAACAAACGCCCGACCGCCTTGATTTTTCAGAACCTCGCGTTGTTCCCGCTGATGAAAGTGTGGGAAAATATCACCTTCTCATTGGAGATCAGCGGCGCAAGCGCCAAAGAGCGCCGAAAACGTGCCGATGAGCTGCTGGACATGATCGCGCTGCCCGACCAGGGTGACAAACTGCCAAGCGAGCTGTCCGGTGGTCAGCGCCAACGGGTTGCCATCGCTCGCGCGCTATGTGCGGAACCGGATGTACTGTTGCTGGATGAACCGTTGTCCGCGCTCGACCTCAAATTGCGCCAGCATATGCGCACCGAGCTGCGTGAGATTCAAAAACGCGTCGGCATCACCTTCATCTATATCACCCACGACCAGGGCGAAGCCCTGACCATGTCAGACAATATCGCGGTCATGCGGGCTGGTGTGATCGATCAAATCGCTGATGGCAAGACCATTTATAATGATCCCAACACTGCATTCGCGGCCTCTTTCGTAGGTGAAAACAACGTATTCCGCGGCAAAATTAAACAGATTATGGGGAACGAAGCGCTGATTTCAACGAACCGGTCTGGTGAATTGGTTGCACGCATCTCGACCGCCAACCAAGGAAAGCTGGCAGTGGGTGATGACGCCATGATGTTCATTCGCCCCGAGGCTTTTGCGATCGCCTCCGATGGTGCGTCAGGCGATCACTTTGTCACCGCGCGGGTGAACCACGAAGAATTCGAAGGTAACGTCTTTAACATCTTTACCGAAGGTGACGGCGGAAAAGAGATAAAGGTGTCCTTGCCAAACCTCGGCCAATCCTTCGATGACCACACAGGCCAAAACATCACGTTGGAATATGAGACCCGCAATGCGGTTCTGGTTCCGGCGGGTGAATTGGCCGCGGAATAAGGGGGCCGACTATGCCAGGCTTCCTGAAAGAATTCTTTAACCGAAACGGCATCGGCATGGGCGCCGCAATATTGGGTCTTGTCCTGTTCTGGACCATTGGCCTGATCATTCTGCCCCAGCTGTCGATGCTGGATTTTTCCTTCCGTCCGAACCTGCCACCGCCCGAGATTGGCGGACCCAAGGACGTCTATACGCTGGAGAACTACAAATACCTGATCTATGGCCCTGAAGGCGGTAGTCAGTCCTATAATGCAGTCGACCTGAGGGTCTTTTTCCGCACGCTGCTGGCCGCGGTCTGTGTGACGATCTTCAACCTGATCCTCTGCTATCCGATTGCCTATTATCTGGGTCAGTCCAAAGGCAACCACATTCGCATCTTCGCGATCATGCTGATCATCCCATACTGGATCAACGAGATTTTGCGAGCCTTTGCCCTGCGGATAATCTTTGGTGAGACCGGTGTTTTGAATACCCTGTTCGTGGGGCTGGGCATCTGGGATACGCCATTTGACTTTATTCGCAATGACATCGCGCTCTATGCCGGTCTGGGTTACGCTTACATCCTGCTGATGATCTTCCCGATGTACAACGTGATCGAAAGTCTGGACAAAAACCAGATCGAGGCTGCGCGCGATCTAGGTGCGCCATGGTGGCGGATCCACTGGCGTGTGGTCATTCCTTACGCCAAACCGGGCATCAGCTCGGGCTGTACCATGGTGTTCATGCTAAGTGCCGGTGCGCTGGCCGCGCCGCAAATCCTAGGCGGACCGTCCAGCCTGTGGTTCACGCAGCTGATTTACCAGCAATTCAATGACAACAATGACTGGCCGCAGGGTGCCGCCTACGCCATCGTTCTTCTGGTGACCTGTATCCTGTTCGTGCTGGCGATGATGCGCCTGTTCAAGGTGAACATGGGGGATATCGGGAAATGAATAATTCCTTCCTTCGTGTAAGCATCTGGGTCTATCTGGTCATCTTCTTCCTGTACCTGCTGGGCCCACTGGTAATCATGTCGGTCACGGCCTTCAATTCCTCGGCCTTCCCACGGATGACGCCGTGGGAGTGTCTGACCTTCCAGTGGTTCGGCGAGCTGTTTCAGGATCAGCGTATCCTGAACGGCATCAAGAACTCGCTGATCATTGGTGCCGGAACGGTTATTCTGTCGGTGGCGATGGGTCTGGCCGGTGCGCTGATGCTGACCCAGATCTGGCCTAAGTTGCGGGCGACCTACTATACGATCATAATCGCTCCGATCCTGATCCCGGGTGTTGTTCTTGGCATCTCGACTTTGGTGTTCTGGGATCGGATCAACCGGATGCTGGGACTGGGTGCAGATAGCTTCCTGTCTAACGGTATCTTCCTGACGGTAATCGGCCAATCCACCTTTATTGCAAGCTATTGCATGTTGGTTCTGGTGGCGCGCCTGCAGCGTTACGATGTGGCATTGACCGAAGCGGCGTTGGACCTTGGTGCAACGCATGCTCAGGCTTTCCGCAAGATCCTGTTGCCCTTCATGCGTCCCGCGATAGCGTCGGCTGCTGTGCTGGCGTTCCTCGCTTCGTTCGAGAACTACAACACGACCACTTTCACCTTTGGTGAATACCCGACGCTTACGATCGAACTGGCCCAAAAGGTGCGCTACGGCATTACACCCGCCATTTCGGCTCTGGCCTTCATCATCGTGGCGTTGACAGTGTTCTTTGCCTTGTTGAACGAAGCCAAGCTGAAGCGTCAGGAACTGGTGGCCGCAGCCCGCAAGAGCGCCACAGTTGAGGAGCTGGCCGGCAAGATTAAGCTGCCCAGCTTCTTTGCTGGCAACATGGCGGCTGTCCTGCTGGTTGTGTTTGCGGCTGCGACGATCACTGTCGTTGGCACCGCAACGGCCTACAACCCCGGCCAATGCATCGCCAATGTGAAAGAGCAGAAACGCCTGGAAGCGGAACAACGCATTCAAGAGCTGCGCAAGCAGCGCGAAGAACAGCGTAAGAAACGTGAGGCCGAAGAAGCCGAACAAGGTGGTGCGCAGCAATCCACACCGAAACCATCCAACAACAGTGGTTTTGGCAATGTCTTCGCGCCTAATACTCTTGGTGGGGACGCCGAAGAGGAGAGTTCAGATACTGAAACTCCGCCTTCAAACAACGGTGGCTTCGGGGGCGTGTTCGATCCCAACAGCCTGCAGACTGACCAGTAGGTTTCGAAGTTAAATCCTAAACGTGCGTCCGGAGAGGTTATTCCTCTTCGGGCGCATCTTTCTGCGTGACAGCAACGTCACAGGCGTCAACGACGTCACCGTTCCATGCGACCGGTTGCGCATTGTAGTTTATCAGGAAAACATGCGTGGCCGTCTCGCGACGGCGCAACCCTTTGGGCATCGGATATAGGGTCACCTCGGTTTTGCGCGCGGCCATTTCAACGACCCGGTCCCACAATGTGTCATCCGGGAAACCTGCCAGATACCAAAGACGATTTTCACCCAAAAGCGCAGGGGTGCCATCTGCAAATGTCAGCAAATTGGGGGCAGCCCCCGAAACCCTGTCGATCCAATGTTGCACCGCTCCGCCGCCTTCAACGCCACGGCGGATGTTAGGCGGCAGTGTCTCGACCAAATTGACGTCGCATTTCAGACCGTTCAGACCGGGTCGTGCCCGGGGAATCTGGAAATCATGTGTGATCGCCCCGCTGCGTGGACCCATGATGAGCAGATCACAGGCCTCCACCAATTGACGTTCCAAATTGTCGCTCACGGTGGCTATCCCCGGAGCAAGGATGAACTTGTAGCCAACACGCGGAATGTTGGTTGAGGACACGAAGTCCACAGACAAGCCCGCCCGCCGCAAGGCGCGATACGCCGAGAAAACCAGACGAAAATAGTCAAATCCAGCGCCCTGAGGCTGTGTCGACCAAGCCCAATCCGAGGCGTAGTCGAACAGGATGGCCACCTGGGCCTGTGTCTGCACAACGTTGCCTATTTCTGACAACGCGTCCGAAGTCTGCTTTGCCTCGGTCAGGGCCGGGGCAGGGTGGTTGTTGGGTGTCAGCAGCCCCGCATGCATTTGCTCTTGCGCAAACGGCGCCTGCCGCCAGCGGAAATAGCTGACGACCTCTGCCCCGTGCGCCACTGCCTCAAGTGACCAAAGCTTAACCATTCCGGGTAGTGGCACCGGATTGTATGGTGCCCAATTCACCGGGCCGGGTTGCTGCTCCATCACCCACCAACGCCCACGCCCGACCGCGCGATACAGGTCATGATGAAAAGCCTGCATGTCCGGGTCGCCCTGCTGAAGAAAGGCGGTTTTGTGCGTTTCATCCGCTTCAAGCCGGTCAGAGAGGAAGCCGATTGGATAGCTGTCCCATGTGGCGATATCCAGATCTTCGCCAACCTTGAAATGGTCGAAATCCAGCACTCGGCCCATATAGTTGTGCAACAAAGGCGCATCGGTCAAAGCGCGCAGTACATCTGCCTGGGCTTTGTTATACGCAACGACCTGATCCGAACTGAAACGCCGGAACGCCAGAACATGCGCCGGGTTGGGTTCGGTCACTGTCATATTGGGCAGATCAATCTGGTCGAAATCACGATACTCCATCGCCCAGAATATGTTGCCCCATGCCTCGTTTAGTGCGTCAATGCTGCCGTATTGATCCTTTAGCCAATGCCGAAAGGCATGCAGAGCGGCGAGGCCGTAGCTGACGGTCGTATCGTGACAGCCATATTCATTGTCGATTTGCCATGCCGCAATATGCGGGTTTCGTCCATAGCGCTCGCCCATGATCCGGGCAATGCGGACGGATTCCTGGACATAACCCGGGTGGCTAAAACAATAATGCCTGCGTGAGCCGAATTTTCGTGTATTCCCCAGAACATCCACTGCCAGCATGTCTGGGTGTTTCTCAAGCATCCACCGCGGAGGCGTCGCAGTGGGCGTCCCCAGCACAACCTTGAGCCCAGCCGCCCCAAGCGTTTCGATTGCACGGTCCAGCCAATCCAACTGCAGATCGCCAGGAACCGGCTCCATTCGGCTCCAGGCAAACTCACCGATCCGGACCCAGCTTATGCCAGTTTCAACCATTCGAGCCGCGTCTTCGGCCCACATGGCCTCGGGCCAATGTTCCGGGTAATAGCAAACACCAAGTTCTGGTTTCATAGAAGGACTCTGTGTTCTGCCTGGCCTGTGCCCGCGTCCAATGCGCCAAAGGTCATGCCATTGGTTGGTTGTGTTTCAACAGTGTCTGCGTCCAACCCCTGACGGGCAGTGGTGCAAAACAGCGTTGTCAGATCGTCGCCGCCAAAGGCGGGACAAGATGTATGTGCGGCCTGAAACGAAACGGCATGCAGAAACCGCCCGTTCGGGTCATAGCAAGCGACACGGTTTGCCCCCCATTGGGCGATCCAGATATTGCCTTCTGCGTCGACCACAGCGCCATCGGGAAAAAGGTCATCAGCGCGCAAATCGAGAAACACCGTGCTATTGCCTTCGGGCCACCCCGTCTCAGGCTCCAGCGAGCAGCGCCTAACCTGTCGTGTGACTGTATCTGTGTAATAGACGCAGGACCTGTCTGAGGAAAAACAGATCGCGTTCGAGATTGTGACCTCGGGCACAAGCAGGCGTAGTTCGCCCTGCCAGTACCGATAGATCGCGCCCGCCTCTTGTTCGGCGTTTTTACCCATCGTCCCAATCCAGAACCCGCCCCACGGGTCTGCGCGCCCGTCATTGGAGCGGGTGACCGGGTTGTTCGCCTCAAGCGAGACGATCAGGTCTTTTTGACCACTGTTCAAACCAAACCGCCACAGACCGGTTTCCGAGGCCATCACTATTGTATCCCGGTCAACCCAACCTGCTGCTGAGACATGTTCCGAAAACTGCCAGCTGTGTTGCTCATCCCCGGTCTGCGTCATCAAACGTTTGTTGATGATGTCAAACCAGTACAGTTGCTTGCGTTCAGGATGCCACAGGGGTCCTTCGCCAAGCTCACAAGGGCGATCATCAAAAACAAAGGTCATCCAGCAGCCTCGTCATAGGCAGCGACGATCCGCTTGGCCTGACCGGCAATTTCCGCGACGGACATCCCCGGTTTGAACAGGGCCGATCCGATGCCAAACCCGTCTGCCCCAGCCTTGATCCATTCGGCGAAGTTCTCAGGTCCAGCGCCACCAACGGCATAGACCAAAGTACCCGATGGCAATACAGGTCGCAGTGCGGCCAAACCACTTGGTCCGGCGGTGACACCCGGGAACAATTTCAATCCCGTCGCGCCAGCCTTAAGCGCGGCAAACGCCTCGGTCGGGGTATAGACGCCCGGCCAGCTTTGCATGTTAAGCGCGACAGAGCGCAATATGACCTCGGCGTCATAATTCGGGGAAACGATCAGTTTTCCGCCAACTTGCGAAACGGCCTCTACCTGCTTGGGGGTCAGAACCGTGCCAGCGCCGATCAATGCTTGATCGCCGAATGAGCTGGCCAACGATTCAATGCTGTTCAGCGGGTCAGGCGAATTCAACGGCACCTCGATCTTGTCGATACCGGATTCGATCAGAGCATGGCCTACATTGACGGCTTCTGCCGGTTGCAAGCCACGCAGAATGGCGATTATGGGGCGGCTCATGCGGTTTGCCTCGTTAGTTTGCGGGCCTGTGCCAGACCTGCCAATGTGCATTGTGTTGCGTTAGCTGTGTCCACGAAAGCGCCCTGTAGTTGCAGCGCACGTGCGTAGATTTGGGACATCCCTTCGGCGCCGATGATTGCCAGCTGCTGCCCCAACCAGTAAGGGCGTGTTGCGCCCAACTCGGCCCCGATCAAAAGCCCGGATAACTTGGCTCGGGCTGTCTCCTTGTCCTGATTGTGCAACAAATCCGCCGCTCGCAGTCCGAACAGACGCGCAGCCAATTGTTCGGGTTTGGACAACGCGTCTGCCGTAGCTTCTGCGAAGGCGTCGGCGTCCCAGCCGTCACCGACCGAATGCTTGAGCACTGATTGCTCGGAGAGCAGTTCAAACATCTCACCCGTCATGAACGTTCGAAAGCTCACGACTTCTCCTGCGCTGATCTGAACCCATTTTGAATGCGTCCCGGGCAGGCAGATAACCCCGTCCCAGTTCGGACGGGTTGCCAGAAAGCCAGATATTTGAGTTTCCTCACCGCGCATAACGTCTGGCGGTGCGTTCTGTTTAAGACCGGGCACCACGAATGCGCGTATCCGGGCATCGGTACCGGGTACCCGTATAGGCGCATCCGACAGCGGTGCTGACGGGACGGCCGAATATGGGGCTTCGACCCAACCTTGCCGCGCACCGACCATACCGCAGGCCACAACGTCGACAGGTTCAGGACCCAACCAGTCGGCGATCAGGTCAAGCAAGGCAGATTGAAACGCATCTCTGCTCAGCCGAGCCATTCCCCGATCAGACTGGGATTGCACCAGTACGGTGTCGCCCTGCATGGCCCAGGCCCGCAGTTGGGATGTTCCCCAGTCGACGGCTATCCACTCTGCATTCATGGCCTTACCCCGTTACTACAACGCCGCCATCGACGGCCATGCACTGTCCGGTCATCGCGCGGCTGGCACCCGAGGCCAGGAACAATGTCGGTGCGATCATGTCTTCGGGCGTCAGGTGTTCTTTCAGGCACTGGCGCTCCAAATGCGCTGCCAGGTCATCCGGCGTCGCCCACATATCAAGTTGCTTTTGCGTCAAAACCCATCCGGGAGCCAGCGCATTGATACGAATTTTTTGCGGCCCCAATTCGCGTGCCAAAGATCGCGTCATCCCGGTGATCCCGGCATTCGACGTCGTATAGATTGGGTACCCCGCATTCCCCATCATGTAGCTGATCGAGCTGAAGTTGACGATTGAACCCCCTTTGCCAGTCATTTGGCGCGCAGCCTCCTGACAGGCGAAGTAGTAGGCCTTGAGGTTCACCTCAATCATCCAGTCCCAGAACTCGGCGGTGGTTTCCTCAAGCGAGTGACGCTTGTCGTTAGCGGCGTTGTTGACCAACACATCCAAAGGTCCATGTGCCTCGGCAGCCTTTTGCATTGTGGCGTGCAGCAGTTCGGTATCCGTCATGTCGCCCTGCATGAACAGCGGCGCGCGACCATGTTTGTCTCGCATTTCCTCAACGAATGCGCTGGCGTCCGAGCGGCCGATAAAGGCAACGTTTGCGCCCTGGGCCAAAAAACCGTCTGTCAGTGCGGCCCCTACACCAGAGCCGCCGCCGGTAATATAGACCGAGGCGCCGTTTAGATCGTGGAAAGTGGCTGGATGGTCCATCAGTGGCTCTCTCTGGTCACAAGGCGGGTGTCTTTGCCGACGAGGAAATCTAGGTCCGCGCCCTGATCGGCTTGCAGCACGTGGTCGACATAGAGTTTCGCATAACCGCGCGTGTAGTGCGGATCATCCGGTTGCCACGCGGCGCGGCGGGTTTCCAGCTCCTCAGCGGCGACAAGCAACTCCAATTCCCCGTTGCTGGCAGAAACCCGGATACGGTCCCCGGTGTTGACGAGTGCCAGCGTACCGCCTGCCTGTGCCTCGGGGCTGACATGCAGGATGACGGTGCCATAGGCGGTGCCGGACATGCGGGCGTCGGATATGCGGATCATGTCGCGGACGCCTTCCTTCACCAGTTTGGCCGGGATCGGCATGTTGCCGACCTCGGGCATGCCGGGATAGCCCTTTGGGCCGCAACCCTTCAGGACCAGAATGGTTTCAGACGTTACTGGCAGATCATCCCGGTCAATATTTGCTTTCAAGTCTTCGATGCTCTCAAAAACGTAGGCCTCGGCTTCTGTTTCCAGTAGCGCATCCGTCGCGGCCGAGGGTTTCACAATGGCCCCGTTGGGCGCGAGGTTACCGCGCAGCACGCGCAGACCAGCGGCGGGTTTCACCGGATCGTCGAAGGGGCGGATAACGTCAGGGTTAAAGCATTCTGCCCCTTCAAAATGCGCCGAGATATCTTTGTTCAGAACGGTTTTTGCGGGGCGCAGGAAGGGTTTCAACTCGTTCAGAACCACCGGCACACCGCCCGCGTAGCAGAAATCCTCCATCAGGTATTTCCCTGAGGGCATGCAGTTCACCAGTAGTGGGATTTCCGACCCGATTTCAAAATCTTTCAGTGTCAGGTCTACGCCCACGCGGCCCGCCAGCGCGAGTAGATGCACTACTGCATTGGTCGAGCCGCCAACGGCCGCATTGGCCAGAATGGCATTTTCGAACGCTTCCTTGGTCAGGATGTCCGACGGCTTAAGATCTTCGTCCACCATCTCGACAATCCGTTTACCCGTCAGGTGTGCCAGCGCCATACGGCGGGCATCAACTGCCGGCAGGGCGGCGTTGGTGGGCAGGGACATACCCATCGCTTCCACCAAAGACGCCATGGTTGAGGCCGTACCCATGGTCATGCAAACACCTGCGCTGCGTGACATACCGGATTCGGCGTTCATGAAATCCTTCAAGGTCATCTCGCCGGCACGAACGGCCTCGGAAAATTTCCAGACATCTGTTCCGGATCCAATGTCCTTGCCACGGTATTTTCCGTTCAGCATCGGGCCAGAGCTGACCACGATAGAGGGCAGATCTACCGAAGCGGCCCCCATCAGCTGCCCCGGCGTGGTCTTATCGCAACCACCCAAAAGGACTACGCCGTCGATGCCATAGGCGCGAATAGATTCCTCGACATCCATTGCCAGCAGGTTGCGGAACAGCATGGCGGTGGGTTTCATTTGGGTCTCGCCTAGCGACATGACGGGAAATTCGACCGGAAACCCTCCGGCCTCCCAAACGCCACGTTTGACGCCTTCGGCCAGATCCCGCAGGCCCGAGTTGCAGGGGGTCAGTTCCGACCAGGTGTTGCAGATGCCAATGATCGGACGACCATCGAACGCGTGATCGGGAAAGCCTTGGTTCTTCATCCAAGATCTGTGGATAAAGCCATCCTTGTCCAGCTTGCCATACCAATGCTGAGAGCGGCGTTTTTTTGTCATTGTTTTTAAGCCTTCTAAAATTGGGATCAGGCCGCCTTGGCGGGTTTGCACCAATCTGGCAACCAATCGGCATGTGCCACCAACAGGTCACTAACCAAGCTGCGGATCTGACGCAGGTCCAGTTCAGCGGCCGTATGCGGGTCCATCATAGCGGCGTGGTAAATGTATTCTGGGTTCTGCTCAACCAATGCCCGCACAGTCAGTTCCTGCACGTTGATCTGGCTGCGCATCAGCGCGATCAGCTGGGGCGGAATATCTGTTACGACCGAAGGTTGGACACCGTTAGTATCGACAACGCAAGGTGTTTCGACAGCCGCGCCAAGGGGGAGTTGAGGGATCTGTCCAGTATTGGGCAGGTTCCCATACGCCACGTAGGGCGTATCCGTCACGATCGCATTCATCAGGTCAGCGGCGAATTCATGGCTTCGGATCACTTCAATATCACGCCCGTCGGTCAGGGTCTTGGCCTGTTCTTTCCAACTGGCGATCTGTTCCTCGCAGCGGGTTGGGTATTCATCCAACGGGATGCCGAACTGCTCAATCAGGTCCTGGCGGCCTTCTTTGATGAACCATGGAACGTATTCTGCCAAATGTTCTGAACTTTCCGTGCAGAAATAGCCCAGATGTTCCATCACCTCATACCGCACCTTGTTGGCGCAACGTGGCATCAAAAGCGGTGGTTTGGGAATTTGCCCGCCGGCATACCCTTGCCGCAACGCCGGGTAGAGGTCGCGCCCGTCATGCTCCAGCTTCAGGAAAAAGGCCACATGGTTCACGCCTGCCACCTTGTAGCGGAACTCGTCCTTGGGCAGGTCCAGATCGTGAGCAAGTTCTTCAACGGTGTTTTGGACAGAGTGACACAGGCCGACATGTTTCAGCGCCGGGAAACGTTCTGCCAGCGCCCATGTGTTGATCGCCATCGGGTTCACGTATTGCAGCAGCGTTGCGTTTGGGCAGAGCTGCATCATGTCTTGTGCAACGTCCCACAACACAGGAACCGTGCGCAGGCCTCGCATGATGCCGCCGACGCCCAGGGTGTCAGCGATGGTCTGGCGCAGGCCGTATTGTTTGGGGATCTCGAAATCCGTCACCGTGCAGGGCTTGTAGCCGCCGACCTGGAAGGCGGTGATGACGAAATCGGCGCCTTCAAGCGCGGCGCGCCGGTCGGTATGCTTTGAGACAGATGCCCCTGTTCCGACAGAGCGGATCATCGCCCTGGCGACGGCCTCGCTTTCGGCAAGGCGCACGGGATCGATGTCCATCAGCGCAAAATGGCTGTCGGCCAGTGCAGGTGTCAGCAGGGCGTCGCCCACGATATTCTGCATGAAGATCGTGGAGCCTGCCCCGATAAAGGTGATCTTGGTCATGTGGCAAACCTTTGGTTTGACGTTATTTTACGGCACCGAGGGTCAAACCCGCGATGAAGTGTTTCTGCATGAGGAAGAACATGGCCACCGGCGGCAGAGCCGCGACGATGGAACCGGCACTCATTAGTTGATAGGCCGCCCGAAATTGGGCGTTAAAACTGGTTATACCTGCTGTCACGGGTTGGCTTTCCGCACCCTGTGTCAGGACAACAGCCCAGAAGTAGTCGTTCCAGATGAAGGTGAAAATCAACACACTGAGGGCCGCGATCGCCGGTTTCATTAGCGGTAGGACCACGTACCAGAAAATGCGCCATTCACTGATGCCTTCAACGCGAGCCGCCTCGATCAGTTCGAAGGGCAGGGCGCGGATAAAGTTGCGCATGAACAACGTGCAAAAGCCTGTTTGGAAAGCAATGTGGAACAAGACGAGGCCGGTTTTGGTGTTGTAGAGACCCAACTCCAACGTCAGGTCGCGCACCGGAACCATTAGAATCTGGAACGGGACGAAGTTGCCCGCAACAAACATGAAAAAGATCCAGATGTTTGAGCGGAATTTATAAATCCCCAGTGCAAACCCGGTCATGCAACTAAGCGCAACGGCACCGATCACTGTTGGAATGGTGATCATGAACGAGTTCAGCAAATAGCGTGGCATGTCCGAGTTGAAGAATACCTGCCCATAGTTGTAGGCACCCTCAAAGCTGGACGGCATCCCCCAGTAGTTTGCGTTGGTAAAGTCGGCTGCCGGCTTGACCGAGAACAGCGCTACCGCCAACAGGGGGCCGAGCCACAGCAGAAGTGCCAGGGGCAGCATCGCCTGGTAGGTGATCTGAGCCCCGCGGGGTTGTTTTTCGATGGGTTTGGGAAACATCTTAATGCCCCCTTTCTTCGCGGTACATCGACCACAGGAAATAGGCGATGAAGCACAGCATGATCAGGAACAGGATCACCGCGATGGCGGCGCCATATCCCATGCGGAAGCCGTATTCTGACAGCGCGACTTCGAACATGTAATAGGCAAGCACACGGGACGAACCGAACGGGCCACCCTGGGTCATGATCGAGATCAAGTCGAATGACCGAAGCGCGCCGATGATGGTGACAACGAAAGCAATGAAGGTGGCTGGGCGTAGTTGAGGCAGGATGATGTGCCACAGCATCCGCCCGCCTTTTGCACCGTCCAGACGTCCGGCCTCGATCTGTTCAGGATCCACAGCGTTCAGGCCAGTGAGATACAGGATCATGCAATAAGCTGTTTGCGGCCAGAGACCGGCAAAGATGATGCCGTAGGTGACGAAACGCTCATCCCCCAGAACATTCAGCGGGCCGAAGCCGAAGAATCCCAGGAATTCGTTCAACAGGCCGAAAGTCGGATCATAGAACCACGTGAAAACGAGTCCGACGACGACCTGAGAGATGACAAAGGGGAAGAAAAACAGTGACTTATAGAGCCGAATGCCCCAGACGGTTTGATTCAGGAACAGAGCAATGAACAGACCAGCTGGGATTGCCAGCAGGTACATGATCAACCAGATCAGGTTGTTCTTCAGCGATATGTAAAACGCGTCGCGGTCGGCCAATTCCCAATACAGGTCTTCGTAGTTGCGAAAACCCACATATTCCGCAGCGCCAAGCCCATCCCATTCGTACAAGGACAAGTTGAACGATTGGAACACTGGAATGATCACATAGACCATGAAGAACAGCAGACCCGGGGCCAAAAATAGCCAGGGCGCTATGCGCTGTTGATTTCTGTGGAACCAGCTTTCTTGTTCAGGGACATCGACGGCTGACATGCGCTCACTCGGTTTTGGATCAAAGGAGTAAGCCGGGTATGCACCCGCCTTACGCACGAAGTGGTGCAGGCCGGGCAAAGGCCCGGCCCGACCGGTTTAGTTTTCGTAGATACGCTGACGTGCGCGTTCCAGTTTGGACAGGATACGGTCAGCATTGTCCGGCTTGACCATGAACTCCTGGAACCCTTCCATCGACACCTTCGCCATTTCCGCGGGCGCGTCACGATCCCAGAACTGGGCGACGCCACCGGGGCTGTTGGCCGACAGCATCTCAAAGCCTTGCTGCAGGAACTTGTCTTCATCAACAGACGATTGGGCGTTCACAGGCAGCTGACCCAGGTTTGCGCCGTTGTTGATCTGAGTTTGCTCATCCGCGGAAACGGCAAAGCGCAGGAACTCACGCGCGGCTTCTTTATTCGATGCGTTGGCCGGGATGTGGAACGTATCAGTTGGCGCATCTTCCGCCAGTTCGACATCCGGGTTGATAGAAACGAACTGATAGAAGTCCAATTGGTCGTCGGTCAGTCCCGCTTCGCGCAGCGGAGCAACAGCAAAGTTACCCATCAGGTACGCGGCGGCTTCGCCGTTCACCATGAAGGGCAGGGCCTCTTGCCAGCTGTACGTCTGATGGTTGTCGACGAACGCGCCCATGTCGATCAGCTGTTTCCAGTTAGCGAACGTCTGCTTGACCCGGTCGTCTTCCCAGCTGATTTCGCCATTGGCAAGCTGGTTGTGGAAGTCAAACCCGTTGGTGCGCATGTTCAGGTAGTCGAACCAGCCGCCAGCGGTCCATAGGAACTTGGTGCCGATCGTATAGCAGGCGCGACCGGAATCGACGATCTTCTGGCAGTTCGCCAGCTCTTCTTCCCAAGTCGTTGGCTCGGTCAGGCCCAGCTCGTCAAAGATGTCTTTGCGATAGTAAACACCCCACTGATAGTAGGTGTAGGGTACACCCCACTGCTTGCCGTCGATGGTCATCGCACCTTTGGTCGATGCCAGATTTTCGGCGATTTCAGGTTCGGCCCATAAATCCGATACATCTTCGAACAGGCCCGCCTCGACGTAGGGCTTCATGCGGTTCGCCGCATACCACGTCGCCACGTCCGGCGTATCCGCAGTCAGGAAGTTGCGGATCTGGGTCTTGTACGCCTCGCGGTCGATTACTGTGGTTTCGATCTCCAGTCCCGGATGCTGTTCCGCAAAACGGTCGATCATTGCCTCCATCGTCGCGCGTGGCGCCGGGTTGGAGGTATCGAGAAAGATTCGCAGCTCGCCGGTCAGTTCGGCGGCGACAGGTGCGGCAAGTGCGACACTGGCTGCCAAAGCGGCGGCAGTGCGCTTGTACATGGAATGCATGGTTTCCTCCCTTAGCTTCCATTTTATACTTTTTCAGTTCCAAATAGTGAAACTGTGTTTTATATATTGAAAACTACACATCAACTCGGTTAGTCTTGTCAAGACCCTCGTGCCGATTGCGATGGGTTAATTGGAGGAGAACAGGCATCCGTGGCTGGTGACGGAACAATAGGAAAAGCATGTGATGTGCTGGATCAGGTGGCTGCATTCGCGCGCCCGGTTCGATTCGCAGAGCTGTTGGAAAGCAGCAATTTCCCCAAGGCGACCCTGTATCGGTTCCTGCAAACGCTGACCAATCAGGGAATGCTGTCGTATGATCCGGACCGACAGACATATACGCCTGGTTTGCGATTGGTTCGGCTGGCTCATGCAGCGTGGACACAAAGCTCGCTCGCGCCAATTGCGCGACCTTTTCTGGATGCATTGAGCCGGGAAACCGGGGAAACGGTGCATTTGGCACAGCTTGATTCAAATCAGGTGCTGTACGTGGATAAACGCAATGCGGCCCAGCCGATTGAGATGTATTCGCAGGCTGGCAAGGTCGGCCCGGCCTATTGCACTGGCGTCGGTAAGGCCATGATGGCGTTTTTGGATGAGGCCGCGCTGGACCGCGCCGTGTCTCAGCAAAGCTACCACCGCTTTACCGACAAGACACTGACCTCGGAGGCGGCGTTGCGTGCCGATCTCGACCTGATCCGCAACCGTGGCTATGCCGTCGATGACGAAGAGCATGAGCCCGGCATCATCTGCATTGCCTGTCCTATCCTCACCTCGGGCGGGCGGATGTTGGGGGCGATTTCCGTGACCGGATCGACCGAACGGATGAATTTCGACCAATTGGAAACCTGGGTTCCCCGTGTTCGCCGTGTGGCCGAACAAATCGGAGCCGAAGCACAGGCCTGGCGGTTCCCCGAGACCCGCCCAAGCGCCGACACAGACAGGATGCAAGCAACATGACAGGTGTGACTCTGAACCAGGCGATCAAGCGGTATGGCGAGACGCAGGTTATTCACGGCATTGATCTGGAAATCGAAGATGGAGAGTTCTGTGTCTTCGTTGGCCCGTCGGGCTGTGGTAAATCCACTTTGCTGCGGATGATCGCGGGCCTTGAGGAAACAACCGAAGGGCAAATCCATATAGGTGCCCGCGAAGTGACCCATATGGATCCGGCCAAGCGTGGCGTGGCCATGGTGTTCCAGACCTACGCCCTTTATCCACACATGACTGTGGCTGAGAATATGGGTTTTGGCTTGCGCATGAATGGCGTGGAAAAGTCCGAGATCAACAAGAAAGTGCAAGACGCTTCGAACATCCTCAAGTTGGATCAATACCTTAAGCGCAAACCCAAAGCCCTGTCTGGCGGTCAACGCCAGCGGGTCGCCATCGGGCGTGCCATCGTGCGGGGGCCCGAAGTGTTTTTGTTCGACGAGCCCTTGTCCAACCTTGATGCTGAATTGCGGGTCGAAATGCGGGTTGAAATTGCGCGGCTGCACAATGAAATTGGCGCGACCATGATTTATGTAACTCACGATCAGGTCGAGGCGATGACTATGGCCGACAAGATCGTTGTGCTGCGTGATGGCCGGATCGAACAGGTCGGCGCGCCGATGGATTTGTATCGGGACCCAGACAATCGGTTTGTAGCGGGGTTTATCGGGTCACCAGCCATGAATTTCCTTGATTGCGACATCGTCGATGGAAAGGTTTCGCACCCGGCTCTCAGCGAGCCGCTGGATGTGCCTGTAAACGTACCGGCAGGGATGAGTAAAGTGACCCTTGGCATACGTCCGGAACACATCGCAGTGGATCGGGCAGGCGATACTTGCACGGTTGATCTGACCGAAGCGCTTGGCGGTGTCAGCTATACGTATCTGCTGACGCCCAATGGCGATAAGCTGATTGTCGAGGAACGAGAAGATCAGCGCAGCAAACAGGGTGAACGCATCGGGCTGTCAGTGCGACCGGAACGCGCGATGCTGTTCGATCCCGAAACAGGTCACCGCCTTCGCTGAAAAATCCATTTTGTAATTTGAGCGCGCCCGATCATCGATCCGGCGCGTTTTCAATTTTTCTGGATTTTGTATCCAATATCCGTTATGGCGATTCTAAAAGTGTGTGTAACCGCCCAGCCATCGAGGAATTTACCAATGTCGACCAATGTGTTCACCGGCACGATGCCCGCTCTGATGACACCATGCAAACCCGACCGGACGCCTGACTTTGATGCGTTGGTGCACAAAGGAAAGCAGATGATCGACGCGGGTATGTCCGCGGTGGTCTACTGCGGCTCGATGGGGGATTGGCCCTTGTTGACCGATGCACAGCGGATGGAAGGTGTCGAGCGTTTGGTCGACGCGGGTTTGCCCGTTGTGGTCGGGACCGGAGCCATCAACACCAAATCCGCCGTGGCCCATGCAGCCCATGCACAAAAGGTAGGCGCCGTTGGCCTGATGGTCATTCCACGCGTTCTGTCTCGCGGCAGTTCACCTGCCGCGCAGAGGAACCACTTCAAAGCGATTTTGTCAGCCGCCCCCGATGTTCCGGCGATCATCTACAACAGCCCGTATTATGGCTTTGCTACGCGGGCTGACCTGTTCTTTGCTCTGCGCACAGAACATTCAAATCTGATTGGCTTCAAGGAATTCGGCGGCAAAGACGACCTGCGATATGCGGCCGAGAACATTACCAGTCAGGACGATCAGGTAACCCTGATGGTGGGTGTTGATACCGAGGTCTTCCACGGTTTCGTAAACTGCGGCGCAACCGGGTCGATCACCGGGATTGGCACAGCATTGCCGCGCGAAGCGCTGTTGCTGGCTGCTTTGTCCAAAAAAGCGGCGCAAGGCCATGCTGAGGCCCGCAAGCGCGCACTGGAACTGACCGAGGCGATTCAAGTACTTTCCAGCTTTGACGAAGGCCCGGATCTGGTGCTGTATTACAAGCACTTGTTGGTCCTGAACGGGGAACAGGAATACCGATTGCACTTTAACGAAACGGATGAGTTGACGGATGCACAACGTAACTATTGCGAACAGCAATATGATCTGTTCCAGATTTGGTATGCCGATTGGTCGAAACAGGGTGGAGTGATCGCTGAATGCACGTGATCGACAGTCACACAGGCGGCGAACCGACGCGTGTCATACTGGATGGCGCGCCCGATCTAGGTTCTGGGCCGTTGGCGGAACGAGCACAGCGGCTGGCGACAGAGCATGAGGCGTTCTATCGCTCTGTCATGTTAGAGCCGCGCGGCCAGCCAGCCATGGTCGCTGCGTTACTGGTCGAGCCGGTTGATCCGACATGCGTGACTGGTGTGATCTATTTCGATGTCGATGCCGTTTTGGGCATGTGTGGGCACGGAACCATCGGTCTGGCGGTCACATTGGCTCATCTGGGACGAATCGACGTGGGCCAACACCGGATCGAAACGCCTGCCGGGGTGGTGACGGTCAAGTTGCACGATGCAAACACCGCAACCGTGATCAACATTGAAAGCCGCAGAATTCATCAGGCCGTTACACTGGATGTCGCGGGCTATGGCCATGTCACAGGCGACGTTGCATATGGCGGCAACTGGTTCTTCATCGTTGATCCCAGCCCGATCCCGGTCGAGCCTGCCAATATTCGCCAACTGACGGATATGACGGTCGCCATCCGAGAGGCTTCGATCACGCGCGGGGTTGGCGGCGAAAAAGGCGAACCAATTGACCACGTTATCTTTCAAGATGATTCACCAGATCCGTCAGTTTACAGTCGCAATTTCGTTCTGTGCCCCGATGACAATTATGACCGCTCACCGTGCGGAACGGGCAGCTCGGCCCGACTGGCCTGTCTGGCGGCGGACGGGCGCTTAGCGCCGAGTCAGGAGATCATCCAGCAAAGCGTGATTGGCAGTTCCTATCGGCTGTCCTACCAGCCTGGGCCAAACGGGGGTATTATCCCCTCGATCACCGGGCAGGCATTCGTCATGGCCGACGCGACGTTGTTGTTCAACGAAAACGATCCTTTCAGAGCCGGGATCGAAACATGACCTCACAAGTCGTTGTCATCGGCGCCGGAGTAATTGGGATTACGACAGCGCTCGAACTGCAACGACGGGGCCATTCCGTGCTTGTCCTGGACCGCAAGGGCATCGCGACTGAAACATCAGCCGGTAATGCAGGGGCGTTTGCCTTTTCCGAGGTCGAACCACTGGCCACGCCTGGCATCATGCGCAAAGCACCGAAGTGGTTGTTGGATCCGTTGGGCCCACTGTCTATCCCGCCGGCCTACGCCTTGAAAATTGCACCGTGGATGTACCGGTTTTGGCGCGCCAGCCGACCGGACCGCTATGAAAACTTGCTTGGTGCGCAAGCCAGTTTGATGGCGTTCTCCAAAACTGCGCTTGATCAGCTGATATCTACCGCCGATGGCGAGCACTTGCTGCAACGCGATGGACAGATGCAGTTGTATGAAAGCGAGGCTGAATATCGCGCCAGTTTGCCGACATGGGACTTGCGGCGCGAACACGGGATCGAATTTGAACTGCTTGAAAGCCCGGCCGCAATTGCCGAGATGCAGCCGGGCCTCAGCCCTCGGTTCACCCATGCGGGGTTTACGCCGAACTGGCTGAACACTGTTGATCCAAAGCGATGGGTCGAACATCTTGCTGAGATCTTTCAGGGTCGAGGCGGTCGGTTCGAACGGAAAGAAATCCGAACCCTGTTACCGCAGGAAAATGGTGTGCGGGTCGCATGCGCGGACGGAACAATAGATGCGGCCAAAGTGGTGATTGCCGCAGGTGCCTGGTCTCATCACATCGCGCAAACATTGGGCGATCGCATCCCACTGGAAACCGAGCGTGGATACAATACCACCTTGCCGGAAGGCGCATTTGATTTGCGTATGCACCTGACATTCTCGCGCCACGGCTTTGTTGCCAGCAAAATAAATGGTGGCGTGCGCGTCGGAGGGGCGGTCGAACTGGGCGGGTTAACCTTACCGCCAAACTACAAGCGCGCCGATATTTTGTTGGAAAAGGCGGCGGCGTTTCTGCCTGGACTAAAAACCGAAGGTGGCACGCAATGGATGGGGTTCCGCCCATCCTTGCCGGACAGCATTCCGGTGATCGGCCCGTCTCGTAAATCGGCGGATGTCGTTTACGCATTCGGGCACGGGCATTTGGGCCTGACCCAATCTGCGGGAACTGCGGAACTCGTCGGGGCGCTGGTCGATGGGCAAGACCCACCAATATCATTGTCGCCTTACGCCGCCACCCGGTTTTGAGGAGGGGATATGCGCAGCATTAAGACCATTCATGTTGTGTCGGCCCATGCCGAAGGCGAGGTCGGCGACGTCATCGTTGGCGGGGTCTCTCCGCCGCCCGGTGACACGATCTGGGAGCAACGGACGCATATCGCCAACAATCAAACGTTAAGAAATTTCGTACTGAACGAACCGCGAGGCGGTGTGTTTCGGCACGTCAATCTACTGGTTCCGCCCAAACATCCGGATGCTGACGCCGCCTTTATCATTATGGAGCCCGAGGACACTCCGCCCATGTCCGGCTCAAACTCAATCTGTGTTGCCACGGTATTGCTGGATAGCGGGATCATAGCAATGCAAGAACCCGAGACAATTCTGACGTTTGAAGCGCCCGGAGGCCTGGTTCGCGTGCGCGCTGAATGCCGGGGCGGTAAGGCAGAACGGATCCACGTGCAGAACCTCCCCACTTTTGCGGGTAAGCTCTCTGTCCCGTTAGAGGTTCCGGGTTTGGGCACGCTGACTGTTGATACGGCTTTTGGAGGCGACAGTTTCGTGGTTGTAGATGCCGCTAAGCTGGGGTTTGATATAACCCAAGACGAAGCGCGTGAAATCGCCCGGACCGGCGTTACAATTACGAATGCCGCCAATGCCCAACTGGGGTTCTCGCATCCCGAGAACCCAGATTGGACCCACATTTCCTTTTGCGCTTTTTGTGGCCCGCTTGAAAAGACGCCGACTGGTTGGCGCGGTAAATCTGCCGTTGCCATCCAGCCCGGGAAGGTGGATCGCTCGCCCACTGGCACAGCAGTATCTGCGCGCATGGCGTTAATGGCGGCCAAAGGGCAGATGACGGTTGGGCAAACCCTCGAGGCCGTCTCGATCATTGGCTCGCGCTTTACCGGGAGAATTGTTCGGGAAACGCAAGTTGGTGCCCAACCCGCTATCATTCCAGAAATCAGCGGGCGCGGATGGATCACCGGAACCCATCAGCACATGCTTGATCCAGACGACCCTTGGCCGGGTGGGTATCGGTTGAGTGACACTTGGGGCGTTTAATCAATCTCTGCGATTGCGCTTGTGTCTTTTCCGTTTCATTACACAATTTTGGCGACCCGTTTCCTTGAGTATAGGTTCTGGATTGCCACTTTAAGGTGAGTGCTTTGAACAGATTGGAGGTGTAATGCACATTCGTCTTGCCGCCCTGGTTATTGTGATCGCCACGTTGTTGCTGTCCTTCAATTCACCATCAAAATCCGGACCAAATTACACGCAGCTGGCCCAGTCATGCCTTGGCAACAAAGGCGGCACGGCGCATGTGATCGCGGCCTGCACAACTTTGATAAATGGCGAGGGTGTTACCCCAGAAAACCGGAACACACTGCTGAGATCTCGTGGTTGGGCGTATTACAGCGGCAAACGGTACGAAGAGGCAATTTCGGACTATACCAGTGCTTTGGCTCTCGCTCAGAACGACCCACGTTCAACTTTGTGGCGTGCTATTGCCTATAACGCGGCGGCGGACGTCCAATCTGCTGAAGCAGCGTATGAAAGAGCTTTGTTGCTATCCCCAAGCAGCACTGAGGCTTTGTTTCACAAAGCTCAGTTCGACAGGGGCCAGGGAAACACTCTAGCCGCCATTCATGGGTTGGAGAAGGTTCTGGAACTCGACCCGAGCAATGGGGATGCGGGAACAGTACTGATCAATGCTCACTACGACGTAAATGGACATGACGCGGTCGAACAGTTTCTTGCACAAGCCGAACAGCGTTGGCCCGATCAAACATGGGTGTATAGTGCTCGTTTGCTCTACGATCTGAATGTCGCAGGAGATCATGAAAGCGCTCTTACGGCATCTGCGACGCTCGCTCGGCTGGAGCCTGGCGAAAAATACGAGTTGTTTATGCCAGCCATGATACATCTGAAAATCGGCGACGAAGACAAAGGCATTGAATTTGTGAACGAATATGCAGATTACGCTGTACAGCGAGACTTTGCTAAGTTGGTTTTCCCTAAGCGATGGTTTCGCAAAGTTTCGAATTGGTATGCCTTGGGTCAAGATGAAGAGTGGTTGCACCGCTACACGTTGCTTGCTGCCTTTGGCAGGCCGGACCTCGCCATGTCCGTACTCCAAGGTTTCCTTGAGGAAACCGGAGAGAATGGGCGCTACATTTTGATACTAGTTATGCGAGGATTCGGAATCTCGGTTCCGCGCGAGGCGGACGCCGGTTCTGTTGAGCATTTGAACGCCGCAATCGCAGATTACCTCGGTCAACTTGAAAAACAAAGCGGCTTCATGGCGTACGGGCTGCCGGAAAAAGTAGCGCCAGTAATGACCCTCACAACCGGTGCTCAGTAGTTTTAGCTAAAACCTCTATCCACATTCTCATACCCGTGGCAATTTGCGCCCCGTTTAGACGATTGATCCCAAGCCAATCGTGATTTAAGGGAGACCTTGTCAACACAGAGTCACCGTTGGGCGGTAGGTTGAACACGCCCATCATTAGCCACCCGTTTGTGGCACACTCTAGGATCGCACGCCCCGAAAGGCTTAAAAAAGGTAAAAGAATATGGCAGATAACTCAAACTTCGACATATTGTATACCATTGTAGACGAAGCGCCCGAACTGGCCAGCGCATCGTTTCTGCCCATCATTCGCAAATTCGCCTCTGCGGCGGGTGTCAGTGTCGGAACCAAGGACATTTCACTGGCGGGTCGTATTCTGGCAACGTTCCCCGAGAACCTGACTGACGCGCAACGCATCACCGATGATCTCGCAGCTCTGGGCGAGTTAGTGAAAACTCCGGATGCGAACGTCATCAAACTTCCCAACATCTCGGCATCGGTCCCGCAGTTGGTGGCGGCAATCGAAGAGTTGCAGTCGCAAGGCTATGACATTCCGAACTACCCCGAAGAGCCGTCGACCGATGAAGAAAAGGCGATCCGTGCGCGTTACGACGCTATCAAAGGCTCGGCTGTGAACCCGGTGCTGCGCGAAGGTAACTCGGATCGTCGCGCGGCGCGTGCGGTGAAGAACTATGCTCAGAAGAACCCGCATTCGATGGGGGAATGGGCGTCGGACAGCAAAACCAAAGTGTCGTCGATGTCTGGCAATGATTTCTATGCCAACGAGAAGTCCGCCACCATTACCGCCGCTCAGGCCGGTGATGCCAAGATCGAATTTGTTGGCAAAGACGGCAGCGTCACTGTCCTGAAAGGCGCCTGGCCTCTGGCTGAGGGCACAGTTGCAGACGCCACTTTCATGTCCGTCAAGGCACTGTCATCCTTCCTGACAGATGCGATTGAGGACACCAAGAAAGACGGCACGATGTTCTCGCTGCACATGAAAGCCACGATGATGAAGGTCTCGGACCCAATCATCTTTGGCTTTGCGGTCAAAGCCTGGCTGGCCCCGGTATTCGAAAAATTTGGTGCTGAACTCGACGCTTTAGGTGTGAACCCGAATTCCGGCTTGGGCGATTTACTGGAACGTGTTCAGGGCAATGCCGATATAGTGGCTGCCATCGAAGCGATCAAAGGTGATCGCCCGTCCATGTATATGGTCGACAGTGACAAAGGCATCACCAACCTGCACGTGCCGTCAGACGTGATCATCGACGCCTCGATGCCCGCCATAATCCGGGCGGGCGGAAAAGGCTGGAACGAGGCCGGTGCCAAGGGCGACACCAATTGTGTGATCCCCGACCGTTGCTATGCATCAGTTTATGATGAGAGCATCAAGTTTTTCAAAGCCAATGGCGCGCTGAACCCTGCAACTGTCGGTGCTGTCGCCAACGTCGGGCTGATGGCGCAAAAAGCGGAAGAATACGGTTCGCACCCAACAACGTTCCAAGCGCCGGCCGACGGTGCCATCCGTATCGTTTTGGCCAATGGCGAGACGCTGCATTCGCATGACGTTGAAAAGGGCGACATTTGGCGTGCCTGCACTGTGAAGAAAGCTCCTATCGAAAACTGGATCCAGCTGGCCATGGACCGGCAGCGTTTGACTGGATCCGAAGCGATCTTCTGGCTGGACGCAAACCGCGCCCATGACGCGGAGCTGATCAAATACGTCAAACCGGCACTCGAGGCAGCTGGCGTAGCCGACAAGTTCCTAATCATGGCTCCGCGCGAGGCGACCCGCCAGTCTTTGGAAACCATCACGGCAGGTAAGGACAGCATCGCTATCACGGGCAACGTGTTGCGCGACTACCTGACTGACCTGTTCCCGATCCTGGAACTGGGAACATCGGCCAAGATGCTGTCGATTGTGAAGCTGATGAATGGCGGTGGTCTGTTCGAAACCGGCGCGGGTGGGTCCGCTCCGAAACACGTGCAGCAATTGGTTGAGGAAAACCACCTGCGCTGGGACTCGATGGGTGAGTTCTGTGCCTTGGGTGAATCGCTGAACTTCCTAGCCGACAATAATGGCAACGCCAAAGCGGGTGTTCTGGGTGCCGCGGCCGAAGCGGCCACGCAAGGCATCCTGGACAACAATAAGTCGCCCAGCCGTAAAGTTGGGCAGCCAGATAACCGTGACAGCCACTATTGGTTCGCACGCTATTGGGCTGAGGCTCTTGCCGCGCAATCGGGTGATGCTGAATTGGCAGCAGAATTCACGCCGATTGCAAAAGAGCTGGCGGATAAAGAAGATCAGATCCTGTCTGAGCTGGCGACCGCTCAGGGTGCTGCCGCGGATCTTGGTGGATATTATCACACCGATCCTGCCAAGACCGCAGCGGTAATGCGCCCCAGCGCGACACTGAACGCGATTATCGGCTGATAAACAGTACCCACGTTTTGCGGCGTGGGTATTTTCGGATTGATGAGATCAATAGAAAAAAGGGCCGACCCCCAAAGTCGGCCCTTTTTTGAGTGAGTGGTCAGGCCGAAGCCTCACCGGTGTAGTTGAATTCACGTTAACTAATCCACGAGTTTTGGAAATTAGGGGATTCCCGTACTTTTGGGAATTTGGGTGCAACCTGTAGCTAAACCGCCTATTTTAAACGAAAAAGGGCCGGTCAAATGACCGGCCCAATTCGTGCTAAAAGTCGAATGATCAGTTAGATGCTGCGTTCAGCTTTTCGTTTTGTTCGCGAAGGGTGTCCGAGATAATCGCGTACCATTCGCCCGACTCACGCATTTCGTTCAGGCCCTTGTTCATCATCGCGATATATTCGCGAGCAAACGGGTTGGTGCGGTGCGCAAGGAAGCTCATCGAGGACAAGGTCGAAACATATGGGTTTTCAACCAGATCAGACGAAGTCAGTCCCATGTCGTTCATGGTCGAAGCGAACAGATCGACCTCAAACGCGGCGACATCCGCCGTGCCGGTCAAAACAGCATCAAGACATTCGCGGGCCGAGTTGGGTTGGACCACAGTTGTGTTTTCGCGGTTCAATCCGACTTCTTCCAGAACAACCATGCTCCAGCCTGACATGCGGCAAATGGTAGAACCTACGAAGTCCTCGAATTTGGTCGCGCTGGCGTAGTCGCTTTCCGGCAATGTGAAGAAGCCGCCTACGATGTCGTATACAGGGACAGAAGCCACAAATTGCGTACAACGCGCTTCGGTTTCTGACGACCATTCGTATGTGCGGTTCGTACAATCCGGAACGGTCCATGCGATCGAAATATCGAACGCGCCAAGCGGCAACAATGTGTCCAGATGCGAGCTCCAGTCATCGACAAAACTGACCGAGTAGTCGCGGCTGTTGCCGGCACGTTGAAGACTGGTCGTAGCCAGACGGGTCATGATGCCGCCGCCGCCCAGTGCTTCACTGGTAAAGGGTTCCCAGCCGTTACCCGCAACCATTTTGATCGGCGGGGCATAGACATTCGAACGCTTGACGCTTGCTGCACGTTGCTCTTCCGCAGCGATCAGCTCCTGCGCGGATTGACCGTTTGGCAGGCTGCCATCTTCACAGGGCAGGGCCAGAACCAGACCTGGCGCAAGGTCGTTCGGGTTGGTGATGATGTTACGGTTTGCGTTGAAGATGGGCTGATAGTTCGACGTTCCGTAGGCAGCGATCGCGATGGTGGCCATCGTGTCACCGTCCGAGACCGTGTAGTTTGAACAGGCTTCCTGCGCTGCCGCTGCGCCTGCGGTGAGTGTGAGGACGGCAGTCGCCGTCATCACCTTGGTGTTAAATTTTTGTTTGTGCATTGTTTTTCCTCCCGTGGGTTGGAATTTGGAAAGTGGATCCTTAGCCGGATGAGGCTATTAGTCGTTCATTGTGCTCATTCAGTGTGTCCGAGATGATGGCGTACCATTCGCCAGACTCCCGCATTTCGTTCAGGCCTTTGTTCAGCATCGCCAAGTATTGTTTACCCATTGGGTTGGACCGGTGAGTAATGAACCGCAGGGCTGAAAGTGTCGTGACATACGGGTTTTCGACGAGATCGTTCTCGTTGAGACCCATTTCAGCCATTGCGTCGGCAAAAAGCTGAACTTCGAAGGTCGCGACATCCGCGGAGCCAGTTAGGACGGCATCCAAGCATTCCCGCGCGGTAACGGGTTGCAGCAGATCGATGGTTTTTTCTGGTTGCAGACCTTCTTGTTCGAGGTCGTGGATGAACCAACCTTCCATACGGCAGACGGTTGCACCTTTCAGGTCTTCAAAGCTGGTCGCACTGGCGTAATCGCTTTGGGGAAGTGTGTAGAAACCCAAGACGATGTCGTACACAGGTGCTGACGCGTGGAATTGCGTACAGCGGATTTCTGTTTCCCAGGACCATTCGTAACTGCGGTTGGTGCAATCGGGCATGTTCCACGCCATCGACACGTCAAACGCGCCCAGCGGAAGCAGGGTTTCGATATGCGAGTTCCAGTCATCGACAAAGCTGATCGAATACTCGTGCGCATTGCCCGCCCGCTGCAGAGCCGTGGTTCCCAATCGAGTGATGAAACCACCGCCGTTCAGGGTCTCATCCGCGAAAGGAGCCCAACCGTTGCCCGTAACCAGTTTGATTGGGGCTTTGAACGAACTTGTTTGGGTCGAGCTCGCAAAGCGTTCTTGCTGCTCAGCAATAATCTCGCGTGCACTTTGGCCGTTCGGCAAGCTGCCGTCCTCACACGGAAGCACAAGCGCCAGACCAGGTGCCAGATCGTTGGGGTTGCTAATCGAGTTCCGGTTTGCGTTGAAAATTGGCTGGTAGTTTGACGTGCCGTAAGCAGCAATTGCAATGGTGGCCATCGTGTCACCATCCTGTACCGTATAATTCGTACAGGCTTGCTGGGCGGCGGCGGCTCCGGCGCTTAACGCGATGACGGCAGCAGAGGTCATCGCAACGTTATGGAGCGGTAGTTTAGGCATTAGTTGTTTTCTCCAGAGATAGTAATTGAGAGGGCTTTCAAGTGTTTCAGCCGTTTTCCATTTGATGGCGTAGGGCGGTTGACACGATGTCGCGCCATTCGCCGGATTGCTGCATGATTGCCAGACCCTGATTCAGCGTCTCCAGGATCGCTTCGCCATCCGGATTATCTTTATGCGTCATGACGTTAAGGGACTTGATCGCCGCCAGGTTGGGGTTTTCAACGATACGGTGTTCGTATCCCAGCCGTCCGATTGCTTCGATCGCCAGATGAGCTTCGATTGCGACGATGTCGGCTGTCCCGTCCATAACGGCGTGAAAGCAGTCATCGGGTGAAACCGGACGCACAAGCGAGATTGCCGGTTCATACAATCCGACCTCATCCATGTGTGACAACGACCAGCCTTCCGGCCGACAGATTGTTGTCCCGGCGAAGTCAGCATAGGTCAGTGTTTGCTCATAGCCCGATCCTTCGCGGGCAAAGAACGTGTCCACAACTTCGTAGAACGGGTTAGAGAAGTCGTACGTTTCGCACCGCGTACGGTCCTTTTCCGACAAAGTCTCTGCTGCCTCGCAGTTCGGACGCGACCATGGGAAGGTGGCATCGAACGCCAGTGTCGGCATCAGGAGGTCCAGATGCGATGACCAGTCATTGACGAACTGGATTTTATAAGCCTGCTCGGGTGCGGCACGCAGCATCGCTGTCTCGACAAGGTAGGTGTAGAGCCCACGATTGGGCAGGGCCTCGTCGGTGAAAGGCGCATAGTTACCGCCAGTGATAAGCAACAACTGACGGTCGCGGATCTCCGGGCGTTCGCCGGCGTCTGCATTACGGATCAGCGCTGCGGCTTCTGCCCGCGCGGATTCGATCTCATCCTTGGCAGCCGATTTTGCAGCGATCACTGCATCTTCGCTTGCCTTTTTGGCTTCAGCTTCGGCTTCGGCAACGCGGGCTTCAGCCTCTGCGATGGCTTTCGCCGCGCGATTCTCGGCTGCCTTGACCAACTCGGCGGCCATTTCGGCGGCCATGGCTTCGGCTTCAGTCTGCGGCGCGGCTGGTGCACGCCCGATCTCTTCCAAACAAGGCATGGTCAGAACGTCGCCTACCCGAATGATGTTCGGATTGTTCCCGATCAAGTCCCGGTTTGCATCGTAAATGATACGAAAGTCTTCGGTCGAATAAACTTCGATGGATAACTCGCGCAGGCTGTCGCCTCGTTGAATCTCGTAGGTTGAGCATGCCTGTTGTGCCGAGGCGGTACCCGCAGCGGCAGCAAGTGCCAGGCTTGATATGATCAGATGGTTTCTCATGGGTCCTGTTGCTTTGCCTTGTTTAGTTTTTTGTAAGTTTGACAACACCGATTGAGATGTTGTCCTGATCTGGGTCGCCCTTAGCGTTCAGCGCGGCCTGCAGCGCCCCGGCTATGTCTTGTGCAAGCCCGCTGGCATTGGATTGAAGAATGGACCGAATTTCAGCGTTGCTGAGATATTGGAGGCCGTCGCTTCCCAGAACCAAAACATCCGAAGGTGTCAGGTCCAGCGGGGTTTCCGGGCAATCGACCTTTGGAATTGCCGCACCCATGATGACCGAAGTCAGTTGGTTGCGGTCAGGATGCGCCAGGGCTTCGGCCTCGGTCAAAGTCCCTTCGGCCAATTGTGCATCAATCATAGGAGCCATCGAGTGATCTTCGTTGATCTGCGACAGCTCTCCGTCCCGGAACAGGTAAAGCGGGCTGTCGCCGATCGAAATCCAGAACAGCCGCTGGCCCAACAACAAAGTGCCTAACATGGTTGAGCCCATGTTGAATCCAGTACCTTGTTCCTCGGAATAACCGGCAATGGACGCATTGGCTTGCATTGCCGCAAGGGGCAACGCGTCGATCAAAGCGGACTCGGGTGTCGTTGAACCTTCAAGCTCGGCATCTAACGCGTCACGCCAGGCCTGGATCACAAGGTCCGAGGCGACTTCACCTGCCGCATGCCCGCCCATGCCGTCAGCGACGACGACATAGCTTGCATTCGCCGCATCGAACGTGCGCGAAGCAACCGCGTCCTCCTGCGTGTCACGCTGGCCCTTGTCCAGGATCAACGCAATATCATATGCCGGTGTCGCCAGCATCTATTAGGAATCCCGCCAGTCAAAGCCATCGTCACAGAAGGCGGCAAAGCGGACTGATGTTTCACTGATGCGGATCAGATCCCCGCTGGACAGTGGGACGGTGCTGAGAACCGGCTTGCCGTTCAAGCGCACCAGGTTGGCCTTGCCGCCGTGTCCCAGATAACATTTGCGGTCCTCGGGATCATAAGCAATCACCGCATGGTTGCTGCGGGAAATACCAGTGTCTCCAAAGTCGAGCTGAATGGCCTGATCGTCGTTGCGGCCAATCTGCATCAAGCCCTCGGTCAGTGTTACGCTCGCACCCCGGCCCGGACCACCAGTGATGACCAGCCAACCAACCGGGAAAGACTGTTCGGCATTGTCTGTCTTGGCTGCAGGTTCTGCTGTCTCGATGAGGTCCTGCACATGCGTGTCGGCGCGTTCGAAACCCAGGAAGGTTGTCTTGACGCGACCACGACGATCTTCGGCAGCCGCAGGCTGCGGAACCGGTGCAACTTCAGCCAGTGGTTCTTCGGCGACCGGTGCTTCTGGCACCGGTTCTGCGGCGGGTTCGTCAGCGATTACCTCGATGATCTGTTCCGGCTCGGGTTCCTCGACTTCAAGTACCTCGTGCTCGACAACCTCTTCGACTTCTTCCTCAACTGCCGAGTGCAGCGTCAACACGGTTTCTGCTTCGGGCGCGGATACTTCGTCTGCCACGTTCTGAACTTCTGCGATAACTTCAGCGACGACGACATCATCTTCAGCCTCAGTTGCATCTGCTACGTCTTCCTCAGAGAATTCCGGCATTTTCTCTTCGGGCACCAACTCATCGGTTTCTTCGTAGCTGTCCGAGGACATATTGCCGCCTGCCAGCGCTTCGCGCAGGGCATTGAAATCGGCGATTGGTTCGGCCTTTTCCGCCTCTGGCGCTACCGCTTCTTCGGCTTCGTTCTCTTTCGGTTTGCCGGCACCTTCGAGAAGCCGGCTAAGAGGGCTTTTGTATTTGAACATGGTGTCGACACCTTTATTCCTTGGCACAGGACAACGGTCCTATGGGGCTGCTTCTTACCTCTGTGCGCGGTTGCACAACGGCACGGATATTTGTGACAACAAGGTCACTTTCTATTTCCGCGACGGGCCGGTTCCCGTCAGGGGTGCCGAATTTGGCGCTACCCTCAGCAAATACATACTGGCAGATCACATACGAACCGGTCAGATCACTCCTGCGCTAATGGCATGTCAGCATCCGTCTCGACGCCACTGCGCAAAACGCTGAAACGGGCCTGCGGCTGATCTTCGGAAACGAGTTTGGCCAACAAAACATCAAGGCTGTCCGAGCCATCAATGCCAGTGCCAGAAATTGTCTCTGAGACCAGGACATCCCCTTCCTGCAAGCTGCCTGCCGCCTCCGGCGGAACCGAGCTTAGAACGGTTGTCCAACCCGCACCGTCTTTGTTCAGAATTGTGAAAACGTAGCCATTTTCCAAGCCGATCACGTGCATTGCGGGCAGTGCCAACAATCCGTTCTGAGGGCGGGTTTCACCCAATGTGCGATAGCGGGCAGAAACGCGGATGTAGCCGTCCGGGTCCACATTCAGATCGTTCAACACCTGAGCAGCAAAAGTCGTATCTGCCTGCACTGGCTTGCCGTTCAGAGTGAAGATCGTGGCGCCGCGCGTGACCCACTCACCCACAATTGACGCGTCCATATCCTGGTCAACACCAGTTATCGCAATCACGTTGCCGGTCGAAGCCCGGCGGCGTGATGTCTGAAACGGGATGTCTACGTCCCAGTGAGAGAAAGCGATCTGCTGTTCTGCGAGGTTCACCGGTTCCGCCGGAACAGGCGGTGTCGGCTCGACGGTCCCGGCTTCAGCCGTTTCCGTCGCCGCAGCTTCTTCCTGCTCCGTGGCAACCGGATCTTCATGCGCCTGCTCGATAGGCTCTGGAGTGGGTGCGACCTCGGCCTGCGTGGTCTCAGTTGGTTCTGATGCCGGCTCCACTTCGGCTGCGGTCACTTGCTCGACCGGTTCCTGCTCGGATGTTTCGACTGTGGCGGTTTCCTCCACCGTTTCCGTTACTACGGGCGTTTGCGTCGATGCGGTGTCTTCGGCCGGAGTTTCCTCTCCGGACATCAGGAAGAACCCGCCCGCCGCCAAAGCGGCGACCACGGCCACACCCGCAACAATTTTGCCTGCACCACTGGACCCGCTTTTGACCACGGTATCCACCGCGACCGGAACTTCATCCTTCGATGTGAACGTGGCTAGCCCGTCGTCGTTCTTGTCCTCATTGCCCAGTGCAATGTCAGTGTTTCCGGCAAGCAATGCGGTGACAACGGCTTCGGCGTTTTCGCTTTCAGCCTTGATCCTGGCTTTCTCTTCTTCTTCGTCTTTTTGGTCCATCGCCACGATCACCGACACCGGCCGATAGTCAAAGCTGTCGAACATCACGCCGGGGCCGCGGAACATGCGTAGCCAATCTAATGCGGTCTGCAGGCGATCCGTTGCGTGAACTTCCATCGCCTTGTCAATGGCTTCCAGGAACCCGCCGGGGTAGCCTTCGATACGCCCCGCCAGCGGTGTGTAGGGGTCCGTCTGACCGTTGTTGAATGCGTTCAGGCGAGTCTGACCGTCGATCGGACGTTCGCCGCTGATGGCGTGATACAGGGTCGCCGCAAGAACATAGAGGTCACTGCTTGGCCCTTGTTCCGCGCCGCGTACATAAAACTCATGTGGCGAATAACCATCCTTGATAACCCGCAGGGTCATCAGCGCGGCGGACTGGTGGGCAGCCTGTTCGCGCGCGGCGCCAAAGTCGATCAGAACCGGATCACCATTTTCGTCGATCAGGATGTTGTCGGGCGAAATATCGCGGTGCAGCATGCCGCTTTGGTGGATGAAAGACACCGCCGACAGCATTTTTTCAGTGACCTGAACGATAAAGTCCGGGCCAGCTTTGTTTTTGGAATCTTCAACATAATCCAGCAGATCGCAGCCACGGATAAAATCCATCGCGATATAAGCGGTCTCGTTGTCTTCGAACACCTGATGAACGTCGACGATATTGGGGTGTACCAAGCGAGCGTGATTGCGTGCTTCGAGGATAAACAAGTCGATGATTGCGCGCAGATCGTCCTTGTAGTCCGGCTCGACCGGCTCAACCATATCGCCGTTACGATGGCAAAGGGCACCGGGATAGCACTCTTTGATCACAACTTCGCGTTCCAGACTGTCCCGCGCGAGATAGGTGATCCCAAATCCGCCATTGCTGATAAAACGCAGGATCTCGTACTGCCCGCGCAACAGCTTGGCGCCTGGTTGAAGACCTTCGATTTTCGGTTCGTCGTGCGTCGCGCCGACGGCCTGGTTGTGGCTCATTTCTTTCCGCCCGTTCTAATCGTTTTGCGGCTTACTTAACTGGGCTTTCAGCCCGCGAACTCACAACCAAACACAACCGCAGGACACTCATGTACGTTAGACGTTTCAAATTTGACTTTATTGGGGCCGCCCGATGGCTTCACTAAGAACCCAGCGCAAAGAAAATCTATATATCGCGCTCTTTCTCATGCGAAAATCTAAATGTTGATTTTCTAGCGGCAATACTTGCGGACTGAGTGCCTGTTTTTTGCGGATTGGTCACTAAATCCGAAACAATAAACGCGCGATTCTGAGGGCTTCGAATCGCTGCATTGCGGCTCAATTAAAACGGGTAGGCGTCAAGTTCCGGTTTTTGCCTGAACGGAATCGACGCGGCTGCCGGCCCAGGCGAGGTTGTCGCTGAGCTGGGCGAGGATGCTAATTGCGTCCTTCAGTGGCGCGTCACCGCTTTCGAATTGCAGCAGCAAAAGAAGATCGGTGGCCTTTTCAAACTCACCGGGAATCCAGTCGGCTTCAGTGGCGATTTCGCCGCCTTGCTCCAGACGCTCTGCAAAATCTTCGACGATTTCCTGACAGCTGTTCAGGAACGCGGCGGGTTCAATATCCGATGTCTCGCGCAAGTCGTCATAAATGCTAGCAATTGCCGCCAGCCAGTCTTCAAGGATCGGGTTTTCGAGCGGGGGAAGGGCGGATTCCAACGTGGCGTGAATCGAGGGCGCTTCGACCTGCGCTGGTTCGGCTTCTGTGATGTTCAGGCTGGCCAGAAACGGAAGAAACTCCTGCTCGATGTCATTTTGGGCAGCTTCCAAGTCCTTCAAACGCCGCTCGGATGCGACTTGCAGGACCTGTTCGGCCAGATTTTGACCGCCACAGATCTCCCACAGATCAAAATCAGGCTCGGGTTCTTGCGCCATAGCCTTGACGGCGACCGGTGTGCCGATTGGTACGACAGACCGGAAGAATTTACCTTTTTCTTTTTCCAACCGGTGCAGAACACGGTCCAGCGCGTCCCGAACCGGGGGGAGATCCGCGTGGGTTACGGCCAGCAAACTGTTCGAGCGCAACTCTTGCGGAACTTGTGCCCACAGGTGGCGCTCAGTCTCACGCCAGGCATTGGTTCCGTTCGTGCACCAGATGGCACAATCGACATAGGACAATAGGTCCAAAGTGGACTTGTAGGTGTCATCCAGTGCGCCGGTTCCCGGCAGATCGAATAATGAGATCTCTTGCAGGGCAGGGGTATTCAACCCAACCGAGATAAAATCAGGGTTATCAGCCGCGGCTTTTTCCAGCGCAATGCCGGAATAGACTTTGGGCTCTTTGTCCCACCAGCCAACCGTGGTTTCCGGTGCGTCCGCATAGGCCACGATGACCAATGGCAGCTTCAGATGCTGCGGACCCGTGGGCAGAATGTCCGCCCCGGCCAGCATGTTTGCGAGGCTGGATTTCCCGGCCCCGAATTCCCCGGCAAAACCGATATTGACCGCATTCGAAAGCCGTTCGGCATGGAACAAGGCGCGCTCGCGCATCTTGTCCAGACCGGCCTCTGACGGCAGGTTTTCGGTGGCGGTCAGGAAGCGTTCAAGCTTGCGTACTTCCTGTTCGGTTCCGGGAAATTCAATCATTCCGCAGCCTCTGCTAATTTCTTGTCCGCGCTATTGCCGCCGAATACCGCATCCAGATCATCTGCGACACGTTGCGCCTGATCGAATGCTGCCTGTGCTTCTGCACGAACATTGGTTTGGCCGGTTCCGACCCGTAGTTCAAGATGTCCAGCCAACAATGCCATATAATGGTCAAGAACGGTGTTCAGACGCTCAAGCAGATCGGCGCGCGCCGTGTCTACCAGATCGTCCCCAATCATTTCGAATTCCTGAACGATCATCCGCTCGGCCCGAGCGACCACACTTTTGCGCGAAATCAGCCGGGACAACCAGCTGACGCGCAATTCCACGGTGATGCCCCGGGTAAGTGCCGTGGTATCAGGACGGAACCATCGAACTGCACTGGTGTTCATCCGGCTATCGGCCGGGTCCTGCCAGCCGGGCAGGGCGCGAAGCGCGGCATTGCTGTTCATGTCGACGGCGTAAAGTTCGCTGAGCATTCGCTGCCGCACCACTTGTGTTGCACCCTGAACCAGCTCGCGCATGCGCTCCCGAAGCGGCGAAAAGTTCAATTCAGTGTCACCGCCCTTGGCCAACAAAGGGGAATCGCCATTCGGTCCGCGGACAACGGCGGAGACGGCTTCGGATACAGTGTCATCCATGACGCCGCGAAGATTGGCCAACACATCATCCATATCGTCAATGATCTGTGTGGTTTTTTGCGAAACCAGCGCGCGCAGCTCGGCCAATGTTTTGTCGTTTTCGTCGCCGTCGGTAATGTCGGCGGAGTTTTCGTCGTCAATTACGCGCAGATGGGCCTTAGACCGTTCCAGCTCACCTTGCGCAAAACTGTTAAGGTGCTGCCAGGCCATCTTGAGCTGTTCGTCACGGGGCCCTTGGGTCAAGGCGTGCGTAACGTGGCGGCGCAGATCGGGTAGACCAGAGGCGATCATTGCGGCAAAGCGCAAAACGCCCTCACGGCTGATTGGGCCGGGGCCCTGTTTGATCTCTTCTACACCGTCCAGATATTGCTTCATCTGCTCGGGGTGGGCGCGCAGCCAAGCCAGAACGTGATCGTGGTTCACGCCGGTATCGTCACCAGTCAAGGCATAATGGGCCCATTGGGCGCTGCCCATCAGAACATCAATGTCCGAGTTGCCCAGGGCTTTTTCCAGGCCATCCAACACGTCCGTCCGGACTTTTCCAGCGTCTTCAGCGCCGCCGCCCAGTTCGTCCACGCGATTGATGAAGACGACGATCTGCCCCAGTTCCAGCGCCTGCATCAGGCGGAACAACTTAAGATCCGCACGGGACAGCGCCTGATGTGCGGACAATACAACAACAAAGAAATCGGATTCCTTGAGGTATTGGCGCGAGATTTCTTCGCGGATCAGCAGCGGGTCGTTGACGCCGGGCGTATCCGTGACCGTCAGCGGGAACGGAAAATGGCCAATGTCAAAGTAGACCTCGGCCTTGCGCGTGATGTCACTGTACAGTCCCCGATCTGAACCGGGGTCGTATTCTTCGCTGTCGGTCGGATCGTCACCTGCACAAACATAACGGGCCAGATCGTCCGAGTTCAGATGTTCCAGATCGTGATGCTGACCCAGCAACTGCTCATAGCTGTCGCCTAATCGCAGTTGGGCGCGGGTTTTCATCGCGTCGACCTGCTCTTCGATCATCTCGCGCTTATAGCTGTCCTCGTCGTCGGGGAACATGTTGCGCAGCTCTTCGCCCTCGGCGATCAGCGCCTGCCACTGGCGGTTATCGAAGAAATGAAATTCGGCCCCTTGGGTCCGACCCGAGGGGTGACCGAAATGCATGTCGGTGATCACGGTCGTCCACGGATTAACATCCGAGGGCAGGTATTCGGCCTGTCCCGTAAACCCGTTGATTAGGCGGGACTTGCCAGCCTTGATCTGCCCGACAAATGCAATTGACGGTTTCAGATTTGAAAGATCGCCTACAATGCGCGAAATAAACTGGCGGGTCTCGTCGTTGCTGACCCCGTTCATGTCTTCGGCGATTCGAATTAACTCACGACGGTTATTTTC
The DNA here is from genome assembly GCF_059610545.1 of Ruegeria sp. CDSC068. Classification (NCBI taxonomy): domain Bacteria; kingdom Pseudomonadati; phylum Pseudomonadota; class Alphaproteobacteria; order Rhodobacterales; family Roseobacteraceae; genus Ruegeria; species Ruegeria sp. CDSC068. The sequence continues at coordinate 149,512 of NZ_JBXWNV010000003.1, forward strand.
ACTCATACTGTTACCCTGGGTACTTGCAATCACAGATTGAATTAGTCGAAAAATTGAATATTACGGGCGCTATCATTCGGAACGCTCCGTCAGAGATGTCCACAGATTCACAATGGCGCCTAGCTTTCGCGCCTCGTGAACGACCATGGAGAATTCCTTGCCGTCATTCAGGACGGCCAAACCAGAACCTTTACCGCCGGACGGACGCATGACGATCAGTTGAGGATGATCCAGCGCAGCGGCCGCGTCATCATCCCAGCCCGACAGGTCACGCGCGAACTGCGCCAGCAAAGTTTGATCTGCATGAAATGGCTGATCTTTACTACAGTCGCCGTCAGTCTGAACCACTTCCCCGTCTTCGGCTTTGACCTGGATGCGACCAACGGCCAAACGTTGGCTGCCGTAATAGAACTGGTTGGCCAAATCGCTGGCTTCGTCTGTTAGTTCCACATTAATTGCGGGTTCGGCAGTGTCCGGAACGACCGCTATGACGGGTTCAGCTGGCAATTCGATCATCGTGCAAGCACTAGCGATTTCGCTAAAAGTGATTCCGACATCGTCCGCTTCCAGCGTGGCGTCCGGCCGCAATGATATCAGGCTAAGCGGTGCAGGCGCGGCAGCAATATCGGTTACCAGTTGCGCCAATTGACCCGCCAGCGTATCGCGTCCTTCGGTCTCAAAATCAGGCGCAACGCCGGATCGGACACGAAAGACATCAGTAACCCGAGAGCTGTTGACCTCGATCGCGAGACAATCGCCATTGGCAGCTGTAAACTCTAACCGGCGCGGCAAAACAGTGCCACGGATGGACTGCAACACCTTTTCGCGACGCTCAAGCGCAGTGTCACCAGCAAGCGCGACGGCTGGCTCCAGCCGGGCAACCGATGATCGCCCAATGTCCTCGAGCAAATCGAGTATGTTTGTATCCATCATGCCGTGACCCCCTCTGGTCCCGTCTAAACTGCGGCCGCGACGGGCCCCAGACTGAGATGCGATTTTGTCAGTGCCAATCCTACATTCGCGCTGTTGCGACAGATGTAGCAGACCACATGATCCGGATAGGCCTGCGTCCGCAAGAAGATGTTCAACCGATCCTTTGAAAACACCGCGATTTCCCCAAATCCCGGATTTTCGGTATCAGCATTACCCGATTTCCGCAGCAAGGCTTCAAAAGCACCCACGCCGCCGCCCTGAAACAGGTTCGCCACTGCAAGCGCAAGACTGTCCAGCACTTCGGCGTCCTCTTGATCGCGGACACTGGTCCCCAATAACATCCCTGTTTCCATGTCGACATACCCGGCTGCGACGCAGTCGGGTATCGTTTCCATCGCAGATTTCAGTGCGGCTTCGATAGACATCGGGCTTCCCGTCCTTCTACCTTGGTTTCACGTTATAAAACATGCCATTCAGCCCCGCCTTTGTTCCCGGCTTTCGGAAGCGTTGAAACGTCTTTTTTTTCGTCACGGGCGCCGTGTTCAGCGGCGATCTTGTCGAACTCTTCCAGGAAGGCCATGAAAACCTTTTTCAGGCCTTCCGAGTCGTCGGGAAGATCCTCACCAGCTGTGATCTCGCGCCACATCGCCGATGCGCTGAGTGTTGATCCGGCCTCCACATTGAGCAGTTGCTCAAGCGATTCAGACTCGGCCTCCGCCTCGGATGACGTGCCGTTCGGCATATGCACGATCTGTGTTTCCATCAGGCCGCTGGTTTCAGGTTCCGGTTCGAACTCATCCGCCGCACCATCCGATTGCTCGGCGAGCAAGGCGGCGATGGAGGACACTGACACATCAGCGCTTTGCGCGTCTGCGCCGGGTTTGTCGGTCTCAACAGTTTCAGGTACGTCGGCCAGCTTGTCTCCAAGCGACGCCACAAAAGGATCCTGACCATCGGCGCTAACGTCCGATTGATCTGCTTCGACTTCGGCTTCCAGTTCCTGGGGCTCTTCTTCGTCGAGATCCTCGTCATCCAGTTCAAGAAACGCGTTTTCTTCGGAAGGGATCTCGACAACATCCGCCAAATTCAGAGGCTGACTTGGCGTTTCCCGGAAGAAAGAGCGTAGCTCGTCCTGATCTGTTTCGGGCGTGGTCTCTTCCGAGATCGCGGTCATTTCAGCCCGCAACCGTTCGGCCTCATCCGCGTCAATGCGGGGTGCGCGTTCAGTGTCGCCTGAGCGTGCCTCGACCCGGGCAGGACGGACCGGAAAGCTCGTAACGACTTCGTCCTGCAGATTTTCGTCCTGAACAGGATTGACCAGCTTTAGCGTGGCAGGTTGCTCTGCGCTCTCGCCGTGTTTGCGTGGGCGGATAGGTTGCACACTGGGCATATGGGCAAGGCTGTTGTCGATCTGGTAACGTGCCAGCATGTCTGCTCGGTTGTCCATGATCTGTTCGGTGATCTCAAGAAAGCTGTCCACCATCTTGCCGCCGCCACTGCGTCCCCACATTTCGGCGTCGCCACTCTTGTCGCGCGCGGTAATAGCATCGCGGGCCGAGAACAAAATCGATCGATTGAACAGATGCCCGGCCTCGCGGTTTACACGGCGCAACACCTTCTGACGGTCCTTCGTGCCCAGGGTATCCGCGCGGGTGACCAACAACAGCGAGTTGTGTTGCAACCGTTCCGGCAGCGCGACCCATGTCGCCCGTTCGGTCTCACGCCAGGCCTGGGTGGCGTGTGTGCACCACAGCACCCCATTGGCTTGACCCACGGCGCGACGCCAGACATCGGTTGAAATCTTGGGGTCCGAAATGCCGGGCGTGTCTATCAGATCGACCGCCTCGAGAATGTCGGATTCAAGGAAAATACGAACGAATTGAGCGTCATTGACGCCGACGGATTCCAACGCATCTAGCTCGATGTTTTCGCGTTTGCCGTCATGGCGTTGTACATATGCAGATTGCTTGCCCCAGCTGAACCAGACGGGCGGCAACTGCGTGGCAGTCACCTGAGTCGGCAGCGTGTGCGACCGAAGCAGAAAGTTAATCAGCGTCGATTTGCCAGCGCTGAACTCTCCCATAAGCGCAAAGATCGGCTTGCGGCGGGACCACTGCTCAATGCGTTCCCATGCCTTGGGCGAGACGAAACGGGTTTGTGAGTCTTTTGCCATATCGCTACTTATGCTGCCTCGTTACTAAGATCTTTCAGGATGTCGCCCAGAATATCGTCACGCGATTTCTGTGGTGTCAGTCCTGCCATCAGAGCTGCGTTGCGGCTTGGGTCACTCTCGGCCGATGCCGAAATGCTAAGCAACGTCTCTTTCTGCTCGCGCATGAAATCCGACAGGATCGCGCGAACGTTTTCCAACACAGCTGCAACCTGATTTTCCTCGATGTCCTTGGTGATCGAATTCGCCTCGGACGCGATCAGGCGCGTATAGTCGGCTGCATAGGCTTCGAACCCTTTGCGGCGCTGCCACCAGCGACGCCACCAGGTGCTTTGCAAGTCCAATGCGATTGTTCGTCCAATTCCGAGTGGGGGTGGGACACGCGGAACAATGGGTGCTTCGATACTGAACTCACCCAGGTGGTTGCCCAGTATCTTCTGATACAGTGTCTCAATATCTGCGGCCGCCGTATTGTACAGCGCACCTGCTTCTTTGCGCATCGACCGCGCAAAGCTGAAATACGCGGCCTTTTGCAAGGTCCGCAGACCCGCCGGGTCATACTGCCACGTGCCTTGTTCGCCGTTCCGCTCAAGGTGGGCAATCAGCGAATCCGTTGCACGTTTGACAAAGTTGGTTTCCGCCGAATTCAGTCTCTCCAACACCTTCGCACGTAAGGATGCGGTCAGTTCAGCTACTTTCTTATCGTATTGATCCGAGAGTGTGGCGATCGCGTCCTCTGGCGATACACCATCCAGATCACGCACAAGACCTTCACCGCCCGAAAGGGTCTTGGCAACGGCCGTGGCGCGGATTTGGCTGGCGATATTGCGGGCGCGGTGGCGGACGCGATCTAGCAAACGGGTGCCTGCGCCTTCTGCGATGCGTTCGTTCATGGCCAACAGCAAATCGGGCAGGCCGGACAGCGCCCAGATTTTGTCGAGCGAGGGTGCCTGATCACCAAAACCGGCAGCCAGATAGAACGTGTTCAACGCCTCGCGGGATTCATCGGACAGAATCTCGGGGTTGCCCGTCAACGCGGCCTCAGCCCACAATGCGCTGCCAAAGACAACGCTGGTACTGGCATCGATATTGTTCTGCTTGAGCGTGTCCTGGATACGGTCACGGATTTCCGGGACCTGATTGACCGGATCAGCCAGTTCGTCAATTCGGTTCACAAACAGGATGATCTGCCGGTTCTCAAACTGGGCAATAATCCTCATCAGCGCCATGTCCATGGTTGTAAGCGCCTGGCTGGCAGCCAGAACAACAACGCAGACCTCAGATCCGCGCAAGCTGCGCAGGGTGATCTGCTCGCGGACCATGAAAGTATCGTTGACACCCGGCGTGTCACACAGCTTCAACGCAATCGGGTATTGCGGAATGTCCATATACAGTTCTGCCGACTTCGTCACATCGGCGAACCGCCCGGTCTTGGGGTTGATGTCCGGGTCATCTTCGTCACCCAGACAGACATAGCGCTGGATCAGCTCTTCGTCGAAGTAATCATATTGATGGCTCTGCCCCAGAATCAGGTCGAAATGCTGGCCCAATCTGGATTCGGATTTAGCCTTCATCTCGCCGATCTGGCGGCGAATGTCATCCATCTCGTCATCGGCGCCAGCGCGGTTTGCCAGCTCACCCAGACGGCCGCCGCCGACCATCAGGTTGTCCCATTCTTCCTGTTCAAAGAAGGTAAATTTGGCGCGTTTGTCGCCTTCGGTGCGGGTGTTGATGTTCAGTGTGGTCACCACCGATGTCCACGGGTTTACATCCGACGGCAGCAGGGCAGGGCGCCCGGCCAGGATGTTCACGATCGAGGACTTACCAGCCTTGACCTGCCCGACCATCGTAACGCTGGCCGAGAAATTCTCCATCCGCGTCTTGAGCGTGGCAAGACGCGCGGACGAACGTGCATCCGCCACCTCTGTCAATTGATCAATCTGTGCGGTCAGCGAGTTCATCGCTGACGTCATGGGCGTCAGTGCCTCATTGCCAACTGACAAAAGATGGTCGTTGCGCGCCATGTTCAGCCTCCGGTTCCGGTCGCGGCCAACGTGTCTGTTGGCGTGCTGGTCATGGTGTCGATTCGGGCGATCAGATTCAGGGCATTGCCCAAGATAGCGGCTTCGGCGCCCGGCGAAATCGACTCGAAGGTGTGGCAATCCGCCAAAACTTCGATCGAGCTGAAGCGCTCGCTATTTTCAAGGCGGGCAAGACGACGCCCGGTCGGAAAGCCCTCGGATTTGGTTTCGGGCAGCGGCATACGCGAGTTGGCTAGCAAGTATCGCCGCCCCGAGCGCGTGCGCAATGAAACGCCAAACCCGGTGTTTGGATGGTCGCGGTTCAGGGATTTGAGTTCACCAAGAAAACTTTCACGCGCAAGGCCAACGGCTTCTTGCTCGGCAGCAGCGGAGTTCATCATATTGGTCACGTTTCAGACCCTTGTACTGGAGTTGAGCGAAAAAACTCGTACAGCGCCCGAAGGCAAAAAAGACTCATTAACTCCTTCTGCTCATAAGTGACTTTCAAGGCGGTCTTATTTTGACGCGAATAAGATTTTTTGGCGTTTGAATTGTGTCGCAATTGTGGTCGGTGGTATTTTTTAACCACAACTTACGAGCGTATTTTCGGCATCGATGTAGACAGCGCCATTTGCCGTTTGCAGCATTCAAGAGGACAAAATTTGCAACGGCGCAAATGTGCGACATTTTTGAGTGCGGATTTAGTAATTTGTTAATAAACGGAAATTAGACACCTCTTTTGAACTCAGCCCAACATAATTTACGCAGAGGACGTCTGTAAAATTTGTGTTTGTTGGAATCGTCTTTGGATTCTCACCATTGCAGGATCTTAAATGAGAGGCGCTTTACTCAACGTTAGATAGTTTTCAAACTATCACCAAAAGAACCTGAATGTTGCTAAATGCAAAACAATGAAATTGAAAAATTTTGACCTGGGAATCTTTTTTATCTGCTCGGAAAACGCCAATAATCAGACTGCTTTCCTGTCGCGAACAGCAACATATGAGAATAACCCGCATCCTGCTTGGCAGCGGCGTCCAGCACACATCATATGTGCACGGCGGTCGGTTCAGAAGCATGTTCCGCCGATGTCATCAATAATCTTGTGCACAACTCAATTTTACCTCTCGCACTCCGCAGCAAGCTTTGCTATTCACGCCGACATTCTGGCACTGAGTGCTTGGGTTGCGGGTGTGGCGAAATTGGTAGACGCACCAGATTTAGGTTCTGGCGCCGCAAGGCGTGGGGGTTCAAGTCCCTCCACCCGCACCATATCGTTCTAGAGAATTTTCCATTCCGGATCGCCTTTGCGGGCTTTCAGGCAATCGATAAAGTTCTATACTGGATAGCCGACTGGATTTTGACACCCGAACAGTCGGGTGCGTTCGCGAAGCGAACGATAAGGTGACTGCATCCATAGTGAAAACACCGGTCTCCATGTCTAGGAACGGCGGGTTGCATGGCCTTCTTTTCGGAACGTGTTGTCAGGAGAACAGGTAGTAGACCGTTGGGGACGTGGCCAAAATAGCCAACGCAACGACAAGCCAAACCAAAACACAAACCCAGTAGGTTCCCGGATTTTCGGCACGGGTAACCCGTTCCCACAAGTAGGTCGAACCAAATACCAAATCTCTGATAGCCCATATCAACAAGCCAAGCCCCACATAGAACCAAATATCCATAATTCCCTCGCGTGTTGAGTTTGGTGCAACTTAGATTGTCATGAATGATTGCGCAATTGTGCATTGATCATTTACGGACAATTGCCAGGAAAAGGATTTGTCTAAGGCTGGCCTGTCGGCGACCTCTTCACGTTCATAGTACGCGCATGCGGACCCGTAACGTCGCCGCTATTGCACGGCCAATCCCATCTGCCGCACGGCCAGATCGCGCAATATCTCTTCGGATCCGCCGCCAATTGCCATTATTTTGATTTCGCGCCAGACACGCTCGACAGGGTTACCCAGCATGTACGCGGCACCGCCAAAGATCTGCATCGCCTCGGAAGCAACAAATTGCAGCGACGTCGTGGCCTGAACTTTGGCCTTGGCGATTTCGGCGACAGGCATCAAGCCCTGCTCAATCGCCCAGCAGATCCGCTCGATATATGCCTCATTCATATCTATCCGGGCGGACATTTCTGCAAATTTGTGGCCAATGACTTGATGTTCGACCAGTCGCTTGCCGAATGTCTCGCGTTCCCGTGCCCAGTCCAGCGCACTATCGTAGCATAGTTTCATCATTCCCAACGAAGCGGATGTCAGGCCGAGCCGTTCAAAGTTGAAATTGTTCATGATTGCGATGAAGCCCCTGTTCTTAGGCCCCAACAGGGCAGTAGAATCCAGCTCGCAATCATCGAAATGCAGTGTCGCTTGCTGTGAACTGTGCCAGCCCATCTTGCCACCAAAAGGTGTACGCCTGAATCCGGGCGCGTCATGAGGGACCAAGAACAACGAAATGCCGGTCAATCCTGTTCCACCGGTACGGGCACCAACCACAAACCATTCGGCATCCATCCCCCCGGTGATATAGGTCTTTTCCCCGTTCAGAATCCATTTGCCGCCTTTGCACTCGGCCCTTGTTTGAATATTGGCAACGTCCGACCCTGCGCCCGGTTCGGTGATCCCAAGGGCCGACATCATGCGCCCCGAGATGATCTCGGGCAGCACTTTCTGTTTGAACTCCTCGGAAGCGAATTTCGCAATTGGGCTGATTGAAATCGTGCGCCCCCCTACGGCGGCTCCGATACCGGATGCCCCACAACCAAACAGGATTTCGCTATAATCATGGCGCATAAATGCATTGTCGAAACCCAGACCGCCGTATTCCTCATCGATCCCAAAGCCAAATACTCCGAACTCAGCGATTGCAGCATGCAGTTCCCATGGAACGCTGCGATCCGCCTCCCATTGCTCAATATGCGGTTTGATTTCGGCATCGACAAATCGCTGGAAATTCCCGCGGAAAGCTTCGCGTTCCGGGGTCATGAAAGGGGATGGCAGGGTCATTCGACCTCCTCGACGTCATTTTTGGGCAATACCTGAAGCTGGCTTTCCATCATGCGGGCAAAGCGATCCATCATCTGCGTAAGGTATTCTGGCGACGAAACGAATTTCTCATGCAACAACAAACCACGCAGGAAGTTCCGGGCGATACTCCACAACAATTCAGTGTCGTCACGGTTGCCTGTTGCGCTGACATACCGGGCTGAGATCAGGCTCAGGTTCGATTTGTCCCAATCTCTCAGGCTCTGTTCAAGCATTCCAAACAGTTCCGGATCGGTTCGGCAAGCAACCAGAATCTCGACTATGGCACGTCCGCCTGCGGAATTTACGATATTGGCCCAGGCGGACATAATCAGATCATAGACGGGCTGAGGGGCGCGATCATGTGGCCAGAGCGGGTTTTGCGCATTGCCAAGCAGTCGCATCGCGGTAGATGCGACCAGGGCCTGTTTCGTGGGGAAGTGATGCGTAATTGCCCCGCGTGAGATTCCCGCCTTGGCCTGCACCTTGGCAAAAGTAGTCTCGGCATACCCAAGCTGATCCAGACAGGTGACCGTCGCATTGCAGATTTTGGCCTGCATATCCCGGGACCTTTGATCCTGGACCGAGGGTTTCTTTGGCATCGTATCCGTCATCTTCCGTCGCGTCGCAGTGGCAAATCTTCATTGACCAAGGCGGTCAGGGGATCATAAAAACAGAACAGTCGGTCTGTAAACTGCAGATCGTACCCAAGCGGGAGAGACGTGGCGTGACACATTCTCTGCGGATCGGAGGAGCAAGTGGTTTTTGGGGGGATGCCCCTCATGCGACACAGCAATTGCTGCGTGCCCCTCAGATTGACTTTCTGGTCTACGACTACCTGGCCGAAATCACCATGTCGATCATGGCCCGCGCCCGTCTTAAAGACCCCCAAAAGGGATATGCGGTGGATTTCGTCTCTGACGTTATGGCCAACAATTTAACCCAAATCGCCGAGCAAGGCGTCAAGGTCTTGTCAAATGCAGGGGGGGTCAACCCAGTGGCCTGTGCTGATGCATTGCGTAGCAAATCTGCTGAGTTGGGATTGAACTTGAAAGTTGCAGTGGTCGAAGGCGACGACCTGCTGCCGCGTATGGCTGAGTTTGTCGATCGGACTGAGATGTTTTCCGGTGCGCCGATGCCACCGATCGAAAAGATCGCCTCGGTGAATGCTTATGTTGGGGCAGGGCCGATATTGGCGGCGCTGCACGCCGGGGCTGACATCGTCATCACAGGCCGCTGCGTCGACAGCGCACTTACGTTGGCCGCGTGCATGTATCATTTTGGATGGCGGCACGAGGACCACAACTTACTGGCTGCCGGGTCGCTTGCGGGGCATCTGCTGGAATGTGGACCCCAAGCCACTGGCGGGAATTTCACGGATTGGGAAATGGCGGGGGATATCGCCCAAATTGGCTATCCGATTGTCGAGGTAAGCGCAGATGGCGGGTTGGTCTTGACCAAGCCGAAGGGCACGACGGGATGTGTGGCCCCAGCTTCGGCCTGCGAGCAGATGCTGTATGAGATCGGCGACCCGCAGTCCTATATTCTGCCTGACGTGATTTGCGACTTTTCCAATGTCAGGATTGAGCAATCCGAGCCAGACCATGTAACCGTTTCGGGTGCAAAAGGCCGCGCGCCGACCGGGCAACTCAAAGTGTCCGCCACCTGGGCGGATGGCTATCGCGCGGGCATGACGATTCTGATCAACGGGCGTGAGGCACGACAAAAGGCGAAGACTTTTGCCCAAGCGGGGTTGGATCGCGCGCGCGCTGTCCTGCAACGGATGGGCACCCCCGACTATCGCGAGGTGTCGTTTGAAACCTTCGGAGGTCGGCCTGGCGACGGTGATTACGAAGAGATCTCGTTCAAGGTAGCCGTGAAACACGATGACCCTCGCGCGGTTGGCGTATTCCTGCGTGAAATGACCGGGTGCGCATTGGCCGCACCGCCGGGGTTGCACATCTTTACCGGAGGAGGGCGTCCAAAGCCCTCGCCAGTCGTTGCCCTGTTTTCCTTCTTGGTGCCAAACAACACGCTGACCTATTGCGTAACGATGGATGGGGACGATATCGCATACAATCCGCCGAAAACGTCCCCACAAGACCCGGAACCTGTCCCGGCAAAAGCCCCGGAAATAGCCGATGAAAAGGTGACCGAGTGGATCACATGCCCCTTGGAAGATTTGGCCTGGGCTAGATCTGGAGACAAAGGCGACGCCGCAAACATTGGGGTCATTGCACGTCATGCTACCTTTTTGCCCTACATTTGGGCCGCGCTGACCGAAGCGACGCTGGCAGATGTTTTTTCTAACCACCTATCTGGCAGGGTCGAACGGTTCTATCTTCCAGGAACGCATTCCATGAACATTCTGCTGCACAATGCGCTGGGTGGCGGTGGCGTCGCCTCGTTGCGCAACGACGCGCAAGGCAAGAGTTATGCCCAGATATTGCTGGCCACACCGATCAGGATTCCTGCAGAGTTATTCTCATATCCCGAGCGAGGAGAAAGCTGATGGGTTTTGTCAGTAAAGTCGTCCGCGATTCTGACAGCTTTGCCAAGAACCGAGCCGATATGCTGGCTCTTGTCGACGAGATGCGCGCGCTTGAAGCGCGTCCTGTCGCCCTGTCAGAGAAACGGCGCGAACGGATGGAAGCCCGGGGGCAGATCACACCCCGTGACCGTTTGGCCCAACTGTTGGATCCTGGCATGCCTTTTTTGCAACTGCACGGGTTGGCGGGCTACTGCGTCGATACTTGCGATCCTGAGCAATCGGTTCCGGGCGCGTCATTGGTCATCGGCATCGGCTTCATCTCGGGCGTGCGTTGCATGATCATCGTCGACGATTCAGGGATCAAGGCCGGCGCGATGGTCGAGATGTCAGCTGCGGCCTTCCTGAGCGCGCAAGACATGGCATTGAAACAGAACCTGCCTTTTGTGCATCTTGTCGAAAGCGCCGGTGCAAACCTGATGGAATACAAGGTCGAATTCTGGGCCAATGGCGGCAAACTGTTCCGCAATCTGGCCCGCCATTCGGCCGCAGGACTGCCCAACATTGCAGTGCTGCACGGCCCGTCAACCGCCGGCGGGGCCTATATGCCCGGCCTTGCAGACTATGTCGTTGGCGTGAAGAACAACGGCATGGCCGCCTTGGCCGGTGCCGCCTTGGTTCACGCGGCGACGGGCGAAAAGGCCAATGACCGTGATCTGGGCGGGTCCGAGATGCATGCCACCACATCCGGGCTGGTCGACTATCTGGCCGAGGATGATGCGCACGGTATCGAAATGGCGCGGAACGTGATGGCCCGGCTGGATTGGAACAAATCCTTGCCTGTGCGTCGCAGCAAAGAAGTGCAGCCACCGAAATATGATGCGGATGAGATCGCAGGCATTGTTCCAACCGATTATCGCGTTCCCTATGACGTCCGCGAGGTTGCGGCCCGCATAGTAGACGGCTCGGATTTTGAGGATTTCAAGCCCGAATATGGCTCAGCGACTGTCTGTTTGCAGGCCGCAATCAATGGTATCGCTGTGGGTATTCTTGGAAACAACGGGCCACTGGACCCTGCAGGCGCGAACAAAGCCGCACAGTTTATCCAGTTATGTGGTCAGGCCGATATTCCCCTTATTTTTCTAAATAATATCACAGGGTTCATGGTCGGCACCCAATATGAACAAAGCGGCATGATCAAGCATGGGGCCAAGATGATCCAGGCCGTTACGTCGGTCGATGTGCCCAAGATCACGCTCTATGTCGGGGCAAGTTTCGGGGCCGGCAATTACGGGATGTGCGGCTACGCCTATGACCCGGACTTCCTGTTCGCCTGGCCCAATGCGGCAACGGGCGTAATGGGAGGTGAGCAAGCCGCCGGGACGATGGAACTGGTTGCGCGCGCAGGGCTCAAACGCAAAGGGATCGACCCCGACGAAGCCAAACTGACTGCGCAAAAGGCAGCGATCACAGCACATTTCACACGACAGGAGAATGCATTTTACACCTCGGGCCGGTGTATCGATCATGGCGTCATCGACCCCCGCGACACGCGGCGTGTGCTGGGTTTTTGCCTTGAAACCTGCCTTGAGGGTCGCGCGCGAACGGTCAAACCCAGTTCGTACGGGGTGCACAGGTTCTGACCATGCTGCATTACTCACCAAATCCACATCCAAGATAGATAGCAGAGGCTGAGGCATGACATTCGACACGCTTCTCGTTGCCAATCGTGGGGAAATCGCCGCGCGTATCATGCGAACCGCCCGGTCGCTTGGCCTGCGCACAGTGGCCGTTTATACAACCTCTGACGCTCGGGCACCCCATGTCGAACTTGCTGATGAGGCAGTTTGGATCGGTGAAGGGCCGATTGGTGCCAGCTATCTGAACGCAAAAAAGATCATTGCTGCGGCTCAGGAAACTGGGGCAGGGGCGATCCACCCGGGCTATGGGTTTTTGTCCGAAAATGCGGGTTTTGCAGCGGCAGTCGAGGCCGCGGATCTGACTTTTATCGGACCCGATCCCAAAGCGATCCGGCTGATGGGCGACAAGGCCGTCGCCAAACGCCTTATGATTGGCGCGGGCGTTCCCTGCGTTCCAGGGTATGAAGGCGATGATCAATCGGGTGCCGCACTGGTCGCTGAAGCGAGCAAAATCGGTTTTCCCATCATGGTCAAAGCCGCAGCTGGTGGCGGTGGACGCGGAATGCGCGTGGTCCAATCCGCCGACGCTCTTTCTGAGGCGATTTCAATCGCAAGATCCGAGGCCGAGAGCGCTTTTGGATCCGGCGAACTGATCCTTGAGAAAGCGATCGGTGATGCGCGCCACATCGAGTTTCAGGTTTTTGCCGATGGGTGCGGGAACGTAATTCATCTGGGCGAAAGGGAATGCTCGGTCCAGCGTCGCCACCAAAAAGTCATCGAAGAAGCCCCAAGCCCGGTCATGACGACAGAGTTGCGCGCAAAAATGGGGGCTGTGGCGATTGAGGCGGCCCGTGCGGTGAGCTATCGCGGCGCCGGAACCGTGGAGTTTCTATTTGAACCGTCCGGCGTGTTCTATTTCCTTGAAATGAACACCCGACTGCAGGTTGAGCATCCTGTGACCGAGATGGTCACTGGCCTCGACCTAGTGGCGCTACAGATCGCTGTCGCGCAGGGTGACGCCCTTCCAATCTCTCAGGAAGACGTCACCTTGACCGGCCACGCCATTGAGGCGCGGCTTTATGCCGAAGACCCCGCTAACGGATATCTGCCGGCGACCGGTCCAATTGATTTCTGGCAGGCTGCGTCCGGTCCCGGAATGCGTGTGGATTTCGGCATTCAGCAGGGACAAGAGGTATCGCCTTTCTATGACGCCATGCTTGCAAAGATCATCGCGCACGGTCCAACCCGCGAAACGGCACGTGCGCGGCTGATCAAAGCTGTGCATGAAACTATTTTGCTGGGAACGGTGACAAATTCGCGGTTTCTTGCAGATGTGCTGCAGCACAGAGATTTCATTGCCGGCGATGCAACGACAACATTTCTGGATCGGACCTACCCCCGGGGCTTTCCTGCGTACTGGGTAACTGCGCAGGACGTCGCCTTGGCGGTTGCGCTGTTGTTGGGTGCGGATGAGGCCCGCGCAAGGGCGGCGGCGGGCTATGTATCCGCCGAACAGTTGGGTTGGTCCAGCGCGGCGTTACCGCCGTTCGCCGTGACGCTTGCCTATAGTGACGAAGAGATACAAACGCGCGCACGCGTCTGCCCCGATGGATGGACGGTATGGGTTGAGGGCAACGCGTATGATGTTTCGTTTATCAAGCGCAGCAGCGGGAAGGTCCGGGCACGCATAAATGACAACACCGTCGACGCCACCGCACACATAACCCGCGACACAGCCCAGATCGCCATCGGCGCCGAGCGCCTGACGTTTCGACGCCTGCGTCCCGGTGTATTGGATGCGGGAACGATCGCTAGCGGTCGCGTCACCGCCCCCATGCCGGGTGCCCTGGTCGAGGTGGCGGCAAGACCTGGTCAAAGCGTTTCGATAGGCGACTGTCTGGCCGTTCTCGAAGCCATGAAGATGCAACACCAGATCACTGCTGCCGTTGCAGGCGTCGTGACCTCTGTCCATGTTGAGGTCGGGCAGCAGCTGAGCGCGGGGGATGTGATGATCGAGATTGACGAAATATAGATAGAATTGGGTGTGTGTCGGTCACCGCCGCTCAGACACTGCATCCGGGGACATCGAATAGGCAAATACAAAATTGAGGGAACAAGCAGTGCAACAGGCAACGGATTTTCTGCAAGAAAGCGAGGCATTGTTTGCCATTCTGGACGATATTTCGGGTGATCAATGGGAAGTGCCAACTCAGTTCAAGGGATGGACGCTGAACGATGTTCTGGTGCATCTGCACTATTGGAACCAGATGGCAGATCTGTCGCTTCAGGACCCCGACGCGTTCACTGCGCGCATTGGGGCATTGTTTGTCAAAGCCAAGGCCGAAGGGCTGCGCGCAGCCGAGAACGAAGCGATCTTGCTGCGCGGGAACGAGCTGCGCGATTCCTGGCGGACACTTTACACAGATATTGGCGCGCGTTGGGCCGATTTCGATCCAAAGCACCGGGTGAAATGGGCCGGTCCAGATATGTCTGTACGCTCGTCGATCACGGCCCGCCAGATGGAGACTTGGGCACATGGGCAAGAGGTTTTTGACGTTCTTGGTGTCGAGCGCGTCGAACATGACCGGGTCAAGAACATCGTCATTCTGGGTGTGAATACCTTTGGCTGGGCCTATCAGGTCAACGGCAAACCTGTGCCCGAGGCGATGCCGCGGCTTGAACTGACCGCGCCATCCGGAGCCTTGTGGGAGTTCGGTGAACGGGGGGACAATCGGATAACAGGCCCTGCGGTAGATTTTGCACAGGTCTCAGCCCAAACCCGCAACATCGCGGATACATCGCTGAAGGTGGAGGGGCCGGTTGCTGCCGAATGGATGTCAATCGCCCAGTGTTTTGCCGGTGGTCGCGAAACGCCTCCTGCACCGGGCAGCCGTCACCGCGCTCGGGGCGCGCAGATCGCGTGAAAGAAGTTGAATGTAAGCCTTGAACCCGGCACAAAAGGAACCACCCGTCCGACCGAAAGCGAAGATATGCTGCTGTTTAATGTGACAAAACTTGCATCTGGCCTGATCGTCGCTGTTGTCATCGGCTGGCTGCTGGTGCTGGGCAAAAGTATCCTTCTTCCGGTGCTTCTAGGCATAATCGGGATATACATTCTGGACTCGACCGCCTCGACAATCGGCCGTGTTCCGGGGTTGCGCCACATTCCACGCCGCGGGCGCCGTTTGCTTGCGCTGCTTGCCATATTTCTAACGTTGGTTCTGATAGGGGTCTTTCTTGAGGCAAACGCGCAAGCGGTCGCCCAGAATATCCCGCGTTACCAAACCAATTTAAAAGCGTTGATTGACTCGGCAATGGCGATGTTGGGCGTCAAAAAACTGCCAGATTGGTCCACGATCGAGCAGACGATTGCTGGCAAGTTCGATATTTTGGGTTTTGTGCAGGGGACGCTTTCCACAGTGCAGGGTTTCGGGACGGTCATGTTGATGACAATCCTTTATATTGTGTTCATCCTATCCGATCTGGATGACATGCCGGAAAAAGTTAGAAAGGCTTTGGGTGATGCCGAAACAGCTGACCGGTCGCTGCAAATCGTCGCCCAGATCAACCAGAAGATTGGCAGCTACCTAAGCGCAAAGACCCTGATCAACGTCATTTTGGCTGTGATATCATATGTGATCATGTTGTTGCTTGGGATCGAGTTCGCAATGTTCTGGGCCATATTGATCGGACTTTTGAACTATATTCCGTACCTGGGTTCCATTGTTGGCGTTCTGTTTCCCGTAATGCTGAGCCTCGTGCAATTCGGCGGCATCTGGCATGCCGGGGTCGCACTGATCGCGCTTATGGCCGCTCAGCTGTTTGTCGGAAACTTCCTTGAACCCCGCTTGGTCGGAAACTCGGTGAACCTGAGCGGATTTATGGTGCTGTTTTCGCTGACGATCTGGACCGCGATGTGGGGTCTGGCAGGCACCATATTGGCGATACCGTTGACTGCCGTGGTGATGATTATCTTGTCGCAAATCCATTCTACGCGACCGCTGGCGATTTTGATGTCAGAAAGCGGCGAACTTGACTGATTGCTCCAAAGCCCGGTTTTAAGTGTTTAAAAATTCGCCATCTTCGGTGCGCGACCGCCACCCATTAGTCGGGGTGGCAGCCGGCTTAAAATCTTTGACGTTTAAAGTTTAATGCGGAACGCGGCAAAACCATCCGCGCCTTCGCCTGCGTCTTCGATCACCACTCCTTTGACATCGCTCATATAGTCGCGCGCTTTGGGGCCGGTTTCGAAAAGCACCGTGGTATCTGCGAGCGGGGCGAAGGACCAGTTGGCGTCCGCTTTTGGATCAATTGTGCCCTGCTCGACAATGTAGCGAACGATGACGTCGCGGTTGGTATCGGGGGCCTCGAAGACAACCGTGTCGCCCAATGCGCCCGGGAAAGACCCGCCGCCAGACGCGCGGTAATTGTTAGTGGCGATGATGAATTCCATGTCATCCGTAACCGGCGTGCCGTTGAAGGACAGGTTCACAATCCGCGCCGCGTCTGGGTTCACTTCTTCGCCTTTTGGTCCAAATCGCGAGGGCTGGGACAGGTCGATCTGATAGGTCACGCCGTCCATTACATCAAAGTTGTAGGATGGGAACTCTGGGTTCAGCAGGATTGCGTCGGCCGAGCCCGGCTCGACCTGATTGAACATGCCTGCCGAACGCTCCAGCCAGCCTCGAACCTGTGCCCCGTTCACGCGGACCGCCCGCACGGTGTTTGGATAGAGGTACAGGTCAGCCACGTTTTTGATAGCCACATCGCCCACTGGAACGTCGGTATAATACTCTGGCCCACCACGCCCACCGGCCTTGAAAGGGGCGGCGGCTGATAGGATGGGCAGCCCTTCGTGCTCGGTGCCCTTCATCATCTCTTCAACATACCATTTTTGCGCGATCGACACGATTTGCACCGATGGATCATCCGCGACGAGTGCGAAGTAGCTGTGCAAAGGCGCGGACGTCTTCCCAACGGCGCGGCGCACATAGGCCAGTGTTTCGTCGTGATCTTTGGCGACCGAATCCAGCACGGTCTGGTCGTCGCCAACCAGCGCGGTGATTGAGCGATCTTCGTTGCGCTTTGAGATCGGGCGCGCCTCGGACGTCGTTGTTACAACGCGCCATTCATTCCCGTCGCGTTCCAGCAACAGGTCCAGCAGACCCAGATGCGAGCCCCAGAAACCGCCCATGACTGCTGGTTTGCCCATCAGCGTGCCTTTTTCGACGTCGATACCCGGGCGATCCGCGAATGTAGGCGAGGGGAAGACCAGATGATTGTGGCCCGTGACCAGCGCGTCGATGCCATCGACGCCGGCCAGCACGACCGAGGCGTTCTCCATCCCATCAGTGTGATCGGCCTCACCGATGCCCGAATGCGACAGGGCGATGATCAGATCACAGCCTTGCTCATGCATTTCTGGCACATACGCTTTCGCCGTATCGACGATGTCGCGGGCCTGAACCTTGCCTTCCAGGTGCTTGCGGTCCCAATTCATGATTTGAGGTGGGGTAAAGCCAATGACGCCAACCTTGATTGGATGCTTGTTGCCGTCGCCCATTTCAATTTCGCGGTCGAGAATGGCGTAAGGCTTGACCAGGGTCTTATCATCGCGTGGCCCCGCGCCTTGTTCCTTGGCGATATTAGCCAAAACGACCGGAAAATCTGCTCCAGCCAGTGACTTTTCCAGAAAATCCAAGCCGTAATTGAACTCGTGGTTGCCCAAAGTAGCGGCGTCATAGCCCACGGTGTTGAATGCGGCGATGATTGGATGGCTGTCGCCTTCTTTCATGCCGCGCTCATAGGCGATGTAGTCACCCATTGGGTTGCCCTGCAAAAAGTCGCCATTGTCCACCAGCAACGAGTTGGTTGCCTCCGACCGAATGTCATTGATGATCGATGCGGTGCGCGACAGGCCTACCGTATCGCGCGGCTTGTCTGCGTAGTAATCATAAGGGAAGACATGCACATGGATATCGGTGGTTTCCATGATCCGAAGATGCGCCTGATTGTCGGCAGCAGCGGCCGAAAACGGGTGTAGGGTGATTGCGGCGGCGCTGGCCGTAGTTGTGGCAAGGAACTGGCGGCGAGACATCGAAAAATGGTTGGAGGAGGTCATTCGGAACCTTTCAATATGTTGGCTAACGCGCCTTCTGCATGACTTACAAAACAACCGTGTGACACTGGTATCCAACGCGTTTGCAGCGGCGCGGCGCATGCGGGAATGTTTGGTACTGATGCCCATTGTGATCTGCTTACCCAATCATGGCAACATGTGTCGATTTGAGACGGTTGATTATCGCGCGGTGCATATTGCGGAAATAGCGACAGCGGCATTGGGATAGAATGTTCCGCATCGTTTGCTAAAGCGGCGTTGGCACAGCGGACCATTGCAAGCATCCGCGTTTTTCCGCCTGAGTGACGCAGATGGTAGAATCTGGTTGTGATAACAATCTTTATCTATAAAAGAATGCGTAGCCATGAGAGTTCTCGAAAAGTATCTATAAAATGAAAAACACCGCCCCGATATGGTCCCGCGACGCTGCTCAAGCTCTGTATGACCTTCCGCTGATGGATTTGCTGTTTCGCGCGCAGACAGTGCACCGGGAGAACTTTGATCCCAACAAGGTCCAGACATCGAAACTGCTGTCGATCAAAACAGGTGGCTGTGCCGAAGATTGCGCCTATTGTTCGCAATCAGCACGGAACGGATCCAAACTTTCGGCCTCGAAACTGATTGAGGTTCAGCGCGTTCTGACCGAAGCCCGCAAGGCCCGCGACGGCGGGGCAACCCGTTTCTGCATGGGTGCCGCATGGCGCGAACCCAAGGACCGCGACATGGATGCGCTTGTCGCAATGGTCGAAGGTGTGCGCGAGATGGGGATGGAAACCTGCATGACCCTTGGCATGTTGGACGATAATCAGGTGGTTCGTCTGCGCGATGCGGGGCTGGACTACTACAACCACAACATCGACACGTCCGAGCGGTACTATCCCGAAGTCATCACAACACGCACTTTTGCAGACCGCATTGACACGATGAACCGCGTGCAGGAAGCGGGTATCAAGGTCTGTTCCGGCGGTATCCTTGGAATGGGCGAGGAGGTTCAGGACCGGGTCGATATGCTTGTCACTTTGGCCAATATGAACCCAGCACCAGATTCAGTGCCGATCAACATGTTGATGCCGCAGGAAGACACACCTTTAGCAGACGCCAAGCCGATCGATCCGATCGACTTTGTAAGGGTCATAGCCGTAGCGCGGATCATGATGCCACAGTCTTATGTACGGCTTTCCGCCGGGCGCAGCGATATGAGTGAGGAATTGCAAGCCATGTGCTTCTTCGCCGGTGCGAACTCGATCTTTGTTGGTGAAACGCTTTTGACAGCAGAAAACCCCGAAGAAGACACTGATGCTATTTTGTTTGCCAAGCTTGGGCTGCAGGCGGAAACATCAGCTGAAAAATCCTGTTTGGATGCTGCTGAATGAAAGCACTGAGTCGGTTGAACTCGATGCTTGAAACGTTGGACACCCGGAACCGCCGCCGGGAGTTGGCGCAGCCGCGCGGTCTGGATTTTGCTTCCAATGATTACCTCGGATTGGCGCAATCGGCATTCCTGCGCGATGCCGCGCAAACGGCATTGGCGCAGGGCGTGCCGCTGGGATCTGGTGGTTCCCGTCTTTTGCGGGGCAATCATCTCGAACATGAGACGCTTGAAAACGAGGCCGCCGCCTTTTTTGATGCTGAGGCTGCTTTGTTCATGGGCGGAGGATTCCAAGCCAATCAGGCGATTTTCTCGACCCTTCCTGCCGCCGAAGATCTGATCCTTTACGATGCTTTGATTCATGCAAGCGCGCATGAAGGCATGCGGATGGGACGCGGCCAAACGAGTGCCTTTGCTCATAATGACGTTACCGCAGCGCGTCTGGCCATTGAGGCGTGGTTGGCAGAAGGCGGGTCTGGCCAAATCTGGATCGCCGTGGAAAGCATCTATTCCATGGAAGGCGACATTGCGCCCTTGGCCGCGCTGTCTGATCTGGCCTGCGAACACGGTGCCATATTGGTCGTGGATGAGGCTCATGCGACCGGAGTATTTGGCCCGAACGGTAAAGGTCTGGCGCATGGTCTTAAAGCTGAGTTGCTAACTTTGCACACATGCGGCAAAGGGTTGGGGGTTTCTGGAGGTCTGATTTGCGGCCGCCGGGTGATGATCGAAACACTCATCAACCGCGCGCGTCCGTTTATCTTTGCCACGGCCCCATCGCCGTTTAACGCGGCCCTTGTTCGCGCGGTTCTGCAGGATCTTCAAACAGATGCTTCGCTGGGCCTGAACGCCCTGTCCCGCATCCGCCACGCGCATGCCGTCGCACGTCAGATCGGCACACCCCAAGAGGCGCTGAACAGCCAGATTATCCCCATTATTCTGGGCGATGACGCCAAAACCATGGAAATGGCAGCGACGTTACAGGCCAAAGGTTTTGATGTCCGTGGTATCCGGCCGCCGACCGTGCCACGGGGCACGTCACGCCTGCGCGTCTCGATCACCGGCAACGTGGGCAAGGACGACATATGCGCCCTGTTCGAAACACTGGCGCATCAACAGACGGAGGCGGCATGAGCGCTGTTATCGTCACAGGCACCGACACTGGTGTCGGAAAAACGGTTTTTGCTGCGGGCCTGACAGCCGCGCTTGGCGCAACCTATTGGAAGCCGGTGCAATCCGGGCTGGAGGATGCAACGGACACAGAAACCGTCGCGGCGCTTTCCGGTGCTGAAATTTTGCCGGAAGCCTATCGGCTGAACATGCCAGCCTCACCACATTTGTCGGCCGAAGACATGGGTGTCGAGATTTCGCCGGATCGACTTGCGCTGCCGCAGGTCAACGGCCCCTTGGTCGTCGAGGGGGCAGGCGGGATCATGGTGCCGCTGAACCGCAAAACCTTTTTCCTTGATGTCATCTCGGGGTGGCAGGCGCCCGTGGTTCTTGTGGCCCGGACCGCGTTGGGGACGATCAATCACACAAGCCTGTCCCTGATGGCCTTGCGGGGTGCAGGTTGCAACGTTTTGGGCGTAGCGTTTGTAGGCGACGCTGAGCCAGAGGTTGAACAGACCATCGCCGAGATGTGTCAGGTTACCTATTTGGGACGCTTGCCGTATCTTGAAACCCTGACGCGGGAAACGCTGTCGGATGCTTTCGATGCGATTGACACAGCAACAATTCGGAGGGCTCTGTGACCGCTCTGGAGTTTGATGCCCGCCACCTTTGGCATCCCTATACGAATGTTCTGAACCCCGGTCCGATGCATCTGATCACCGAGGCCGAAGGGGTATGGCTGACCCGGGAAGACGGCACTCGGATGATCGACGCAATGTCGTCGTGGTGGTGTGCGGTGCACGGGCATCGTCATCCGGCCATTACTGCTGCGATGCAGGAACAGCTGCGGCAAATGCCCCATGTCATGTTCGGTGGCCTGACGCATCGACCTGCAATTGACCTGGGACGCAAGCTGGTCGAGCTGTTGCCTGACGGGCTGGATCGCATTTTCTACAGCGACAGCGGATCGGTCGCGATTGAAGTCGCTTTGAAAATGGCCGTGCAGTTTCAGATGGCGCTGGGTCACACGGGGCGCACGCAGTTTGCGACCATTCGCGGCGGTTATCACGGGGACACATGGAAAGCGATGAGCGTCTGCGACCCCGTGAATGGGATGCACGGGCTGTTCAGTGGCGCGCTGTCAATCCAACATTTCCTGCCACGCCCGCCGATATCGTTTGAGCAGGAATGGACGGATGATCCAACCCTGAATGGGCTGGATGCTTTGGAAGAGCTGCTGGAAACCAAGGCCGATCAAATCGCGGCCCTGATCCTTGAGCCTGTGGTGCAGGGCGCGGGTGGTATGTACTTCTATCACCCCAAGTGGCTAAAAGGCGCGCAAGACCTGTGTAAAGCACTTGGAATTCTTGTGATTTTTGACGAAATCGCGACCGGGTTTGGTCGCACGGGCGAACTGTTCGCGATGAACCACGCCGAAGTGGTTCCGGACATCATCTGTTTGGGCAAAGCTTTGACTGGCGGCCATATTACTCTGGCCGCGACCGCCACGACTGAAGATGTCGCGCGCCGAATTGGGGAAAGCGAAGCCAGCGTTTTGATGCATGGCCCGACCTATATGGCCAACCCGCTGGCCTGTTCTGCCGCGGTGGCCAGTCTGGAACAATTATCGGTCAGAGATTGGCGTGCCGAAGTGCACGCGATCGCCGACCAGATGAAGCAAGAGCTTGCCCCCGCACGTGAATTGCCA
The DNA here is from genome assembly GCF_059610545.1 of Ruegeria sp. CDSC068. Taxonomy (NCBI): domain Bacteria; kingdom Pseudomonadati; phylum Pseudomonadota; class Alphaproteobacteria; order Rhodobacterales; family Roseobacteraceae; genus Ruegeria; species Ruegeria sp. CDSC068. The sequence continues at coordinate 172,095 of NZ_JBXWNV010000003.1, forward strand.
GGCGTTGCCGATGTGCGCGTGCTTGGCGCGATCGGGGTCATCGAAATGGAGCAATGGGTTGATCCTGCGGTTGCGCATGCGCTCGCACCCGATACCGGCGTTTGGTTGCGCCCGTTTGCCCGCAACATCTATTGCATGCCGCCTTACATCATCTCTGCGAATGAATTGAGCCGTGTAACATCGGCCATGATCTCGCTCGTCAAAGGCATGTCATGAAACAGCGGTGGTTATCGCGTTCGGGAACGGATGAATTGATCCTGATTTTTGGTGGTTGGGCGCTGGGGGCTGCGCCTTTTGCTGGGCTTTCAGGGCACGGTGATGTGCTATTCGTCGACGACTTCCGCCACCTTGACGATCCTCTGCCTGATATTGCGCAATATGACCGCGTCAATCTGATTGCCTTTTCTTTTGGTGTTGCATCTTTGGGTCATTGGCTGGCGCAAACCGGGTTTCGTCCCGATCGGCTGATTGCTGTCGGTGGCACGCTATGTCCGGCTGACCCCGAGCGTGGAATCGCACCGGATATGATCCGCGCCACAGCGGATAATCTGACCGAAGCCAGTTTCGCAAAGTTCTGTCGCCGTGCTGGAATGAACGGGCCGGTGCCTGAAATTGATCTGGAGGCTGCGCAGGCAGAGCTTCACGCCGTGATCGACCGTGGTGGCGCACCCGAGGTGGCGTTTGACCGGATTTGGATCCCCCAGCGGGACCGTATTATCCCGACCCCCGCGCAAGAGGCGGCATGGGCGCACCAACAAGCTGCCGTGCGTGGTATTGCCACCCCGCATGTCCCGTTTCGCGACGGTCAGAACTGGCAGGTGTGGGTCGCATGAACGTACAGATCGCAGACCGCGTTCAGCGCAGTTTCAGCCGCAGTTTCCGCAGCTATCACGGCTCGGCCAGCCAGCAAGCCAAAATCGCGGATCGGCTGGTCCAAGAGATGCGGGTCGGCGGCGCGCCGCATCGTTTCGCGACCGGATTGGAATTTGGCTGTGGTACCGGCCACCTCACGCATCGGGTGTGTAGCGCATTCGATATTGGCCAGTTGACGGTCAATGACCTGTCGCCCGAAGCAGCTGAGACCGCAACAGCGGTCGGCGCAGACTTTTTGTGTGGTGATGCCAAAGCTGTTGAATGGCCACCTCAGCCCAATTTGGTCATTTCCGCATCCATGATCCAATGGCTGTTCGATCCCGAAGCCTTCTTGCAAAAGGCGGCCAACGCATTGGCTCCTGGAGGTTGGTTGGCGGTTTCAGGCTTTGGACCAGAACAGTACCGGGAGCTGATGAAAGTCGGCTCCACAGCCAAAGCGCCGGGCCTGTGCCGATCTGAAGATTTGGCCGCGGCGGTCGAAGGCCGGTTAGAGATTATCAGTTGCGGCGAAATTCTCTCTGCATTGCGCTTTGATACGCCCCGAGGCGTTCTCAATCACCTTCGAAGAACTGGGGTCAACGGGCGCGCGCAGAAGGCCTGGACCAAAACCAGCCTTGCTCAATTCTCGGAACACTATGTCCGACACTTTGGTGACGATGATGGCGTGACCCTGACATATAACCCAACATGGATCGTGGCCCGCAAACAAGGTTGAATATTGCTACCAATCAATGCGCTCATAGGCTTCGGTCTGGATGCACGAGATCTCAGAGCCCGTGTTGGTCAGTACCGCTTCGGCCATGACATCACCGTCGTTTTCCGCGTCACTTTGCGAATGATCTATGTGCCACGGCGCCGGCGGTTCAACCTGCATTGTCGCAGCAAGCGTTTCGGACAGATCAATGGCAAAGTCTTTTGCATCTTCATCTGTCTGCCCGACCTCCAGTGCAAAGGGAATCTCCGAGGTCAATTGCGCCCCATTAAATCCGGTGTCCGTCACCAAGATTTCTCCGTCGATTGAGCCTTCGAATCCTGGGGGCGGGGATATCTCAAGAAAGTCGAGATCCCAGCCGGACAGATCCGCCGAACCGCCATCAGTCATCAGTGAATCCTCACCGCTGATCAGAAGCGTATTTGGTGGTAGCCCTTCCAATGATACAACAGCCTGATCACTTGCTTGGTCCAGCTCGATTGCGACTTCAAAAGCCCCGTTTTCACCAAAATTCGGGGCTGGGTCGGCCTGCAAAAGCTCACGCCCCGTTGTGTCGGGCCCATCCCATTCCAATTTCAACCCCGCACGGCCGTAGTTCTCAAAATACCGAACTTCGATATCATAAGTGCCAGGTTCCAGGTCGATTTCTCCGGACCGCGTCCGGAACCCATGCAGACCATCATTGTCCACAATCCTAACCCCGTTGACGAAGACTGCTACGCCATCGTCCGCACCGGCAAAAAAAGTGTAGGAGCCGCCTTCTTCTATTGTGATCTTACCTTCGAGCTTTGCCCCAAACGTATCCCTTGAACCGCCTTCCCAGAATGAGTTGCGACTGTTTTCAAAATTGATTTCAGGCACAAATTCCCGATGCGCCGGGTCAGCGGACCAGTCGATGTCGTCCAACTTTGACAACCTGTTGTCCATGTCAAAATAACTGGCACGGAATCCGCCCACAATTTTGACATCTGGTGAGGGCAGGTCGGCCTGAGTTACTTCGAAAGTCAGGTATTGTACGCCGTCGTGACTGCTGTTTTCACCGGTCGGCGTAGAATGATGCAGGGCTGCTTCGACTATTCCCGCAAACTCTGGCGGCGGTGTTATGGTGATCATCTCACCTTGCCAGCCTTCCATCTCTGCGATCCCGTCCGCGTTTGCTGTGAATGCGGTTCCGCCAGCCTCGACAATTGTTCCGGTGGGCAGACCTGTCAGTTCGAACGTGGTTTCATCGGTCACGCTGAGCGTTCCCATATCCACATCAATGGCCAGCGGCATCCCCGAAACGGTTTGGGCCTCGGACATGTCCGGGGCTGTAACCACCTCACGTCCGTCAAGACCTGGGCCCTCCCACTCAAGCTTCAGTCCAGCCCGGCCGTAATTTTCGAAGTATCGGATTTCGATCGAATGTGTTCCCGGTTCAAGCTCAACTTCACCTGTTCGAGTTCGAAACCCGTGTAGCCCATCATTTTCAACGACCGGTTGGCCGTTGATTACCAACATCGAGCCGTCATCGGCGCCCAGAAAGAAAGTGAATGTTCCGCCTTGCTCAACCTCGATACTGCCATTGATCTGGACGCCAAACGTGTCTTTTGCGCCTCCATCCCAGAATGTGTCGTGACCGTTAGCGTAGTTGATTTCGGGCTTAACTTCTTCATGGGTCGGCTCTGCGGTCCAGTTGATGTCTTCCAGTTTGGAAAGACGATGATCAACGTCGAAGTATTTGGCGTGAAACCCTGACGAAAACGTCATCTCGTCCGTATCTGCCACATTGACCGTAAAGCTTTCGATCTGACGTAACCCGCCTTCGTCAATCACCGTGACATCAATAGTGACCGAGGATGCCTCTTCATAGTCCATTGCCACGCCGGGTTTCAGACGCAGTTGATTGTCAATAACTTCGAACCGGTCATCCGAGATTTCAAACTTATGGGTGTCGTGCAAATCCGCATCCACGAAACTGAGTTGCCCCACAACGGCCCCATCGACGTTTTCGGCCACTGTCTGCTGCGCGGCGGTCAGAGTGATGTTATCAACCAGGGCGCCGTAGGTATCATTCTGGCCCTCAGGTTCGCGCAGTTCCAGCGTGTCTTGCCCGGTTCCAACAACCTGCATCTGGAACGTCTCCCAATCAGCGGATTGCGGGTCCAGCTCCGCCACCAGATTGCCGTTCCAATAGACCTCGACTGTATCGGTTCCACCTGCGAGGCGCTCACGCAGGTCAATGCCCAGATCATAGAGCTGACCATCCTCTGTCTGGACGACCTGGGAAATACTGTCGATGCCCCGACCATGATCCATCTCGAGCAGCTGATCGCCATCGGATGCACTCGTACCGCCTAAATGATCCCAGATTTCCATTCCATGTGCGTCTTGCCAGGATCCGCTTTCATCCGAGCCAAAGCCTTTCCACCTGCCTTTATCCAAGTCAAATTCTTCGAAACTGCCATTCTGAATGAGGTTTTCAGAGGTGTTATCCAGCACAAGACCTATCGGATTCTCGTTCAAATTCTGAACCTCCACGATGAAACTCTCGGCCAGGGTGGCCCCACGAGAGTCCTTGACCGTGACGTCGACTTCTATCTGTGCCGTTTCCTCATGATCCAGTGCAATCCCGGGCTTTAGTTGTAACTTGCCGTCAACGATGTCAAAGCGGTCGTCCGAGATGTCAAAGCTGTGCATGTCCGACGCATCCGGGTCGACGATCGAGATGTTTCCGATCACCGCGCCGTTGGCGTTCTCGGCGACTGAAGTGTTGTCCAGCACAAGGCCTGTCGGACCCTCGTTCACATCCTGAACCTCTACGATGAAACTCTCGGTCAGGGTGGCCCCGCGAGAGTCCGTGACCATGACGTCGACTTCTATCTGTGCCGCTTCCTCATGATCCAGAGCAATGCCAGGCTTTAGCTGCAACTTGCCGTCAACGATGTCAAAACGGTCGTCTGAGATGTCAAAGCTGTGCGTGTCCGACGCATCCGGGTCCACGATGGAAATGTTTCCGATCACCGCGCCATTGGCGTTCTCTGCAACAGATGTGTTGTCCAGAGTGACCTCTTGCGGCGCGTTGTTTTCGGTCTGTGTGTCGGTTGAAACTGCCGGCGCTGCATCCAGATTGGGTACGCTTGGCGGCTCTGGACGAGAGGCCGGACCGCTTACATGGGTTTTTCCCAAACCTTCGGTTGTTTGGGGCGTTGGAATTGCAGCACTGATTGTTTCCATTCCGGCCGCGCTTTCGTCAATTTCCGTCGCCTCTGCCTTGGGGTTCTGTGCAATTGACCCAGCCGACGAGCTCGTTGAATGAAAAGTGTGGGCGACAGGATCAGTGTTTGTGACGTTGCCGGATTGTTGTGCATGCACGGTGCGACGGTTCAACTCTTCCGGGGCACCCTCGCTCCGAATGTTAGGTTCCATTATCCCAGAGAACTGTTGGCCTGTGTGTAACGAACTGCGCGTCGGATCTTCGCTTGGCCCGACAACATTGCGGGAAAGATGAGAGGCGATCTCGTGTTTTTCATCCCTATCCGCCGGTACGGACCTTGGGTGAAAATTCAGGTCGTTCTCTTGTTTACCCATCGCACAATTCCCCAAACAACAGCTGATTCACTGAATTTGGTAACACGCGTCCGCCGATATTTGGCAACTAAGCGTTTAAACTTAAAGGTAAATCCTAGGCAAGATGCGTCGGAGAATTTACGGGTCTTAAACGGAAACCGGCCACTCCTGCTGAAATGATCGAGGGGGTGAAAAGCATCATGGAACCGCGTGGATTTGTTGGTCGTATTTCGGCTTCTCACTTTGATATCCCGCTTTGGGTTGCCTCTCTGACTATGAATGTTCTGTCGCTTTTGATGCCGATTTCCATCTTGCTGATATTCGATCGGGTTATCCCATTTCAGTCTACAGACACGCTGCGCGTATTGACGGTGGCACTGGTGATCGGAGCCTTTTTGGAGCTGTTGCTTAGACAGTGCCGTGCCGTCCTTTTGACAACCACGGCTGAGGGGGCAGCGGTCTGGAATTACCACCGCTTTATGACCAAAGTCCTGAACGCGAATTCTCTGGCCTTCTCACGCGAACCCGCCAGCAATTATGCGGAACGCTACGCAGCTATCGGCCAGTTGCGGGACTACCATTCGGGGCAAGGGCAAACACTCTCGATTGATCTGCCCTTTACGGTCTTGTTTGCGATTTTGATCGGATTGATCGGGGGGTGGCTGATTTTGGTGCCATTGGGCGCGTTTTGCGTTGTGATCACCTTCGCAGCGGTCATGAAGCGGGGGCAGTGGGCTTTGTTCAAGCACCGCAAGTCCCTGGACACACGCCGATACGCGTTCTTGACCGAGATTTTGTCGAACATGCCCACGGTCAAGGCAAACCGGATGGAGCCACAAATGGCCCGCCGCTTTGAATTGCTTGAAGATCAGACCGTCGATAACAGCAAAAAGCTGATCCATTTCTCGGGCTTTGCACAAAGCTTTGGAGCCATCTTTTCGCAGATGACTGTTGCTGCGATGGGGCTGCTGGGGGCCTACCTGGTGATCATCAACCTGATTGGCATCGCCGAATTGGCCGCCTGCATGCTGTTGAATGGTCGAATTATCCAGCCTTTGACCAAACTAATGGCGATGTGGGTTCAGTCGGAAAACTCTGCCATTTCACAAGCACGATTGCACGAAATGGAACAGCTTGAAATCGGGCAAAGTGTAGGGCTTTCCTACGATCACTTGGGTCAGATCATGGTTTCCGGTTTGTCCATGCGCCGTTTGAAAGGAGAGGGGGGAGCTTTCTCGCCCCTCAACATTCAGGTGGAGCAAGGGCAGGGCGTTTTGATTGAGCCCGAAGAAAGCTGGATGGTCGAAGCGTTGTTTGACGCAATGACGGGGCAGCGAGAACCAGATGAGGGCAGCTTGTCCATTGGTGGCATACCGGCCTCACAGCTGATCGGGTGGCGCGGGCACGATGCGCTGGTTGCGCTCGAAGCCGAGCCCGCGATCCTGTCGGGAACACTGCTTGAAAACATCAGCGCTTTTGGTGACGCAGAGACCGTTGATCGCGCCAAGCAGATTGCCGTCGCACTTGGGTTAGAGAAACGCATTCACCGTTTGCCCATGGGTTATGCAACCCTGCTTAACACCGGAACCGGGTTTGAGGCCGACCCGGTGAACCGTCATCTCATTGCATTGACACGGGCCTTGGCGCTGCGGCCGCGGGTGCTTTTGATGAATGAACCAACAGCGGTTTTAGATACAATGGAACGCCAAGCTCTGGCGGATTACCTCCAATCCGTTTCTCCGCGGCCTACGATGTTTGTGGCAAGCCCGGACCCTCGGATGAGGCAGATAACGCACAAGTGCGTTCGCTTAAGTTTGTCAAACGCCCTGGATCTGGCGGCATGGGCGGTAGACGCAGATCTTGAACGGACTGCCGCGGAAGCCTGGAAAAAGGGTGCCGCATGACCGTAATGAATACTCAGATTGCAAGCGGGTTGCTATTTAGACTGCTATTGGCGGGCGGTTGGCGCAATAATGAAGACCGGCTGCTTGAGGCGTTTCCGCACGTGCTGGATCGGCTCCGCCCGGATGACATTTTCGAGACGTTGGAAAACCTCAATATCCCCTACACGCAGATCAGATGTCGTGAACGCGAGATCACGGATCACGAATGCCCGGCATTGATCATACCGAGCAATGGTGCCTGCTACCTTGCGTTGGATCGGATAGGTGGCACGCTGCAAATCAGCGACGATCTGAACCCAGATCTGAACCACCTTAAGCCCGGCCGCCGATGGTGCACCGTCATCCGGATCGACCGCTTCACGCATCACCAGACAGACAGGCGGTTCACATCTGTCCGCTCGGCATTCGCAGAATTAGGCCCGATGTTGCCCTGGCTGCTGATCGCCTCGTTGTTGTCCAACGTTCTGGGGCTTATGGCTCCATTGCTGATCATGGGAATCTACGAACGAGTCATCCCGTCGGGTTCTGTTAGTTTGCTGGTTTCGCTGATGATTGGTGTGGTGATTGTGGGGGCGTCAGACTTGTGCTTCCGCCATGCGCGCACGCGGGCGCTGGCATATGTTGGCTGGCGTGGAGAGCGTCAGTTGATGATTGCGCTGTTTCGCAAACTGATGTCCCTGCCGCTGAGCCAGCTCGGGAAAATGGATGTAAACCAACAGCTATCGCGTTTTCGCCAATTCGAATCCTTGCGCGATGCATTTACCGGGCAGGTCATGACGACCCTTCTGGATCTGCCATTCGTGGTGATTTTCTTTGCGGTCCTTGCATATCTCGCACCGCAGGTCGGGCTGCTGACGCTCGGCTTGGCGGTCTTTCTTGTCTTGCTTGGCGCAATCATCATCCCACATCAAAAACGGTTGGATCAACAAACCGCAGAGGCCGCCGCCGCTAGCCAGTCGGGCGTTCAGGGCGCTATTCTTAACCAGCGGGCCATTGCAGATCTGGGGATGCAAAACCAATGGTTGGACCGCTGCATGCCTCTTGCACTGCGCGCAGAAACGGCCGCGCGCCGCAGCCGTCAATTTCAGGCGCTTGCGCAATCATTGGCTCAATCCGTTACGGCACTTGCGACGATGGGGGCCGTCATCTTGTGCGTGCATGGTGCGTTGCGCGGTGATATCAGCTTTGGTGCGTTGATCGCCTCGATTGCGTTGGTGTCCAAAATTCTGGCGCCGATTCAGTCTCTATGTTCCAGCTTCCCCCAGATCCTTTCCTTCCGAAGCAGTCGAAATCAGGCGGATCGCGTCCTTGATCTTGGCGAGGAGATCGAAGTGGGGCTGGAACAAACGCACCAAAAAACTTTAAGCGGCGCGATTGCATTTTCCTCTGTCACGTACCGGCCGGACCCTTTGAACGCGCCTGTCCTTTCGCAAGCCAGTTTCAACTGTGATCCGGGCGAAGTGGTACTGGTCATGGGCCGCGATGTGGCAGGTCGCACAGCGGTGCTTGATCTGATCGACGGCCTCTATACGCCTCTGACTGGTACGATTGAACATGACGGCATCGACATTCGTCAGATTGCCAGGGACGAATTGCGTAAATCCATAACCTACACCACCTATAACACGTCGATGTTCTACGGCACTGTTGCCCAGAACTTTCGATTGGCTTCGCCGTCTCTTACTGATGACAACATAATGTCTGCTTTGACCGACATGGATTTGCTGGATGACCAAGGGCTTCTGCCAAACGGCATCGACACTCGTTTGACCGACGGTGACCTGGCGCAGATGCCATCGGCAACCTTAAAGTCGCTGGTCCTTGCACGCAGCATGGCGCGACTTTCTTCGGTCTATCTGTTTTCCGAGCCAACCAACGGCCTTTCCGACCATCGACGGGCGTGTTTCAGAAACTGGATCCGCGCGCAGCAAGGGCGCAAGACAGTGGTCATAGCAACGGCGGATCGCTCATTCATGCAGATTGCAGACCGCTTCATCTTTCTGAACGGGGACAAGGTTGTCGTGAACAGCACTGGTGATGCGGGGCGCAAGAAACTTCAGGCCGTATTGAAAACGCTTGGGAGGGAATAGTGAAATCAGGTTCAAAGAAAAGTGACACGTCCGGTCCAATGGAACGCGCAAATTGGAGGCGTCGAATGCGGCGGCCACGATTTGCGGCTTTCCTGTCGCTTGCGCTTTCCGCCATGGTTGGATGCCTGGTGGTTCTGGCAGGGCAAACTGCTGTTCCCCAGGTCACCCGCGCCCCAGGGACGATCCTGCCAGTTGGCGCGTATCCACAAATAGAAACGATGCCCGGCGGCATTGTCCGGGCTGTTCACGTCCGCGATGGTCAGTTGGTTGAAGCGGGGGATTTGCTGGTTGAGCTGCATCACCCGGATCTGACGCGGGAAAGAGATGTTACGTCCGGCCAGCTTGTTGCGGTTCAGCGAGACCTGGCCACAGCGTCTGCTGTACTGGCGGTATTGGATCGCGAAGCTGTGCCTGACAAGGCGGAAATTGATGCGCTCAAGGGCAAGGGCCTGACTTCTGCGGCCGCAAGGCTGGACCTTTATGCTGAAAGCCAACGCATTCAGCTGGCCTCGATCAAACAGCAAGAAGGGACGTTGGATATTCTGATACGGGCCACGCAATTCGCGCAGGACCGCGTTCGAAAGAAAGAGGAGATTCTTGAGAGATACGCACAGTTGCGGACGCAGGGTCTAAAATCCCTGAGCGATTTCCTTGAGGAAGAGGATGAAGTGGACGCGGTTCGCGCGGCTGCATCGGACGCCCGGGTGCGCCTTGCCGAAGCCCAGAGCGCATTGATGCTGGCCCGCGCAGCCAAAGCAGAAGAAACCCTGGCGTTGCGAGATGAGGTGCTGACCCGATGGGCCGAACTTGAGCAAAAGCGCGTGGAGTTGGAGATATCGCTAGACGTCGTAAATTCCAAATTGTCTGCACTGCGTATTTCTGCCCCAGCACGTGGAACTATACAGGCGGTAACATTTCCTAACCCAGGGGAAGTCATCGCGCCGGGCGAAGTGATTTTTGAGATTTTGCCAACCCGTCGCGCCTTGGTCGTAGAAGCACGTATCACCAATTCCGAGGTCGGCCATGTTGCGGTGGATCAGCCGGTTTCAGTAAGCGTAGACACGTTTGATGCCAGGCGTTTCGGTAAGGTTGAAGGACGCCTGCAATCCATCTATCCTGTGCCTCTGACCGATGAACAAACCGGTGAAACCTATTTCAGGGCCTCGTTTCAATTGGCCGAAACCAAGGTTGGTACGGGCCCGTGGGAACGTCCACTTCAAGCTGGGATGACTGTTGTTGCGGAAATGACGACGGGCGAACAGACGCTGCTTTCCTACCTGTTGAAGCCGGTGCAGATGACAATGGAACGTGCATTCAGTGAGCGGTAGTTTGCAGCTGCAGAGCGTCAGCGCATTGTCAGCACCATGGACCCATTCCTGCTTGTCTAAGCGGTCAGTACAGCAAATTGAGCATCAGGAGTGAAACAACAAGAAACAGGATCGTCATGACCCCCCCTGAGCGCACAAAGTCCATGACTTTATACCCTGCAGGACCCATGATCAGGGCGTTTACCTGATGGGTCGGGATTATGAAGCTGTTCGATGTTGATATGGCAACCGTCAGGGCAAACACGGCCGGATTTCCGCCAGCTGCCACCGCAATGGAAACGGCCAATGGCACAAGCAGAACAGTGGCGCCGACATTGGACATCACCAACGAAAACGCCGTAGCCAGAACCGCAACGCCTGCCTGAAGGGACCAGATCGGCCAGCCGTCCAGAATGATCATGATCTGTTGTGCAATCCACGCAGCCGTGCCGGTATTCTGTACCGCCTGACCCAATGGAATAAGGCATGCGAGCAGAAAAACAGTATTCCATCCGACCGCACGGTAGGCTTCATCGACACTCAACACACGTGTCAGCATCATTCCCGCGGCTCCGGTTAATAGACAGAGCGAGAGCCGAATGTCGGTGAACAGGATCATCGACAAGGAAACGGCGAAAAACGCCAGCGCCCAACCGACCTTTTGCGGGCGCAGTTCGTCTTGTGGGAAGTCGGTGGTGACGACCACAAAATCGGGATCGCGCTTGATCCGCATCAGGTTGTCCCACCGTGTATGGGCCACTAGCATGTCGCCTGCGTGAAACTCCTCAAGCCCGATTTGAGTGGACTCGTGCGTTTCGGATTCAACATGGCTGAGCGTTTCCTCGCCGCGATGAATGGCAAGCAACGACATGCCATATGTTTTGCGGAACAATAGCTCGCGTGGGCATTTCCCAATCAGTTTGCTGTCGGGTGTTATGACAACTTCGGCGATACCTGCATTGGTTGGTGCGAATTCTTCGACAAAGATGTCCAACGCCGGCAGCACGGTCAGCCCGTATTTCTGCGCAAACTCCTCTACGACCCAGCGTCGACCAATAATCGCCAACCGGCAAGGTGCAGCAATTTCGGCCGTCAGGACCTGAACCATCGAGGTTTTGCCGCGATAGAATGTCGAAATGATGTACAGGTGGTTTTCGTGGTTTATGTCGGCCAAAATCTGCCCGACCAAAGGGCTTTCGGCTGGAACGATTACTTCAAAAACATCGGCTTTCAGGCCGTAGACACGTTGCAGATACTCCTGCGTTCCCTGTCCGGTTCCGGTGTTTTCCGATCCCTCATCACCCGGTAAAACCCACCGACCCAGCAGCAGAAAGTAGGCAATGCCAGTCAGGATCAGAACAATCCCGATCGGCGTCACAGAAAACAGGCCGAACTGTTCCATTTTCTGACCGTCGGGCAGGCTATTGTTGGCTGACTGGATCAGATCGTTCAGCAATATAAGAGGCGAAGATCCGACCATCGTCATTGTTCCGCCAAGGATGGCGCAGAATCCCATGGGCATCAGCAAGCGCGACAACGGGATGCCCGATCGGGAAGATATTCGGCTGACGACCGGAAGAAACAGCGCAGCGGCCCCAACGTTCTGCATGAACGAGGAAATAACCCCAACAGTGCCCGAAATAATAGGTAGCACGCGTTTCTCGGACGTACCGCCATATTTCAGAATAACAGCGGCGACTTTGTTCATTATGCCGGTCTTGTCGAGGCCCGCGCCAACGATCATGACAGCGATAATGGAAATAACCGCATTGGATGCAAATCCATCAAACAGGTGCGGCACGTCAGCGAGTTTTTCGAGCCCGGGCGCGTAACTGAGAAGGCCAATAATGACCAGAACAAGTATGGCAGAAAGGTCAATTCTGACGATTTCGGATACAAAGAGAAATACGGTGAAGGCAAGAAGGGCGCAAACGACTCCCATCTCAAAATTGAAGGCCACCTGTTCCACAATCGTCACCAGGAATTTGTTCTTACATTAAGGAAACATCTAACCCATCAATGTTGGATTGTCATGATGTTTCAAAACCGCAAGCTCGGGCGAAACAAAATTACCACCACTGCCAAAACGCCATGTTTCGAACCGGTGCGGGGAGCCCCTTTGATTGCTTGTCAGGCTGGGGCCTACACGCCTCTCAAATCATCGTGGTCAACCACGCCCACGGTAAGGCGGCACACCCTGATCCGGGATCCAGACGCCATCGGGTATTTGACCAGTTTGCCAGAACACGTCGATCGGAATGCCCCCGCGCGGATACCAGTACCCTCCGATACGCAGCCACCTTGGCTCCAGAAACTCCTGCAGCCGGCGGGCAATCGAGATGGTGCAATCTTCGTGAAAGGCACCATGATTGCGGAACGAGCCCAGAAACAGTTTGAGTGCCTTGCTTTCCACCAACCACTGATCGGGCACGTAATCTATCACCAGATGGGCAAAATCCGGTTGGCCCGTCATTGGGCAAAGCGAGGTGAACTCGGGCGCGGTAAAGCGCACGTTGTAATCCACATCAGCCTGCGGGTTCTGCACGCGTTCCAGAACCGCCTCTTCCGGACTGGCTGGCATTTTGGTGTCTCCGCCCAACTGGGTGAGGTTACTGTAGATACTATCGGTCATGTTATCTCTCCTGCAGTCAGACGCCGCGTTTGTTGCCCCAGATCAGCACGTGTAGCTGGGGCAGAATGCGAGGCGCGAACCAACCGGCATTCAAAGTCTTGTTGATCAGCCATTCCATACGGCTGGTGGCATTGTTCAAATCAACCGGGCTGGCCGGATCGGCTTCCGGGTTACCGGGTTGAAGATACAGCGGAAGGTCCGGATACCGGTCGGCTACGCTGCGTGCCCAGTTAAAATCCGTGTCGTCAAAGATCACGATCTTGAGGACAGTTTGCGCGGGGCGCACGTCGAGGCAGGCGCCAAACGCCGTCCAATCCATATCCTCGCCGCTGCTGGGGGGTTTCGGACTGAGAACAAGCATAGCAAGGTCGGAAAACCACGGCTTTGCGATTGACCCTTGGGTTTCGCATACAAAGGCATAGCCTTCCGCTTTGCCCTGCCGGATCAGCGGGCCAAAATCCTGAATGGCGGGATTTCCGCCAGACAGAGACACGGTCAGTGGCCGCCCGCCTGACAAACGCTGAACCTCAGACCAGACGGCCTGCGTTTCCATTGCTGCCCAATCGTGGCGATAGGCGCTGTCGACAGCATGGAGGCTGTCGCACCAGCTGCACCGGAAATCGCACCCGCCCGAGCGTACAAATACCGTCGGCTGACCGATCAGCGCGCCTTCGCCCTGTACTGTGGGGCCGAAAATTTCTGATATTCTAAGGGTCATGGGCGATACTCGGCCCATGTCTTGGGCGTCTCGGACACTTTCACCGCAGCGGTTTCGGGCCAGCGGGCCGCGCACCAGTCAAAGAAATGCCGCGCAAGGTTTTCGGCGGTCGACACGACGTTCAGCACATTGTTCAGGTGCCGGTGGTCAAATTCATCGTCGATATAGGTCTTGAGCGGCTTCAGCTCGTGGTAATCCCGCACGAACCCATCCGCGTTCAACTCACGCTGGGCCAATTCGACCACGACGACATAGTTGTGACCGTGCATCCGGGCACACTGATGATCTTCGGGCAGGTGGGTCAGCTGGTGCGAGGCGGAAAAGTGGAACTCTTTGGTGATCCGGTACATCAGACCTGTGCCCTCGCGATGGCCGACTTCCAGAATTCGGCGTCTTCGTATTGCGTTGGGTCCGGCACACCGGCCAGATCAAACGCCTCGCTCCGTTCAACGCATGTTCCGCAACGGCCACAATGCACGTCGCCGCCCTTGTAACAGGACCACGTCTGATCGAACGGGGTATCCACGCGCGCGCCTTCGCGGACAATATCGGCTTTGCTGCGGTGCACGAATGGCACATGCAGCGCCACATCCGCGTAGCCGTCCAACGCGGCGCGCTGCATGGTGTCAAACGCATCGGTGAATGCCGGGCGGCAATCGGGATAGATGAAATGGTCGCCGCCATGCACAGCAGTCGCGACCGCGTCGTCACGCTGCGCTGCTGCCACGCCATAAGCGATGGTCAGCATGATCGCATTGCGGTTGGGGACAACCGTGACCTTCATCGTTTCTTCCGCGTAATGCCCGTCAGGCACGTCGACATCGTCGGTCAAGGCCGAGCCTGTCAGCGACGCGCCGACAGAACGCAGGTCGATCACGTGATGAGGCACGCTCAGCCGCTCTGCGGAGAGGGCAGCGAAGGTCAGCTCTTTGGTGTGGCGCTGGCCATAGTCGAAAGACACAAGCCGTGACAGGTTTCCTTCCGCGGCCAGCACATGCGCAAGCGACACGGAATCCAGTCCGCCGGAGCAGACCAATGTAGTTTTCATGTTTTCAGTCCTTGTTTTGATAACCGGGTAGGCTGCGACCGGCGGGCGGGACGCTTACGGTCTTTTGCCAGTAAGCGCAATGCACGAATTGGTGGAATCGAACGGCCGTTGTGCCTCCTAAGGACCGGGGAAGCGCGGCGGCAAAAGCCCGGCCTGAAACCAACTGACCAATGTCACGATGGAAAAGACGGGCAATCCTGTGGCGCGCTGAATATCTGCCGCGTAAGGGCACATATTCGTGCATTCCAGAACAATTGCGCCGAGTTCAGGGTTTTGAGACTGCAACGCAAGCGCGGCATCAACGTTATCGGCACGGGCCTTATCAACATCCAGGGCAAGTTCGTTCCCAAGTATCGCGCGTGTGAATTCGCGCCCGCCTTCGGTGGATCCGATGGGTGTATCGTCCGGAACCTTAGCACAGCGCAGATGTTCACGGGTCAAAGTGGAGGCAGAGATGGTCAGAACCCCCGTGCGTTTTCCGGCCGGAAGGATACCGTTCACCATCTCCACCTGCATCAAAGATGAGGTCACAACAGGAACCGGTACAGCCTCGGACAGTTCTTTCTGAAACAGGGACAGAAACCCGCAATTGGTGGTAATGCCGTCCGCGCCGTCCTTGACCAGTTCACGCGCGGCATCAATGAATGCGTCCAACATGCCCTCGGCCCGGTGTCGAACGACCAGGTCCGGCGAGGCATCCCGAACAATGCGATAGAGCACCGGAAAAGGCCATGTCAGCGCATTTCCCATATCACCGGGGATGCGTGGGAATTGGGCGTCTAGCATCAGAATACCCACCGACGCTCCGTAAATAGATTTGCCGCCTTGGGCGATCATCCGTGCGCCTCCTCGATTATTCGTGCCGAAATGTCTTCGGACCCTTCCATGTAGATGCTGGATATCCCGTGGCGCACGGCGTCCTGCACCTGATCCATTCGCTTGGAAATATGGGCACCCAGTACGCGCGCGGCCTCATCCGCGTCGCGATCCAGCAGGGCCTGCATGACCCGTTTATGTTCGTCTTTAGAGCGTTGAACCCGATCCAAGCTCATGGAAACCCAGCGGATATATCGGATGCGTTCGTTGATCCGGGTCAGGGTTTGCACCAGTTCGTTGTTGCCCGATAGCCTGGCAATGCCCAGATGAAAATCTTCGTCTCTGCTAACCGCTTCTTCGACGGTCAGGCCGGTGATGTCGATGCCGGTCGCGTAAAGCTCATCCCGAAGTGTTTGTAGATCTTTGTCAGACGCCTTCGCGCAAGCAATGCGCGCGGCGGCGGATTCGATGATCTGGCGCAACTCGAACAGATCAAACACGCTCTGCGGGTCCAGCGGGCGGCAGAAAAAGCCCAGTCCAGGGCGAAAGTCGAACAGGTGTTCGGCCACCAACCGGTTCAGGGCCTCGCGCAGGGGGGTCCGGCTGACGCCCAATTCCTTCGACAAAGCCACTTCGTTTAACCGATCACCAGGTCGAAGGTGAAACGAGACGGCCATCGCCTTTACCTGATCATAGATGTCATCAACGCGTGGACCTGCCATAAGTGCCGCCTTTTTCCGTTTGCTAAGGCGTGCCACAGGTTGCTCTTGAAATCAATATACAAAACTGTATACAGCTCTGTGTGCAGAATGAAATCAAAGGAAACCCAGCCATGACCGGGACGAATTATCTGACAGGAGCCGAAGCAATGGTGCGCATGTTGGAAGCACACGGCGTGAAACACATGTTCGGCCTGTGCGGTGATACAACGCTGCCCTTCTATGACGCGTTAGCGCGGATGGATCATGGTATTCAGCACATACTGACCCGGGATGAACGTCACGCGGCCTATATGGCGGATGGATACGCACGCGTCACTGGCAAGCCGGGCGTCTGCGAAGGCCCGTCCGGAGGCGGGGCAACCTACATACTGCCGGGGGTGATCGAGGCCAGCGAAAGCTCGGTTCCCATTCTGGCGATCACCTCTGACGTGGCGACGACCAGCCGCGGAAAATACCCGTTGACTGAGTTGGATCAGGCTGCGCTGTTCAAGCCGTTGGCAAAGTGGAATGCGTCTCTGGACGACGCCTCGCGTTTGCCTGCGATGGTGCGGGCTGCGTTTCGTGCAATGACGACCGGAACGCCAGGAGCCACACATCTGGCGCTGCCCTTTGATACGCAGAAAGGTCCGGTGGACGAGGCTGAGGTTTGGGCAGATGCACGCCACTGCAGCTATCCCGCCGAACGGGCTGGACCGGATCTGGATGCCATTGAAGCGGCCGCGGATATCCTGGCCAAAGCCAAATCAGCAGTCATCGTTTGCGGCGGCGGGCCGGTTCTGTCCGGGGCCGAAGAGGCATTGCACCGTGTTGCCACCCTGTTGGATATCCCAGTTGCCACAACAGTTTCCGGTCAGGGTTCCATTGCCGAAACGGATCCGCTGGCCTTGGGCGTCGTTGGCTCGAACGGTGGTGTTCCGGCCACGCGCGCCATTGTGGATCAGGCCGATGTGGTCATATTTGTCGGATGCCGCGCGGGGTCGGTCACGACCGAACGCTGGCGCAGCCCCGGGCGGGATGCCAGCATCATCCATATAGACAGCGACCCGATGGTGATCGGCGCAAATTATCAGACCGAAGTCGCCATTTGTGCCGATGCCCGGTTGGCGCTTGAGGCTTTGGCGCGGTCGCTTGAGACGCGGCACGATCTGCCAGGTTTTGGTGGAGCGGCCCAAGCCCGTGCCGCTTGGGAAGCCAAGCTGGCGGCGTTCGCTCCGCTTGCGGCCAGTCGCGACACCCCGATCCGGCCCGAAGCCGTAATGGCGGCTCTTGCAGACATTC
This sequence comes from Ruegeria sp. CDSC068, assembly GCF_059610545.1. Lineage (NCBI taxonomy): Bacteria > Pseudomonadati > Pseudomonadota > Alphaproteobacteria > Rhodobacterales > Roseobacteraceae > Ruegeria > Ruegeria sp. CDSC068. The sequence continues at coordinate 189,744 of NZ_JBXWNV010000003.1, forward strand.
TGGACGATGATGCGATTGTTGTCGCTGATCCGGGCACCCCGTGCCCTTACTTCAGCGCCCATTACCGCTGGCGCAAACCGGGACGGCATTTTATCACCAATCGGGCACATGGCGCGTTGGGGTATTCGCTAGGTGCGGCCATGGGCGCCCATGTAGGTCGGCCATCGGTCAAGACATTGTCCGTTATGGGGGATGGATCGTTTGGCTTCACTTGCGGTGAGTTTGAAACGATGGTGCGGCACAAAATGCCGATTACCTCGATCGTATTCTCGAACTCAGTCTTTGGTTGGATCAAAGCGGGTCAGGATGCAGGCTTTGGGCAGCGTTACTACAACGTCGATTTCAATCGGACCGATCACGCCGCTGTTGCGGCGGCATTTGGGGTCAAATCCTGGACAGTGAAAGACCCGGATGATCTGCGCAGAGTTTTGAAGCAGGCCGTTGAGCATGATGGCCCGACGCTGGTCGACATCCACTCACAACAGCTTCACGAAGCTGCGGCACCGGTGTCGGAATGGGTGGCATAAGACGCGATTGACGGGGTCAGTTGGGCCAGAAACTCTTGCGCAATCATTGATAAAGGGCGTCCTTTTGCGGTGATTATCGCAAGATCCAGCGTGACGGCTGGTGTGAAAGGGCGGGTTTGATATCCGCCCTCTTCATCGAAGGTCACTGTGAACGGATCAATCATCGCGACGCCCATGCCCTGTTTGACAAAGCTCAGCAGGTTTTCCGACAAATGCGTGTGTATTCGCGTCTGCCAGGTACGCTCTGCAGTCTGAAAAATGTCGCGGGTCCTGCGATGGGTTTGGTGCTCGGGGCCCATGACGATGAAAGGCTCATTCTCCAACAGTTCTGGTGTCAGAACGTCATGGGCCGCCAAATGGCTACCCTCGGGGAACGTAGCCATCGTTTCAAAATGGAAGACCTGATAGTTCAGCGTATCGTGGAGTATTGGCATCTCGACGATGCCGATCTCGAACAAGCCCGAGGTTACCCACTCCTGTATTTTCGAAGAATACTGGGACTGGAAGCTGACGGATAGATTGGGGCGTGACTTGGCAAAGCGTGCAATCTCTCGCGGCATGAAACCGAACGACAACAAGTGAGGTGCCGCGACCTGCAACTGCCCGGGATGTTTGTTCTGAAGATCCGACACGGCCTGCGCGACGTGATCCAGCCCGCGGACCACCGTATCGACCTCTCGATACAAAAGCTCGGCCTCTGGCGTCGGCAAAAGACGTCCTTTGTTTCGTTCGAACAAGGGCAGCCGGGCCTCACGTTCCAACTGAGCCAACAGATTGCTGATGCCCGGTTGGGAGATTCCCAGGACTGACGCGGCTCCCGTCACAGTGCCGGTTTCCATGATGGCGTGGAACGCCTGCAACTGACGAAAGCGCAGAGACATAGCTTACCCTATCATTTCTTATGATGGAATTACGAAAACATAGTATTTGAAATGATATGCCGGTCAAGGCAGGCTTCCACCTACCGCTGGGGAGGACGAATGGTCGATCTGTCACAAAAAATCATCGGCTACGACCTGTGGCACCTTGAACTGCCCGTCACATCCCGCCGGGACCACGGCATTGGATCTGTCGAAGGCGTGTGCGAGGTCGTTGTCCTTCGCCTGACGTCCGAGGATGGTAGCCACGGATATGGCGAAGCCTCACCATGGTCGGTATTCACCGGAACGCCCGAAGCGACATACGCCGCCCTGAATCGCTACCTCCGTCCGTTGGTCATGGGGGCGAGGGTTGCTGATAGAGCCGCCATCATGGAGCGTGCTTCATATGCGGTGGCGCATTGCACCGAGGCTAAAGCGGCGTTGGAAGCAGCATTGCTTGACTTGACGGGTAGGATCAGCGCCGTTCCGGTCTGGGCCTTGTTGGGAGGGAAATGCCGCGACGCGATCCCGCTTAGCTGCTCCATCGCTAACCCCGATTTTGCGCAGGATATAGATCTTCTGGCCCGATTGGAGGACGACGGCGTGAGGATCGTGAAGTTGAAGACTGGGTTCAAGGATCATGCTTTTGATATCATGCGCCTTGAGTATTTGGCGAAGCATTACCCACAGTTCTCAGTGCGTGTTGATTACAATCAAGGTCTGTCGATCGAGGACGCACCGGCGCAGGTACGGGACGTGGCATCGTTCAATCCCGATTTCATCGAACAACCGGTGCGCGCGCATCACTACGGCATGATGGCAAAGCTGCGGCAAATGACGGATGTGCCGCTACTGGCCGATGAAAGCGTCTTTGGCCCCGAGGATATGGAGCGGGCTGCAAGCGAAGGGATCTGCGACGGTGTCTCGGTCAAAATCATGAAATCCGGAGGTCTGCTGCGCGGGCAAACAGTCGCTCGCATGGCTGCAGCACACGGCCTGAGTGCTTATGGCGGAGATATGTTTGAGGCTGGCCTGGCACATCTGGCAGGCACTCACATGATCGCCGCCACAATGGAAATTACGCTGGGCTGCGAGTTTTATCAGGCCTCTTATTTCTTGGCAGAAGACATTCTTGAGGGGCCATTCGAGGTGAAAAGGGGCCAGGTCATAGTCCCCGATACACCGGGTCTTGGAGGGAAGCCAGACGAGGCAAAGCTAAACCACTATGCTGTTTCCAAAGCGGTGGCGGCATGAACGAGAAAAAGACAATTGCCATTATCGGTGCCGGTATAGTTGGTGTCTCAACCGCCGTCTGGCTGCAACGTGACGGACATGATGTCGTCCTGATCGATAAGGCCGGCCCCGGAGAGGGCACCTCGCATGGCAATGGCGGTGTGCTAGCCTCATGCTCGATTATTCCAGTCACGGTGCCGGGTCTTTTGAAAAAAGCGCCCAGGATGCTGTTTGACCCATCTCAGCCATTATTCATGAAATGGGGTTACGTACCCAAGCTATTGCCGTGGTTGACGCGCTATCTGAAACACGCAAACGCAAGCGACGTCAGACGTATAGCGGCCGCGCTAACCCCTATAGTAGGAGACAGCCTAAACGATCATCAGGCGCTGGCTCAGGGTACGGCGGCCGAGAAATGGATTGTGCCTTCCGACTACCTGTTCCTCTACGAAAACCGTCAGCATTTCGAAGGCGATGCCTTTGGTTGGGGTGTTCGGCGCAAGCACGGGTTCAAGTGGGAAGAACTAGAGGGTGCCGCGTTCCACGCCTACGACCCGATCTACAGCAAAGATATCGGATTTGCTGCCAAACTTTCCGATCACGGACACATCACCGATCCCGGGCGGTACGTGAAAGACCTAGCCGCACATGTCGAGGCCAACGGCGGCAGGGTCATCCGTGCTGCTGTTGAGGACGTCGTACACGAGAACGGTAAAGTCTCAGGCGTTCGGGTGGCTGGTGAGACCATCCCGTGTGACACAGCCATTGTGACTGCGGGCGTTTGGTCGGGGCCTTTGGCCAGCAAATTGGGCGTTTCTGTTCCTCTGGAGACAGAACGTGGTTATCATCTTGAATTGGTGGAACCTTCCGCGATGCCGAAAAGTCCGGTTATGGTTGCTTCGGGCAAGTTCGTTGCCACGCCGATGGACGGCCGCATCCGGCTGGCTGGGATTGTCGAATTCGGCGGGCTGGACGCGCCGCCTTCGAGGGCACCGTTCGAACTGATGCGCAAGAATGCCCGGGCGGCCTTTCCGGGCGTGACATGGAAGGACGAAGTAGAATGGATGGGGCACCGGCCCGCACCGGCAGACTCGATCCCGATCATCGGCGAAGTGCCGGGAATTGACGGAGCATTTATGGGGTTTGGCCACCATCATATCGGTCTGACAGGCGGGCCAAAAACAGGACGTCTGCTCGCGCAGATGATCGCGGGCAGGACCCCAAACGCAGACATGAGCGTCTATGCTCCGTCTCGCTACGCGACTTAAGAAATGTCCGGTAACACAAGCCGGCAAAACAAAATTAAACAGGGAGAAAAAGATGAAGAAATTGACAAGCCTTCTGGCGGCAACCGCTTTGACAGCCGCAGCAACCGCACCGGCGATGGCCGAGAAATGGGATATGCCCATGGCGTATTCGGCATCGAACTTCCACTCGGCCACGGGTGCGGAATTTGCCAAATGCGTGACAACAGGAACCGGTGGTGAGGTTGAGATCGTCACGCATCCGTCCGGGTCGTTGTTCAAAGGCGCCGACATCAAGCGTGCCATTCAAACCGGGCAAGCCCCAATTGGTGAGCGTCTGTTGTCCGGTCACCAGAACGAAAACGCACTTTTCGGGTTCGACTCGATCCCGTTTCTGGCAACGTCGTTCGATGACAGCGCCAAGCTATGGGAGGCTGCAAGACCCTCGATTGAAAATCTGCTGGCTGAACAGAATTTGACGTTGCTTTATGCCGTGCCGTGGCCGCCGCAAGGGCTGTACTTTAAAGACGAGGTGAACTCTGTCGCCGACATGGAAGGCATCAAATTCCGGTCCTATAACAATGCCACGTCGCGTTTGGCGGAACTGACCGGCATGTTGCCTGTGACAATCGAGGCTGCAGAAATCAGCCAGGCTTTTGCCACTGGTGTCGCGGACTCGATGGTGTCGTCGGGGTCGACCGGATATGACCGCAAAGTCTGGGAAAGTCTAAATTATTTCTACGAAGTGGACGCGTGGCTGCCGCGCAACTACGTCATGGTCAACTCAGACATCTGGGCTGGCGTTTCTGATGCCAACAAGAACGTCATCAAGGGCTGTGCAGAGCTTGCCGAATATGCCGGCAATTGGCGCGCCAAGGAATACACCGGCTTTACCCTGCAAGGTCTGCGTGATGGAGGCATGACAGTCGGTCCGGCGTCCGAGCAGATGACCAACGAGTTGAAAGAGATCGGTGTCACTATGACCAATGAGTGGCTTGAGGCCGCAGGTGACGAGGGCAAGGCCATCGTCGATGCGTTCAATTCGTCTCAGTAATTGGCCAGAGATGGGCGGCGGATCAACCTGCCGCCCGTTTCCGTAGAATAACTAATAGTGGGGACAGCATGGCGGCACTACGAGGGCTCAGGTCCGTATTGGATTTCATTTATCAGGCGGCGGGGGTTCTGGCAGCGCTTAGCCTGATCGCCATTTTGCTGCTGATCGTTGTGCAAATGCTGGCCCGCTGGACCGGTGAGGTTTTTCCCGGCGCCCCTGATTACGCCGGCTATGCCATGGCCGCCGCGTCCTTTCTGGCATTTGCCAATGCGCTGAACCGAGGCAGCCACATTCGTGTGTCGATCCTGCTCAATGCGGTTCCCGATCGGGTTCGCCGCATCCTTGAAATATGGTGTTTTTCCGTGGGTGCCGCGGTGATGTGGTACTTTTGCTGGTATGCCTATCGTTTTGTCTATTGGAGCTGGAAGTTCAACGATATCAGCCAGGGTCAGGACAAGACTGCGCTGTGGATTCCGCAGTCTGCGATGCTGATCGGCGGGGTCATTCTTGCAATCGCCCTGACCGATCATCTGGTCCACGTCCTCTTCCGTGGCAATCACCGTATCGTCCGCGATCTAGCCGATCAGAGCCACGGGGAATAAGCGCATGGAAAACCTGTCTGTCATCATCCTCTTCCTCTTTGTTCTCTTCACCCTGTTGGGCACCGGTGTCTGGGTCGGTCTGGCGCTTATGGGCGTTGCCTGGGTCGGGATGGAACTGTTCACGACACGTCCCGTAGGCGACGTGATGATCACAACCATCTGGTCGGCGTCCTCGTCCTGGACCCTGACAGCTCTGCCGATGTTCATCTGGATGGGCGAAATCCTGTATCGAACGCGATTATCCGAGGACATGTTCAAAGGTCTGTCGCCGTGGATGGCACCTTTGCCTGGTGGATTGGTCCACACCAATATCGTGGGCTGCACAGTCTTTGCCGCCGTATCCGGGTCGTCGGCGGCGACACTGACGACCGTGGGTAAGATGTCGATCCCTGAACTGAGAAAACGCAATTACCCGGAGCGAATGATCATCGGAACATTGACCGGCGCGGCGACACTGGGTCTGATGATCCCACCATCGCTGACGCTGATCGTGTATGGCGTGACGATCAATGAATCGATCACCAAACTGTTCTTTGCGGGCATCTTGCCTGGATTGGTGCTGGCGACGATGTTCATGGGATACGTCGCAATTTATTCGAAATTCGGGAAAGACTGGAACCCAAACAGTGAGAGCAAACTGAGCTTTTCTGAGAAGCTCAAGAACTCACGCTTCTTGTTGCCGGTAATCCTGCTGATCATGGTGGTGATCGGGTCGATGTATCTGGGCTATGCCACCGCGACCGAAGCCGCCGCCTTTGGCGTGATCGGTGGTCTGTTGCTGGCCGCAGGGCAGGGGTCGCTGACCTGGAAGACGTTTACCGAAAGCCTGATGGGCGCCACCCGGACCAGTGCGATGATCGCTCTGATCCTGGCAGGGGCCGCGTTCCTGTCTTTGTCCATGGGATTTACGGGCCTGCCGCGCGGTCTGGCTGACCTGATCGCCGGGTGGGAGCTGACGCGGTTTGAGCTTTTGATGGTCCTGCTGGTCTTCTACATCATTCTGGGGTGTTTCCTTGACGGTATCTCATCAGTCGTTCTGACCATGGCCGTGGTGGAACCGATGATCCGGGACGCGGGTATCGATTTGATCTGGTTCGGTATCTTTATCGTGGTTGTCGTTGAAATGGCGCAGATCACGCCGCCGATCGGCTTCAACCTGTTTGTGATGCAAGGCATGACGAACCATGAGATGAGCTATATCGCCCGAGCGGCAATTCCGATGTTTCTGATCATGGTGGTGATGGTCTTCGTCCTGATCTGGTTCCCGGAACTGGCCACATGGCTGCCGGAAAACCTTAGGCAAAGCCCGGGCGGGTAGGGGGGATTGAACCCACTTCATCTGGCGGCGCGTAACGGTCCTTATGTTCTTGTCGTAGGGCTGGCCGCCGGATTGCTGCTGCCCGCGCTGGCCGAGCCGATGCGGGCGGTCTTACCGCCGCTTGTCGCACTGCTGCTGTTTCTGACGGTCCTTAGAATTGAGCCTTCTTTGTTGTTGGGGTCATTGGTCGATTTACGCCAGGTGGCAAATACAGTGATCGCGTTCCAGCTGGTTTTGCCGCTACTAGTTGTGACTATTGGCATAGTCGGTGGGTGGACCGGCACGCCGGTCTTTCTGTCGCTGCTGATCATGGCCGCGGCTCCGTCCATCTCGGGAAGTGCCAACATGTGCCTGATGATGGGACATCCGGCAGAACACGCCATGCGCCTGATGGTGATAGGGACCGCCGTATTGCCGTTGACCGTGTTTCCCATCTTCGTTCTGATACCCGAGTTGGGAGACTTTCAATCCGTTCTGATCGCCGTCTTGCGTCTGTTTGTGACGATTGCGGGGGCGACTGTTGCAGCCGTGTTGTTGCGCCTCGCGTTTATGAGAAACCCATCCCAAACCACGCTAAAAAATTTAGAAGGGTTGGCAACAATCACACTCGCCGTATTTGTGATCGGCTTGATGCCGTCAGTGACCTCGACAGCTCTTGTTGACCCCGGTCTTGCGATTTTTTGGGTCGGGATCGCATGTCTGGCCAATTTCGGCGCGCAACTGGCGATGTTTTTTCTGACACGCAACCGAGTGGCTGCCGACAAAGCCACCGCTTTGTCAATTGTCGCCGGAAACCGGAATGTCGCGATTTTTCTGATTGCGTTACCACCCGAGGTGACATCGCCACTTTTGGTGTTCATCGGGGCCTATCAGATCCCGATGTACCTGACCCCCATTGTAATGCGCCGTTTTTACCAAGCTTCGGGCAGGTTGGGGTAAAGCGGGCGCGGCAACATTCGCCGCGCCCGCTATTTTACTAGAAATGCACAGAACGAGCAGTACCGGGAACTTCCATCGGTGGTGCAAATTTGGTCAGGTCGATGCCTTCGACCGCAACCTTATATTCCTCCAGCGTCGGCGTACGACCCAGAATGGCTGACAGAACAACAACCGGAGTTGAACCCAGAAGGGATTCACCCTTCTTTGTCTCACTGTCCGCTACAACACGGCCTTGGAACAGACGGGTGGACGTGGCCAGAACAGTGTCGCCTTTGGCAGCTTTTTCCTGGTTGCCCATGCAAAGGTTACAGCCCGGGCGTTCAAGATAGAGGATATTTTCGTACTCGGTCCGAGCGGTTTGCTTGGGGAACAGGTCATCGAATTCAAAGCCCGAATACTTCTGCAGAATTGCCCAATCACCTTCTTCTTTCAGCTCATCAACGATGTTGTAGGTTGGTGCGGCAACAACAAGCGGGGCTTTGAACTCGACTTTGCCATACTCGTCTTCGAGATTGCGCAACATCTGGGCCACGATCTTGATATCGCCCTTATGCACCATGCAGGAGCCCACAAAGCCCAGATCAACCTTCTTTTCAGCAGCGTAGTACGAGATCGGGCGGATCGTGTCGTGGGTATAGCGCTTAGACACGTCGGCATTGTTTACATCGGGGTCGGCGATCATCGGTTCGACGATCTGATCCAGATCCACGACGACTTCGGCAAAGTACTTGGCGTTATCATCAGGGCGAAGGGCCGGTTTTTCACCCGAGCGAATTTCGTCGATACGTTTGTCCGCGATGTCGGTCAGGCCCTGCAGCATCTGAACATCGTTATCCATGCCCTTCTCGATCATGATCTTGATCCGCGACTTGGCGATTTCCAGCGATTCAATCAGCGTATCGTCGTTCGAGATACAGATCGACGCTTTGGCCTTCATCTCGGCCGTCCAGTCGGTGAAGGTAAAGGCCTGGTCCGCCAGCAGCGTACCGATATGAACTTCGATGATCCGGCCCTGGAAAACGTTGTCGCCGTGCTGCGCCAGCATCTGAGCTTGCGTCGCGTGCACCACGTCACGGAAATCCATGTGCGGTGCCATTTCGCCCTTGAACGTCACCTTGACGGATTCCGGGATAGGCATTGTCGCCTCACCCGTGGCCAGCGCCAGTGCAACCGTGCCCGAGTCCGCACCAAAGGCCACGCCTTTGGACATCCGCGTATGGCTGTCGCCGCCGATGATGATGGCCCAGTCATCCACGGTGATGTCGTTGAGCACCTTGTGAATGACGTCCGTCATCGCGTGGTACACGTCCTTGGGATCACGCGCAGTAATCAGGCCGAATTTGTGCATGAACGCCATCAGGCGCGGCGTGTTGGCTTGCGCCTTGAGGTCCCAGACCGAAGCTGTGTGACAGCCGGACTGATAGGCACCATCGACACTGGGTGACAGGACGGTGGCAGCCATAGCCTCAAGCTCCTGGCTGGTCATCAGACCGGTGGTGTCCTGAGAGCCCACGATATTGACTTTGGCGCGCACGTCAGAGCCGGCATGTAACACTTTGCCCGGGGTCGCTCCGCGCGCATTTGCATTAAAGATCTTTTCGACAGCCGTTAGCCCCTGACCTTCATGGCTGACTTCCTTCGCAGGGGCGAAGGCCGACTTCAGTTCGATGCCCAACGTCTCACATGCAAATGTCTGCAGTTTCTTGCCAAAGACGATGGCATAAGAGCCGCCGGCTTTCATGAACTCCATCTTTTGCGGGGTGAACGAACCGGCCATGTCGACCAGTTCTTCACTGCCATCCGCGCTATAGAGCTTTTTCTTTTTCGTGTTGATGGTCAGCACGGTGCCGGTCTCAACCGAATAGCGCTGTTCCAAAATCGGGTTGCCATCGTTGTTGAGGATCGCCTTGCCATCCTCGTCCACTTTCTTGACCCAGTTCTTCAGGTCGACACCGATACCACCGGTGACTCCCACGGTTGTCAGAAAGATGGGCGAAATGCCGTTTGTGCCTGCCACGACAGGTGCAAAATTGACGAACGGTACGTACGGGCTGGCTTGCTTGCCGGTCCAAAGCGCCACGTTGTTGACCCCCGACATTCGCGACGAACCAACGCCCATAGTGCCTTTTTCCGCAACCAGCATCACGCGCTTGTCGGGGTGCTGCAACTTCAACGCTAAAATCTCTTTTTGTGCGGCCTCGGAAATCAGGCATTTGCCATGCAGCTCGCGGTCGGAACGCGAATGCGCCTGATTGCCTGGCGACAGAAGGTCAGTGGAGATGTCACCCTCGGCTGCAATATATGTGACAACTTGGATTTCTTCGTCCACGTCGGGCAGCTTGGTGAAAAATTCGGCTTTGGAGTAGCTCTCAAGGAGATCCGCAGCGATCTTGTTGCCCGCCTCATAAGCGGCTTTCAGGCGGTCTGTGTCAGCCTCGTACAGGAATACCTGAGTTTTCAGAACCTCGCCCGCCTGAACCGCTGTGTCCTGCTTGTCGCCCAATGCAACATCCAAAAGCACGTCAACGGACGGTCCGCCCTTCATGTGGGACAGAAGTTCGAACGCGAATTCTGGCGAGATTTCCTCAACAGTTACCTCGCCGACGATGATGGACTTCAGGAACGTTGCCTTCGCACCCGCAGCACTGGTTGTGCCGGGCAACGTGTTGTAAATCAGGTGGTGCAGCGAATCTGCGCGATGCGGATGACCAGTATCCTTGATTTGTTCGATGATTTCCTCGACCAGCGCACCATCGTCGATGGGTTTCGGGCTAAGCCCTTGTTCTTTGCGCGTTTCAATTTCATCCAAGTAATCTGAATACTGGCTCATGGCTGTTTCCGCTTTGTGTGAATCTGCTGCTGTTGAGAGGCGTGGGGCAACCCGCTCGATCATATTTGTATGCACCGGTATACAATTGCCACCCAGGTTTCAAGGTACCGCTTTGGAAATTTACCGGTTTTGTTTCATCACTGTACCCAGTTCAATTTCTGAATGCCGGGCGAAACCTTCTTCAATACGATTATACCGAGATCCGGCAGTAGAATTCTTGAAAACCTCGAACCCAGTCTCACCGGCATGGAGGCCTGCGGATCAAGGCTACCGGGCGCGGAAATTCCTGAAGCTAGGCGATGAAGTCCGACCGATGCCCCCAATGTAGGTGAGGACCTGCGTCAGCCATGCATTCGGACGCTGCACGTCCGGGGAGCGGATGAGGACAACCAATACAGGTTTTAAACCAACGCAGCCGAAGGCCAAGTGCCGGGAGAACATCCGTAAACTAAACATCCGTTTTGCCCTTACGACGCGCTATTTCAGGCTAAGCACACTTTGGACACCGGTCGGCGTCCTAAAGTTATTGCCTGGAATCGTTCCGCTTGTCGATCCGGTTCGTTAAGATGATGTCCGAGGCAACAAGCAGGAAAAACCGATGCGCAACGCAATTTTCTTTCACCTGGCGGTATTTGTTCTAGGGATCTTTATAACCACTGAGGCTGCAAAAGCGGCCTCACTTGGACGATACGAGGTTTTTGGTGTCGAAGAGGGTGACATGCTGAAAATGCGTGCTGGGCCGGGAACAGGGTATATCGTTATCGTTGGGCTTCCAAATGGAACCGCCCTGCGGGTTCACAGTTGCGAACAAACTGGTGGCACCCGTTGGTGCCGTGTGTCGCTTGATCGCGCGCGTCAGCTCAAGGGATATGTGTCCTGGGCCTATTTGCGAAAATTATGATGTGACAATTCCGGGGGCCACCGTTCGTGCAGCGCCGAGAAAGGTCGATAAAATCCATCTTTGCTGTTGGGCTATCCGGCGACTGTTCTTCTTGGCCGCCGAAAGCAATACAGTTTCTAGATCAGTCGCGACCCTGCCGAAAAAACCAGCCTCCAGGGGATTATTGAGTAGGACGCACGTAAACCTGTCTCCCAGAAAGGATCTTCTCTGATCAGACTTTCTGCGTCATCTATCGAGTCTACATCGACCAGCCAAAGCCCATCGCGCCCTTGTCTTTCGGGATCTGACAACGGACCGGCCGCTTCAATCTTACTTGCGTGACGTTCAAGGAAACTTAGATGCTGCGCCATATGGTTTTTACGGATGTCAGGGTCGGCCTGCGGTGCATCTTCGAAGAGAATGATGAAATTCATAAGCTGCTCTCCTATTTAGAACACCATCATCTATGCACAGCATTTTCGCCGATTGAATTGGATAATCTGCCAGTCTAGTCTGCAGAAATGCAGAGCACAAACTGGGATGATCTCAGATATTTCCTGGCCCTGTTTCGCGGCGGTAAGCTAAAAGCCGCCGCACAGGCGACAGGGGTGAACGAAACAACAGTGGCACGCAGGGTCAAGGCGCTTGAATCTGATCTTGGCCTATCCCTGTTTCTAAGCAGCGCTGCGGGACGATATGAACCCACCGATGCTGCCTTGGACATTCTCAGCTACGCTGAAACCATGGAGTCCGCGAACCGGGCGCTGCAATTACGTGCAGACAGGACGGCAGATCACGTGTCAGGAGTCGTTCGGATCACCTCTGTACCGGTCATCATCAATCGCGTTCTCGTGCCCCAAATTGACGTGATTGGCCAGTTGCACCCTCAATTGACGATCGAGCTGTTTCCAAGCTCGGACAATCTAGACCTTTCCAGGCGTGAGGCGGATCTGGCCCTGCGGTTTGCCCGCCCATACGAGGGTGGCTTTCGCATTAAGGCCCAGAAACTGGGCGAGCTGCAATTTGGCGTATATGTAGATCGAAAGATCTCAGCAGATGACGCGGAAAATCTCGGCTGGATCACCTATGATGATGCCAACGCCGGCCTGCCGCAGGCCAAATGGCTTGAGAAAACGATCTCTGCTTCAAGCACGCGGCGTGCCAATATCCGGGTGGCGGACGTCGAAACCGCACTGGAAGCGACGGCAAATGGTCTAGGGAAAACACTGCTGCCATCGTTAATCGCGGATGGCGACAAAAGGCTCCGCGCCCTCTTACTTGATGATCAGACAAATCCGGTCGCCCGCGATGTATGGCTGTTGTCACATGTCGACCAAACTGGGCGAGCGTCGATTTTGGCCGCAAAAAAGTGGTTGGTAGACATCAAATGGTCTGGTCTGGATTGAAAGCCCCGGAACGTTTCTACGAACCGCCTTGCGGCCAGTTCCAAGGTAGCATTGGATCGCGTCTCGGCTTTGGCGAAAGCTTTGGAATGCGACGCCGCGTACCTAATAGCCCCGAGCACCTGCGTAAAGCTGCCAATGCGTTAGAGTTCGGCCAATGCTCAGGTTCAGCGAAATTTGGATCACTGTCCTGAAAACAACAAAGGCGCCCTTGGGCGCCTTGTTTTATTGGTCGGAGTGAGAGGATTCGAACCTCCGACCCCTGCCTCCCGAAGGAACGGGCCTGACTTTAACCCATTGTAATTATTGTAATGTACTATCATTTCACTGTTCCTTTGTTCACGTTTGTACCGATCTATATCCGGAAATGATCTGGATATCAGATTGCATCCGCCGCTCCTCTCTGGTGATCAGGGTGATGATGCCCATAGTTCTTCTCAAGCGTTTCGTGGGTCATACCCAGGAAGCCGCAGGCGTCCCACTTGGGCGCCCCCTTTTGCATTAGCCAGGTCGCACAGGTGTGCCGCAGAGTGTGTGGAACGACTTTTCGGTCCCCCTCGGTCTCCAAGCCTGCCGCCACAACGGCAGTCCTAAATGCGCGTTTGACGTTCTGCAGTGACTTGCCGCGATGGGTGACTACGAATTCGTCTACCGGAAACCGCCTTCGTCGGCATAGCAGGTGCTTCTTCAGACGCGCAGGCAGCCTAGAACTCGGGCGTTCCTTTTTCGTGCGGCGCCGTCCAACGGGGTTCCAGTAGATGATGTTGCTATGAAAATCGATATCAGACCAGCGCAAGGATAGGATCGCCTCCTTTCGCTGGCCGGTCAGCAATCCGATCCTAAGAAACAGAGTCAGGTGCTCAGTCTTTGACTCGGTCGGCACGCCATCCTCCAGAGGCGTATCGAAGCTCCGCGATACCCGGATTAGCCTTAGCGCTTCATCACATGTCAGGAATCGGATACGACCCTCGGGTTTCGGAGGTAGTCGGACCGTTATTTTGCGCGTGATTAGCTGATCTTCCTCGGCACGCCGGATAGCAGTGGAGAGCAAACTGAGCTCCCTTCGCAAGGTGCCGTCCTTCAGCCCCTTGTCTCGACGGCTCTTCCGGCGTTTCTGGCAGTATTCTTTAATGAGCACATCGTTGATATCGCCCACGGCATAGCCATCAAAAAACCTGATGATTGGCTTTGCTGCATTGGCCAAACGCTCCGGGTCAGTAACGTCGTCAAATCGCTTCGCCAGATAGTGCGAAACTGCGTCAGTCACATAGAATTCGTGTGGCTCGACCGCGCGATCCGGCCTGAAGCGCCTTAGCTTCCATTCTGCGAAGTAGAGTTCAGCCTGGTCGCGATCCCCAGTGCCAGTCGAGTGCTCACGGCTGCGTCCCCCTTCGGTCCAGTAGATGTACCAATTGCCATCGGCGAGGCGTTTTCGGTCGCGTGCAAGGCGGGGCGGGGTCGGTTTGCGGGGCATGCTTTCACCGTAAATTGATCGAGGTATCGTTCCCACGCACCATTGGGAATCTTGGGGTTTCGTCGGCCTGGGGCTGTATAAATATGATCCAGCATGTCTTCGCGGATTAGATAGCGAACGTTGGAAACGGGGATGCCCACTCGTTCAGCTAATTCCCTTGGTGTCTCGAGAATTTTTTGCAATTTCAACTCCTCAATGACTGCACACATATCGAGGCAAAATTTTCGTTTTGCGTTCAGATCGAAACAAAACTACGATAATGCTACCTAAAACGAACCAAATGCCTCTATGAGCGGTTACATTGAATAGAGATAACCATAATCGTGGTCAATGCAACCACAAAAAGGTACATCATGACTGTTCCTGACCTAGGGGTGCGCCTTGCGGCTGTCCGAACCGAGGCGCGTCTGTCACAAGAAGAAATGGCGCAACGACTTAGCATCAGTCGAAGTGCATATCAGTACTATGAACGTGGCCAACGCGACCTAACCGCCACCCTACTTCTGAAGGTTTATGAAGAATTCGATGTCGATCCGCTCTGGATGCTCGAAGGGGACACTGCTGAAGGCAAAAGCCGCCGACATTCGGAAATGGCGCATGCCTATCGTAAACTTGGAATCGCAGTTGAGCACAGAATAATTAATCGCGGCCTTGTTGTAGCACCCGAAAAGAAATGGGACGCTATAGATTTTCTTTTCAAAGAAGCTCTGAGCCCCGAAACGATTGAGGGCCTTAACCAAGTGCCCGATATAGCCAGAATTGACACCATCTTAAGGTTAGTCGCTTGATGTTAGAGAACGAAGTTTTGCGAAAAGCCGAGCAATTGAGGCCGCGCAAAGTGGGCGTGTTGGGCAAGGTAGATAGCATCCTAGAAGAGACCCAACTTGATGCACCGTACCAACCTGGAAGCTCCAACGGAGTTAGGCCGACTAGAGGTTGCCCGAATGCCACGGAATGTGAGGCCTGCGGAGGGATTGAGTATCTTTCTAGAGAGTTTTGTCGTTGCGGCCATTATTTACGTGGCCAACTAGAAGACGAGTACTTGTCATGGGTGCGTAGGCTGGAGCATGAGGTTGAGGAAATATCTACGGATTATTTGCAGAAGCAGAAGAAGTTGAAAAAAGGTTTGATGCTTACAATTCTTCTTCTCACCCCTCCGATAGCCGTTCAAGTTACCAGCCCAGATCTACTAGGGCTTTTCGCGTACCTTTGGATACTAGCCGGGCTTGTTGTTGTGTGTATTCTTGCGTTTATAGAAGCAAGACTTGCGCGCCCAACCAATGATGCTTCTGAATTTCTGCAAAACTCCTCTCTCCAAGTCTATCTGGAACACAGAAATCTAATCTTGAACTCAAGTCCGGATGCTTCTGGATAGACTGGTTCCCTCAAAAGTATGATGGAAGCATGAGTTTTAGTTCTATCGATTTATTTGCAGACTGCTGCGGCCTTTCGCTCGGGCTTAGGATTTGCATTCCCTGGAACTTGTACTTCAACATTTGGTTGCAGCGCGTGTTTGCCCTGATAGGATCATTGAAAATAAGAGATTTTTTCAGGCTAATATTCAGCGCCTCGACAGGCTCGTTGAGCCCGTTCCTGCCGTTTAGCGAGAGTCGGTCTTTCGCATATGCGGTAGGTCAAAAACCGCACATTCCGGACGTTCAAATTCCAGTGTCGGATGGCAAGGCTGCGGACTTTTCAGTCATTGACTCGAAACGTGTTAAGGCAGAAGAATGGATCAAACCGTAAGATGGACAATTTGCAAGCCGTTACAATGTGTGTTGCAAGAGCGATCCAGGCTGAACCTGTTCGGGTACACGTAACCATCGAACTGAAGCTTGTTACACGATCCGCAAATAGTGGCCTCAGCAAAGCATCAGAGCTTAATCGCCACTATCAATCCAAACATTACTCGACCGGTGACCAATTAGTGTCTGGATCATAGGCAGTAATTTCAGCAGCAATACTGAGTGTTTCCGGGCCAAAATCTGCCTCGTAGACTATGCCGTTTTCGCCAACCAGAAAGGAATGGACACCAGTTTCTCCGTAGTCTGCCGGTATTGCCAGCAAGGCATGTCCTGCAACGAAGTGATCCCCGGCGAAATAAGGGTAGGCACCCCCGGGAGCGTTAGGGCCCTGCTCTTGCAGGATTGTGTAATAATAGCCAAGAAACGGCTCGGCTTCATAGTCAGCCTGACCGTCACTCCACCCCGAAGCTGCGGCGCGGGCAAGCGCCGCACCGACAAAGCTGTCTTTTCCAGGCCAGAAGAGACCGTTTTGCTCTTCGGGATCAGAAATGATCGTCTGAGCGAATTCCATAACGCCATTCCCATTATGGTCCACAAGCCGGAAAGCTGCCTGCAGATCAACATAGGCCTCAAGCAATTCGATCACTTCCAACTCATTCAAGCCTATTTCACGAGCTGAAAGTTCCTCGATCCCAGCTTCCAGGTCAAAGCGCCAACCATCATCTTTTCGCAAAATTGGGATAGGAAAAGGCCAACCGTCTTCACCCAGAAGAAGTACAACGCCATCGTCCTCAGGCCGGAAACGATACCCCTCGGCATACATGCCAAGCATTTCCTGCCTTCTTTCTTGATCTTCCGCCGGATCACCCGTTCCAACCAGATCCTCGGCTTCAGGCCCGAAAATTTCGATCAGCTTGCTCTGATCATTAGCCTTCAACGCATCAACAAAAGCATCCAGTGCGGTTTGCGGCGTATCAAATCTGGCTCCTTCAGAGAGAGCCGGGCTTGTGGTCGCGGCAAGCAACAAAATTGAAAATACTGATCTACGCATCTTACCGTCTCCGCTTGCCTTTAGCGGCGTGTCCACGATTGGACGCGCTTTGAGTTCTGCTGCCGGACGCCTTTTTCTTCATCGCTTGCCCTTTGGATGCCGCGGGCTTGCGCTGCGTCGATGCGGCTTTCTTCGCCTGCGGCTTTTTGGCGGTCTGCGGTCTTTGTGCGACTGGCTTTTTCGCCGCATCTGGACGTTTGGTACGATCAATGGCCTGTTGCTTTGCAGCGGCCTTATCCCGATTTGCGTTGCTCCGGTTCGCTAATGCCCCGCCTGCTACAGCCCCCGCACCGGCACCGACCGCAGCTGCTGCCGCCCCGCGGTCCCGGCTAATATCTGTAGCACCAGATTCTCGGCTCAACTTTGCACGCAGCTCATCCGTGCGACCGTCAGGACGGCTAACCGGCAAGTCGCCGCGGCCACCTTCAGGTCTTTTATGGTCCGCTATTTTGTTCCGGGCCTCCTGTTGCCGGTCAGGATCGGGGTTCCATCCGATATCCGTTCGGTCACCTAAATCTATATCATTGCCGATATTGACGTTGCCATCGACGTCTATGTCGATGTTTGGATTTCTGTAAATCGGACCACCGCCCCAGCCACCGCAATTTCGGCACCCCCAATAGTCATACCAATCATCGTCGTCGTCAAAAATTTCGTCGATCAGGGCAACGGCGCCAAACGTTAGTAGTGCTGCGCCCACAACATCCCCGGTTGACGGGCCAGTATAAACCGTCTCGGGATTGTATTGTGGGACGTATACCGTTTCGGGTTCTGTCGGTGTAATTACTACTGTGTCGTCGTCAGACACTTCGACAGTTTGCTCGGGACCTGAAACAAGAGCGCCGCTGTCAATTGCCTGATCCCGCATGACCTGCACCGCATCCATCACATCATCGGACTGGGCCAACATGGCTGTGCCGACTGTCTCGGTCCAGTCGATATGGGTGGCCATCTGACCAACAACTTCGGGAAACGCCGTCGCCAATACGCTGACAGAAGGATCCCATCCCATTGCTTCGATTTCCGGCTCAAGTTCAACGGGGTCGCGGTCGGCGTTATCCAGCAAATACCGCTCAGCCTTAACAATTTCCAATGGCTGGGTGGCCGCGACAAATATCTGTATGAGTAACGTGTCGGGATAAAGAGCAACCGGGGCGACCAATGTCTGCAACTCAGCATCAGTTAGCAGGCTGGACGAGGTTGCCGAGGTATCATCTTTTCCCGCCACATCTTCGGACGACTCTTGCGCTAACGCGAAAGTAGATACGCAAATACCGAATGCAATTAATAGAAACCTAAACATATTGCGATCCTTCGATTTCTTGAAGGATCACCTAAGACTGCGATTCTGGCAACCGGTCAGTCAAATAGACGGTTTTGGGATAATAATGTCCCCCAAACCAAGTTTGAGCGAGCGTTCGCTTTGGGCTCGATGCGGTCATTTGCAAATTACTCGTGAGCGTCTGCTGTGCGGACAAAGGGTGAATCCGCTGCGTTTGCACCAAGGTCTGCAATCTCGAGTAACCGGCCGCACATGTGCGGCTGGTCTTTCGACTTTACCGATCTCAGAGGAGATTTTCAGGTTGGTTCCGCTTCACCGGGGGTGGGACGTTCAGCCGGTTTCACCAAATCCTTTCGGTACTGGCAGGTCAGGCAAGGTCGACGCTCGTCTTTGCAGGGCCCGCCCAATGACCACCCGGCTGATTTCGGTCGTCCCGTCCACGATCCGCAGCATTTGTGCGAGGCGGGACAAACGATCCAGACCATAGGGCTGCAACAGCCCCATACCGCCCAACACTTGCGTGCAGGTGTTCGCAGCCTTCACTGCGGCATCTGGCACAAACCGTTTGGCATGAGCGGCCATCAGTGGGCCCTCAGACGTGCCAAGGGATTCTGCCGCCCTTCGATAGAGCAGCTTGGAGGCTTCAAGATCGGTTGCAACCTCGCCGAGCATCCACTGGATCCCGTCCAGATCGAGGTTCTTGCCACCGAACATCTTGCGGTTCTTGGAATAGGACAGCGCCGTGTCCAATGCGGCTTGCATCAATCCACAGCATCCTGACGCAATCGAAACGCGGGCGATATCGATCGCCATGAGCGAGCCTTGCAAGCCCTGACCGATCGGCAAGATGATGTTGTCGTCACTCACCACGACTGTGTCCATGTACATCTCGGCCAGCGGCAGGAAGTTATAGGACGGGGTGTCGTAGAGCGGACCAAAGCTGAGGCCCGGCGCATCGGCTGGAATGGCGATCATCGCCATATCCTGGTGGCCGGGCTCATTGCTGGTCTTGACCACGGTGAAATAGATATCAGCCTCGGTCGCCAGGCTGACCCATGCCTTCGCACCGCTGATCGTCCATGTGCCGTCGTCATTGATCACGGCCCGCGAATACATGTTTGTGGCATCCGATCCGGATTGCGGTTCGGTCAGTGCAAAGTTCGCCAGTTTGCGGCCAGAGGTCAGGTCTCGCGCCCATTTTTCCTTGAAGGCATCTGTGCCATAGCCGCAGCCCGCGAACGTACAGATGTTATGCATCGACAGGGCAAAGGCATAAGCGCCATCTCCGAGCCCCAGCTGTTCGTAGACCTGAATGCCCTCTGAAAGTGGCAAGCCCTGGCCGCCAAACTCCTCGGGGGCGTAGAGCCCCGTCAGGCCAACGGCCCCGGCCTTGTCTGACGCATCACGGGGCCATGTCTTCGTGGCGTTCCAGGCGTCCACATTGGGCAGGATGACCTGCTCGGCGTGGTCGCGTGCGGCCTGGAGTATGGTGGCGAGTTTGTCTGACATTGATGGATCCTTTCAATGGCGATTGTTCTCAGATGACGCCACAACCCGGCAATCGTGGATGGCCGGACTGATGAGCTATGAAGGCGAAACTTCAGCTGAAAATGCTTCTCTGCGGCAAGACTTAGCGAGCCAGCCCGTTAAGCTCTATCTCGTGTGCTGACAGATAATTGTCCAAAAGTGACAAATGGCCGCTTATGTATGTGATTTGCGATATGCGCTGGGTGTACTGCCGGTCCAGCGTTGAAAGGCCCTGTGGAAATTGGCAGCCGAGGAAAAGCCGACATCATGTGCGATGGCCTCAACGCTTTTGCGTCCCGCTTGTAGATCGCGGATCGCGATGTCGCGCCGCAGGGCATCCTTGATCGCCTGAAACGACGTCCCATCCGACTGCAACCTGCGGATCAGGGTGCGCGGGGTCATGTGCATTGCGGATGCTGTCTGGGTCAGGGTCGCCGCGTCCCATCCCGTTTGGCCCAGATAAGTGCGCACCCGCAGCGATTGGGTGTGTTCACGCGAAGAGGTGAAGATCCAGTCCCGGGGCGCGTTTTGCAAAAACCGGTCAAGATCAGCTGTACTTCGAGTCTGCACTGGACCCAGTGCATTCGGGTCAAACGCGATGGCGGTGGCGGGTTGGCCAAACCGTAGCGGTGCGGGAAAGATGATCGCGTAATCCTGATCAAAGTCCGGGCGGTCAAATGCGAAATCGACGCCCCTGACCGGAACCTCGTGCCCTGCCAGCCAAGACATGAGCCCGTGGGCAAGTTTGAGGATCAGCATATGTCCAAACCGCTGAAGCGGCACTTCGCCTTGTGGTTTCAGGGTAAGCACCAACGCGTTGTCGGCGTCCTCCAGATCAAACTGATAATCATCCAGCAACAAGTTCCAGAACGTTGAAAACCGGTAGAGCGCCGATGCAAGAGACGTGGCTTCCCTGACAGTGGTCAGAAGATGTTGTAGGGCCCTCGGCCGGACGGGTCTGCTCCAAAGCCCCATCATCTCATCACCGGTCTCAACTGCGGCAAGTTGATAGAGGCAAACGATCTGATCCAGCGTGACGCGACCATTCGGCGAGCGCGTATCCGCGTTCAGACCGGACCGGCTAAGCAGCGACGCCATCTGCGCCTCTGGGCACAGGGCACGCAGCGCCGCCAGCCAGTCATCGACAAACTGGCTGGAAACCGTGGAAAGGATCGTTGGCGTGACATTGGTCATAACGCCTCAGGAGGTATCACCAATTCCGGTCGACATGAAACGCAGGCTTGCAGATGGCGGCCTTCGCAGATGACAGAATGTCAATGTCTCAACCAGATAACGCTCTGCTTGAACTCATTTCAGTGGGGTCAGGCGACTTCGAACAACGCTGCGGCCCCCATGCCTCCGCCAACACACATGGAGGTCACCACGTATTTTACGCCACGACGCCTCCCCTCAAGCAGAGCGTGCCCGACTTGTCTCGCACCTGTCATGCCGTAGGGGTGGCCAATCGATATCGCACCGCCGTTCACGTTGTAGATTTCGGGATCAATCCCAAGGTGGTCGCGGCAATAGAGAACCTGGCAGGCAAAGGCTTCGTTAAGCTCCCAAAGGCCGATGTCTTCGATGCGAAGACCTGCATTCTTAAGCAGCTTTGGAATGGCATAGATCGGGCCGACCCCCATCTCTTCCGGTGCGTTTCCTGCAACAGCCATGCCGCGATAGATACCTAGCGGTGTGAGACCCTGTTGCTCAGCCATTTTGCCTTCCATGAGCACACAAGCCGAGGCCCCGTCAGAAAGCTGGCTTGCGTTTCCGGCAGTGATCAGTCCTCCTTCGACAACCGGGTTCAGCTGGCCAAGTGTTTCGGCCGTCGTACCCGGCCTGTTGCCTTCGTCTTTTGACAAGGTCACTTCTTCCAGGGTTTCCTCTCCGGTTTCGCGATTCTTGCCCCGCTTTATCGCAGTGATCGGGACAATCTCGTCATCAAAGGCGCCAGCAGCCTGAGCCCGGGCCGTCCGACCTTGGGAAAGTGCAGCATATTCATCCTGGGCGTCACGACTGATCCCATATACCTGCGCCACATTTTCCGCCGTCATCAGCATCGGCATATAGGCATGTTCAGATTGGGCGATAACGTTTGGATCTTTCTCATCGCCCGCCCATTTCAGATAGGCATTCTGCAGGATGGAAATATTTTCCTGCCCGCCTGCCACGGAGACATTCTGACCATCCACAATGACCTGCTTTGCGGCCGTCGCAATGGCCATCAATCCCGATGAACATTGCCTGTCGATCGTCTGTCCTGCCACCGTATTGGGAAGGCCCGCCGCCAGCGCCGACAAACGCGCGACATTCATGCCTGCGGTTCCCGCCGTAAGGACCGATCCGATGACGACATCTTCGATCGAACCGGGGTCCACGCCTGCACGTTCAACAGCGTGTTGAATGGCGTGCCCCATCATGGTAGGGGATTTGATGTTGTTCAGCGAACCTTTGAAGGCAACCCCAATAGGGGTTCGTGCGGTTGAGACGATAACGGCTTCTCTCATGATTTTTCCTTTTTGGCATCAAAATGCGCGGCAAGTGTTACGCCCGAGGTTGCGAGTTCTTCCAGCAAAGGCGCAGGCGTGAACCACATCTCACCATAGGCACCAAGCGACTGCCGATAGTGGTTCATGCGTTCCAGAATCTGGCTTAATCCAAACTCGTCGGCATAGTGCATTGGGCCGCCGCGCCAGTTCGGAAAGCCATAGCCGTTGGTCCAGATCAGGTCGCAATCACCCGGGCGCGTCGCAATGCCCTCTTCAAGGATCAAGAAGCCCTCGTTGATCAGGGGGAACAGACAACGCTCAAGGATTTCCTGATCGTCGATTTCCCTGCGCTTCACGCCATGCAAGTCTGCCAAATGGGCACTGATTTGAACAATCTCAGGGTCTTCGACCCGCGTCCGCCCCTCGTAGACATAGCTTCCTCGCCCGGTTTTCTGACCCAGTCGGCCTAGTTTAAACAACCTGTCCTGCACAGCCTGGTATGTCGGGTCATGCGCGATTTCACTACGCCGCTCCTGACGCACGCGGGCGCCCACATCGACTCCCGCCAGATCTGCCATCGCATGAATGCCCATGGCCATGCCGAAGCCTTCAAGGACGTCATCCACCTGTTTCGGCGTCGCCCCCTCTAGAAGCAGACGGGATCCTTCGCGGAAGTATGGCTCCAGCATCCGGTTTCCAACAAAGCCGTAGCACACGCCAACCGTGACAGGGAGCTTCCGGATCTTCTTTGCGACCGTGATTGCCGTTGCAATGACATCGGGAGCGGTCTTGGCGCCGCGCCCCACCTCCAGCAAGCGCATGACATTGGCCGGGCTGAAGAAATGGAGACCAATCACATCCTCCGGGCGGGATGTGACTGCGGCGATTTCATCAACATCCAATGTCGATGTGTTTGAGGCCAGTATCGCGCCAGGTTTTGCGTGTCGGTCCAGGGCTTCAAAAATCTGGCGTTTGACATCCATGCTTTCAAACGCCGCTTCAATGATCAGGTCGGCCTCTGCAAGGTCGCCGTAGCTGAGTGTCCCGGTGGCGTTGGCGGAGATTGCCTCTGCCCGATCCGCACTGAGCCGCCCTTTTTGAGCCGCACGCTGGAAATGCTCCCGGACCTTTTCCAGCCCCTGTTCGAGCGCACCTTGCGTGGTTTCCAGAAACGTGACCGGATACCCCGCCTGCAGAAAGGCGATGGCAATGCCGCGCCCCATTGTTCCGGCACCGATCATAGCCACCGATGAAATGCTACGTGGTTGGTCAGCACGGGTAACGCCGGGAACCTTGGTGCATTCACGCTCTGCAAAGAACAGATGCCGCCCCGCCCGCGATTGAGGTGTGTCGAGCAGTTCAGCGAAACCTGCCTTCTCTTGTGCCAACCCCTCGGCCAGCGGCATTTCGCACGCGGCCTCGATGGACACCAAACATCGTTCAGGGGCGACAAGGTTTTTGGACGTGTGCGCTATCTGGTCTCGGAAACCCGCGAGATAACCCTTCGGATCAGGATGTGTGACGGTCATATCCGCGCAACTGCGTTTCGGATCGCCCTCATGGCTGACACGGGTGGCGAAACCCAAAACATGCGCGCGAAAATCCTGGTCGTTCTCAAATAGTGCGTCGACCAGCCCACAAGACAGGGCATAATCGCCTTTCACGGGGTCACCGGAAAGGATCATTTGCGTTGCCACTTCCAGACCGGCAATCCGGGGTAGTCGTTGGGTGCCTCCGGCACCAGGCAGCAGCCCCAGTTTGATCTCAGGTAGGCCCATCACGGCATCCGGCGTGGCGACACGGTAATCACAGGCAAGCGCGATCTCCAGCGCACCACCCATAGCGGGACCTGCTATCGCGGCGATAATGGGTTTCTTGCTGGTTTCAATCGTTACACACAGGTCTGGCAGGTCCGGCTTGTCCCAAACTGCCCCGGTGCGGAACTCAACGATATCAGCGCCGCCGCAATAGAGCGGCAGAGCCGAGCATAGAACGATAGCTTTGACCTGTTCATCGGCGTCCAGCTCGTGGATGGCCGAGGAAAGCGCCAGTCGCATCTTGAGACCAAGAGCGTTCACTGGCGGGGCATTCAGCTCAATGAAAGCGACACTCTCGGTGTGTTTAGTGGAAATCATGTTTGGAAACCTCAATTGGACTGTTTGGCAAGATCTTGTTCGATCTCTGCCCAATCGTCGAAGTGGATTACGTTGCAGGGTGAATTCACGTTCTCGAGCCAGACAAAGACGGAGATGAATGGCTGGTCATAGACCCGGGTGGCGTGGGGATCGCCCGCCGCGTTCCAGATAAGTGATCCAGCCGGATAATCCTGCCAGTCACGGGTGCCAAACCGCCAACCAGATTTCTCGGACAGGTTCAGGTACAGCTCTGGCGCGTCGTGGTTGTGGTCGCGATACAGCGTCCTTGGACCCAGCATGAAAATGCCAAGGTTGAAATCGGGATGGTGATGTCCACATGCGTCTGGCCCAATCAGCAGAGTATGTAGGTTACACTTTGTGTATCCCTCGCCCAATTCGGCACCAGGGGGATAGAATTGGGCGTTGTCTTCGCGCCAGATCAGATCATCCTTGGCCGCTTTCAGACAACCTGCGATTTCCTGCAATTCGGGGGCGACAATCCCGGCGATGGCGTTCTTCAGAACCTCATCGTGCCGGGTTCCTTGGGGAGGTAAATCAATGAGCCTCTCACCCTTCAGGTCCATGGCTGCCAGCTTGTCCAACGTCAGGTCAACGCCGCGCGTGGCAGCTCTGTGAGCCTGCAGATAGGTGACAATGGACCCGATAAGCGCCTGAATACGGCGTTGCTTGTCTGTCATGATTTAAAGTCCGAGCGCGTTGAAATATCTTTCCGCACGAGTTTCTTGTCGAGCTTGCCGACGCTGGTTTTAGGTAGGCGGTCGACAAAGACTATCTCGTCTGGAACTGCCCATTTTGAGATCTCGCCTGCACCGACACGCGACTGGATTTCTTCAATGACTCTCAAGCGCACAAGATCCGGATCGGCATCTTTTGCGGCTTGAGCAACCAAGACCGGCCTTTCACCCCATTTCGCGTGCGGCAACCCGATTGCCGCGACGTCCTCAACGCCGCTGCAAGACGATGCTATGTTTTCCAGTGCCAGTGAGGATATCCATTCGCCGCCGGTCTTGATCACATCCTTGAGGCGGTCAGTAATCTGCAGCGATCCATTCTCGCGGATATACCCAACATCCCCGGTATGCAGATACCCACCGTCCCAAAGCTCATCCGAGGCTTGCGCATTATCCAGATAGCCTTGTGTCAACCAGGGCGCCCGAGCAACAACTTCGCCGGTTGTTTCACCGTCATGTGGGACGTCCTGCATATCCGGTGTTACAACACGAAGGTCGACAAGAGGGCCGGGAAAGCCGGTTTGCGCCTGCATCTCGGGGTCATTGCTGGACAAATCGGCCACCGTCAGAAACGGACAGGTTTCGGACATCCCATAGGCCGCATGCAAGGATATGCCTGCCGCCGCGGCGCGGTCCTGCAGGCCTCGCGGCAAGGCGGCCCCGCCAATGATCACTTTCCATCTGTGCAGGTCAGTTTGCGGGCAGATGGGATGGTCGAGCGCCATTGACAGAACCGTTGGCACGCAATGGGAAAAGGTGACGCCTTCGGCTGCAATCAATCGCAAGATAGTGTCAGGGTCATATCGACCGGGATAGACCTGACGCAGCCCCAGCATCGTTGCGGCATATGGAAATCCCCAGCCGTGGACATGAAACAATGGTGTAAGCGGCATGTAAACGTCGCCGCGATGAAATCCGGCATTCCCGGGCCACGCGCCGAAACCAGCGATCAGACCCAAGGTGTGAAGGACCAACTGCCGATGTGAATAGCTCACTCCTTTGGGATTGCCGGTGGTCCCGGTTGTATAAAACAAGGTTGCCGTTTGGTTTTCATCGAAGTCCGGGAAGTCAAAGCTGCCTGGGGCTTTGCCTATCCACTCTTCATATCCTTCTCCGTCTCCAATCGGCACGATGGTGATGTCCCGATCAAAGCCCGATTTGATACCCTCAACGAGCGGCATGAAATCGCGGTGCACGATGATCAGATCCGGTTGCCCATGGTTGATCGTATAAAGAACCTGAGCAGGAGACAAACGCACGTTGATCGTGAAAAGGGACGCGCCCATCATCGGGATCGCGAAAAAACACTCAAGATAACGGTGCGTATCCCAATCCATGACACCGACGCGCATACCCTCATGTATCCCGCTCGCCTTTAAAGAATTGGCAAGTTGGCGCACGCGTTTGCCCAAGTCCGCATAGCTCAACCGCATTTCGGTGCCGCTGACGATCTCTTGGCTGGCTGACACAAGCTGGGATCCGGCCAGCAAGTGTTTAATCAGCAACGGATAGCCATATGCATTTGGCGAAGGTGAAAGTGGCGGCATGAAGGTGGAATCCTTGAGCTTCTTTAGCCCCTAATCTGGCATCTCTTCCCCAGTTGAAGAACTGAAAGAAATTTCCGTTCATCAAGATATTCTAACCGATCACATCGCACCGCGAATTGCGTGCTACCCCCTGACAGGTTATGAAAAAGAGTATCAATACCCTGCTATATTCGCGCCCGTCGTCGGATAACTCTGCTTGAGGGTAAGCAGAATTGATTTCATCGAGGAGATGCAGCAATGACCACTCACATGCCCACGCTGGTTTCACTGCGCGCTTTTGAGGCGGTGGCGCGTCACAAGAGTTTCCGAAAGGCCGCTGACGAGATTTGTGTGACGCATGCGGCAGTCAGCCACCAGGTCAAAGCATTAGAAACAACAATCGGTGTTAAACTACTGGAACGCACAAGCCGTTCGGTCGAGCTAACACCGGCTGGCGAGCAATATTACCCGCCAATACGCGAACACATTCAGGGAATCATCAAAGCCACTCGGCGCATCCAGACACCTGAGGAACCGGACGTGTTGCTCGTTCAGTCCTACGCAAGTTTCAATACAATGTGGTTACAGCCCAGATTGGCTGAATTTCTTCAGGATAATCCGGACACACGCGTGCGCATCGTCTCGACCTTTGAAGACGGTGATTATGATATGCACCGGTTCGATGTGGGCGTGTTCAACGCGCCACCGTTTGATAAGAGATTTGACTACAGCCCCTTGTTCGAAACCGATATCTACCCGGTATGTGCTCCGGAGGCCTTGAAAACCGCAAGCGGTGGAATGCCGCTGGAAGAGCTCAGAAATTTCCTTCTGCTTAGTGTCCCAAGCACATGGAATGAGCCGGATGACTGGGACTGTTGGTTGGATGCGGCGGGCTTAGATCGCGAAACGATGAAATTTGGCTCTGTTTTCGACAATTACCCGCTTGTCCGTGAGGCTGTTCTAAATAATCACGGTATCAGCGTCGCAAGGGCACCGTTTTGCGAGCGTGATCTTGAGCGGGGGCGTCTGGTTAGACCCTTCGACATTTCAGTACCCGAGCCAGGCCGCTGGTATCTGGCGACGCAAAAAGAGCGTGCACCCAACCCCAAGCTCGATACATTTATCGACTGGCTGTTCGAACAGATCGAGGCCGACCCAACCATGCGGCTATTTCGGGCCTGATCTGTTGAATTCCAGCTCTGCCGTCAGCGCGCTTCAGGACTGACGGGCACCGGCCTCGGATGCGACGCGAGGGACAAGAGCGCGAACCAGTTCAGTCATATCCAGTGAGCCGACTGTCTTCTCCCCATCCTTGACAACATAGGCGTGTGACGTATCCCCGCCGGACCGCGCGATCATGCTTTCGAGCGTGTCGTTCACGTCCACTTCGCCATGGGCATCTTTTGGCACTTTGCCACCGACAAGCGGGGTCATAATCGAGCGCACCCGCAGAACCCGTGCGCGGTTGATGTCGCTCACGAAATCTTCGATATAGGGATCGTTGGGGTTCAGCAGGATATGCTGCGGCTCACCCTGCTGCACGACAAAGCCGTCCTTTAGGATCACAAGGTGATCGGCCAGCTTCAACGCCTCATCTAGATCGTGAGTGATGAAGATGATGGTCTTGTGCAGCTCTTTTTGCAGCTCGAGCAGCAGGTCCTGCATGTCGGTTCGGATCAGTGGGTCAAGAGCCGAGAAAGCCTCGTCCATCAGCATGATCGGTGTGTTCGCGGTCAGCGCCCGGGCAATGCCCACACGCTGTTGCATCCCACCGGACAATTGCGCTGGATAATGGTTCTCGAACCCGCTAAGACCCACGCGTTCCAGCCATTTTGCGGCTTCACGGTCGCAAGTCGTCTCGTCCTCGCCGCGCACCGAGAGCGGCATGCCTGCGTTCTTCAG
The DNA here is from genome assembly GCF_059610545.1 of Ruegeria sp. CDSC068. NCBI lineage: Bacteria > Pseudomonadati > Pseudomonadota > Alphaproteobacteria > Rhodobacterales > Roseobacteraceae > Ruegeria > Ruegeria sp. CDSC068. The sequence continues at coordinate 218,517 of NZ_JBXWNV010000003.1, forward strand.
CACGGTTTTGTGCGGCAAAAGCGCGAACTTCTGGAACACCATCGACATCTTTTCCTGTCGAGCATGGCGCAACCCGTCCTCGGACAGTTGCATCACGTCCTCACCCTGCACGATGATCTCGCCCGCAGTGGGTTCGATCAAACGGTTCAAGTGGCGGATCAGAGTAGATTTCCCAGAGCCGGACAGGCCCATGACCACTGTGATTTCCCCCGCCTGCATATCGATGTTGATGTTGTTGAGCCCCAACACGTGCCCGTGCTGCGCCAGCAATTCTTCCTTGCCCATGCCATCCTGGACATGGTGCAACACGTCCTTGTCGCGGGCGCCAAAGATTTTATAGAGCCCGGACAGGCGGACCATTGGCTGTGTCATTGAACCGGCTCCTTAATGTTTGACTTGGGTCTTATCGACCCGTGTGAGAGCTGCCTTTGACACGCGGTCAAGGATCACGGCCAGCAGAACAATGCCGATACCCGCAACGATGCCCACACCCAGTTCAAGGTTTCGGATACCGCGCAACACGTTCACGCCAAGGCCAGGGGCCGAAACAAGAGAGGCGATCACGACCATGGCAAGGCTCATCATGATGGTCTGGTTGATCCCGGCCATGATGTTCGGCAACGCCAGCGGCAATTGTACTCGCATCAGTTTCTGGCGGTCATTCATGCCAAAGGCATTGGCCGCTTCGATCACATCCCTGTCGACAAGCCGGATGCCCAGATCGGTCAGGCGGATCACCGGGACAATCGCGTAAAGGATGATCGCAATCCCGTACAGTTTGGATTCCGTGACCGAGAACAAGAAAATCAGAGGGATCAGGTACACGAATGTCGGCAGGGTCTGCAGCAGGTCGAGCAACGGAACGACGCCTTTTTGCAGTCGGTCGGATTTCGACATGGCAATTCCAATGGGCACACCGAACAGCACCGAAATCGTCGTACACACAAAGACGATCGACAGGGTTTGCATCGCCACATCGTAGTGGTCTACGAGGGCCAGCATCATAATCGAGGCGGCCACGAAGATCGTCACAGGGCGCGAACGTGACGCGTACCAGGAAATCGCCACCAGAAGCGGGACCATGATGAACCATGGCGTCGCTTCAAACAGCCAAAGTGCGCCATCCAATATCCAGCTCAATGGCTGTGTGATCGGGTCCAGAACGGTTTTCAGGACCGGTTTGGCTGCCAGAAACCCTTCTTCGATCCCGTTGGTTACATCGCGCGACTGCCATATGCGGTTGCAGCTTTCGTGCAGATTATCAAATGAGGGAATTGGAATGAGCGGCCCAGAGGCCTCTTCTCCTCCTGCTTGCGCCGCAAGGTCCGCCAGCGAAAGAGGCGCTTTGTCATCTGACGTGCCACACCATTCGCTCAAACCCAATGCGCTGAACAACTTGTCATAGAAGGCCATTTATCCCACTTTCCGATCTACTTCAGTGCGTTAGGGGCATCGCTGAGGATGCCCCTGTCCATGCAGTTTACTGCAGCAATGCGGAAAGTTTGTCGCGCGCAGCATCGTTAAGCCACGCTCCCCAGACATCCTTGTAGGTCGTCAGAAAGTGCACCGCACCTTCATCGTAGGAGGCATTGTTGTCCTCGACCCATGCCAGCGTTTCGCCCATCTGTGCGTTGGTGAAGGACAGATTTGTCATCAGGTCAGACACTGCTGCGTTTTCGGCCATGAATTCTTTCGACAGAACTGTAACGACTTCACTGCGGGGGAAGGCGCTCATTTCTGGCGTCGCGCATTCCGCTGTGATGTTGCAGGCGTGCTTTTCAGGGTCATGGGGGCCCATATCGACCAGGGTCATCGGGTATTTGCCCAGTACCGATGTCGGTGCCCAATAAAAGCCGAACCACGGCTCTTTGTTTTCGTAGGCGGCAGCGATCGAAGCCGCAAGGGTTTCGCCTGATCCATGCACGAAGTTTTCAATGCCTGCATCAATCAGCCCGCCTGCCTTCATCAGGTTGGTGCTGACATTCAGACAGGTCCATCCCTCGGGGCAATTGTGAAAGCGATTTCCGACGAGTTCGGGGTTGGCTGCGATGCCTTCAATTGTTGCCAGTTCCGGATGCTCCTCCACAAGGTAGTTCGGAACAAAGAACCCTTCGACACCGCCATCTGACAGAACTTCGGTCACAGGAATGATTGCACCTGAGTCAACCAGCCCTTGGTAAGCCGGCGCGCCGTTTGTCCAGATTTCAGTCAGAATATCGGGCTCTCCTGTCTCGGAAACGGATGCCAGCGCAGGGTTGCTCGAGAGCGGAACCGTGGTCACTTCGCAACCATAGCCTTGCTCCATCAGAAACTTCGAGACCGCGGTCACAATTTGCGCTGACCCCCAATCGGCCTGCATCAGTGATACTTCACCGCATTCGTTTGCCTGGGCCGCCGAAGCGGTGATTGCCGCAGCAAATACGCACCCGAGACCCGCTGAAATCTTGAACATTTCTTTCCTCCTTGTCATCGGCGAAACAGGGGCAGAGAAACGCTCCAAGCCAAAATTCGCCTTGTTTGTAGCGATGATTTGTACAGACAGGCCTAATAGCAAAAAACTGAAAAGAATTTTATATCATGTACAATTGTTTACAGGTGGAGAGTTGAAGCCAGGCTCGAATTTAGTGACCTTCGTTCCAACGAAAGCTTCTTAGATGTAAATCCATAGGTGGCTTATGCGTGTGTATAATTGCCTCTTCTCAAGAGTCGGCAGGAGGAGTGATCAAACCCGGGGACGTCCGTTCTGTGCTCATCACGCCCATTCGAACTAGCTGCAGCATCGGTAGATTTGGGCTCGCACCGGACTTTCTCTGCGACGGGCCCGAATTGGTCGAATGAGCCCTTACCAGACCTACACTGTTGTTGTGAATATCGCTCGCACAGCAGGCGGCAAACTGCAGGAAGCGGACACCGTTGAACAATTCACAGATGATATTGACGTGAACGAAGTTAGCGTTCGTTGCGGTAGTATCAACAATCACTTTTGTCAGAGTCAGACCTCCACTTCTTGGACAAAATATTCATGATTTATCCCGGCCATCAGTAGTGTCTTTCCGGGCGGGATTTGCGCGTTTCTCGCTCGGTTGTAGACTCCAATCGGGTCATTAGTTTCAGGGTCAGCGTTCAACGCATCACGCGCTTGCTCTCGTCGATGCTCCTCCCGCATGTCGATTACCTGAAAGGGATCATAGAAATGCTTGGCGTTTGATCGTAGGCAAGATTCGATTACAGAGTCATCATCTAAATCTCGGCAAATAAGCCTCTCCAACAAAAGGCGGGGATTCACACTTTTGGGAGCGCGCAGTTGCTTCAAAATGCTGCCGTCGCTTGCGCACTGGATGACCAGATACTCGGTCCTCTCTGCCATCAAATATTCCTTTACGTTAAACCCATCGATGTTAGCCACGAGAACATAGACGTCATTGCCGAGCCAACTGGGTAAAGCGGACGTATTCGGTAGCTAGCAGCCCAATGCGGACCTTGCAGGGAGCGTCAGAACCGATACTCTTCACCATTTCGAGTAATAACCCTAAGCGATGGCGAAAGACCGTTTGAATGAGGCCCGTTTTGTCGCAATCCATGGTTGATATGAAAGCTGAGACTCAAAGAATATGGTAACAATACCAGACTTTATTTCAAAGTACCTTGAGGGAAGTATGTGGCACACCACGTCCGTACTTCGGTTTGAGAAAATTCTAGATACAGGTTTCATTTTGTAGATCCCCCGTTGCCAGATAGTGAGCGTTATGGAGGCACGCCTTTTGTGCGGGCTGAAGGAGGGGTTAGCCTCTTTGATTTCCCTAAAGGCTTTGATTTGCAAGAATACGAAGCTGAGTTCTTCACAAGTTCTATTGGTGAGTTTCTCCCTTTCAAGAGACAATGGGGGCGATCTGTTTGGCTGCGAATAAACACCGATGTAGTGGCAGAGAACATCAAATCCGGGAGGGAAATCAGAGCCCTTTGGAAGTTAGAAGAATCGACAAAAAGATTTATGGCAGAGATCGAAAGTGCTCACCTGGGCGATATTCCAGTTGCCGCCATTTCTGATGCTTTCGAGATCGGTGCAGGAGACGACTGTTGGAGCGGGCGCTCACTGCGCCCTAGATCGCCAGAAACGCGCAAAAAACAGCCCAGGCCCACCTGAGTAGGATTACAAGTGAAACTCTATGATAAAATCGTTCAGGAACTAGTGGGACCGGAAGACGAGCCTCGATTTCTTGGTGACCGCATGAGGTGTCGATTCTGCGACGCCACAGGGTCAAAGGCATTTGGAAAAAGGACTAACGCTCATACGTTCCCACGATCTTTGGGGAACCGGAGTCTCTACTTTCTAGACGAATGCAAGAAGTGCAATACCGAAAAGTTCTCACGCTACGAATTCACTGAGAATACGCAGTTGAGCGCTAGGCTAGAACAACTTGGCCTATTTTGATCATTTTCGCATCGACCCCAAGTTCTGGTATCAAGTAGCCGTTTTTGGTCCTGAACACATTCCGCAAATACTGATTTCCGTCAGTGTCCATAAACAGACACCGTAAGTTGTAGCAATCGCCCCAAACCCCTGCAATTGCAACTAGTGGAATGCCTATCGGTAGCGAGTCGACTCTTTCAAATTCTCTGTAGTCAATCCCGCAGGCGCAGGATTGGCGGAAGCTCATGGTGAAGCGTTCGTGATGAGTGGGTATCGTCATTCCTTCAGATCAAAGATGGAAGCCGTAGTCTTGGTCTCGTTCAAGCAGCCCATGATTCAGCTCTCTTGCAGCAGAGTTTCGGCGGCTCTCGCTAGCTTCAAACTCGTCTGCAAGTTCTCTTCCAGCGTGGTGTAGTTCTGTTCTTCGGTCAGCAAGTCGGCCAATGTAGCTACGGACTTGAGATGTGATTTCATCAGCAGCTCGATGCACTGCGTTAAGCCATTTAGCCTGGCCTCGATCCCGGTCGTCGAGCGTTCTTCCAAATTGCGCAATTCCGAGGCGGAGGTCTCGCAAGCCGTCACCAACTGCTCGACGCACGCGAGCAAATCTCGCTCCAAGGCTGTCAGGGATTGGTCCATCTAGTTTGGCTCCACTCTGATGCAAGAAACCAATCGGCTCGCCACCGAACAGGTGCGCATGCTTGATGTTTCTGGCGGCAGGATCAAATAAGTCGCTCCCTCGTGAAGTACCGCCTGGATGCCCAACCTCTCTAGCTGCGTCGAGGCGGCTATCGTTGAGAGTTTCCAGCTCCACAGAAAAGTCAGTCCTAAGGTTGCTGCGATCAACACCATACAGGCCGTTATCACCGCCCAAGGTGAGATCTGAATCAGGAATTTGATCTTGTCGATGTGACTCTGCCAGGTCGTCCCGCTCCAATCCAAAAACGTGCGGGTATCGGCTTCGATTGTATTCCGCGCGAGTGTTACACATGCTTGAATATCGCTCCTGAAGCTCTGCAATTGAGAATCCATCAAGGCGGCGTGCTCTTTTCGGATCTTGTCCAAGTCCGCGTTCAATTTCTCGCTCAGCCGGGTCGGCTTGCCAGTCGTCATGGAAAATCTCTCCTTTCAATCGCCAGCGTTCGCCTGTGTCGGGGTCTTTGGCCGTGATGTAATTTTTGCTTACGCGGGGGATATCGAAACCTGCGTCGGTCAGAGCATCGACCATGCTTGCGCGGTCGGTGATGGTGCCGATGCTGATCTGGTCTAAGATCCATTCGTGGAGTTCTTCGCGGCCCTGTGCCCTAGTTGGGGCCTCAACGGTGGCTTGAACCTCCTGTGTGCGTTCCAGATCCATCGGATCGGCCCAGTCGTGCGTCTTGTTCATTAAGTCGCGCAGACTGTCATAGGCTGTCCGATAGCCAGGTGGCGCGATGTTGAGGCTTTTACCGGTTGTCAGCTCCAAACGCGGTGTACAGAAATGCAGCTCAACTCGGTCTTCGTGGCTGTGCCGGACCCAGAGCAAGTCGAATTGCTCACTGTCCATACCAGCGAATGCCAGTGCCTCGAAGGCGTTCATGACTTCGACCTGCTGGGCTTCGGTGGGTGCGTCCTCGCTGGCAAAGCTGATGACGCCCGCGCGGTAGGTCCACTGATTGCGACTGGCGTCGATCAGGGCCTCGGTGCGGGTGGAATCGCCGCGCAGCACTTCAGGCAAAGGATCGCGTATGACCGTCATGGGCTGGCCATCAGCATCGCGGATTAGATCGCGATTGGAGTCATAGGCCAAGACCTCACGCGTGACGAGATAGCCAACTGGACCAGCACCCGCGCCTTTGCCATTGGGAAAGAACTTGATCAGCATTGTCGTGCCTCATCAAGGATCTTGGTAAGCTGGCGTTCAATCACAACCAGTTGTCGGGCGACGGCCAGCGTATCCATGTCAACCCGACCAATCAGAAGCGCCCGATTCACAACCCGCGCAACCTGGTTGAGGTTACCGCCAATGCGCCCTAGTGCCAGGACCAGAGCGGGGTCGACGCGAGGCGCAGGCTTGCGACGACGTGCTTCCGTCAGACCCAAGGCTTCGCGCAAGAGGGTCGCGGCAGACACTCCGGCAGCTTCGGCTTTGGCGCGAAGCTCAGCCTTCTCAGCAACGCTACATCGAAAGACGAAGGTCTCGGTGAGCGGCGCTTTGGCGGGCGGCGTGCCTCCGCCGGTGGGGTTCGAAGGGGAGGCTTGCCACCCCTCGCAAGGTCCCGTGTCAGCAGCGCCAGCGTATGACATGGGTCGCCTTGCTCTTTGCTCAGACCGCATGGCACAGTTCCTGCTTCGATGGTGCAAACAGGGTCCAGCCTTCGGTGATGAGCCAGCTGCGCAACACGGGCCACTCGTTCTTGTTCGTTGGAGGGAACCTGCCGGGGAGCCAGTAGCCGCGCTCGTTGTTTTCGATGGCTTCAGGAAGTACCCGGTCGATCCAAGCACCAAACATTCGTTCGGTGAACTGCTCCCATTGGCGGCAGCCGAAAGATTGGCGCGAGACGAATTCGGGTTGCGCACTGCCCACGCGCGCCGAGTCGGATGGCCCACCATTCGGCAGATCCGGCTCAAGCGCGAGGTTTTGTTCTATGGATTGTTCTTTCTTTATATAGGAAAGATCACCCATGCGCCCTTTGTCTCTCACGGGCGAACCCTTTCGCCCTTCTGAAAGGCTCATCGGTGCATCCTTTTTCCTCCGGCGAAACGGGATGATTTTTGTTGGGGAGCGAAGGTCGTATTCTGTGTGATTGCCTGCGCCACGCCCTTCAGTTCGAAACAGCCAACCGCACTCGACAAGCTGTTTGAGGCAGCGTTTGATGGTTGCTAGCGACATTCCGACCAGGAACTCATCAAGCGTTTTTAGTGAGGGATTGAGTTGGCCGGTCCTGTCGTTGGTGAACTGTACCGAAAGCGCTGAGGCAACTACCTTAGTTGACGAGTTGAGGTCAGCGCATTGCAGAACGGCCTTGAGCCATTCAAAGCGATTGAGCCTAGACATATGCGCCTCCCGCGATTGCGGACCGGCTGCGAATTTGGTATTCTGTTCGTGCAGATAAATTTGCATTACCGTTGAGGTGGGTGGCCGCCCCCTCAGCGGTTTTTCTTTCACTTTTCTTCGGAAACCAGACCCTGAAAACAGAATAATCCGGACAAAATCCGGGTATGCTGCGGCGGCGGCGCAGTTCATTCGTATTTAACTGATTGATTTTATTGGTCGGAGTGAGAGGATTCGAACCTCCGACCCCTGCCTCCCGAAGACCGGTGCAGAGGTCCAAGTTATTGATTTTTAGTCAAAGGAGCCCTGTTTTTCAGGCGTTATCGCCAATCAAACCAGCCAAGTTCAGGTTCGGCAGGTTCATTGAACCTAAGAGCACTGTCTACATGGTCCGCTAGTTATCTTGGTCTATGTTCAGTGCTAGTTTGTTCTATGCATTATTGCCCAGATCCAGCCCACTTAGGCACGGTGAAGAGTTCTGCCATGGGTCAGGCCATTCACTTTCTCCAGGATAGCGTCTGCGTCAATGCAGTGGTGGCGATACAGATCGCCGATTGTTCCGGTCTGACCAAAATGCTCGACGCCCATGGAGATTGTCTGATGTCCAAGCACTGCCCCGAGCCAGGATAGAGTAGCAGGATGACCATCGATAACGGTGACAAGCTTGCAGTGTGGCGGAAGGTCGGACATCAGGGTTTCGATGTGAGAGCGCGCCGCTAGGTTGCCGCGAGAACGTGCTCGTTGAGCGGCCGTCCATCCGGCATTCAGGCGATCTGCGGACGTCACGGCCAATACCCCTATGTCGCGACGGCCTTCACCAATCATACCGGCAGCCTTGATTGCCTCCGGCGCGACTGCTCCTTGATAGGCGACTACAACTTCGCAATTGGGTCCGGGTTTTCGCAACCAATAGGCCCCATCAATGGCACCTTGGCGGAACTCTTGGTCGACACGTTTTCCGGGCTGTTCAATCGGGTTGGTGGTCAGGCGCATATAGACGGAGCCTCCGGTTTCATCGCGCAGCCATGTGCGCTCATCGGGCTGCCCTTCACCATCGCGCTGTAGGTAGTCGAAGGCCCATTCCATAATCACCGCTAGCTCGTCGGCAAAGGCGGGTTCAAAAGCGGCCAACCCGTCTTGGCTCATCCCGATGAGCGGTGTTCCAACGGACTGGTGTGCTCCACCTTCGGGTGCGAGAGTGACGCCCGATGGTGTGCCAACAAGCAAGAAGCGCGCGTCCTGATAGCAGGCGTAGTTTAGCGCATCGAGGCCGCGACTGACGAATGGATCGTAGACGGTGCCAATTGGGATCAGCCGCTTACCGAACAGCGAATGCGACAGACCCGCCGCTCCAAGAAGCAACATGAGGTTCATTTCGGCGATACCAAGCTCGATATGCTGCCCTTCCGGCGTGAATTCCCATTTCGCCGTCGAAGGGATCCGGTGTTCTATGAAGGCGTCGGCTTGCTCCGATCGGGCGAACAGTTTGCGCCGGTTCACCCAAGGACCAAGGCTTGTCGTGCCTGTCACATCCGGAGAGGTTGTCACTATGCGTTCAGCCAATGGGCTGTCGCCTTTTGATAGATCGTCTAGGATCTTGCCAAACGCCATCTGTGTCGAGATTTCGCGACTGGTGTCGATCTCGATGGTCGGAACATGCAGCTTGTCATCGAAATAGCGGCGCGGACCTTTGGCAAAGAACGGGGTGCTGGCCAGAAAATCCTCGAGCGCGTCTGGGTCTTGCACCTTCACAAGCGGCTCCCATTCTTTGCCTTCTGGCACACCCATATGCGATTGCCACGCGGCGAACTGGCTATTGTTCATCAGCCCGCCGTGGTTGTCCTTGTGGCCTGCAATGGGGGTGCCCCATCCTTTGACTGTGTAGGCCAGGAAACATGTTGGGCGATCATGATCGATGTCGGCAAATGTTTGGGCCATGGTCTCGACGCAGTTGCCGCCGAGGTTCTCCATAAGGGCTGCGAGGTCTGCATCCGTGCGCCGTTCGATCAGAGCGGTCACATCCCCCTGATCCCCCAGATCGTCCATGAGGCGGTGTCGCCAATTCGCACCACCCATGAAAGTCAACGCCGAGTAGTCCTGGTTGGGGCAAGCGTCGATCCAATCACGCAGGCGGTCTCCGCCGGGCTCGTCGAAGGCAGCGCGTTGCAAGACGCCATATTTCACGCGAACGACATCCCAGCTGAAAGCATCGAAGATTTTCTCGATCCGTTCAAACAGTCCTTCCCGGACGATACCGTCCAGCGACTGTCGGTTGTAATCAATGATCCACCACGTGTTTCGTAGGTCGTTTTTCCAGCCTTCCTGCAACGCCTCATAGACGTTGCCTTCGTCCAGTTCGGCATCGCCAACAAGTGCCACCATACGCCCCATCGGGGCGTCTGAACCCCAGCTTTTGGCCTTGATGTAGTCCTGAATGATCGAGGCAAACGAGGTGATCGCGACACCTAAACCTACAGACCCGGTCGAGAAATCAACATCGTCAATGTCCTTCGTCCTGCTGGGATAACTTTGCACACCCCCAAACCCGCGGAAGTTCTCCATCTTTTCGCGGGTCTGATTACCCATGAGATACTGCATCGCATGAAACACCGGCGACGCATGGGGTTTGACTGCAACCCGGTCCTCAGGGCGTAAGGCCGAGAAGTAGAGCGCGGTCATGATCGACACCATCGAAGCAGACGAAGCCTGATGGCCACCGATCTTGATCCCATCCACCTTTGGTCGGACATGGTTGGCATGGTGGATCATCCAATGAGACAACCACAGCAGGCGCTGTTCGACGATCTTCAGTTGGGTGGGATCAATGTGCATAGTGGTCTCCGGGTTCAGGCGGCGCTGCGAGCAGAGTAGGGAAAAGCCTGCTCTAGGTCTGCAAGGATATCTTCGACATCCTCTAGCCCGACAGACAGACGGATCAGGCCATCGCTTATCCCATGCTCGGCCCGCTCTTCTGGGGTATACGTCGAATGAGTCATGGAGGCTGGGTGTTGGATCAGTGTTTCTGTGTCGCCCAACGACACCGCACGCTGGATCATATTCAGACGGTTCATGAATTCAATCCCACCAGACAGGCCGGACTTGACCTCAAACGCTATCATCGCGCCAGGTTGAGACATCTGGCGTTGCGCGACATCATGCTGGGCGAAACTCTCAAGACCTGGGAAATAAACCTCGCCCACGGCAGGATGTGTTTCGAGGAAGGCCGCGACGACCTTGGCAGACGCGCAGTGACGATCCAGACGCAGGTTTAGTGTTTTCAGGCCACGCAGGATCAGCATCGCGTTGAAAGGGGCCATTACCGCGCCGGTCATGTCCTTCATCCCGACAAGTCGGATCTCAGCAATTTGTTCGGCGGTTCCTACAACCAGACCAGCGACTACATCGCCATGTCCCCCGAGATATTTGGTAGCGGAGTGTAGAACGATATCTGCGCCGTGCTCGATCGGGCGGGTCAGATACGGGCTGGCATAAGTGTTATCGACGACGACCGTTGCACCGACCGAATGCGCAATTGCGGCGCTTGCGGCGATGTCCACCAAGCGCATGTTCGGATTGGCCGGAGTTTCGAAATAGACAACGCGGGTTTTGTCAGAAACGGCCGCTTTCAGGTTCTCAGGGTCTGTCATGTCCACATGCGTGATCGTAACCCCCCATTTCGCCAAACCGTGACGCATGAAGGCGAAGGTGCAGCCATAGAGTGTTTTGTCCACAATAACTTCGTCACCTGGCGACAGCAGGGTCCAGAGCACTGCCGTGATCGCCCCCATGCCGCTTGAGAGAGCTAGACCGGCCTCGGCCCCCTCAAGCACGGCAATGCGTTGTTCAAGAAGGTCGCATGTAGGGTTTGAAATCCGGCTGTAGATATGACCATCACGCTCGCCGGCGAACATCTCTCCACCAGCCTCTGCGGTTTCAAAGGTAAACGTGGACGTCAAATGCAGCGGCGGTGTCAGCGCTCCTTCATTTTCCAGAGGCTTATAAGCGTGGTGAATGGCGCGGGTGGCAAATCCGGTTGGACGAGTCATTAGAAGCTCCTGAATCATGCTGAAGCTAGTTTGCGCCTTTACTTTGGGCTATTGGTTGCGAAATATGCCAACATATGTAGCCATGTTGGCATATTCTGCTAAGCAAGAGGGTGAAATGGACGCTAAGGACAGGCAGATCATTCGAGCGCTGCAGCGGGACGGGCGCATGACGAATCAGGATCTTGCCGACGAGGTGAACTTGTCGCCATCACCGTGTTTGCGCCGGGTCAAAAACCTAGAAGCCAACGGAGTGATAAAGGGATACAGCGCCGAAGTTGACGCTGCCGCGTATGGGATGGCTATTACCGTCTTCGTGCGCATTAGGTTGGAGCGACACAACGAAACGGACGTTCTGAACTTCGAGAAACGCGTTCGGATGATCGATGAAGTTCTTGAATGCCATGTTCTTACCGGTGCAATGGACTACCAGTTGCGGGTTTTGGTTTCGGATCTCGAGGCCTACGAGGAATTTATTCGTCACCGAATTCATCCGATCGGTGGGATAGCCTCAATCGATACTAGCTTTGTCTATGGAACAGTAAAAAAGACAGCTGTTTTTCCGCCCGGATAGAATGATCGGTTCAGAATGAGTTGTTCCCAACTGGCTAAACATTTGTCGTGTCCGGAAGTCGTGTTGGGATGAGTCTCCTGCACTCAACCTGAAATCATCTTTGCCTTTGCTTGCTTCGCGCTCCTATATTCGAAGCATAGAAAAACCGGTGTAAAAATGAAAATTTCTGACAAAGCAATACTCAACATTCACGAACGCGAACTCGAAGAACGCTACAACGCCTTCAACAAATCTGCCAATACCCGGAAACGGGTCGTTTATTGGATTGGCTTTCTCGACGGTGCCCTGTCTTCGCACCGTATCGAGGAGGGTGAAGAAGACGCCCTCCTGGCAGAAGCAGGAAAGTTTGCTGAGTTTTTCAACGACCCGGATGCCTCCGATCTGGCGGAAGACATTCGGGCGAAGTGCTTCACGTCTGCAGAAGACTTGATGGGGCAGCTGAAGCAGGTGATCGAGGACAAACGGGCGGAGCTCGGCTCAGGTTCAACTTCCGTTGAAACCGACGAAATTAACGAATTTCTTGGGTTTTGCGCTGGAATCATCTGCGACGGCAAGGTTTTTGAAGCCGAAGTCCGCGCCATTCTCCGGCGCTTCAAATCTTCACCCATCCTGATGAACGCAGGTCCATTCTCAACCCTGAAAGCAGCGGTTGAAACGGCGATGGACGATGACATCCTGACGGACGATGAGGCTGAGGAAATCCAGGAGTGGATTGCCCAACTGGTGGGAGATGGCTTTATCGACACTGGTATCCCGAACATTGGGACAGTTGCAAAGCTGGATGAGCCGATTACAGATCCGAGCGAAATCGCACTTGAGGGATCAGTATTCGTCCTGACTGGCCCAATGCGAATGGGACCCAGGTCTTTCATCATTTCCGAGATCGAAAGCGCCGGCGGAACCTGTGCGCCCCGAACTACGAAGAAAACTGACTATGTCGTGATCTCCGCAACAGCATCACGACACTGGCGCACCACTCACTTCGGCACAAAAATCGAGCGTGCCCGAGAATTGATTGAGGAAGGACAGAAACTTCGCTTTGTATCCGAGGTTGCCCTGGAAAAGGCGATCAAGGCCGCCAAGACTTGACTCAGAGGCTGGCAAACGCAGCTGTGTGATTGGTTCCCGTTGTTCGGGCGATGAACCAATCCATTTATCCCGACAGATACTTTGACGCCGTCCCTTTGAACTGCCGGATGAAGTCCTCGTATTTCGAATGAAGGGAATTGATGTTCTGGATGTGGTGTGAAGCGGTTGCCTTGGCGCCACCGACCACGAAATGTTCCAACTCTTTCACCCCGGTGACATTTCCATACGCGCGCAGAGCATCGCTGCACAGAACGGCATCGGATGGAATTACGGGATCCAGAACCTTCTGGATTGTCAAATTGGCCCGGTCCGCGATCCTCTGGGCCCCACTGCGATCAACAACCGTCAGGATCGGCAATTGCCATTGGCTGAGGCCCCTCTGCATCTTCACGCCCAGCTTGTTGTATTCATACCAGCGCAGACGCGGAGGTTTCGGGTTGTTGTCTGGGTCTCGCTTGTATCTTACCCATTCACGGGAACCCTTCCGGGACTCCTTCTTTTAGGTTTCATCCACTTCGACGATGCCGGAAAAATGATCGTCGGATGAATCACTTAGACCCTGCATGATGATCAGGCGCCAGCACCAGATTGTGTGCTTGTCCAAGCTGAGACGATTGGCCAACTGCCTAATTGAAGAAGGTGTCCGCGTTCCCAGCATATCCCGGATAACTTCGAGAAACAGATCTGGCCGATGAATGTGCCTGATCCTGGAAGTTTTCCCGCCGCAGAAGGTCTTCTTGCAACCCGGACAGCGGTAGCGTTGAACCTTGGTTCGAGTTCGGCCCCATTTCTGGCGTCGGTCATCGCCGCAATGCGGACACTTGTGTTCTTGTTCTGTTCGTTATTCAATCTCAGCCAGGGCTTCGGTTTTTCTCCGAACATCCCTAATCTTTGTTCTGGCGTCCTCGACCTGCGCCGGGTTCAAGTCATGAACCTGGTCGAGGAATTGCCGAAAGTCGTGTGCCTGCACGATCCGCTCCGCCGTTTTTTAGGAGCTATATTGGCCAATTGTGAAGATCCGAAGGCCACTCGGAAATTTTCCCAACACGATTTGCGGACACGACAAAACAATTTAGCTGACTTATTTATTCCCGCCTCAAATTCCCATTGTCAGCATCGCTATAGAGAAGACATGCAGCATGTGCTGCGTCACTTTTGAGAAGATTGCGATGATCAAGAAACCACACGAAAAAACAAGGTTGGCAAAATACGTCGAGCGCAGGGTGCTCGAATTGAAACCGACCAAGAGCCAGGCTGAGATTGCCGCCCTGGCCGGCTATGTGAACCAGAACATGATCACGATGATCAAACAGGGTAGCTCCAAAGTGGCGCTCGATCGCGTCCCGGCGCTGGCGGTTGCGCTTGAGGCGGACCCTGCTTTCGTGATGCAGCTCGCTCTGGAGCAAGCAATTGGTCGGACGGCCGCTGAAGCAGTCGTGGAGGTATTCGGGGAGCCCGTCACGGCAAATGAAGTTGGCTGGCTGCAAGCGATCCGTGAGGCTTCCAATAATACCGATCCAAGGCTGACGAGCAGGTCCCTGGCTGCGATCAACGCAATCTTCCGGAAATAAAAACCATGTGTGAAAAGAATGACGATTTGACTCCTAATGAACGCGCCTGGCTGCGCTTCCTGCGCGATGTTAGCAATGAAAGTGATCCCGGCATTACTTTGCGCCAAGTGCAGTTACTTCGGCGTCTATGCAGGCCTCAGGCGGCTCGATGAAAATGCGTAGCATTACTGTGGTGGGGATGGTTGAAGTGCTGGGCTTCGTCGGATCCCTCTGGAAACAAAAAAATTGTAAGTGATGTCCTAGTTGACGGACACGAAAACGAGCTCTGGCAAAACCACCTCCCATGCATCGCGGCGGAGAGTGTGCTGGAAGGCTTCACCTGAGTCTTCCTTCCGCCATGTAAGGATAGCGGCGACTTCACCCCGATCAAACCTGGTATTTGGCGGTGGTGCGAAGGATTTGGACATCCGGCTCAGCACTTGCCCTTTTTCATTGTGTAGCAACCAGCGGTCGCCGTCCTTTACCAATAACACTGCATCACCGACGCGTGCCTCATTAACAGCACTCAGAGAGGAGTGGCCTGGATTCAGGCGTCCAGCATAGGAAAGATCAACCATCCGCGCCTCAGCCGCTTGAAAAAAGCGACGGGGACCAGGCAACGCGTTCATGTCAGGCGTCACGCTACGGGTCAGAACTGAAGGTGCACCTGTTGGCAGGTATTCATGGTTGTCGTTGCTCATTACTACAAGGCTGCGGCGGGCACGCGTCATAGCGACATAGAACAGTCTACGGGGTGCGTCCTGATCTTCGGACCGCGAGGGCCGCTCCCACCCGCCATCGAGAATAACCACATCGTCAAATTCCAGACCTTTTGCGCGGTGGGCCGTCAGCAGTTTTAGCCCTCTTTGTTCATCCCAGCTATCACGGGACCATTCCGCGAACCATTCGACAATGTCTGGGACGGGCAGGCTGCGCGACCCAACCTCGCGTGCCAGTAGGCCTAATCCTTCGCCAATACGATCGGTCCAGCGCGAATGCGAGAGTGTGTTCAGCACTTCGGTCAACTGTTTGATCGAGTAAAGCTTTGAGGGTGTCTCGCGTAGGGCTTTGACAAACGTCTGCATCTCGCGCATCCGCCATAGGCTAGGCATGTTCTCGTTAGCCATTTCAACCGGTATTCCGAGGTTTTCGGCGAAATCGCGCACTGGTATCAGCTTTCGCCAATCGCGCGAGATAATCGCGGCGCGTGACCATGTCCAATCGGGGTCGAGACGAGAGAGGCGGATCAACTCGTCTAGTGCGGCCATAGCCTGCTCTTCATTACCAGCGGGGCACTCAAGGATCTGCACACGGCCCTGAGCTACTGGATCCAATTTGGCCAGAGATCCACCGGCGTCAGCCTTCGTCCGGGCCTGATCTACGGCAATATCATGGCCAAGTTTCATACGCGCGGCGGCCCCTGCGATCACGGCGTTGGCGGTGGCGACGATATGACCGGTAGAGCGGTAGTTCTCGGTTAA
Organism: Ruegeria sp. CDSC068; assembly: GCF_059610545.1. NCBI lineage: Bacteria > Pseudomonadati > Pseudomonadota > Alphaproteobacteria > Rhodobacterales > Roseobacteraceae > Ruegeria > Ruegeria sp. CDSC068. The sequence goes on from NZ_JBXWNV010000003.1 coordinate 234,699, forward strand.
GAAAACCGGTTTTGCGGCGTAGTCCTGTTCAAACTGGCGGATGTAGCGGATCGATGCACCGGAGAAGGCATAAATATTCTGGTCGTCATCACCCACGGCAAAGAGACTGAGTCGCAGATCGGGATCGTCCAGAGTTCTTCCTGCCACAGCAGCGATCAGCGCGTATTCATCTGGACCGATATCCTGATATTCATCCACTAAAATCCAGCGATACCCCTGTATCAGTGTTTCACGTAGCGCTTCGGCCTCTTGCTTGCTTAGACCGTCACCCCGAAGCAGTGCCGCAGCCTTTTGCAATAGACCTTTGAAATCGGGGATGTCGGCTGTTTGAATGCCCGCGAAACTAGCTCCGACCAGGCGCATAGCCAGTGAATGCACCGTTGAGACGGTTACTAAGGTTGAGTCATCTCCAACTAACCGGCGAAGGCGTTCACGTATTTCAGCGGCTGCGTGACGGTTGTAGGCCAGCACGAGGATACCGCGGGGATCCTCGCGTTTGATGCGCAGCAGATAAGCGATGCGATGAACCAGGACACGTGTTTTGCCCGAGCCTGGTCCTGCCAGCACAAGGACGTTGGTTTGTTCCCGGTTGTCACGCACAATTTTTTGCTGCACCGGATTGCCCAGGTTTTCGACAATTGCCTTATAGGTGGCGCCAGTGGCCTGACGCCGGAATTCGGTCCCGCGCCCCGGCATCCATCGGCGCATGAAGGCGTCTTGCTCCAGCACGAAATAGTCGTCGGACAAGCGCTGCGCTGTCTCAATGTTTTCCAGTCCTTTTTCCGCGTAGGCTGCCATCACATGGGTTTGGATGGTTTGTTCGTCATAGTGTTCCTCGAGTGGTGCGAAATGCTGGACGGTGAAACCACCTCCTTTGGAGCCAAGATGCACCGTTATGGCAGGGCGAAAGATGGACAGTCCGCGTCCCAGCGTAACCACCTGCTGTTCATGCATCCACAAAAGTGATCGGTCCATTAAGCGGTTTGGGTCTTTGATACTGGTGCGCAAAAGCGTGTCGCCGGTAATCGTGGACAGCATCGCTCCCAGAGTGGTCTCGACCTGAATGTCCTTGCCGTGTGTGCCTTTCGGCACGAGGGTCAGAAGATGCGCCAGTAGGCGTTGTGCGCCCTGATGGCGCAACTCGGCGGTTTGAGCGACAAAGCGCCAAGACTGTTGAAGTCGCACAAGGATGCTACCGCGCACGGATTTACGCAGAGAAAGGTTGCCACGCCCTCCCTCCGTATCACGTCCATCCTGTGCCATACCGCGCAGAAGGGTCTCCACCAGATACGGACGCACCTCGCCATGGCCGCGCTGTTGCAACTCCTGACAGGCAATGGAAAGGTTGAACGGAATCGGTTCAGCCTGATCGGCATCTGGGGCCATTTCGCGCATCACGGCGATTAGGTCTTCTTCTAGTCGCGCTGCCCGATCCAGCCGAGCTTGCGATGCGTCGGTCACGCCATAGTGCACAAAAATGGTTATATTGGTGTCGTCGCTGGCAATACCAATCGCCTCCAGATCGGTCAGCGCCTTGCGCAACTCAGCGGAGGAGAGCCCGCTAGTTCCTGCTAATTCGTCGGTGGAAACACCTTCTCCCACTGGTGTGTTTACGATATGGCGCACTATCGCCAGCAGTTGCTTGCGCCGAGCGCCCGTGATGTCTGCCTTATCCAACAAGGTGGCGGCGGTATCCACATCGCGCACGAGTAGGGAGGCGGGGAAGACCTGCACGCTGTTTTCTTCACGCCGCAACAGACTCGCTTCCTCCAGCCAAGCAACGGCGGTCTTTACGCGCGTGTCTTCAGTGTTGTTGTCACGCTGGAATTCAAAGTCTTTTTCTTCTCTCACGATCTCGCCCGGAGTGGCGACGATCTTACCTTCGTCTCGAGTGCGCACATCCAATCGACGTAGCGCTTTAAGGATGGCACCTATTTCATGCCGCGCAAGGCGGGAACGGGCCGAAAGGCTGAATTGGCGTTCAACATCCTCGGTGTTGAACAATAACACGCAGCTAGCGGGGTCGCGGTCGCGTCCCGCGCGTCCTGCCTCTTGTAAGTAGTTCTCCAACGAGCCTGGCACGTCGCCGTGGACTACTAGGCGGATGTCAGGTTTGTCGATGCCCATGCCAAAAGCGTTGGTTGCAGCAATCACGCGCAATTCGCCGGTCCGGAATTGTTCTTGGATCTCGTGCTTTTCTTCGGGAGGTAGGCCAGCGTGGAAACGTTCGGCGCTGACACCCTGTTGTTTCAGGAATTCGGCCACGCGTTCTGTCGCACCTCGGGTCGCGCAATAGACCACGGCTCCGGAGACGCCAGAGGCGGGCAAGCCCTGCTCGATCGCGTTCAGAATATCTGCGAGTTTCGTCGTGCGCTGGGTTTCACGCACCGAAAAAGAAAGGTTCGTGCGCGACGCACCACCGTCCAGCAGGATCAGATCCTGATCCAGTCGTGTTTTGAAATGCTCTCTTATATCGCGCACTACCTCGGGTTTGGCAGTGGCGGTAAGGCAAAGTATCGGAGCGGGGGCGTCGCCGGAGTTTTCTTTGATGAACCGGCTGACGTAGCGGTAGTCGGGCCTGAAATCATGGCCCCATTTTGAGATGCAATGTGCTTCGTCTAGCACCCAAAGGCCAATTTCGCGTTGTGCCAGAGCGCTGCGAACTGACTTGTTGCGAAGCTGTTCGGGTGAAATCATCAAGATCGCAGCATCACCCATGCGCACTTTGTCCAGAGCGTCGTGCCGTTCAGGCAGCGACAGAAGGCCGTTGATCGTGACGGCGGAAGATATACCGGCTCTCGCCAGGCCCTGCACCTGATCGGCCATGAGTGCGACTAGCGGTGAGATAACGACGGTTAGCGCACCGGTCTTGTCGAACCGTGAAAGGGCTGGAATCTGATAGCAGACTGACTTGCCAGTTCCGGTTGGAAGGATGCCCAGAACGCTTTTGCCTGCCATCGCCTCAGCTACAATGCGTTCCTGCAAGGGTTGACCGAATTCGTCCACGGGTTCGGGTCTGAAGGACGGAAAGCCGAACCAGCGATCTAGCGCCCTTTTAGGATCGTTGTGTTCGACACACCATTGGCAAGAGTCATCGTTACAAGCAGCCTCTCGCAAGTGACGCACAATCAGAGAAGCTTCGCGGAATTGCATGCGAACCCAGGGAGGCATGACGCTGTCGCCGCCAGCAACAGAAATCCACGACAAGGCATAGGCCAAAGGCCAGGCAAGGTTCGGGTTTTCCATCCGGCTAAGAGTCTGTTCGAGCCGATGCAAGCAGACTTGTCCAGCCAAAAGGTGGCGAACGGCGTCAAAAGCTTCTTGTTTATTGGGTCTGCTAGTGCCTCGCACAGCAGTAAAAAGAGCGTCAAACCCTCCGCTGCGTGGGGGGCGTGTGGCAAGGAAATGATAGGCTGTCAGCGCATCTGGGGTCGTGGTGTTTAGCTTGGCGAACGCCTCGATCTGGTTTTGCAGAACCTCGAAGACCAGACGTGCATCCTTTTCGGGATCGTTGACATGACCCGTTTGCAACCGTCCGTCTTGATAGTGTTTGACTAAATGGTGATAGGGGTTGCGCGGGAAGGCCAAAGGATTGAGCCAGAGTGTGTCGACTGGTGCCTCTGCCAAGGCGGCAAAGCGGGGCGCAGCAGCGACCAGGTGGGGCAGGTCGTGGTGCAAGATGTTGTGGCCGATGACACTGTCGAAACCTTTACAATATGTGTCGAGTTGCGACAGTGCTGAGGCGGAGCTGCTTTTTTCGACGAGGGCTGGTCGGGAGTCATCGTTCGTTGTGGCAGCCAATGCGAATATCCGAGCGGATTTAGGATCCACTTCCAGGTCAATCGATACACAGCGCTCAAGAAAGCGCGAAATGTCCACCTGACCGTTCGTTATCATTGCTCGCCAAATTTTCTCTTTTAGTGTCTTCTTGATAGCTACCGGATTACAGACAAAAGAGAAGGTGCGTTTCAAATTGCTCTTCGCAATGTGGATTCCTCGCACTCCTCAATGGTTGCATAAGGTTGACAAAGGTTTACATCCACCCCTCGCGGGATCGGCGGATGTAAACCTTTCGACCTCAAAAACACCCCAAAATCAGGCCAAAGGTTTACACTAAGTTTACATTAAGTTTACATTAAGTTGACAGATTTCACCCGAAAACCAATTTTTCAAACCAAAATGTAAACCTTTGAACCAGACAAACTCATTAAACAAAGGTTCTCAGACAACACATATCCGAAGACAGGCCAGAAAAGCGCGCATAGCGACGAAACACAGGCCAGCTAACACGTGACACACAGAAGAACACGGATGCAACTCAGGCCAGCGCACAGTAAGCCTGAGAGAGAACCTCATAGAGAGCAAACACACTCGATCAGGCCAGGCAGTATTTCGAGCTACTCCGGAGACGAAATACCGACGATTGCTCATAGACAGGAAATAGATGCACCTAGAGAGAACAAACCTAAGAGAGCGTATGTGCCTAGAGAGAAGAGGTGTGAGAGAAAGCCCCTAGAGAGAACACGCATAGGTAAAGTGATAGATCGATCGCAGGGGAAACGTAGGAGGGAGTATCCATGGGCGGAGCCCAATTTGCGCTTGTGTTTACCAGACCCTTTGTATGCTCCGTTGCTTCTAAGTGCTAATTGGGAAGCCAGTAACTTGCTGTGAAGCGTATTGAAGGCTGCACTTTGATTGTATGTGCTGTTATTCCTTTGGAAATTCGTATTGCGACTTCAAGAGAGTAGCTTCATTGAACCCTTGAGGCGTCGTTCCACATCTTTTGCAATCGCCATAAGTCTTTCCTGTCGAGTTGGCTCACTAACAGCGTCGCTAACCGGTATAGGCCTGCTCTCGACGGGGCGATCCGACTTTTCATTGTTCGACCGGCTTGGAACGTTTTTTGGTTTATGCGGATTCTTAGATTTTGCCATTGCCCCTAACTCCTAACCTCATCGAAAATAGAGTGATGATTGTTTTCTGGCAACCGCCCGGAGATCAACACCAGCAACACAGGCGTGTCGCCCCTTCGCACCAGTGACGCAGTCGTATAACTTGCAGTTCGTTACGCCCTACTGGGCGGGTCAAAAACTGCTCGGGGGCCAGGAGTTGGACAAACTATCAGTCATGCAAGCTTTTCGCCGTATCGTTGAACGCGGTAGTTTTGCCCGTGCGGCGGAAGACCTTGGTGTTTCTCCTGCGCTTCTCAGCAGAGAAATCAAGCTTCTGGAAGAAAGTCTGGGAACCGTCCTCCTCACCAGAACGACCCGATCCATGTCACTGACTGACACCGGCAGTCTTTATTACGAAGATGCAATTGGAATTCTCGACGCGGTCGAAAAAACGGAACAGACCATCAGGGAAGGTTCCAAAGCGATGCGTGGGCACCTTCGGGTGAATGCGTCAAGTTCCTTCGGCCAAACCGTTATCGCACCGATGCTTCCAGAGTTCTTGGAAACTTATCCAGATCTGCGATTTACTCTTTCGATGGACGACAAGGTGATCGATATGGTCGAGGGCGGGTTTGATCTATCGATACGTATCCGCGCTGCCATGCCGGATTCCGCACTTGTTGCCCGACGGATCGGCGTGATGCGGCAAAGAATATTTGCGTCTCCCGACTATTTGGAGCGATGTGGGACGCCGACCCAGCCGGCGGATCTGAAAACCCACGCAATCATCGGCTTTTTGCTTGCTGATCATTTGACGAGTTGGAAGCTCTCGGCCGCCGACGGCGTCACATCATTGGAACTTGATCCGCGTGTGAGGGTTGGCAACAGCCTCGTTTTGCGGGATCTGCTGATAGCGGGGCAGGGTATTGGAACTCTGCCCGAGTTCGTTTCTGATGCTCCTGAAGCCAGCGGGGCCTTGGTGAGAGTTCTTCCTGACCACGAATTGCCCGCGCCAGAAGTATTCGCCGTTACAGCATCTCGCTTGGGAATGGACGCAAAGGTTACAGCCTTTCTTGATCATCTGCGTCTGGCTCTCAGGTCCTGACATTATTCAATACAGGTAAAGAGTGATGTCAAAGAGCGTGACTTAATTGGCGGCGCCACAAATTCCATTCTCTCAGGGAACAAGTCACAGCCCTGAGAGGTATCCTATGTCACGTATTCTCGTTCTCTATTATTCAAGCTATGGCCACGTCCGCACATTGGCCGATGCCGAAGCTGAAGGCGCCAGAAGTGTTCCCGGCACCAAAGTTGACGTTCGGCGTGTGCCCGAAACTGTCCCTGAGGAAGTCCGCCAGCAGGCTGGCTATGTCGTGGATGATACGCCTATCGCCTTGCCGGCTGATCTGGAAAACTATGATGCAATCATCATTGGAACACCGACCCGATTTGGCATGATGGCTGGCCAAATGAAGTCCTTCCTTGACCAGGCTGGTGGGCTTTGGGCCAGGAATGCACTGGTTGGTAAAGTCGGGGCGGTTTTTGCATCTACGGGCTCGCAACACGGTGGGCACGAGGCGACCCTTCTGACAACGCAAGTCCCGCTTCAACACTTTGGGATGCTGATTGCCGGAATGCCCTACACATTTTCTGGCCAGACTACATCAGAAGAAATCATTGGCGGCGCACCATATGGTGCCGGAACGATCGCCGGTGCTGATGGTTCCCGCATGCCTACCGAAACTGACCTTGCCGGAGCGCGGTTCCAGGGCGCTCATGTTGCAAGGATTGTAGCGTGCCTCGCTGGATCAAATCTGCAAGAGGAAGCAGCTTAACCTGCGCTGCTCTGACGTCTCACTCAACTTCTCAAACGCCTCAGCCGGGAGACATACAATGTCGCGCTCAACCGATATTCTTCTCACCTCACTCGCCCCAGCGGTATGGGGAAGCACTTATCTGGTAACTACCGAAGCGCTCCCGGCTGGCTATCCGATTACCCTGGCTGCGTTACGGGCTCTGCCTGCTGGCTTGTTGTTGCTTGCTCTGACGCGCTGCGTTCCACCACGCGAATGGCTCGGTCGAACTTTCGTCTTAGGCAGCCTCAACTTCTCCCTGTTTTGGGTGCTCCTCTTCGTTGCTGCGTATAGGTTACCTGGTGGTGTGGCCGCCACCCTGGGATCGTTGCAAGCGATGATCGTGATTCTGATGGCGTGGGGATGGCTGGGAACCCCAATCAGACTTGGTGCGCTCGGTGCCGCCACAACTGGCGTAATGGGTGTGTCTCTGCTGCTGATCGGGCCAGAAGCACAACTTGATTGGATCGGTATAGCAGCGGGTTTGGGAGGAGCTGCGTCAATGGCAGCTGGCACTGTTCTCAGCCGGAAATGGCAACCTCCGGTCTCGGCGCTGAGTTTCACAGCGTGGCAATTAACAGCCGGTGGTTTGATACTGCTGCCAATCGCACTGTTCCTTGAGCCGCCTCTACCTGCGCTTAGCGCGACAAACGTCGCCGGCCTTATTTGGCTTGGGTTGATTGGTGCTGCAGCTACCTATGCTCTTTGGTTTCGTGGCATAGCGCGCCTGGACCCCAGTGCAGTTTCGATGCTCGGCATGATGAGTCCTGTTACAGCTGTCGTGCTCGGCTGGGTATACTTGGAACAAACGCTTAGCTTCACCCAGTCCATAGGAGCAGTCATAGTAATTGGCTCTGTTGTGGTCGGCCAAAGCGTGAGTCGCAGGGACAATTCGAGTTTGAAAAAATGGAGAGCGGTAACGGCTGGATCTACCTGATGGGTGCAGAGCTGCAAACAACGGACCCAATCACGCAAGTGGGCGAGGAATGGCTCAGCGCCTCGCTCAAGCTCGTTCGACGGATCCCTACAATATCGAAGTCCTAGGTTTCCTTACGCATGATTAAGGGGATGGGTTCTGGCGCCGCAGCATCCGGGTGTTCCAAACCTCCTATTGGGCCATGCGGTAACCAGAAGTCGAAGAAGGAGGTTGCAGTTATGAAGAAATATTACTCATTGCTATTTCCTTTGCTTTAGTAATGAACATATGTATAATACAATAAAATAAGGCACTTACGTCTGATCTAAAACACAAACACAAGAAGAAGTTACCTTGCAGGACGTTGTTGGTTACATACGCGTATCTACTCCTAGACAGGCACAAGAAGGTGGCAGTCTGGATGAGCAAGGTTATGTGGTTCGTGGTTATAGTGAAGAGAAGAACCTGAACCTGCTGACGATCGAAGAAGACGATTGCTCAGCTGCTGGTGCACAGGGTCATCTGTATCGTCCTGGCCTTCGAAGAGCTATTCAAATTGCTGCGGAGAAAGAGGCAGCGATCTTGGTGCCCAGTGTCGATCGTCTCGCGCGACATCCGGCCGTGCTTGAGGACCTCTTCGAGAGCAACGTTCAGGTGATCTCAATAACTGAGCGTCGCAGGGTTGGGCGTAATTGTCTGGAACGTCTTCTTCTAAAGGCTCAGCGTGATCGTGACGAAATAGCTGGGCGTGCACGTTATGGAATGGCAAACGCCAAGAAGCGCGGCGTCAAGATGGGGAACCGGACCAACCTCCCTGTCGCACAGCGCAAAGGATCGATCTCCAATGCTGCGCGAGCTGACCGTAAGGTGCAGGAGCTCGCTGACTTTATCGAACGCACGGCTGGATGGGAGAAGATGACCCTCCGGGAGAAGTTGGAATTGGTGAACCGTTCTGGACTGCACAATCTCATCAGTGAGAAGCGTGACGAACGACGTCCTTGGACGGAAAGCAGCATTCGGAAACCCCTCAAGCGCGCAGAACAAGAGCTGTTGCTGCGCGAAGAGATTGAAGACGAGCCGGTCATCATCGCGCCGAATTGGTCTTGGGATGAGCCACAAGAGATACCGGCCGACGATATGGGTGTCGATGCTGTCCGCGAAGCAGCGCTCTACGAAGACACGACTGTCGCGGACGCCTACAAGGATCATCCGGAATTCGGAAAGTTCTGACGCGTAATGGTTGTAATCGTGCTTGTGCTCCGCGCCTCATTATAACATCCTATAGTTGAAATGAATTTAGGGCAGGCATGACTAACAACGATATTGGGAGTTCGGGCAGTTTTGTCTGGTCGATTGCAGAACTTCTCCGCGGTGATTTCAATCAATCCGAGTATGGTAAGTTCGTGTTGCCCTTAGTGGCGTTGCGCCGTCTCGATTGCATCCTGGCGCCGACCAACGATGATGTGCTCTCACTCGCTGAGACGTTCCCGGACGATATGGACGAGATCGCCCGGTCGCAGATTCTCTACGCGGCCAGCGGCGTGTCTGACTTCAGCGCCAATGGGACAGATTAGGAAAGAGTAACATCTTGGCATCTGACAGCCTCAATTCTCTTGAGAGGGAAATGCAGTCCATATGGACTGCAAAGGACGCGACTCCATTCGTAGCTGACCTAAATCTACCCGAAGATCTTTACGCCTCCGCTTGCCGAGCCGCACGCCAATACTCCATAAACATGCTCTTGGCGAAGTTCCCGACCCTCGGTGTCTGGTCCGTGCTCTACCCTCTCTCAAAGAGCTACACCGCCCGAGATCGGGAGATCTACTCACACCTTGAGAAGTTCCTCGGCGAAGCGATCAGCGGCGAGAAGCGTGCAATCATGAAGGCGCGCTTTATCGCCGCCGCACAGCGCATCGGTATTCCGGTCAAGAACAGCACCGACCCTACCGTGGTCTTTTTCTCGCCCCTCGGCGCACCTGACCCGCAGCACCAAAATCTGGCCAGAGCCTTTTTGTGGACAGCATTTCGAAAAGGACCACCCGCGACCGAAGACACGGTTGCTTCAAGGCATTGGCAAAGACTTGCGGTAGCCAACTATTGCGCCGGTCAACCGCGCCTTGTCGCCCCAATTCGCTTCGATGAATCCGCTCACTATGCGCGCCGATTTGACGCTTGGCGCCGCGGAGAAGTCGGTGCAGGCCCAGGAGAAAGATCACTCTTCGAGGCGTATGACGAGTTTGCCCGGCGCATTGGAAAGAAACGATCTGATTTTGTCGGACCTCCGTCCGTCATCTGGCATCGAGATGGACTTGGCCTTTTGCCCGAGATTTCATCGAAATCGCAATCCATCAAAACTGGCCTGTTCCCAATACAGATCCCGGGAGGAAAGCGCGCCTCAATTGACGCCCCATGGCCAGAGGCACTCAAGTGGAGTGCAGGCTCCGCAACTATCGACGTTGCCTTCGCTCCCACAGAAACAGAAGTCCTGATCTTCGATGCTGACAGTGGGGCGCTCCTACATCTCATCGAAGAAACGACCCGTAAGATTGAAGTTGCTGCCACACGCCTGGTTATCTTGAGTAAGATGCATTTCAGCGCATCCGAATTTGGAGAAGCAATCCCGACCAAAGATCCGACGGTTTTCTCTGCTTGGGTAGATCTTGGCGAAACTCTTTCGTTTGGGGAGAGGTCGCCCTTGGAAATTGCATCTCCAATCGATACGGCCATCTGGTTTGATGGAACGGTCATCGGCAGGAACGGACAAAACGCGCTCTATGCAAACGACCTTACGATTTACGTCAGGCTTGATCCCGAAATCGGCGGAGCTGAACGAATCCTTAGAGCCAGGATCGGCGAGACCTCAAGATACAGTCGAATATCGATCGAAGGCCAAAACGAGGCGCGCGTTTCTTTCTCAAGCCTCAATTTCGATCCTGCGGCCGATCCGGGAAAAGCTACTTTCGAAGTCTTGGTCCCGGGTGCCGCCGGCGACACCAACGCCCGCGCGGACTTAAAGGCGACCTCATGGGTTTGGCCTGCTGCGATGCCACCAATGGGAGATCTCGAGAACGTCAAGGTTCCATCGAATTACCTGCCAGCCAGAAGCTCTGGCTTGCATGTCAATTCCTTCGAACGGCTTTCCGTTGATCCGAGATCCGAAGCCGAAACTCCAATTCTTGGATTGTCGCTCGAAGAGCAGGCTTACGAATTCGACCTTACGGCAAGGTCCGAAAAGCTCTGGCATTTCCGGATCTCGACGAACGATCAAGTCTTCGTTCCGAAAGGGGGGACCGTGGCGCTCGGTTACGACAACCGCCACGATACGCTCCGACTTCGCTGCTTTGACAGAAATGCAGACTTGATCGTCCTCGGACGCCAAATAAATCGTCCGTTCATTCAGCGACAAATCTTCGAAATCGGAGCCGAGAAGCTCGAAGAGGATACAGGAGATGACCGGATCGCGATCCGGCGTGCCGATGGGACGCTGGATCTCCTTGCGCGCCTTCGACGCGTATCGGACGCGGGCTCCTTGAGCCTGCACGAGACGGCAGAGGAGATCGTGCTGACGCTGCGGCCGACTGCGGATGCAGACGCCTTGCGTGTTAATGTCGAGGCAGCCGGAAAAGATACTGTTATCGGCGATTACGCCTTTGGGGTGATGCCAGCCTCCCTTCCGCCTCTTCCTGCGGTCAAGGCTTTGCGCGACCAGGGCACGAGAGTCATTACTGTTCGTGTCGACAAAGGTCGGATTACTGGACCCGCAAGAATTACCTTCGAAACCTTAGACCCAAACGGTGTCATCGAGCCTGTGAAAGATGGATCGCGCGCTCCGGTTGCAGTTGGCATCGCTGGATCAATCGCGAAACCTGACCGAAACACTGTCGTAAGACTTGCTCAAATGTTGACGCATCCGGAGCCTGATGCATTGGGTGGCCAGCTGTCGGCGTCGCTCTATTCCGTTTACGCTCATGCCTTCGAGACTTTCGCTCAAAACAAGATCGTGGGTGCCATCAAGCCCGTGTTGAATGTCACTCGACCCGAAGGTAGCATCGCTCGTCATGACATCGTCGGAGTGGCGCCTTGGGTATTCGAGGCTGGAACTCATGCCCTTTCAGGCCTTTCGGTAGGCACCGGCTTTTCAAGTCTCAATCTCATGATGACTATCGAGGCGCCCGATCCTCTCCCCGACCTCATGACTGAACATCCCTTGCTGGCGTGGCTTGAACGGTTGCAAAATGACCCTGACATTCCAGACGCTCTGTCAGCGAATGCGCTACGCACCGCATTTGTCGATCTACGTTTCCGCTTGAGGGAAACAGACATCGGGGATCTCGTAGGCGGCGGCGCCCTTGGAAATGCATGTAGGATCATCTGCGAAGCCCACGCAGAGAACCTGAATGATCTTAGGGCCTTCGACATCAATGGAGGCGGTGATCCGACTCCAGCCAAGATCGCAATCCAGGTCGAGCGCTTTGCTCGCGCCTGCGCCGAGAAACGCTCTGAGGCATTCCTTCAGAATATGATTTCGAGAACAGGACTGTCGCGCCAAGACATTGGTTCCGCTATGACCATGATGCTTCGCGCCGGTGTTCAATTCTTTGTCTATTTTCGCGCCCTGTGGGGCCATGCGACCACCCAGGGAGCGTCTGCCTAATGACCATTCTTGATCCGAACGCCTACCGCGAAGATCTCAACCGAACTCTTGCGCGCTTCGTGGCAACTTCATCTCCGATCAACGAGATCCGAGCCCCGAAGCTTGCGGAACAGCTGCGCGAGAAGGTCAGTCGCCTCACCTTTGTCAAAGGTCCATACGTCGAAACGCTTCCGGACTTTGAAAAAGGTCGCAGCCTTGCGCAGCTTCACGGTGAAGGGCTCTTGGACCCCAGGTGGATCGACTTTGCCCAGAACGAGCCGTCTGTGTGGGATCGTCCACTTCATGCTCACCAAGAAGAAGCGCTATTGAGAGACGAAAACTATCTCGTCGCAACCGGCACAGGCTCGGGTAAAACGGAAAGCTTCCTTTACCCAATGATCAATGACATCCTCAAAGAGGGAGATCTTGAACGACCCGGCGTCCGTGCGATCCTCGTTTACCCACTCAACGCACTGGCTAATGACCAACTCGGTCGGATCGCCCAGCTCCTTTTCCGTGACCTGGGCAATCCGGGCATCACGCTAGGCCGCTATACCGGACAGGTGAAATCACATTCAACGCGGGAGCAAGAAGTCACGAAGCTTCGCGAAACACCCAGCTTCCAGCAGGCCTTTGGAGAGGACGCTGATGTTCCACTGAATTGGAAGCTTTCGAGGCTGGAGATGCGCCAGTCACCTCCGCATATCCTCATCACGAACTATGCAATGCTGGAGCATATCCTTCTCCTTCCGACGAACCGACCGCTTCTTCAAAATGCGCGACTTAGCCGGATCGTTCTCGACGAAATCCACACCTATACGGGCGCTCAAGCCATCGAAGTCGCCTTTCTCTTGCGACGACTGAAGGCTCACCTTGAGATCCCGGACGGCCAAGTGAGATGCATCGGCACATCAGCATCTCTCAATCCTAAGAGAAAAGGGGAGCTTTCGGACTTTGCTGAGCGACTCTTTGGAGAGCCTTTTGCCGGCGAGCGGGCTGTGATCACTTCGCAAAGGAAGTTGCACCCGAAACTGTCAAAACCCGCCTCTCCCAGCGGCCTTAGCTTTGAAGACTGGGCACGAGCATCAGACCTCGCCAGTATGGTTCGAGAAGTCGCACTTACAGACAGCCCTATGGACATAGAAGGCTGGAACGCCGAAGCCGAATTCCTCGGCTTAGACGCCTTGTCACTCGATCAGGCACAGCTATCACTCGGTGATGCGTTGATTGAGCGCCTCTCCGACTTCAATGAAGTGCACGTAATTGCGCGCCGCCTCGAGGGTGGCTCCATCCCCCTCACGCGGCTTGCCGAAGACGTTTTTCCAGATGCGGGCAAAGGCGCAATTTCTGCGCTGGTCGGCTTGATCTCCATCGGCGTTCTTGCTGTCAGTGAAAGCGCCGCCGTCTTTCCGCTTCTCCCGGCTCGATACCACCTGATATCGCGCGCACCAGACCGAACAGGTGTGTCCCTCAAGGCTAATGATAGCGAAAGCCTATCACAGGTCATTATCGGCGCAGAGAAAGATGACGAAGATCGACCCGTCTTTGAGCTCTTCGTTTGTCGGAACTGCGGTGAGCCTTACATTGAAGCTTGGGATGGTCCTACGCATGTCGAAGCAACCCCGGGCAGCGGCCCACGTCGGCTGTTAAGGCTGGTGCCTGGCGGGAAGGCCGTGGAGGAAGATGACGAGGACGACACCTCGACTGACGAAGATACGCCGCACATGGTCTACTTTGATCCTGCTTCCGGCCTTCCGCTTGAAGAAGAGGCTGCTGGCGCAGTCGCGCTCGAGAATGTCGAACTGCATGAAGATCCCGACGATGGTCGCCGCTACATGCCGCGCTGCGTCGCATGCCACCATCGTTCGTCTCGTTTTCCCGAGCCGATCACGACCGTCAGGCCGGGCGACGAAGCCCTCGCTGCTGTTGCTGCCCAGTCAATTCTTGAATCGATGCCGAGCCGAGACTTCGGCACCACCCCCCCGATGGGCGGGCGCAACCTGCTGGTCTTTTCAGACAACAGGCAGGACGCCGCGTTCTTCGCGCCGTTCTTTGAGCGCACATCTCGTGAACAAGCCCTTCGCAGCGCCATTCTGCGCGCCGTAGACGCCAACGGCGAAATTGATATAGATAACCTCGTCTCCGCTGTTCGAAACGAACTTCGAAAAGACGGGCTAAGACTGTATCGACCAGGCGTTCTACCCGAGCTTGAATCCGGAACAAATGAAATGCAGCGCCTTAAGGCCCTGATCGTGGCTGAGCTGACAACCCTCGGGCGCGGTCGACTTGGGCTTGAGGGGTTTGGACTCCTCGGCGTCAACTATGATCACCTCGATCGTGCTGTCTTCGCTGTAGAGAAGCACCTTCCGGAAAAAATGAAACCCTTCGCGGAAGCTTACGTCCGCTATCTCCTGAAAATGATCAGAGAGCATCGTGCCGTCTCCGATCAAGGGTCAGGCATGATTGATCTCGTCGATGAGTCGATCTGGACCCGAATTGCAGCGCAGCAAACACGCTGTTTTACCCGGGATAAGAACAGCAGAGCGACAACCGCGATAAATCTCATCCCTGCGGCAAACCGGCCAAACCGCTTTACTGCACTTCTGAAAAAAATGGCGACCGCAACAGGCGAAGCCATTGATGACAACCAAATACTCGATGTTCTGACGGCTTTCTGGAAAGTGATGGAAGGGCCCCGATCTATCGCTGCACGCCACGGAGTCGGTCGCGGCCTGAAATTTGGGCCCGGTATCAAGGTCGTTCCCGGCAGAGACGTCCACCTTTATCAATGCGTCAAATGTGGCAGTCGAACACAATTCGACACCGCGGGCGTTTGTCAGTCTATGGGCTGCAAAGGAACTTTGACCGAAATCACCGCTGAAGATCGCGCTGATCTTTTTGAGCAAAACCACTATGTTGCGCGCTACCACGAGCACCCGATCATGGGGATCGCGCGCGAACACACTGCGGCAATTGCTGGCGAAATCCGAACCTCGATCGAAGAAGATTTCAAGATCGGAGAAGTGAATCTTCTTTCCTGCACCACGACGATGGAAATGGGCGTCGATCTTGGTGATTTGGAAAGTGTTCTTTGCAAGAATGTTCCACCGTCTATAGCAAGTTACCAGCAGCGAGCTGGTCGGGCAGGGCGCCGCGCACAGGTTGCCCCGATCGTTCTGACAACCTCACGGTCGGGCCGATACGACCGCGCGGTCTTCGAGCGGTTTGAAGATTATCTCGCCGAGCAACCTCGTGTGCCATACCTCAGCTTGGACAACGCAAGCTTTTTTCAACGCCACCAGCTTTCAATGCTTTTGGCAAAGTTCCTCGAGCACCGGCTTGCGAACTACCAAAGGAGTGGATCTCCTCAACTTCGCGACGTCTTTGCTGCCTCACTCACCGACGACGCGCGAGTGGCGTTCGACGAAAACTTCAACTCTTGGCTCGACAACGCAGATGAAGATGTTGAAGCGGCGGCAGCCTTGGGCAAACGACTTCCTTCCGCACATGCGGACATTGCGCTCGATGCCGAAGGCTGCCGAAAAGAGCTGCGCAAAAGAGTGATGCAATTCGCCGACGCTGTCTGGGGTCGCTGGGCCATTATGCAATCCGGCATCGACGATCTCGAGGAGGAGCGGGAACAACTCGACTCCAATGACTCGGCAGGCTTCACGCGCATTGGTCGATATCAGGAGGCGCTACGCACCCAGCAGCGCCTCTACATTGGGCAATTCATGATCGATCAGCTATCGCGACGCGCGGTTATACCGACTTATTCATTCCCTGTTCACTCGGTCTCCTTGGAGGTCCTGAATGCGGCGGGGCAGACATCCGATACGTCCGTCCTCGAACTCGATCGCGATGGTGCCATTGGAATCTCTGAATACGCTCCAGGCTCGGAAATTGTTGCGGGCGGCCGCGTTTGGATCTCTGACGGCATCTCCAAACGATCCAAGTTTACAGGCGACGATGCCTTTATCGAGAAAGCCCAATACCGCGTTTGCGACGTGTGCAGGTCGCCTCAGATTACCCCTCAGCGCGTAACCCCCGACGATCACTGCTCTCAATGTGGCGCGCAATTTTCGTCTACCAATAGAAAACGTGATTTCATTAAGCCACACGGATTCCTGACGTCTGTTCGCGATGGTCAGGGCCGAGATCCCGGCGCCAGTCGAATTCGGTCAACTGTGTCGGAAGAAGCTCTCCTCCTCACTGAAGCCCCGATCTCAAGCTACGTGCCAACGGACGTGCCGGGGATTCTGACCTTCCACGCGCCCGGTTCCAACCGGGCCGACGATCAACTGGGGCGCATCATCACGGTCAACAAAGGTCGGCATGGGGGCGGGTTTGCATGGTGCCCCAGCTGTGAACATGCTGTTCCAGCAATGAATGCAGGACCTAACAACGCATGGCAGCAACCCATGGTCCTCGAGGCGCACACCAACCCACGAACCGGCCGGGATTGCCGATATGATCCGTCTTTCCAAGTCTGGCCAATCGATCTTGCGCATGTCTTTGAAACAGATGTGCGCGCCATTCTGTTCCAGGGAACTCCCCATGATCCGAATGGGGATCTGATTAACTCGACGAAAATCGACCGCACACTGCAAGAGGCCCTTCGTCTTGGTGCTGCCGAACTACTCGAGACGGACGCGCGAGATCTGCGGGCTATCGTTCAAAGACTCGATGGCCATCTCGTAATCGTGCTCTACGACACTGTTTCCGGCGGTGCTGGATACTCAACTCGATTGACACAAGAGGATGGCTTCCAGTCTGTCGACCTCTTTCTCGCAGCCCGCGAGATCTTAAATTGTGAGAACCAAGACTGCGTGACAAGTTGCACGCGATGTCTCAACGATTTCTCTAACCAAAGACTATGGTCTGAGTTCGAACGGCGCCCAGCCCTTGCATGGATTGAAGCAATCCTACTCGAAGCAGGCGTGCAGCTTACGCAAAGCTGGAACAAATAGGAGATCGAACATGCCAGAAGACACGCCGCAAAACAAACCATCGTTCGCTCTCACAACCGCGTCTGAAACCATTTCGTTTGCTGGTATCCCTGCTGCCGTTCAAATGATGAGCACATGGAGGCCGGAGCACTGGGTGTCGCCTGAGAGTTTCAGTGGTTTCCCAGTCCTTGAAATCTGCCCCGATGCACCGGAGTTTTTGGCAGAAGCGCGCCATTTCACCAACCAGGACCTGAAGACAATTGCGGCACTGATTGAGGCTGATTTCGACCCGAACGAGCCGGCAGATCTTTATGAAGAGTTGCTTTATCGTATCCAAAACCACCCTTGGGTTTTTCCCATCCTTGAAACGATAGTGATGCAAAAACGAGGCTCACAAAAAGGCCCAAGATCCAGGAAGAGTGGACCAAAAAAGGGCGTCATTCCGAAACTTCCGTTGTCAAAACTGCGCCTTGAAGCACATCCGGAGCTTCATAACCGTGTTCATGAGCTCCTACTTGAGGACGTGCCTCCTGAAGTTGCAGTAGGGTCTTTCT
The DNA here is from genome assembly GCF_059610545.1 of Ruegeria sp. CDSC068. NCBI lineage: Bacteria > Pseudomonadati > Pseudomonadota > Alphaproteobacteria > Rhodobacterales > Roseobacteraceae > Ruegeria > Ruegeria sp. CDSC068. The sequence goes on from NZ_JBXWNV010000003.1 coordinate 252,496, forward strand.
GCGAATACGCGGTCATGAACTACTATCACGCGCTTACCGACCCCGGATCATTTGAGGAGCTATACGAAAAGGCCCTCAATATTATCACCTACCGCGGACCAACGGATTGGGTTGAAGAAAGACTGCCGAATGTCGAGGATGGATTGCATTGGCTCGGCTTTTCGGAGGAGCTTCTTGGTCTCCTTGAAGTCGAACCCGAAGCGCACTCCATCTTGATTCTTGGCCATCTTCACATAGCAATCCAAGGGTTGGCGGAGGAGATCCAAATCGGTTCCGTCATGAACACTGAAAGGCTCGAGGCCATTTCCGAGCTGTCCATCGCCGCTCGCGAAATGCAGGATGTCATCACCGAGGAAATGTCGGAGGATGTTGAAGAACGCCTCAGGACGCTTGGAGCTATCAAAGAAGGCGACGACGTCGCGAGGATCGCCCGACCAATTGCCGGCATTCTCCTGTCCGACAGGTTCTATGACCTCATCCTCAGCCGCAAAGAAAAAATCTCGGCGACCAACGACCAACTCGAAGCTTTGGGTAAAGAAATATCCGAGGCAACGGCCGCTAAGAAATTTGCTCTGATCGGCGAGCTCGCCATTCAAGCTGAAGAGCTTGAAAATAAGATCAACCGAATGAAAGATGCATATCAGCCCATCCTCGAAATCTTCCGGTCTCTCGGTGACGAAAAACCTGATCGGTTCATGTCCTTGTTGGAGGAATACGATCCGGCTATAGATGCTGACACATTCGATGAAGATTTCGATCCTTCAGATTATCCGGAAATCTTCGACAAGATCCGCGAACAAAGTCTGCTTCAGGCTAAGACTGAAGCCCAAGAGGATGGAAGCGAAGAAGACGGTGCAGGGCAAGAAAACCCAGAACCCATCGCCGACGACGACAGTGATCCTGAGGACAACGTAGACCAAACTGAAACCGAGTTGTCTGATGCGAAGGAAGACGACCTACTCAGCGACACGATCGATGAAGATACACACTCGACTGAAGATCAGTTGACGACAGATGTCCCCTCGTTGGACGTTGACACAAAATCATCTCACCCCAATGCCGACGAGGAAGACGCAAGTTCCAGCTCCGTCTTGGTCGATATCACCGACGAAGTCAGCGCGCCTGACGAGCTTCCCGAATGGCAATTCAAAGAACACCTCGACCAAGAGGAAGAGACGAACTCTCCGCTCCTTCAGCCTGCGCCCATTTCTAACGACGCGTTCGCATCTCTCATCGACCGCGATTTCATCGCAATCGCAGCACATGCCGCAGAAGCTTATGAGCAAGAGGGGATGGCTCTTCCGATCCCTGCTGTCGCCCTGCGTGTCGCCGCTGCAAGTCGCGCTCCCTACCGCGGGTTTGGCCCTGATCTCCAGAAGTTCAATGAGCACGTCGGGATGGCCACCTCGGCCTCACTCTCTGATCTTGCCTCCGTTCTTGTCCTCGGCTCTATTCTGCGGCCCGCAATTCTCTCGAAGGATACGACACTTCGCACGCAAGTCTCCGATCTCTGCAAAGGGACCCTTGGGCAACACTTGGTCGAAGTAAACGAAACCGTCTCGAGGCTCAGCTTCGATTACCCTCCCAGCCCTGATGTTCTCGCCGAACTCTCCGGGCAGCCGGGGGCTCCCGAGAAACAGCGCCTCACCGATCGGCTGGAGAAAATTTGTGACGCTCTTCGTCAGAAAACATCGAGATGGCCTTTCGCCACCGAATTCATGCACTACGTCGTCTCCCAAAATGGTGAACTCGGAGCAGCCGTTCGGGCAATCGCAGAAAAAGACCCGGCGGCTCCAAACTTGGTCCGTATTGCCATCAAGAACCTTCGCGACGCCCAATCCATCGAAGCTCTCTCAGAGACATATGCATCTGAAAAGGGATACAACGACCTCGTTCTCTATTCGAAAGGGGTCGAATACCTCGCTCGTCAGTTCGACGAACCGGTGACACTACTAGAGCGCTGGAATGAAGCAACCCATTCCAGCGGAGAGCGCGGCCAGCAGTCGGAGGAACGCGCAAAGCTGACGACGGCCACACTCCGCACGCAGCTCAAAAAGGCCAAGGATGGTCTTGAGGCTGAAATTAGCAGCACTGATGATCCGCTGATTGCCGCCATAGCGACCTGGATCGGTGATCAGATAAACGAGACCCGCGAGGCGCTTCTTGGGCGAGATACTGGTCGGTTCTCAACGCTTGACGGTGCACTCAACGCCGAAATGGACCTGCTCCCTCCGGTTGACCGGGAAGCGCTATCCGAATTGGAAGCGCGCGCCGAAATCTACACACGGGTTCTGTCTGAGGATAAAATCCTTGGACAAGAGGATGCTATCAAGCGCGCCTGCTCAGAGGGTGCGTTCGATTCCGCATATCGCATGGTCGATCAATTCGATGTCTCGTCCGAAGGGGAAATCCTACAAACGGTAACCGAATTCGTCGAATTCTGGCGGCCTAAAGTTGAACTCCGGAACCGGATGCTCACTGCACTCGAGAAGGTCGATTTCAAAAACCAAGAACAAATCAGTCGACAGCTGACATGGTGTAAGCTCACCCTCGAAAAAATCGACGGCCTGGCCGATGGTAGTGAAGTCCATGACATCACTGGGCTCGGCGACCGCCTTGGGCTTCTCGATCAATCGATCGAAGACATCAAGAATAGCATCCGCGACGGTCAAATCGCTCGCATCAATGAATACCGAAAGCCTGACAACGAGGACGATGTCGAAACTCTTCTCGGGAAGCTCGACGAACTCACCATCGAGGCGGTAGAGGACCGGATCGCACAGCTTAGGGATGGCCGGTCAGCGGCAGTGTTCGAGACTGACCTGCAAGGCCTTATCGGTGAATTCTCGTCCAACCTTCTTCCCTACGCCAGTTCTGACCAATGGCCGACCGGAGGTAAGGCTTTTAAAGAAGCCACCGCAATGGAGGGAAACCTCCTGTTTGCGGAGGAAGATCGTCGCGCTGCCACGATCAGCTTCATCAAAATGTATCGCGACCTGATGTTGGGCATGCGCACGAAAAAGCCGACTCCGGGGCAGATCAAGGAGCTTTTCGAAGAGATTGGATTCGAACAGGTCAACATATTCAAGATTGAGGAACTTGGCCGCAAGGGTTCCTGGAAGGGGACTTTTCATGGCCGTATCGTCTCGGATGGATGGTTCTTGCCGCCTGTGTTTGGCTCCAATGCAACGAGCGGTTACAGCTTCATTGTCGCGTCTCAAGAGACTCTGCCGGAGACGATCATTAAGGCGATCACAGCCTCCAGTAAGCCGGCAGTCATTCTCCTTTCCGGTGTCGCAGACACCTCGCGGCGGCGCGATATTGCGGAGCGTTTGCGTAGCAAAGTGATTCCGGCGCTCCTGATCGACGAGGCTCTGATCGCCTTCGCAGCGACCCGTCGTGATACCCGGGCCCGCACTGTTTTCGAATGCGGACTTCCTTATGGTCGCATCGAACCCTACACGACCGACGCCGGTCAGCTTCCGCCTGAGATGTTCTTCGGCCGTGAAGACGAAGTGCGCAAAATCATCGACAAGACTGCTGATGGGTGCCTTGTCTATGGTGGCCGCCAACTCGGGAAATCTGCGCTTCTCGCGCATGTGGCCCAGACTCAGCACGATGAAGCCGAAAAACGGTTCATCGTGAATCGTGAAATCAAAGCGTTGGGTATCTCTGAAAAAACCAACGAAATCTGGCGCCACATCTCCACGATGCTGCCGGACGATGTCGTAAAGCCGGACCACACTTCTGCGGATCTCGTCTCACGCGATATCCAAGCATGGGTAAACCGGCACCCCAATGGGCGCATCATCTGCATGTTCGATGAAGCTGACAACTTTATGACTCAGGATACACGCGATGATTACCCGCAGCTGAGCAAGCTGAAGGAGCTCATGGAGAAAACGCAGCGCGCCTTCAAGGTCGTCTTCGCCGGGCTTCATAATGTCCAACGGATGAACAAGCAGCCAAATTCTCCGCTCTGGCACCTCGGGGAGCCGATTTGTATCGGCCCGCTCAATCGAAACATCGATGACAAGCGCGCAGCTTTCGATCTGGTTGTATCTCCCATGCGCGCCGCTGGCTTCGCATTTGAGAACATGCAGGCCGTCGAGGAGATCCTGACCTGGGCCAACTACTATCCTTCCTTGGTCCAGGAATACATGAAGGGTCTTCTCTCGACCATGCACGGCCACGGTAGCGGAAAAACCTTCAAGCTCCCCGAGGGCGAGCCCCTCTGGACGATACCGTCAGAAGACCTTTTCGCTCACCGAAACTTCGAGCATATCGAAACCCGGATCCGAGAGAAGTTCCATCTTACCCTCAATCTCGACCCTCGCTACGCACTGGTCGCCTATACGCTGGCGCGCTTGATCTACGAGGGTGATGAGCGCCGTGCGCTCATCACAGGTCTTCCGACACGTGTGTTGATGGACGAAGCTTCTTTTTACTGGCCTAAGAACAGCGAAGCTCCGACACTTCCGTCTTTCGAGGCTCTCCTTGAAGAGCTCTTCGATCTTGGTGTTCTTGGTCGCGTCCCGGTTCCCGGCAGTGAAAACCGCTTCAATTATTTGCTTCGCACTCGGGAAGTTGCCGCGATGCTCGGCACAGGTAACGATATCTATCACGCTCTCGATGAAATCGAGAACAAGGACCCAACGATCAACTACGACAGCGCGACCCACCGGAGGCGCTACTCCGCCGCACCGAAACAGCCGGAAGATCAATGGCCATACTCGCCCCTCAGCGATTTTTTTATGGAGCGGCTCATCGACCCGAAAACTGCGGATCCGGTGCAGATCATTTGTGGCCTTGAAATTCTTGGAATCGGGAAGGTATCACAGGCACTGCGTCGTCTCGCCGAGGTTGGAACATTTCCTGGTGCCCGTGAGGACAAGATCATTGTCCATGAAGCGACTTCGATCAGTGATCTGCGCCGCATCGTCGAAAAAACGCGGGCGGAAAACGGCAAGCGCAAGATCCTCGTTTACAAAACCAACGATGCAACGGAAGCCAAAACGCTTCTCGACTTCCTCGAACGCCAGCCATCTGTCCTGAACCGCACCATCCGTCCAGTCATCATCATGAGTGCATCGGACGCTGAGCTGCGGTCTCTGGCCATTCGTCGACAAGAACAATCGCAATTCCTCACTCCGTGGGGCGCGGAAATGATCCGAGTTCACCTCGATAAACTTGAGCGGACCGATCTTGATATCGTCGATCTTCGCAACACCATCTTGACCAAGACTGGCGGAATTTCGACGGAGGTCACTCGCTTGGTTTCTGCCATGATCGTATCTGACCGGCCCGCAGAAGAAGCAAAAAACTGGGAGACAAAACCAAATTTACCCGACGGCTTCATGAGTAATTCGGTCGGCGTTGCTCTCTGGGTCCTGAGTGAGGATGGCGACTTTGCTACGAAGAACGAACTTCTAAAGGAATCGACAGGAACCGACTTCGAAACACTCGGTCCCGACCTCCTGGCAACAGGATTGGTTGCTCGAAGTTACGACAAGAAGACACAATATCGTCTGACAGCGTTGGGACAGCTAATCGTCGCGTCGAACGACGACTAACCACTACCAAAACGTGAGCAGTGCGACGCTCTGTTTGCTGTAAGTCGTTGATCTGCTCCCCAGAGAGCCGGCGATTATTGGTTATCGCGCCTACCGCAATCGCCCGCTCAGCCAAAGCCAGCGGAAGGACATGGTGGTGCTTGCGCACATTCGCGAGCAGTTCGCCCTGTCTGAGGGCAGCTATGCCTGTTCACATTTTGATAGGGAGGGGCGAGCAAGCTACCTTTTTCAGCTTCGAAGAGCCCTCTGTTAAGGTCAATTTCATAAGCACCTTCCAGCGGATACCAAAGATCACGCTCTTGTGAAGTATGTTTCAGTTGTCCGAAGTGCTCGTCGCTATAACGCACTCACACGATCAGAAAGGAGTGCACGAATTGTCACCGCCCTACACCCCCAAGACCCTCGCAGAGCGCTGGAGTTGCAGTTCTGAAACTGTCCGCCAGCTCTGCAAATCCGGCCAGCTCGAACATTTCAGAGTTCAGCGTCAGTTCCGCATCCCGGCACACAAAGTGGAGGAGTTTGAGAAGTGCAGGAATACAGTATCGGTCGGCTCAACGATCGGTTCGTCGTCGTCTGGTATGAGAAAGATGGACGCCGGCGCCGGTATCGTCTTGACGCGGACACCCTCGAACGCGCCGAAGCCGAAGCCCGTGACGTCCTGCTCGCACAGACAGCCGGAAAGGATGAACTGACCGTGGAAAGGATCTGGAAAGCCTACAGCGCGACTGTTGAGGGGCGGCCGGTGCATGAAAGCATGAATTACACCGGTCGCTCCGTCCTGCCCTGGTTTGGGGCCTTCCGCCCCGATCAGATCAGCGTGCAGGACTGCAAGGCCTATATCGCGGATCGCAGGCAGGCACGTATTCAGGACGGCACGATCTGGACCCAGCTCGGCAAGTTGCGGACCTGCCTGAACTGGGCCGAGAAGACCGGACTGATCGACAGAGCGCCCTATATCGAGCGCCCCAGTAAGCCGGCACCCAAGGAGAGGTATCTGACGCGCCAGGAGATCGCACAGCTTCTGTCTGTCGATTGTGCACCGCACATCAAGCTCGCTACTCGGCTGATGTTGTCGACGGCGGCCAGGGTGACGGCGGTGCTGGAGCTCACCTGGGATCGGGTGGACTTCGAGCGCAGTCAGGTCAACCTCCGCACTGGTGAGGGGCAGAGGAAGGGCCGGGCCATCGTCCCCATGACCGGGAGCCTGCGTGCGGCGCTCCTAGAGGCGCGGAAGGCGGCTTTGTCCGACTACGTCGTGGAATGGGCCGGTGGGCCCGTGAAGTCCATCAAGAAGGGCTTCAAGGCCGCCGCGATCGAGGCAGGTCTGCCTGATGTGTCACCGCACGTTCTGCGCCACACAGCGGCAGTCCACATGGCGGAGGCCGGCGTCTCGATGGAGGAGATAGCCCAGTTTCTCGGCCATTCGAACTCACGGATCACCGAGTCTGTCTATGCGCGCTACAGCCCGGAGCACCTGCGCAAAGCGGCCGACGCACTGGAGTTCGAGTAGTGCTCAGGTTCAATGAACCTCGGATCACTGTCTTACAAACAACAAAGGCGCCCTCAGGCGCCTTGTTTTTTTGGTCGGAGTGAGAGGATTCGAACCTCCGACCCCTGCCTCCCGAAGACAGTGCTCTACCAGGCTGAGCTACACTCCGACCGTGGCGCGTGATCTATACTTGCATTTTTGGATGTGCAAGGGGGTTTCCGTGTCGTTTGTGCGAATTGCCTTCGTCGTTCCCGGGCATCGGATCAGGTTAAAACACCAGTTTGATACAGTCGGATTTTGGTGCCACCGTGGTCCACAATTGGCCCGGGGGGCAACAGCGGCAGGCGGGTGGATCGGGCCAGGCTTGCGTTGCTGGTCACGATACCGATACGCCAGCCCTTGAACTTGGTTTGCAGTACCTTGCCCAAGCTGCCGTAAACGGATCGCAGGCGTTTTTCATCCCCGATCCGGGCACCATAGGGTGGGTTGACAATAACAAGACCTGCGGCATCCGACGGGGGTTTTATGTCGCTGACCGAGCGCGCCTGAAAAATGGTGAAATCGGCAACCCCGGCCCGGTCAGCGTTTTTGGTCGAGGCCTCAATCGCTCCGCTATTGCGGTCTGAGCCATGAAAAACGACGTCCGGTTTGGCCAAAGGTTGTTGCTGGCGCATCGAGGACCAGGCGTTGGGGTCAAAACTTGGCAGATTTTCAAAGGCAAAGCTGCGAGAACGGCCGGGGCGCAGCCCCAGCGCGATTTCGGCGGCTTCAATAACAAAGGTGCCAGAGCCGCACATCGGATCCAAAACTGGCTCGGACCCATCAAATCCGCACTCTCGGAGGAACATTGCCGCCATCGTTTCGCGCATCGGGGCTTTGGCGACAGCCGGTTTGTGGCCGCGTTTGTGCAAAGGCTCGCCGGAACTGTCGATCGAAAATGTGCACAGGTCCTTTTCGATGCGCAGCAGGACGCGCACGGCCGCATTGGGCGAAACCGGTGCGCCCAGAGTTTCCGTAATTGCCACTTCGATACGTTGCCGGGCGGCCCCTGCATGGTAGATTCGGGATTTTCGACTTGTCGCTTCGACTTTGACGGGCACATCGGGGCGCAAAAAATCGGACCAGGGAAATTTTCGGGCCCGTTTATCCAGTTGTGCCAAATGAACTGCGGGAAATCCGCCCAATCGCACCAGAACCTTGTTCGCACCGCGCAGACACAGGTTCGCGCGCCAGACTTCAGGCCAGCCGCCGCGACAGGTGACGCCGCCGGGTACCGGCTTTGTATCTGCGAATCCCTGCTCGACCGCTTCGGCATGCAGCGGGGCTTCAAGGCCGGGCGTTGCCACCAGAAAAATCTCAAAATCGTTGTTTGGTTCCATCCCGGGTGCTTACACCGGAAGTGTTGCGGGTGCGATATGCAATTTCAACAGGTTCAAAAGGCAGCCCTTCAAGTTAATTTGACAAAATATCGGCAATTTAGGCAGCAACGGGTTTGCGTTTGGCAACATCCCCGCGTAAAGGGACCGTGATCAAAACGAAGCTTGGAATGAAAACAGGTGCTATGCGCCTTTTTTGCTCTCAGGCTCCCACATGCAGATCGTTTTGTGCCACTATGCAGTGGTGGGAACGATGTGTTGCAGGAAAGAGGCTTGGAAGACAGTAGCGACATGCAAACTTTCAAACTGAAAAAAGGGTTGGAGCTGCCGGTGCAAGGCGCGCCAGAGCAGACGATCCAACCGGGTCCTGAATTCAGGTCTGTCGGGGTTTTGGGGGCTGATTATCTGGGCCTGAAACCGCGCATGCTGGTTCAAGAGGGTGAAGAGGTTCAGCGGGGCACACCGTTGTTTTGCCACAAGGACGTGCCCGAGGCGATGATGGTCGCTCCGCTCAGCGGCAAGATCGTGGCCATCAACCGTGGTGCGCGTCGGGTGTTGCAGAGCGTCGTAATCGAAGTCTCGGACGTCAACGACACAGGTCTGGATTTCTCGGCTGTGGGCAACGCCGATACCGCCGAGGGCGTGACCGAACGTCTATGTGCGGCTGGCCTGTGGACTGCTTTTCGCACGCGGCCCTATTCCAAGATGCCCGCACCGGGTACCAAGCCCACGGCAATTTTCGTGACCGCGATGGATAGTGAGCCTCTGGCCGCTGATGCCGCGATCATTATCCAGGATGCAGGTGACGCCTTTGCTGTCGGCCTGAGCGCAGTTGCCAAGCTGACCGAGGGCAAGACGTATCTGTGCCAAAATGAGGGCGCAGCCCTGCCGGGGGCCGACGTTCCGGGTATTGAAGCCGCAGCATTTTCTGGACCGCACCCCGCAGGCCTGGCTGGAACCCACATCCACTTCCTTGAGCCGCTGGCCGGTGAAAAGCAGGTTTGGACAATCGGCTATCAGGATGTCATCGCGATTGGCCGTCTGATGCAAACCGGCCATCTGGATCCGAACATCGTGGTTGCCCTTTCAGGCCCCGGCGCGCGTCAACCCCGCCTGATCCGCACCGTCATGGGGGCCTCGACCGATGATCTTACCCGTGACGAAATCAATGTGGACGGCACGGCCCGTGTAATCTCGGGCTCGATCCTGTCGGGCCGTCATGCAGAGGGGCCACAAGCTTACCTGGGCCGTTTCGCGCGTCAGATCAGCATCATCCGCGAAGACCATGATCAGCATACGTTGGGCTGGATTCTTCCGATGCCGTCGAAATACGCGGTTCAGCCGGTTCTTGGCTCGGCCTTTGCCAAGAAGCTGTTTGCATTCACGTCCAATCTGAATGGTGGACGCCGTGCGATGGTTCCGACTGGTACATTCGAACAGTTGATGCCGCAGGACTATTTGCCGACGCAATTGCTACGCGCTTTGCTGGTAATGGATACCGATACTGCACAGGCGCTAGGTGCGCTGGAGCTGGACGAAGAGGACCTTGGCCTTATCGGCTTTGCCTGTCCGGCGAAATATGAATATGGGCTGGCGCTGCGCGACTGCCTGACAAAGATTGAAAAGGAGGGCTGATCCGAATGGGTTTGCGCAACTTCTTTGACCGGATCGAGCCGAACTTTACTAAGGGCGGCAAGTACGAGAAGTATTTCCCCATCTACGAGATGGTCGAAAGCTTCGTCTACACTCCGAAAACCGTAACCTCCGTTGCACCCCATGCGCGGTCCTACGTGGATATGAAGCGGATCATGACATATGTCGTGATCGCCACGATCCCCTGTATCCTGTGGGGAATGTACAATACCGGCTTTCAGGCAAACTCGGCCATTGCCGCGCTTGGACCCGATTCAGCCACTGGCTGGCGGATCGCCATCCTGCAGATGTTCGGTATCTCGCTGAACCCCGCCAGCATCTTTGCCAATGTGATGCACGGGATGATGTATTTCCTGCCGATTTACATCGTCACTCTGGTTGCAGGCGGTATCTTCGAGGTCATCTTTGCGACTGTTCGCGGCCATGAAGTGAACGAGGGTTTCCTTGTAACTTCCATGCTTTACACGCTAATCTTGCCCGCATCTACGCCACTTTGGCAGGTTGCGTTGGGCATCATCTTCGGAGTGGTGATTGGTAAAGAAGTCTTTGGTGGCACTGGCAAGAACTTCCTGAACCCAGCACTCGTCGGTCGTGCGTTCCTGTACTTTGCCTATCCGGCGAACATGTCAGGTGACACGGTTTGGACCCCGGTTGATGGCTTTTCAGGCGCGACAGCTCTGTCGGTATCCGCCTCAGAAGGATATCAGGCGTTGGCCACCGAGGGGCTGACATGGTGGAATGCGTTTCTTGGTCAGATGCAGGGCAGCTTTGGTGAAACATCAACGCTGGCTTGTATGATCGGTCTGGCATTCCTGCTAACGACCCGCATCGCCAATTTCCGACTGATTGTCGGCTGTCTGGCTGGGACCATAGGTCTGACGCTGCTGTTTAACCTCATTGGGTCGGATACCAACCCGATGTTCGCGATGCCATGGTACTGGCACGTCGTCGTCGGTGGTTACGCTTTCGGTCTGGCTTTCATGGTGACCGAGCCCGTTTCAGCCAGCCATACCAACATGGGCCGGTATATCTACGGTGCTCTGATCGGTATCATGGTTGTGTTGATCCGTGTGGTGAACCCCGCTTTCCCCGAAGGCATGATGCTGGCAATCCTGTTCGGTAACGTCTTTGCACCGCTGATTGACTACTTCGTCGTTCAGGCAAACATCAAACGGAGGGCGCGTCGCCATGTCTGATACGCAATCCCCAGAACCCAAGGGCGCGATTGCCAAGTTTCTGGCGGCCTCGCCGGACTCGGTCGGTAAAACGATCTTTATCGCCGTCGCCGTTTGTCTGGTGGCCTCGATGGTTGTGTCAGCCGCAGCCGTTAGCCTGCGCCCGGTCCAGGAAGCCAACGCGCTGAAGGACAAGCAGATCAACGTTCTGCAGGTAGCTGGTGTTTATGAACCCGGCACCGACGTGTCTGAGGCATTCGCCGCATTCGAGCCGCACGTTGTTGAACTTTCGACGGGTGAGTTCGTCGACGACCAGTTCGATCCCGCGACATTCGACGACCTGGCCGCCGCAAGCGATCCAGAGCTGAGCGTCGCGCTGGACGATGACCCGGCTGGTATTGGTCGCAAGGCGTTGTACCGTGTTGTCTACCTGCTGCGCGACGAATCCGGCGAGTTGGACAAGGTGATCCTGCCGCTGCACGGCTATGGTCTGTGGTCGACGCTTTATGGCTTTATCGCGCTGAAAAACAACGGCAACGATATCTACGGCCTTCAATTCTATCAGCACGGCGAAACCCCCGGTCTTGGCGCCGAGGTGGACAATCCGCGTTGGAAAGCGTTGTGGAATGGCAAGAAGCTGCGGGACGATGCAGGTGATCTGCAGATCACAGTATCCAAGTCGCAACCTGCCGCTGGCCCCGACTTTTATGTAGATGCGCTGGCCGGTGCCACGCTGACCTCGGTTGGTGTTGATAACCTGGTGAAATTCTGGATGGGTGATGCGGGCTTCGCTCCGTTCCTGGCCAAACTGCAAGCAGGAGAGTTCTGATGTCCCAGACCAAGAGAGAGATGCTGGTCGACCCGCTTGTCGACAACAACCCGATCACACTGCAGGTGCTGGGTATCTGTTCGGCGCTGGCGGTGACCTCTTCGCTGCAGGTGTCCTTCGTGATGGCGCTGGCGGTTACCTTCGTGACCTCGTTCTCGTCCTTCTTCATCTCATGCCTGCGCAACCAGATCCCGGGTTCGATCCGGATCATCGTACAGATGGTGATCATCGCCTCGCTGGTGATCCTGGTGGATCAGGTTCTCAAGGCTTACGCCTTTGAGATTTCCAAGACCTTGTCGGTTTTTGTCGGCCTGATCATCACCAACTGTATCGTGATGGGCCGCGCCGAAGCATTTGCGATGAAGAACCCGCCCGTCGCGTCCTTCATTGACGGCTTGGGCAACGGAATGGGCTACGGTCTGATCCTGCTGCTTGTTGGCTTCATTCGCGAACTGTTCGGCAACGGATCGCTGTTTGGCGTTACCATTCTGGAAACCGTGAACAATGGTGGCTGGTACGTGCCCAACGGCATGCTGCTGCTGCCGCCGTCCGCGTTCTTTATCATCGGCTTGATCATCTGGGCCTTCCGCACATGGAAGCCGAACCAGGTCGAAGAGCGTGAATACAAAATTCAGCAGGTAGAGGCCCACTGATGGAAGGTCTGATTTCACTGGCCGTGAAGGCCATCTTTGTTGAAAACCTCGCGCTCAGCTTCTTCCTCGGGATGTGTACATTCATCGCCGTATCCAAGAAGATCTCGACCGCGCTGGGTCTGGGCATCTCGGTCATGGTCGTTCAGGCGATTACCGTTCCCACGAACAACCTGCTGCTCAGCTATCTGCTGAAGCCCGGTGCGTTGGCTTGGGCAGGTTTCCCTGATGTGGACCTGACCTTCCTTGGTCTGATCTCCTACATTGGCGTGATCGCGGCGATGGTTCAGATCCTTGAGATGGTCTTGGATAAGTATTTCCCGCCGCTTTACAACGCGCTGGGGATCTTCCTGCCGCTTATCACAGTGAACTGCGCCATCCTGGGTGGTTCGCTGTTCATGGTCGAGCGTGACTATAACTTTGCCGAAGCAGCCACTTATGGTGTGTCTTCGGGCTTTGGCTGGGCACTGGCGATCACCGCTATGGCGGGCGTTCGTGAAAAGCTGAAGTACTCGGATATTCCGGATGGCTTGCAGGGCCTTGGTATCACCTTCATCACCGCGGGACTGATGGCGATGGCCTTCATGTCTTTCTCGGGCGTGAAGCTGTAAGGAGGGACGAATGGAAACTTTTAGCCTAGGCGTCGTCCTTTTCACCCTGATCGTTGTCGCTTTGGTGGCCCTCATCATGGCCGCCCGTTCGAAACTGGTATCGACTGGCGATGTGAACATCACAATCAACGGCGAAAAAACCATTTCCGTTCCCGCAGGTGGCAAATTGCTGCAGACACTGGCGGCCGAAAAGCTGTTTGTGCCTTCTGCCTGCGGCGGCGGTGGCACCTGTGCGCAGTGCCGCGTGCGTGTTCATTCAGGTGGCGGTTCGATCCTGCCGACTGAAGAAAGCCATATCACCAAGCGCGAAGCGTCTTGCGGCGACCGCCTGTCCTGTCAGGTTGCGGTCAAGCAGGACATGAACATCGAAGTTCCCGAAGAGGTCTTTGGCGTTAAGAAATGGGAATGCACGGTTCGCTCGAACGAAAACGTGGCGACCTTCATCAAGGCGCTGACTCTGGATTTGCCCGAGGGCGAGGACGTGAATTTCCGCGCTGGCGGATACATCCAGATCGAAGCCCCTGCGCATGCGTTGAAATACACTGATTTCGACGTGGAAGAGGAATACCGCGAAGATTGGGACCGCTTCAATCTGTGGCAGTATGAATCGGTTGTGAACGAACCGATCGAGCGCGCGTATTCAATGGCCAACTACCCGGACGAAAAAGGCATGATCATGCTGAACGTCCGCGTTGCCTCGCCACCTCCCGGTTCCGAAGGTATACCAGCCGGTCAGATGTCGTCTTACATCTTCAACCTGAAACCGGGTGACAAGGTCACCATCTCGGGCCCGTTTGGCGAATTCTTTGCCCGCGACACCCAGAAAGAGATGGTCTTTATCGGCGGTGGCGCCGGTATGGCGCCCATGCGCAGCCACATCTTCGACCAGCTCAAGCGTCTGGAAAATCGCGACCGCAAAATCAGCTTCTGGTACGGCGCACGGTCCAAGAAAGAGATGTTCTTTGTCGAGGATTTCGACACTCTGGCCGAGGAATTCGACAATTTCGAATGGCATGTTGCCCTGTCGGATGCGCAGCCAGAGGACGATTGGAAAGGCTACACCGGCTTCATCCACAACGTTCTTTTCGAAGAGTATCTCAAGAACCACCCCGCACCTGAGGACTGTGAGTTCTACATGTGTGGCCCACCAATCATGAATCAGTCGGTCATCAACATGCTGCTGGATTTGGGCGTGGACCGCGAAGACATCATGCTTGACGATTTCGGCGGGTAAGAAATAAAGAACCGGCGCTCATACGCGCCGGTTTTCTTTTGTGCTCAAAGGCGAAGGTCGCTGGCCTCTATCGGCAGGACCGACTTGACGTCGAAGACCACGCTTGTGTCTTTTCCGAACGCTCTGATTTGCGCGGGCTCTACATCCAAAAACTCTCGATGTGCGACGGCCAAAACGACGCCGTCATAGGCGTGTTCCTTAGGGGTGTCGACCAGGGAAATGCCATACTCGACCTGTGCTTCGGAGGCATCGGCGTGCGGGTCATGCACATCTACCTCAATACCGTAATCCTTCAGTTCGTCTATGATGTCGACGACCCTGGTGTTGCGCAGATCCGGGCAGTTTTCCTTGAATGTCAGCCCCATTACCAGCACGCGCGCCGATCCGACGTCAATCCCGACGCGAGTCATCCGCTTCACCAGTTGCGACACCACATAGCTGCCCATGCTGTCGTTCAGGCGTCGCCCGGCCAGAATGATCTGTGGATGATGGCCGACCGCCTCTGCCTTATGTGTCAGGTAATAAGGGTCGACGCCGATGCAGTGTCCGCCGACCAGGCCAGGACGGAAGGGCAAAAAATTCCACTTGGTTCCAGCTGCGCGCAAAACGGCATCGGTATCAATGCCCAGGCGTCCAAAAATCATCGCCAATTCATTGACCAGCGCGATGTTCAGGTCGCGTTGAGTGTTTTCGATAACTTTCGCGGCTTCGGCTACGCGGATGCTTTCCGCTTTGTGTGTACCTGCCGCGATAATCCGGCCATAAAGCGCATCTACCAAATCGGCAACTTCGGGTGTCGAGCCCGAGGTGACCTTGCAAATGTTCGAGATGCGATGGGCCTTATCACCGGGATTGATCCGTTCCGGGCTGTATCCGACAAAGAAATCCCTGTTGAATTTAAGACCGGAGACCCGTTCGAGCACTGGCACACAGTCTTCCTCGGTCGCGCCGGGATAGACCGTGGACTCGTAGATCACCAGGTCACCTTTTTTCAGAATGTGCCCGACCGTCTCGGACGCACTCAGCAAGGGCGACAAATCCGGTTGTTTGCCCGCCGTGATTGGCGTTGGAACCGTAACGATAAAGGTATCACATCCCGCCAGATCGGAAGGTCCCGAAGTAAAGGTCAAACCTGTCGCAGCGCCCAGATCATTGGGGGCAACTTCCTGAGTGCTATCCTGCCCCGCGCGCAACGCGTCAATGCGTTTGGCATTGATATCAAACCCAATGACCGGGCCCACCCCGGCAAACGCCACAGCCAGTGGCAGGCCGACATAACCCAGGCCGATGACGGCAATTTTACGGGAATTGGGGTCTGTTTCGAGCATGCGGCACTCAGTTCATTTTCCGTGATAGTCGCGGAACCATTCCACGAACTGGGCAATCCCGACCTTGAAATCGGTTTGTGGGCGATACCCGGTTAATCGCTGCAACAGATCGGTATCGGCCCAAGTGGCCGGGACATCGCCCATCTGTATGGGCATATAGTTTCTGATTGCTTTCTTGCCGACAGCTTCTTCGATCGCCTCGACGAAATCCAACAGGCGCACTTTGTCGCCATTTCCGATATTGACCACGCGCCAGGGCGCTACGGGCGAAAGGCTGTCGCCTTCTTCGATGTCATCTGCGCTGTCGGGGCGCACGGGCGGGCTGTCAATCAACAGACGGATTCCGCGGACAAGATCATCCACATTGGTAAAATCGCGATACATGTCGCCATGATTGTAGATATCGATCGGACGGTCATCCAGAATTGCATCCACAAACTTGTAAAGCGCCAGGTCCGGCCGCCCCCAAGTGCCATAAACGGTAAAAAACCGAAACATAGTTGTGGGTAGGTTCCAAAGATGCGCGTAGGAATGGCCCATGGCCTCGTTGGCCTTTTTGGTAGCTGAATAGATGGTCAGAGGCGTGTCGGCCTTTTCGACCTCGGTGAAGGGCATCACCTCATTCGCGCCATAGACCGACGAGGTGGACGCCATCAACAGGTGTTCAACCTTATGTTCGCGGGCAACCTCCATCACGTTGAATGTGCCCACAATATTCGAGTCGATATAGCTGCGCGGATCCTCCAGGCTGTAACGCACGCCTGCCTGACCAGCCAGGTGCACAATCACGTCAGGCTTAAAGTCATCTCCAACCTGTTTGAGCTTTTCGTGATTTTCCAGCAAGTCCTCGGTGACGGAAAACCCATGGTTTTGCAGCAGCATCTGATGCCGGCGGTTTTTCAACGCAACATCATAGTAATCGGTCATCCCGTCATAGCCGTGCACCCGGAATCCTTCCGAAAGCAACAGTTTTGCAAGATGGAACCCAATGAATCCCGCTGTACCCGTTACCAGAACGTGCTTCATTTACCCTCGACCTATAACCGAACAAATTTTGGCATCAAGGATACTGTCAGTCAGCCAAGGTCAAGGGATTTCTGCCGGAAGGATTAGCCTACGATCATTTGTTTCATGCGTAACGCTTCATACTCGAGCTCTTTCAGCCGGAAATGAACAACGTCACCGATTGTGACGACGCCGCGCAGTTTGCCGTCGCCAACAACGGGCATGTGGCGAAAACGTCCTTCGGTCATTGTTTTCAGGACATCATTCAACAAATCGTCTGGTGAACATGTCTTGACCTCGCGCGTCATCAGATCCTCGACTGATTGTGGCAGGGTCTGGCCGGGCGTGTCAGCCATGCGCCGGACGATGTCGCGTTCGGACAGAATACCCTGAAGGGTACCGTTCTGGTCGGTCACGACCACGGCACCAATCCGCTTTTCACTGAGGGTATTCACGACCGAATGGATTGTGTCGTTTGGGCGCACCGCAAATACAGCATCCCCTTTACCCGCAAGCAATTTTGCCACCGTCGTCTGCGAGTGCGACAGATTGGATTCAACCGATTGGCTATGCGTGCTTGTATCGGTCTTGTCGCCGCGGGTTGGGGGCTGATATGAGGTTGGGGCCATTGGCAATCTCCTCTTATTTTTGAGATGGCTTCCCTTACACCTTACCGCAGCAATGCGGTCTGTATAGGGTGCAAATGCCCAAACCGGGGAAAACTGCCGCTAAACAAGGATATCCGGCCTTTTGTCTGACTTGTACCTTACCCCGCCCGTCGCAGTGCTGATTTTCTTTGCCGTGGTCGTATGCGGGCATAACTTTAGAATGGCCTGGAAACAGCAGCCGGTTGGCTGGCAAAAAAAAGCCTGGTTGTTCGGTGTGCCGGCCGGCATTGGGCTACTTATGTTAGGCTTCCTGCCGCTAAAGCTGTGAAGTCGGTTTGACTCTGCATGGGGCCGCTGGCATATGCCGGGCACGGTTTTCCTCTGGAGGTCTCTCGATGCGCCTTTTGCCTGTTCTGGCTGTTGCAACACTTGTTTCCGGATGTCTCTTTGACAAAGAACCCGAGGTTGTGCGCCTGTCCGGTGAGACCATGGGTACCACATTCAACATCACCGCTATCGGCACGGATGTGGATGAGACTGCATTGGGCTCTGCCGTGGAAGAGGCATTGGCAGACGTGAACGCCAAGATGTCCAACTGGGACCCCAACTCGGAGGTTTCGACATTTTCGGCGTCGTCCAGCACCGAACCCACCGAGGTTTCCGAAGAATTTGCGCTGGTTTTAGGTGCAGCAAATGACGTGCACGAAAAATCGGGCGGCACGTTCGACGTAACGCTTGGCCCGCTGATCGAACTGTGGGGCTTTGGTCCGCGCAAGCCAGAAGATCCGGTGCCATCAGATGCCGAGATACAGACGGCGTTGGAAAGCGTTGGTCAGGAACGCTTGCTGATGTTGGACAGCGACAACGGAACTTTGGCCAAATCAGATGCTGGTGTGGGCATCAACCTGTCAGCAATCGCCAAAGGATATGGCATCGACGCGGTGGCTGCGACTCTGCGCGACGCTGGGATCGAAAACTATATGGTCGAGATCGGCGGTGATTTGGTCACCATGGGCCAGAACGACAAGGGTGAGGCTTGGCGGATCGGGATCGAAAAGCCCGAAGCAGGGGCCCAAAACCTGCAGTTGGTAGTTGAGCTGGACAACCTCGGTATGGCGACCTCTGGCGACTACAAGAATTTCTTTGAACAGGACGGCGTGCGGTATTCGCATATCATCGATCCAACAACAGGTCGTCCGATCACGCATCGCACGACCTCGGTCACGGTTCTGGCCGAAAATGCGATGATGGCTGATGCCTGGGCGACAGCGATGTTAGCGCTGGGTCAGGATAAGGGCCTGGAGCTGGCAGAAGAACATAAACTTGCCGTGTATTTTATCTCGCGGGATGTGACAGGCGGCGACGATGCCTATATTACGGTTCACAGCACTGCGTTCAAAGACGCACTGGGCACCAACTGACAGGTAGGAACCGGGATGAGCACCTTTATCATAGCGTTTTTTCTGCTTTTGATCATCGTGGTTGGCATGTCGCTGGGCGTCATGCTGATGGGCAAGACGATCAAAGGCAGCTGTGGTGGTCTGAACGCAATCTCGGGCGCGGACAAATGTGTGGTCTGCAAAAAGGATGTCGATCCCAATTCGCCCTTGCGTGATCAGTTGCAGTGCAAACGTGCCAAAAAGATGCTTGAGCAGATGGAGCGTCAGGCCTGAACGCAGATTGCGCTTCGCTATAGTGATGGTAATGGCTAAATAGACCCCTGAGGCATCTTGCGGGAGAGCGCGGGTTTGGCCAAAGGCAAAAACATCCTGTCTATCATGTTCGATCAGCTGCGCTGGGATTGTCTTAGCTGTTACGGGCATCCGCATTTGCACGCCCCGAACATTGACCGGCTGGCTGCTGACGGAGTCCGCTTTGATCGGGCCTACATCCAGTCCCCGATTTGCGGCAGTTCGCGCATGTCGACTTATACCGGCCGCTACGTGCATTCACACGGCGCCTCATGGAATGGCATTCCGCTGAAAGTTGGTGAAATCACGATGGGGGATCACCTGCGCAACGCAAGCATGGACTGCTGGTTGGTCGGCAAGACCCATATGCGCGCAGATGCGGAAGGAATGGAGCGGCTGGGGTTGGAGCCTGACAGTCTGATCGGCGCGCGTGTCGCGGAATGCGGGTTTGATGTATATGAACGCGATGACGGTATGCTGCCTGAAGGACCCGACGGATTTTATGATCCGAATTGCCGCACAGGAATACAATAAGCATCTGGCTGCTAAAGGGTATGAGAGTGACAACCCCTGGCACGACTTTGCCAATTCGGGGCTGGATGAGGACGGCAATGTCCTGTTCGGCTGGTTTTTAAAGAACTCAACCGAGGCGGCCAACATAGCGGAAAAGGACAGCGAAACCCCTTATCTGACCGGACGTGGCATCGAATTCATGGACACCCATGATGGCCCGTGGTGCTGTCATCTGAGCTTTATCAAGCCGCATTGGCCATACATCGTGCCGGAACCTTATGCCTCGATATACGGGCCGGAACATGTTCTGCCGGTCGTGCGCTCCGACACGGAACGTCAGAATGCGCATCCGGTGCTCAAGGCATTCATGGATACTAAAGTCGGGCAGACATTCTCGCGGCAGGATGTACGTGATGCGGTGATCCCGGCCTATATGGGGCTGATCAAGCAAGCCGATGACCAGATGGGGCGACTGTTTGACTGGATGGAGAAAACTGGCCGGATGGAGGACACGATGATCGTGCTGACCTCCGATCACGGCGATTTTCTGGGCGATCACTGGATGGGCGAGAAAACGTTCTTTCAGGACGCATCAACCAAGGTGCCACTGATTATCTATGACCCGTCACCCGAAGCAGACGGAACGCGTGGCACTGTCAGCGATGCACTGGTTGAATCCATCGACCTTGCTCCGACATTTGTGGATGTGGCGGGCGGTGAGATCGCAGGGCATATTATTGAGGGGCACTCCTTGCTTCCGATCCTGCATGGGCAGCAGAACGAAACACCCCGCGACGTGGTGATTTGTGAGTACGATTACTCTGCATCACCAATTGCAGACATGTTAAATGCCTCTGTCCGGGACGCAGTCATGTTCATGGCAGCCAACAAAAAGTGGAAGCTGACCCACTGCGAAGGCGGTCATCGGTCTATCCTGTTTGATCTGGGGAACAGTGCCGATCACGCCGATATTGTTGCCACAATGTACGACCACCTGTTCGTTTGGACACGCCGCCAGTCGCAGCGCACGACACGGTCGGAACAGCAGTTGATTGAGATGCGGAGCAAAAGCCGGGGCAGGGGGATCGTGATCGGGGTCTATGATGAAAACGATGCGCCGCTGGACCTGACCGTCAAGTATCGCGGTCGCACGACGCGTCCGTATACGGATTTGATAAACAAGGATTGAGCGGACTGAGTATTAAATCTGCACATCCGCGCACAAAATAAGGTTCAATTGCCCGAGGGCAGGCGATACAAGACCGACCAGAGCAGAAATCCGGAGAGCCGCAATGACCGCCCCCAAACCCGTCGTCCTGTGCATTCTTGATGGTTGGGGCCTGTCCGAAGACACACGGTCTAACGCGCCGTACCTTGCAAATACTCCGACCTTTGATGCGATCATGACCAATGGGCCGCACGCGACCATTATTACACATGGCCCGGATGCTGGCTTGCCCAGCGGCCAGATGGGCAATTCCGAGGTGGGTCACACCAATATCGGGGCGGGCCGCGTTGTTGCGATGGATCTGGGGCAGATCGACCTGGCAATTGAAGATGGCAGCTTTTTCGACAATGCCGCATTGCAGACCTTCATAGCAAAGGTGAAGGCAGCAGGTGGAACGGCGCACCTGATGGGTTTGGTCTCGGACGGTGGCGTCCATGGCCATTTGAATCACATCGTCGCTGCTGCCAAGGCTATTACTGATGCAGGCGTTCCGGTGGCGCTGCACGCCATGACGGACGGGCGCGACGTCGCTCCGAAATCGGCATTTACTTACCTGTCTGAGCTTGAAGATCGTTTGCCCGACGGGGCGCGCATCGTCACGGTCTGTGGTCGGTATTTTGCAATGGATCGGGACAATCGCTGGGAACGCGTCAGCGAGGCTTATGATGCGATGGTCAAAGGCCAGGGTCGGGCTGCCACAACCGCGCATGGCGCTGTGGATCACGCATATAACCAGTCTGAAACCGATGAGTTCATCGCTCCTACTGTTCTGGAAGGTTACGACGGCATTCAGGATGGTGACGGGGTTTTCTGTCTGAATTTCCGAGCGGACCGCGCCCGTGAAATCTTGCGCGCGATTGGCGAACCGGGCTTTTCGGACTTCGATACCGGCCCGCGCCCGCAGCTTTCCGCCCTGTTGGGAATGGTCGAATATTCCGACGGTCACAATGCCTATATGACAACCGTGTTCCCCAAGCGGAAAATCGTGAACACTCTGGGTGAGTGGGTTGCCAAGAAGGGGTTGCGCCAGTTCCGTCTGGCCGAGACCGAAAAATACCCCCATGTCACATTCTTCCTCAATGGCGGCAAGGAAACGCCCGAGGAAGGCGAAGACCGGTTTATGCCGAAATCGCCCAAAGTGGCCACCTACGACCTGCAGCCCGAGATGTCTTCGGCCGAAGTGACGGCGAAGTTTGTCGAGGCGATCGAGGCAGGCTATGACCTGATCATCACCAATTATGCCAACCCCGACATGGTTGGTCACACGGGCGATCTGCAAGCCGCAATCAAGGCATGTGAGGCCGTCGATCAGGGCTTGTCGCAGGTTGTCGCGGCGCTGAACAAGGTCGGTGGCGCGATGATCGTCACAGCGGATCACGGCAATTGCGAGGTCATGGTTGACCCCGAAACCGGCGGGCCGCACACCGCGCATACTCTGAACCCGGTTCCCGTGGCGCTGGTCGGTGGACCAAAAGATGCATCGCTGCGAAACGGCCGCCTTTCCGATCTAGCCCCGACGCTGCTGGACTTGATGGGTCTTGAGCAACCGCCCGAGATGACGGGGAAGAGCCTGCTGTCATGAGGATGCGCGCGCTTATCTTTGCGATGTGTTTCGCGTCGCCTGCCAGCGCGCAGAATGATCCGTCCACGGCGGCCTTGAATGCGGCGCGCATGCTAGAACAGGCCTCGATCAACTTGACCGAAGCCGACGGTGCCCGCGACCGCGTGCGTGCCCTGACCGAAACTATCCAGGCTTATGAGGCCGGGCTTTCAGCGATGCGGGACGGGTTGCGCATGGCAGCGACCCGCGAGGCACAGCTGACAGCAGAATTGCGGTCGCGGGAACAGGAGGTCGCGCAGCTTCTGGGTGTATTGCAGACCATTGAGACCACGGCACCACCCGTTCTGATGCTGCACCCGTCCGGGCCCCTAGGTTCCGCACGGGCAGGCATGATGCTGTCCGAAGTTACTCCCGGACTGAACGCGCGCGCGCAGGCACTGGCCCATGATCTGCAAGAGGTCCAGACCCTTCGGAAGCTTCAGCAAAGTGCTGCAGACACTCTGGTCGAAGGGTTAACCGGTGTGCAAAACGCGCGCACCAGCCTCAGTGAAGCCATCGCTGACCGCACGGATTTGCCCCGTCGCTTTGTCGAAGATCCGGTTCGCACGGCCATCCTGATTTCATCAACCGAGACGTTGGACGGCTTTGCCAGTGGATTGTCCGAAATCTCGGAAGGCGAAATTGCCGAAACAGATGCGGATGTCTCTGACCGCAAGGGGCGGATTGAATTGCCGACCCAAGGCGTAGTTTTGCACCGCGCGGATGAGACTGACGCGGCTGGTGTGGCGCGCCCCGGTGTGGTTCTGGCCACCCGTCCTCGGGCAATTGTTACAGCGCCGACTGCGGCAACGATCCGGTATCGTGGACCATTGCTGGAGCTCGGGAACGTCATGATCCTCGAGCCGCAACCGGGCTTGTTGTTCGTGTTCGCCGGGTTGCAAGACGTTTACGGAGACATGGGCGAGGTGATCCCCGAAGGCACTCCGGTGGGTTTAATGCCGGGTGAA
This sequence comes from Ruegeria sp. CDSC068, assembly GCF_059610545.1. Classification (NCBI taxonomy): domain Bacteria; kingdom Pseudomonadati; phylum Pseudomonadota; class Alphaproteobacteria; order Rhodobacterales; family Roseobacteraceae; genus Ruegeria; species Ruegeria sp. CDSC068. Next base: position 276,027 of record NZ_JBXWNV010000003.1, read on the forward strand.
TCGCCCGAAATCGGCGCAATTTTGTCAACAAGCAGTGATGGCACTGGAACTGGCCGGTCAGAAACGCTCTATATAGAGGTAAGACAGAATAATAGCCCCGTGGACCCGGAATCATGGTTTCGGACCGACAAGGATGGATAAACGAGTATGAAGAAATTTCTGATGGCCGGTCTGGCCGGAACCGTGGCAGGTGTAATCGCAACTACACAAATTGCTGGTCCTTTGCTGGCGCAAGAGGCTGACCGGAAGGCCAGCGTGTACGAGCAACTGGATCTGTTCGGGGATATTTTTGAACGTATCCGCGCCCAGTATGTCGAAGACGTGGAGCCGGAAGAGCTGATCGAAGCGGCCATCGACGGTATGCTCACGTCGCTTGATCCGCATTCCAGCTACCTTTCGCCAGATGATGCTGAGCAGATGCGTGTGCAGACACGTGGCGAATTCGGAGGATTAGGCATCGAGGTCACGCAGGAAGAAGGCTATGTCAAAGTTGTCTCGCCGATCGACGATACCCCAGCAGATGAGGCGGGGATCGAAGCGGGTGATTTCATCACTCATGTCGATGGGGAAAGCATCCTTGGCCTGACATTGGACAAGGCCGTGGATCTGATGCGTGGCCCGGTTGGGTCGGAAATCGTGATCACGGTCGTCCGTGAGGGCGAGCAAGAGCCGTTTGATATCACCATCATCCGGGACACCATCAAGCTAACAGCCGTGCGTGCCCGAACCGAAGGCACCAGCGTTGTTCTGCGTGTCACCACATTCAACGACCAGACTTTCCCGAACCTACAGGAAGGCCTGAATGAACAGATCGAAGAAGCTGGTGGTCTGGACAAGGTCAATGGCTTTGTCCTTGACCTGCGGAACAATCCTGGCGGGCTGCTGACCCAGGCGATCAAAGTTTCGGACGCGTTCCTGAACGAAGGCGAGATCGTGTCCACCCGTGGTCGTGACCCAAGCGACGGTGAGCGTTTCAATGCAACAGCGGGTGATCTGGCCGAAGGTAAACCAATCGTTGTCCTGATTAATGGCGGGTCCGCCTCTGCATCGGAAATCGTGGCCGGCGCGCTGCAAGACCACCGTCGCGCGATCGTTGTCGGCACCAAGAGCTTTGGCAAAGGATCGGTGCAAACGGTCATGCCGCTGCGTGGCGATGGTGCAATGCGTCTGACGACCTCGCGCTATTACACGCCCTCGGGCCGGTCAATTCAGGCACTTGGCGTCAGCCCCGACATCATCGTTGAACAACCGCGCCCTGCGCCGGATGCCGAGGAAGAGGAAGCCAACGCCCGCACGCGGTCCGAAGCTGACCTGCGCGGCAGCCTGAACAATGACAGCCTCAGCGAAGATGAAATTCGTCAGATCGAAGAAGACCGCGCCAAAGCCGAAGCCACGGCTGAATTGCGGGAAGAGGATTATCAGCTGGCTTACGCCATCGACATCCTCAAAGGTTTGTCGGCGTTCAATCCCAACGGACCGTCTCAGTAAGACAAACAGGGCCGCCGATACAGGCGGCCCTTTCTGCAAAGGCCAGGATCAGCCCTCAACCTTGTGCAGTTTTTCTTCGTCAAGCATCATCGCCAGAACAATGCCTACCGAGACCGAGATGGCCGCAAAAACAAAGGCCATGTTCATACCTGCATCGAATGCGGCAGCGACGGCGGATTTGACCTTTTCGGCTTCTGCCGAGCTTAGCTTTTCCACTATAGCGCGGGCCGTACCGGTCGTAAGCGTTCCACCGTTGATCGCCTTTTGATCGGTTGCAGACATGTTGATCCCATCCGCAACCAGCTGTTTACTGAGGCTGGACAGGCTGACGACATACATTATTGCGGTCGCGAAGGCGACGGATATAGCGCCGTATACCAGATGGGTCATAAAGCTCAGCCCGCCGACAAGTCCAGCGCGTTCAGGTTTGACGGCGCACACGGCTGCAGTGCCTGATGGCCCAACCGTCAACGTTGCGCCCAGCCCGATCATCGCCATGCCGGGCAAAATCTGAAAATAGCCCAGCCCCGCCGGCAAGATAATAATACTGAGAGCGCCGGTCGTTGCGATCAAATACCCCCAGAACAGCAGGCGCTTTGGCCCGAAATCATTATAAAGAGTGCCCGAAACAATCGAGCCAACGGCCAGCAGGAGTGTTAGCGGGGCAAGCCCAATCGCGGATTCAAACACGGACCAACCAAGGACCTTTTGCATGTATTGAGGGAAGTATAGCAGCCCTACAAATGCCGCCGACACGTTGAACATGTTCAGTCCCAGCGTGATCCGAAACTCGCGGTTCTGCATCATTTGTGGCAGTAAAAGCGGCTCTTTCACGCGCTTCTCGACTTGCGGGAAAAAGAAGAACAGCGCGGCGCTGACGAAAAACAACATCAGCAGCGGGACAGACGTCCAGCCCCAGTCCGCACCGATGTCCAGCCCGTAAAGCAGCAAAAGAACGGCAAACGAAAGAATACCTATCCCGGCGAAATCGATTTGTTCGCCCCGTTTGTGTTGAGTTTCACGCTCCATAAGGATCAAGGCCGTAACCATCGAAATGGTCGAAAACAACACGTTTGCAAGAAAGAACAAGCGCCAGTCGCCAAAGCTGACTGCGGCGCCGCTGATGAGCGGACCAAAAACATTGCCGCTGGTCACACCGGCGAGGATCATACCCATGATCATGGCGCGGTGCTCGGGACGCGAGACTTTGGTGGCGCCAAAAGCAAGCGTGCAAGGCCAGACGCAACCTGAACCAATCCCCTGCAAAGCACGCGCGGCGATCAGGAAGTCGAGACTGGGAGAGACAAAGCACATGACGGACGCAAATAGAAAGATCGCCAGCCCGATGATCATCATCTTGCGATGCCCGAACATGTCCCCCATGCGCCCCCCGGCGACCATGGTCATGGCAAAAAACAAGGCGTAGATATTCAGAACCCATTGGGTGCTGGTAATATCAGCGTCAAAGCTGTTTTCGATGGCCGGGACAAGAATAAGAGCGCCGGTAAAGTCGATACCGATCCCGAACCCTGTCACCATCAGAGCGATGACCTTGACGATACTGCTGCGGTCCATTTTCGCACTCGGGTTGCTTCGGATGACATTTATGATGCACGGATTCCGCCTGAAAGATAGACAAAGCCTTGGAAACGAAGAAAACCCGGATCAGTCCGAAGGTGCCTGAGACCGTCTAAATGCCCGTTTCAACAAGTCCAGTTCCCCCCGCAACAAAGCGATTTCGGTCCGCAAATCATCCGCGGCTGATGCACCCGCAATGATTGTGAATTCACCGATCTTCTGTGATGTGTTTGCATCGGCTATTACAAAGCAATGAACCCCGTCGGCAATCGCGGTTGATGGCACCGGCACACTCAGCTCCCAACCACCATCGGCGGCGGTCATGAGTACACCCTCCAGCGCCTGGCCCATATAACGGACTTCGACGTGCGGTTCAGTGTCGGCCTGCAGGTACCCGCGCCAGATGCCGTTTTCGAACAGGGTTGGGGTCAAGGTTGGTTGTGTCATGGCCAATGCTCTCACATGTCGGCGCGGTGGTGGCGGCAAAGGGTCAGGTCCCGCAGAACTATGCGGTTCATAGCCGGATTGGTCAGAACCAGATCCAGCCAGATCTTGTCTATACGCCGTTCGTTCAGCGGCAAATTGGCAAGATCGAAATCCAGAACATTCGAACTTGTCGACAAATCTATAGACCGTGGAACGGAATCAGTGTTTGGGCCGTGCCGAATATTCAATCGCGCGGTCACGTCCAGCGGACGTTCTGTTTCAATCTGGGCATCGACCCGCATCAGGTGCTGCCGCGTCAATCCTTGCACTGCCTCAGGCGGCAAATCCAGCGACACAGAAAGGAATGACCCCGCAAAGCCAAACACTTCGACGCCAAGCCCAAAAGCCGCCAGGTCCTTTTCGTCCATGTTTCGTGCCTGTCGAACACTGATCTCGGATAGAGCGCAGTCATGGAATATCTTTACCTGTTGATCCAACTCGACCTTACGCGGGATTGAGGCGAGACCAGGCCGGGGCAAGGGACCCCGCCACAAATCAGGTCGCCAGCACCAGTCAGTACCCAGCGGCTTGGGGAATTGCTTTGATCCAATCAGGGGCAGCGTTAGTCTTTCGTTTGCTTCCCGTAGCAAACGGTCCAATTGCGCACGCAGTTTGCGCGCCTCGTCGCGCTGTTGACGCAATTGGGGGTTCGTGGCCCAGGCCGCGTCTTGAACGGCCCGTTGCCAACGCGCAATAGTTTTGCGGTGTAGATATCGTTCGAGAAGTTTGCCCATGATCCCATCGTCTGAACTTGACCTTCTTTAGTCAAAGACAACGGCGAGGATAAGGCCGAATTGGTGAAATCCGCATAAAACTATCCGACACTAACGTTGTTGTGACTGGGCGGTTTTGGTTGTGTCTGCTAAGGCCCCGATCGCCGTTCTTGCAATCATCTGGGACTGTGCGTACCGTCCGGCACCTGATTGCTTTGGATTATCCGAAAAACCGCGTACTAAATTCTTTGAGGCAAGGCCGGGGCATGGAACCCACACTATTTTCGTTCATCTGGAAACACTCGAAAAAGCAGCAGCTTGTGCTGTTGTTTCTGACGGTGTTGTCGTTTCCGTTTCTCTACGCCTCGCTTGAGCTGCCAAAACAGATCATCAACGACGCAATTGGTGCGCCCAACGATAGCGTTACACTTTTTGGGTTCACCTTCACGCAGGTCCAATATCTGCTAATCCTCTGTTTTGCATTTTTGGCCACTGTAATCGCCAGCGGCTTGATGAAGATGCGCATCAACACGATGAAGGGCATATTGGCCGAGCGTATGCTGCGCCGGCTTCGGTTCACGCTGATTCACCGCGCGATGCGATTCCCGAAATCGTATTTTGCCACCACCAGCCAAGGTGAACTTGTTTCAATGATCACCTCTGAGGCCGAACCGATGGGCGGCCTGATGGGTGATGCGATTGCCCAGCCGGTGTTCCAGTTTGGTCAGATGATGACCATTGTCACCTTTCTGTTCATGCAAAGCGTTTGGTTCGGTCTGGCCAGCATCGCGTTGATTCCGTTGCAGGCATGGCTGATCCCAAAACTGCAGCGCCAGATCAACCTGCTGAACAAGGAACGTATTCAGCAGGTCCGCCACCTCAGCTCGGAAATTGGCGAAAGCGCAGCGGGCATCAGCGATTTGCGGGCCAATGGCGGCTGGCGCTATCGGTTGGCACAATTCAGCCATCGGTTGGGAACCTTGTTCGAGATCCGGTTCAAGATCTACAACAAGAAGTTCTTTATGAAGTTCCTCAACAATCTGATCACTCAGATGACGCCGTTCCTGTTCTATTCGGTCGGTGGCTATCTGGCGATCACGGGTGAAGTGACAGTGGGTGCGTTGGTCGCGGCGCTTGGGGCATACAAGGACCTTAGCGGCCCATGGAAAGATTTGCTGACCTATTACAACCAGGTTCAGGATATGTCGTTGCGCTGGGAAATCGTGATTGAACGCTTTGCCCCGGACAACATGATCCCTGAAGAGCTATTTGTGGGTGAGCCAGAGTCCATTCCGCATCTCAGCGGCGATATCGAACTGCGCAATGTAACAGTGCGCGATGATGACGGGAAAACCATCCTTGAAGATATCGATCTGACCATCCCCAAGGGCGCCCGCGTTGCTATTCAGTCGTCAAGCGCCGCCGAGCGCGGCGCGTTGGCGCAACTACTGACACGAGAGCTTTTGCCGATACAAGGCAGCGTCACAATTGCGGGTCACGATTTGCTAAAACTCCATCAGACGGTAATTGCGGCGCGGATCGGCTATGCCTATTCGCGACCCTATCTGTTTGACGGGACTTTAGGCGATAACCTTTTGATGCCGTTGCGAACCCATCCACAACACGAACCCGACGCAAAGAAGGCCCCAAGCCGGTGGCAGATCGAAGCGGTGCGGGCCGGGAACCCTCCGGATTCCCTGTCGGATGAGTGGATCGATCCCGGCCTGGCAGGGTTGGAAGACATCGAGGATATCCGCAACTGGTGGTTCCAGCTAGTCGAGGCGATGGGCATCGACGAGTTCATGTTCCGCCGGACATTACGTACTCAGTTTGATCCAGTGCAACATTCTGCCCTTGCGCGTGATATCGTAAACCTGCGCGACACGGTCGCGCAGAGGTTGGAAGAAAAAGACCTGGCGCGGTATGTCTATCGGTTCGAACCGGACCGCTTTAACCCGGCTGTACCGCTGGGGGGCAACCTGCTGTTTGCCGCTCCGTCGCGTGATATCTCACCGGATATTCTGGCGGGCGATGATCGGTTCATGTGGATGCTGCGCCATCACGATCTGGATGATGACGCGATGAGCATTGCAAGCGCGGTGCTGGAGACACTGCACCAGACGTTTGGGCGGGACGGGGCAGATCACCCGCTGTTCCTTCGTCTGGGTATGGCCAAGGATATGTTCCACCGTCTGCTTGATATCGAGGATCGGCGCAAAGCCAAAGGGGATGAAGCAATCAGCGAGGGCGAGCGTGCCTTGTTGCTGACCGTTCCGTTCCTACTGACGGCGGAACAGATCGGGCCTGATTTTCCAGACGAGTACAAAGATAAAATCTTGGCCATCCGAAGGGGGCAAGCGGAACAGCTGCGTGCCTCGATGGATGGGATGTTCGTTCCGGTCACGCCGGAAGCATATATTGAACGCATGACTGTCATGGAAAATGCCCTGTTCGGGCGGGTTTCTTTGATGGCAGGGGCACACACGGATGAAATCGAAGATGTCGTCGCCGAAGCCATGAACGAAGCTGGCCTGCGCCGCCGGGCGGCAGCCATTATCTATGACCTGCCCTCGGGTCTGGGTGGGAATAATCTGCCGACGGTATTTCAGGAACGCGCCGCATTCTCGCGCGCTGGAATCAAGCGTCCTGATGTGTTGATCCTGGACAAAGCTCTGGCCAGCCATGATTCCGAGAGCAGGCTGAGAACCCGGCTGAAACTGCGGGAATTGTTGCCGGATTCCATCATGGTCTTCATGGAGGATTACTTTGCCCATCCCGAAGCCTATGATCTGTTCGTCGAGATCAAGGATGGTCGAATTGACGGCGTCTCGCGGACCCGCCCAGAAGAAGAGGCCAGCTCAACAGACGACCTGAGCCGTAAGCTCAAGATTATCTCGTCGACCGAGCTGTTTTCCGGCATTGACGGTCGCAATCAGCGCCTTCTGGCGTTTTCAGCGCAATGGTACGATGCCGCAGCCGGACAGATCATCTTTTCCGAAGGGCAAACGCCAGATGCCGCTTATCTGTGTATTTCGGGCGAAGCCGACCTGATCTGGAATGAAGGGAACGGAACCGCGCGTACGATCTCGGTCATCGAGCCGGGGCGTCTTATCGGAGACTTGTCGATTATCACCGGCGAAATTCGGCAGTTTGATTTGGTTGCGGTCAAGAATTGTTCGTTCCTGCGCATTGGGGCCGAGGAATTGCGCGCGGTTATTGAAAGTGACGCAGGTGTTGCAATGCAGCTGCTGCAAACGGTTGCCGGCTATCTGACTACGATTTCCGAAAGGTTGAACGCCGCCAATGCAACCTCATTGATCTTCGATGATGACGAGCCGAACCGGGAAACGGCCGACAATGCCTGACGCCCGCCCCGGCAGATACATGGCGCATGAACGACTGGTTGCACCTTCGCGCGCACGGCCAGAGCTTTGGCGCCTGCTTGTCGGGCTGACCATTGTTGGCGTGGTTGGCATCCTTCTGAACTTCCTACTTTTTGGATTGGTTGCGGGTCTTGGATCCGTCGAATGGGCCCAAGGTTTGCTGACCGGCGCATCCCCGGTTGCACTTTTGGTGCTGCTGGCAAGCTTTGGCTTCATTACATTGGGCGTGTCCATCGCTGCAAAACGCCTACAACATCGAACGCTGCGCTCAATCTGTGGTCCATGGCGCGAGGGCATTGGGCAATTTTGGAATGTTTTTAAGGCATTGCTGATCGTTGGGATCGTCGTGGCCATCTTGCCGCCATATGGCATGGGCGCAACGCTGACGCAGAATTTGGCACTGTCGACCTGGCTGTTGTTTCTGCCTTTCTCGCTTTTTGCAGTGCTGATTCAGACAAGCGCTGAAGAGTTGCTTTTTCGGGGTTACATCCAACAAAGTCTGGCAGCGCGATTCCGATCGCCGGTTATTTGGTTGGGCGTACCGTCGATTTTGTTCGCGGCAGGTCACTATGCCCCCGGCGCGGCCGGAGACAACGCGCTATTGGTTGCTGTGTGGTCTGGGATGTTTGGCCTGATGGCGGCGGATCTGACGGCACGGGCAGGGACGTTGGGGCCTGCTATCGCATTGCACCTGTTCAATAATATGGTCGCTCTGCTGTTTGTTTCCTTACCCGATGGCTTAAGTGGTCTGGCATTGTATCTGCTTCCTTACGACATGTCGGATACCGGGGCGCTGCGGCAATGGCTGTATGTGGATTTTGCTGTGATGATCGTCAGTTGGCTAACAGCGCGGGTTGCGCTCAGGCGTTGATTGCATTTCTTTCCGTAGCGTCTTATTTGACGTCAAAGCCGCACAAGCCAAGGTTCCGATATGAACTGGATTACAAACTACGTCCGCCCACGGATCAACTCGATCTTCTCGCGCCGAGAAGTGCCGGAGAATCTTTGGCACAAATGCGATGAATGCGGAACCATGCTGTTTCACCGTGAGTTGGCAGAAAACCAGAATGTCTGCACCCAGTGCGATCATCACATGGCGATCACTCCGCGCGCGCGGTTCGATCATCTGTTTGATGGTGGGATCTTTACCGAGGTCGAGGTTCCCGCGCCCAAAGACGATCCGCTGCAATTCCGCGATCAGAAAAAGTACCCCGACCGGATGAAAGCCGCCCAAAAGAAAACGGGCGAGAAAGAGGCGATGTTGGTCGCCCTGGGTGAAATTGGCCGAACCCCGATTGTCGCAGCTGCGCAAGACTTTTCGTTCATGGGCGGATCCATGGGCATGTATGTCGGCAACGCGATCATCGCGGCCGCTCAAGAGGCGGTGAAGCTAAAGCGCCCGCTGATCCTGTTTTCGGCCGCTGGCGGCGCACGGATGCAGGAAGGTATCCTAAGCCTGATGCAGATGCCCCGCACAACCGTGGCAGTGGAAATGCTGAAAGAGGCAAATCTGCCCTACATCGTAGTGCTGACTCACCCAACGACGGGCGGTGTGACGGCTTCGTACGCGATGCTGGGTGATGTCCATATCTCAGAGCCCAATGCGCTGATTTGTTTTGCCGGTCCACGCGTGATCGAACAGACGATCCGGGAAAAGCTGCCCGAAGGCTTCCAACGCGCGGAATATCTGTTGGATCACGGCATGTTGGACCGTGTGACCAAGCGGACCGAAATGCGCGATGAGTTGATCACCATCACGCGGATGTTGATGAACCAGCCTCCGGCGGTCAAAGGCGATCTGCCAGCGCCCGAATCCGAAGATGCAGTGGCAGAAGCCCCGGCTGAAGACGCGGAAGAAAAATGACCTCTCAGACATCGGACGTCATCCTGGAAAGGATGATGGCGCTGCATCCCAAGATCATTGACCTGACCTTGGATCGTGTCCGGCGTCTGCTGGCCGCGCTGGACAATCCGCAAAACAAACTGCCGCCGGTGATCCACATCGCGGGAACCAACGGCAAGGGTTCGACCCAGGCCATGATCCGAGCGGGGCTGGAAGGGGCAGGGCTGACCGCCCATGCCTATACCTCGCCCCATCTGGCACGGTTTCATGAGCGTATTCGTCTGGCGGGTGAACTGATTTCCGAACCGGCTCTGACGGCGGTTCTGGACGAATGTTATGCCGCCAACGGTGGCGAGAACATCACGTATTTTGAGATCACGACCTGCGCGGCCCTGCTGGCTTTTGCCCTATCCAAGGCGGACTACACGTTGCTTGAGGTCGGGTTGGGTGGCCGGTTGGATGCGACCAATGTCATTCACGACCCGGCGGTGACGGTCATCACGCCGGTTTCAATCGACCATGAACAATTTCTGGGCGATACCTTGGGCAAGATCGCCGCGGAAAAGGCCGGCATCATCAAGCCTGGTGTTCCCTGCATCATTGGCCCGCAAAAGGATGAGGCGCTGGAGGTCATTGAATACACTGCCGCGCGTCTGGGTGCACCTTTGTTGGTGCATGGCCAACACTGGCACGTCACCGAAGAAAACGGGCGGCTCGTCTATCAGGACGAAACTGGCCTGCGCGATCTACCGCTGCCAAATCTGTTGGGCGCACATCAGTATCAAAACGCCGGCGCCGCGCTAGCGGTATTGCGTCATCTGGATCTTGGGGAAGACGCCTATGAGGCTGCGGTGACCAAGGCTGAATGGCCAGCCCGCATGCAGCGATTGAAAACCGGCCCTCTGGTCGAACAGGCCCCCGAGGCCGAACTGTGGCTGGATGGCGGGCACAACGCTGCCGCAGGTTTGGCATTGGCCGACCTACTGGCGAAGCTGCCTGCACGTCCTACCCATATGATCTGTGGGATGTTGAACACAAAGGACGTCACCGGGTATCTGGCTCCGCTTGCCGCACAGGCGCAAAGCCTGACTGCAGTCTCTATCCCGGGCGAGGTCAATACGCTGAGCGCTGACGACACCGCTGAAGCCGCGTCTCGGGTTGGGCTAGCAGCGTCTACTGCCAATAGTGTGGCCGAGGCCCTGAAAAAAATTACTGAAGATGACCCGCAGGTGCGGGTTCTGATCTGTGGATCGCTATACCTGGCCGGTAATATTCTGCGCGAGAACGGCTGAAAAAGGCGCATACGCACAGCTTCATCTGGCCAATATCTCCCGGGGGAGTCGCGCAAAGCGCGGCGGGGGCAGCGCTCCTATTGCCCCCAATCCTGATCCTGCATCTCGCGCAGGCGCGACGCGGTGCGTTCAAACTCAAATGTGCCTTCACCTTCGACATACAACATCTCGGGCTCTGCCGCAGCTGAACAGATCAAGCGGACTTTTCCCTCATACAGTGCATCGATCAACGTTACGAACCGTTTGGCTTCGTTAAAATTATTGCGCGACAGGCGCGGGATGTCCTCAAGGACCAGAACTTTGACCTCTTCCGCGATGGCAAGGTAATCTGCCGGACCCAGCATCCTTCCACAAAGGTCGTAAAAACTGGCCCGCGCCACGCCATTTCGAAAGGCGGGCAGTTCTACCGCACGACCGTTGACCTGCAGGATCAGCGGGTCCGCCGCCCCCCCGGCCAGATCATTCCAGACACTGCGAATACTCTCGCGCGCCTCGGGACCTATCGGCGTAAAATAAACAGGCGCGCCTTCCAGTCGGTTTTGGCGATAATCCGTGGGTGAGATCAGCTCCCACACCTCAAGCTGTTCTTTGATATGTGCAATGAAAGGCAAAAATAGCTGACGGTTTAGCCCGTCCTTGTACAGGTCATCCGGATGGCGGTTCGATGTCGTCACGACCACGGTGCCACCTTCGTGCAGCAGATCGAACAGACGACCAACAATCATCGCGTCCGTGATATCGGTGATTTGCATTTCGTCAAATGCCAGTACGCGCGCGGACTTGATCACCGAGGCGGCCACCGGAGCCAACGCGTCTTCAACTCCATCCTTACGGGCCTTGTGCATGCCTGCGTGGATTTCCTGCATAAAGGCGTGAAAATGCACTCGGCGGGCGGGGATGTCTGCCAAAGAGTCGACGAACATATCCATCAGCATGGATTTTCCGCGCCCGACTCCGCCCCACAGATATAAACCTTTGGGCGGCGGCGGGGCTTTTCGAAAGAACCCCCGTTTCACAGGTTCGGCCAATGCCGCCCGGATACGTTCGAAATGAGGAAGAACGGCCTCTTGAGCGTCGTCTCTGGTCAGGGTGCCGTCGGCTACCTGCGTGTCATAAAGCGATATCAAACCCGTCATGTTTTGAGGCATAGCGCCCGGTTTGCCCGTTGAAAAGCAGCCATTTCTCGGGCGCATCAATTTTGCTGATCCGTGACCGCAAAACTCCTGAATTGACGCACAAACTAAACGCGGTAACGTCTGGTTCTTGAACGCCCGAGGACCTAATGCCCCAACACACGCGCTTGCTGAACCCCATCCTGATCGTCGGATGTATCATCATCACCGTCAGTTTTGCCGTGCGCGCATCGTTTGGCGTGTTTCAGATCCCCATCGCAGATGAATTCGGCTGGCTGCGCTCGGACTTCTCGATGGCAATCGCAATTCAGAATTTGGCCTGGGGCATTGGGCAGCCGATTTTCGGGGTCATCGCCGAAAAGGTCGGCGACAGGCGCGCGATTATTCTTGGGGCTCTGACCTACGCGGCGGGTATGGTTCTGTCGGCCTGGTCCGTCACTCCGTTCGAGCACCAAATGTACGCATGGCTTGTGGGGTTCGGTATCGCGGGAACAGGATTTGGTGTGGTGCTTGCCGTGGTGGCGCGGGCATCGTCGGACGAAAACCGCTCTATGTCGCTTGCGATTATCACAGCTGCTGGCAGTTTCGGTCAGGTTCTGGGGGCGCCTACAGCCGAATGGATGCTGAGCTTTATGCCTTGGCAGCAGGTGTTCATCGTATTCGCTGCAGCTATCTTGGCACTGGTGCTGACACTGCCGTTCATGCGCGCCCCGCAGGCCGCCAGCAAGGCAGAGATCGAAGAAAGCATGAGCCAGATCCTGACCAGGGCTTTCCGCGATCCATCCTATACGCTGATCTTTCTGGGCTTTTTCAGCTGCGGTTATCAGCTTGGCTTCATCACCGCACATTTCCCCGCTTTCGTGACCGAGATGTGCGGACCCATACAACCCGGTGGCGTACTGCATTCTATTGGCATCACAACCACATCAGCACTGGGGGCCGTGTCAATTTCATTGATAGGCCTGGCAAATATTGCGGGCACGCTGCTGGCGGGTTGGGCCGGGAACCACTTTCCCAAAAAATACCTTCTGGCAGGTGTCTATACGGCGCGCACACTTGCGGCGGCGGCCTTCATCGTGTTCCCGATCACGCCCCTGTCGGTCATCGTGTTTTCGCTGGTCATGGGTTCGCTTTGGCTTGCCACCGTTCCGCTTACTTCGGGGTTGGTCGCGCATCTCTACGGACTGCGCTACATGGGAACGCTGTATGGGATCATCTTTTTCAGCCACCAGGTCGGCAGTTTCCTGGGCGTCTGGTTGGGCGGGCGCATGTATGACCAGTACGGCGACTACACCATGGTCTGGTGGATCGGAGTCGCAATTGGGGCGTTCAGTGCCATCGTCCACCTTCCCATTCGCGAAAACCGCCCAACGCCCGTCACCGCCTGAGCTACAGCGCCTCTTCGACCGTCAGTAGACCTTCTTGCAGCAGTCGGTCCGCCCAACCCTGTGGGCCGGTAAAGTGGTGCGTCTGCCATCCACGGGCGCGCGCCGTTTCGATATTTTCGAGTCGGTCGTCGGTGAACAAAAGCGCCTCGGGCGGTAGTCCACAATCCGCTTCGACCATTTCATAGATCGGAACATGCGGTTTGACGGTCTGCATCCGCCCTGACACGTATTGTTTGTCGAACTCGTTGAGGAACGGGTAAACCGTCGTCGCATAGTCGAAATTTTGCACCCCGAAATTGGTCAATGCAAAAACCGGCACGCCTTTGGCCCGCAAGGCCCGTTGCAGACGGATCGAGTGGGGGATCTCGGGCGCGGCAAGTTCGATCCACTTGTCGTGCCACATGCGGATTTCATCCCGCCATTCCGGGTATTTCTCGGCCCAATCATAGATTGTGTCAGTGAAGTGATGACCCTGGTCAACCAGGTCGTTCATCCCGTGCAGGTCAACTTCCGAGAACATGGCACGACGGCGCTCTTCCCCGATGACCTGGTCGTAATAGCGTTCGGGTTGCCATTCGATCAGAACATTCCCGATGTCAAAAACAACAGCTTTCACCGACATGTACGTACCTGTCTTCTTGTTCCTTAGTTGGTGCCACTGAACCAAGCGCGACGGGATTGTTCAAGGCACAACCGCAGCGCGCAGCACTGCCCGGCCCAATTGTCAAAGACGCATCTATGATGCGTCGCTGGCAAGCGGGAGGATTAGCCCCGCTGCGCAGCCCTTAACTCACGTTCCAGGGCGTCCAAAAACCGGGATCGGTCAGCTTTGCCAAAGGGTTTTCCGCCGCCACCCGCGCCCAATGGGTTGGATGCGCGCAAGTCGGCCATCAAATCACGCATGGCCAGTTGCTGGCCGATATTGGCCGCGGTAAAGGCTTCACCGTTTGGACGGAGGACCCGAGCGCCGGCCTCAACACATTTTGCGGCCAGCGGGATATCCGAGGTTACCACTACGTCCCCTGCGCCGCATCGTTCGGCGATCCATTTGTCTGCCTCATCCGCACCCTCAGACACGATGACCACCTGCACCAATGGGTTTGCAGACGGCCGCAAGCCACCGTTTGACACCAGTGCCATCGGAACTTTGTGCCGGGTTGCAACCCGTTCAGCCTCGGCTTTCACGGGGCAGGCATCGCCATCGATATAGAGCGTCGTCACGCTTTCCCGGCCTTCTTCTCGGTCTTTTCAGCGGGTTTCTTGCGCACTTTGAACTCGTCCGGGATTGGCATCCGATTGAATGCATCCAAACCAGCGATCTTATAGGCCTCGGCAAGGGTTGGATAGTTGAACGTATTCTGCACGAAGTAATCCACCGTGCCCTTCAGATTCAGGACTGCCTGCGCGATATGGATCAACTCTGTCGCACCTTCGCCCACGATCTGCACGCCAAGCACCCGGCGGGTTTTCAGTGAAAACAGCATCTTCAGCATGCCGTGCTCCAACCCCATGATATGCCCACGCGAAGTCTCCCGGAACCGCGCCACGCCGACTTCGTATGGGATGCCGCGTTCTTGCAGTTCCTCTTCGGACATGCCGCAAGTTGAGATCTCGGGGACCGAATATATGCCGTAAGGATACCAGGGACTTTCCGGCAGGGTAGGGGTTTCCAGCGCGTGACATGCAGCCACACGGCCCTGTTGCAGCGAGGTTGAGGCCAATGATGGGTGCCCAATCACATCGCCAGTCGCGTAGATATGCGGCACTGCAGTTTGATACGTCTTGCGATCCACGTCGATCCGATTGCGATGATCGGTTTCCAAGCCAACGGCCTGCAGGTTCAATGCCGATGTCGCCCCCATGCGCCCGGCGGCGAACAGTAGCATCTCAGCTCGCACGTGGCGGCCATTCTCGAGAGTCACTTCGACATGGCCCCCAGCGTCTTCTATCTTTTGAACGGCTGAGCCCAGACGTAGGTCCACGCCGTTTTCGCGGATCTGATGGGTGAAATCATGGATTAGGCGGGTGTCGATGAAATCCAGGAAGGTCTCGCGCGGTTCGATCAACGTCACCCGAACGTCCAATGCCGAGAACATGGTGGCGTATTCCACGCCAATCACTCCGGCACCTATCACGACCAGCGAGCGCGGAATCTCTGCCATCTCAAGAAAGTCGTCACCGTCCACAACGGTCTTTCCGTTGAATGGCACATAATCCGGGCGATAGGTTTTTGTTCCGGTTGCGATCAGGAACTTGGCCGCCGTAAGTCTCGTTGTCTCGCCGGCATCAGTGGCAACCTCAATCTCGTGAGGCCCAACGAATTTGGCCAACCCGTTCAGGGTCTCCACATGGTTGCGGTTGAATTGGTGTTCCAGCACGTCAACTTCATGATCCAGCGTCATATGCAGACGTGCCTTCAGGTCTTCGGCCCGGATCTGATCTTTGACGCGGTACGAGCGGCCATAGAAGCTGCGCTCGCGCCACCCGGACAGGTTCAGTACCGTTTCACGCAGGGTCTTTGACGGGATCGTTCCGGTGTGGACGGACACGCCGCCAAACCGATCCTTGCGATCGATCACCAGAACACGCCGTTGCAGTTTGCCCGCCTGTATCGCGGCCGAACGACCCGAGGGGCCGGACCCGATGATGATCAGGTCATAGTCAAATTTGCTCATGCCTCAGTCTCCGTACAGTGCCTCGGCGTGGAAGGTGATGTGGTCTTCCATGAAGGTCGACACGAAGAAGTATGAGTGGTCATAGCCTGGCTGAAGACGGAAGATTGCCTGCTGACGACGTTCCGCTATCGCCTGCGCCAAAGTTTCTGGGCGCAACAGGTCGATGAATTGGTCATTCGCACCAGTGTCAATCAGAATAGGGCCGTCAAAGCCGATTTCTTTCATAATGACCGAGGCATCGTGTTTGGCCCATGCCGTCTGATCATCGCCTAGGTAGGCGCTGAGTTGCTTGCGACCCCAATCCGCACCCGTCGGGTTTGAAATGGGTGCAAAAGCGGACACAGACCGGAAGCGCCCCGGCAGGTTCATAGCCAGTGTCAACGCTCCGTGCCCTCCCATCGAATGTCCGGTTATGGCCTGACGCTCCGCGTCGATTGCGAAGTTTTCGGTCAGCAAAGCAGGCAATTCTTCGCCCACGTAATCCCACATATTGAAATGCGGCGCCCAAGGCTGCTGCGTGGCGTTCAGATAGAACCCGGCGCCCTGGCCCAGATCGTAATCATCGTGATCGGCAACACCCTCACCACGCGGCGAGGTGTCCGGGAAGACCACCGCGATGCCTTGTTCAGCCGCCCAGGCCTGCGCGCCTGCTTTTGTCATTGCGTTTTCATGGGTGCAGGTCAGGCCTGACAGATACCACAAAACCGGAACCGGGCCGTCTTTGGCCTCGGCCGGCAGGAATAAGCCAAAGGTCATGTCGCATTGGCAGGCAGTCGAGGCGTGGCGGTAGACGCCCTGAACGCCTCCGAAACATGCATTTTCCGAAAGGGTTTCCATTTGGTTTCGTCCTTACGTTGGGTTTGCGACATGGCTATCCTTACACGCTCGATACGTAAAGGCTGCGCGGCTTTGGTGTGCCATTTTTCACAAGGCTTAAATCAGGGCGTTCCGACCCAGGCGATGACCAATGGCACCGTCAGAATGCTGGCCGCTGTGGACAGTAGTATCGCAGCTGATGCACGGTGCGGGGCCACCCTGTAATGGGCGGCCAGCATATACACGTTACCCGCCACCGGCAGTGCCGCGGCGGCGATTGCGACAGAAGCAGGAAATGCAGCCACGGGCAAAATCCAAATCAACACAACGGCAACGCAGACAGGGTGAACGACAAGTTTGCAAAAGCTCAGCCAGCCTGCAATGTGAACGCGTTCGGCGGATTTGCTGGCCAGAGAAGCTCCGATAGCGAACAGGGCACCCGGGGTCGCGGCCCCGCCCAGAATTGTCAGGAAATCGTTCAATGGGACAGGAACAGGAATCTGCAACGCGGACCAGAGCATTCCCGCCGAGATCGAAACGATCATCGGATTCTTGATCAACCCGATCCCGATCAGTCGGAAGGTTGCAGGTTTCAACCGCCCGTCGCGCCCGCCATTTATCAAGATGACGATCAGGGATGAAAAAACCACCAGATCAACCGTCAGAACCAGCATAACCGGGCCAATCGCGGCTTCGGTAAACAGCAGCGCCAGCATGGGCAGGCCCAGAAAACCGACATTGCCGATGGCCGCGCATTGCGCCTCTACCGCTGCGGTCGGGATATCAAGCCGACGTATCCATGCGACAACCGTCGCCAAGACGTACACAGCGGCGGTTCCGATCAAGTATCCAACGACTAGCCTTGCATTGAAAATATCAGCAAAGGGCAGGGTGGCGGCAAAGCGAAACAGCATGGCCGACAGCGCAAAATAGAAAACGAATTTCGTCAGGTACGCCGTTGCTTCTTCAGAAAAAAATCGACTGCGCCCAGCCCAGTATCCCAAGCCGATGATCGCAAAAAAGGGCAGTGTGCGCAGAAAGATATCGACCATGTGCAAAGTGGTAGCACGTAACACACAGGCTGCAAGATATGACGGGCCAATTATAGGGCTTTGGGGACGCGCGTTGTAAATTAACTTAACTGGTTAATCGAAAACCTAACGTCATCTGTGTTGCCAGATGCCTGCTAATTGTGCGATTTGTTGTATCTGAACTGAACGGTTTAAACATTTGTCACCCAATCGACCGAAGGAGAGTACATGACCGAAGCAGCCGTCATTCTGCGTACAGGCCGAAAATTTGATCAGGTCCTGCGCGGAGCCCGAGAGGTTTTCATGGCGGATGGTTTCGAAGGTGCAAGCGTCGACGATATAGCCCGTGCTGCCGGGGTCTCTAAGGCCACGCTATACAGCTATTTCCCCGATAAGCGGCTGCTTTTCATGGAAGTGGCGCAGGTCGAGTGTAGACGGATGGCGGAAAACGTCGTGGCGATGGTGGACGATTGCAAACCGGCACGCGAAGTTCTGACAATCGCTGCAACAGAGCTCACGAGTTTTTTGGTCTCGGACTTCTCGCAACAGATGTTCCGCATCTGCATCGCCGAGCGTGACCGGTTCCCGGAGTTGGGCCAAACATTTTATGAGGCCGGGCCGCAGAACGGTCAGCGCCAGATGGTCGAGTATCTGGAAAAGGCGGTCAACAAGGGAGAGTTGGCCATCGACAACCTGCAATTGGCAGCCGAACAGTTCAGTGAACTATGCAAGGTTCGGATTTGGACCCGCGCTGCCATTGGCGTTCAAAAGAGCTTTTCCAAAGCAGAGTTGGATGCAATTGCGACGCAGGCCGTTGATATGTTCATGGCGCGATACGGCGTCTAACCTGCAGCATTTAGTCACGAGAAAGACGTGAACGACCCGCACCCGGCAAGCCGGATGCGGGCAAAATAAGTTACTCGATAAAAGTCTTGGCGAGCCGGTCACTGATTGGTTGTGACAGGTAGCTGATTACTGCGCGCTCGCCGGTTTTCACAAACAGATCCGCGGGCATTCCTGGCAACAGATCCAGTGCGGCGACTTCGGTGGGTTGATCGGCATCCAGTTTCACCCGGGCTTTGTAATAAGGCTCGCCTGTGCGATCGTCCTCCAGCGCGTCGGCTGAGATGTCAAAAATCCGGCCGCTGGCTTCAGGCACATCGGTCTGCGTAAAGGCTGACAGGCGAATGCGCGTTGCCTGACCGATCTGCAACTTGTCGATGTCGGCGGTCTTGATACGTGCTTCGACGATCAGGGCTTGATTGGCGGGAACAATATCCATGATCGCCTCTCCGGGGCGAATGACGCCGCCGGTTGTAGATACTGCCAAATTAACGACCCGCCCGCTGGAAGGGGCCAGGACCTGTGTTCGTTTCAACCGTTCCAATGCCCCTGAATATTGTGACCGGATCAGATCAAGCTGGGCATCCACAACCGCAAGCTCTCCGGCGATCACCTCGTCGCGCAGCTTTTGTTGGCTGAGCAGGGACAGTTGCAACTCTTGCATCTGGTCCTGGGCCTGCGCGATCTGGGTGCGCAACGACGCATCGACACCGCCCAGACGTTCCATTTCGATCTGGCGCGCGCTGACCCGTGTGACGGCCACAAGCCCTTTGTCCAGCAAGGATTTCAGATTGGACAGCTCAACCTGCGTGATGTCCTTCTGGTTTTGGGTCGAGAGACGTTGTTCGTTCAGGCCGGCGATCTGATTGCGCAGCCCCTGAATGCGTTGCGCGTTGATTTGAGCCTCGGTCCGGCGGGCGCGGGCTTCGGCGTCAAATAGTTGTTTCTGCGTCAGGTAAGGCGACAACCAATGCAGCCGCTGCATTCCATCGCTGAACCCGGCCAAAGCGGTTGGCTCGTCAAACCTGTCCGTGCCGTTAATCTGCGCCAGCAAGCGGGCGCGCCGGACCGACAACTCGCCCAATTGGCTGCCCAGAACACTCAGATCTACGTCGAAATCTGAGGTGTCAAGCCGTACGAGGGGCTGACCTGCCTGAACGAATTCACCATCCGTGACCAAGATCGAGTCAATGATGCCACCGTCCAGATGTTCAACCGTTTTGCGGTCACCTTCCACCACAAACGATGCTGGCGCGACGACCGCCCCATCCAGTTTCGAGGCGAAGGCCCAATAGATGCTGCCGCCGACGAAAGCCATCAGGGTAAACAACCCAAACAGGACATAGCGTTTGATGCCAGAGGC
Organism: Ruegeria sp. CDSC068; assembly: GCF_059610545.1. Lineage (NCBI taxonomy): Bacteria > Pseudomonadati > Pseudomonadota > Alphaproteobacteria > Rhodobacterales > Roseobacteraceae > Ruegeria > Ruegeria sp. CDSC068. The sequence goes on from NZ_JBXWNV010000003.1 coordinate 296,059, forward strand.
TTCGGTCGTGATGTCCAATACTTGCACATCCTGGGCGGTAAGCACGTTCGGGGATTGTGTGCGTTTCATCAACTTGGTCATTGGGCAGCTCCGCTGATCTGAGTTGTATTGGCAGAGCGCGCGGTAGGTTCCTGCGCCCCGGATTGAGTCGGTTTGTCCAGAACGTTCCGGCGATTGACCTTAAGGACGTCCTCTTTATCCCCGAACTGTGTTTGAGCGCCGTTTCGCAGAACCATTACTTTGTTGGCAGCCTGCAACGTTGCAGGACGATGGGTCATGACGATGGCAATTGCGCCGCGGGACTGCGCTGCCGTGATCGCATCACGCAGGGCCTGTTCGCCTTCGGCATCCAGATCCGAATTCGGCTCGTCCAAAATCAACACAAACGGATCGCCATAAAGCGCCCGGGCTAGTGCCAGCCGCTGACGTTGACCACCGGACAAAAAGAACCCCCGACCGATGCGCGTTTCATATCCATCGGGAAGGGCGCTGATCATTTCGTGCACACCGGCTTCGCGTGCGGCACGCAGCACTTCGGCATCGTCTATGGCGACAGAGAAGCGCCCGATGTTTTCGCGGATCGTGCCGTCGAACAGCTCGATATCCTGTGGCAGATAACCGATCTGTTTGCCCAGATCCTCGTGGTTCCATTTGGACATCGGGCTGCCATCCAGCAAAACCTCGCCCCGTTGGGGGTGCCAGATACCGGCAATCATCTTGCCCAAGGTGGTCTTGCCCGAACCGCTATGCCCGATAACTGCCAACACATCTCCGGGCACAAGGCCAAAGTCGATCTGGCGGAGCGAGGCGTTGACGGCGCGCGGGGGGCCTGCCTGCGCAATCTTGACGTCCAGAGATTTGAACGCGCGCGGCAGGTGCAGATTGGGTGGGGCTTCGGCAAACTCTTCGGTCAGTTTAGTCAGCTTGGAGTAAGATCCGCGCGCGGCCAGAAAGCTGCGCCACTGACCGATCAATTGGTCAATTGGGGCCAATGCGCGGGCCAGCACGATGGTTGCCGCGATCATGACGCCAGCGGTGGATTCTCCGGTGATGGCCAGTGCCGCGCCAAGCCCCAGAATGGCCGATTGCAAACCCATCCGAACGGTCTTGGACACGACAGAAAAACTGGCAACCCGGTCAGCGGCGCGGGTCTTGTGCTGATGGGCTTCCGCCTGAAGCGAGGTCCAGCGTCGCAGCAAATCGGATTTCATGCCAAGCGCTTGAACAAGCTCGGCGTTTTTATCACTGATGCTGAACAAGGCATCTGAACGACCGCGCGCTTGCGAAGCCGACCGCATCGGTTCCCGGGCGCGCGAGTTGTTGATCAGAGCCATGATCGTCAGCATGACGGCACCGGCCAAACCAAGCAGACCCAGATACGGGTGTAGGGCATAAAGGACCAACAGATAGAGCGGGATCCACGGCGCGTCGAAAAACGCGGTCAGCGTGGTTCCCGAGATGAATTCGCGAAAGCCGTTCACGTCTTCGACAAGGTTTTCACCAGCATCGGCTTCACCATGGACACGGCGGCGCATCGCAGCGCCAAGAACTGGGGCACCAACGTTCAGCTCAAAGCGGGCGGCCAGACGTCCCAAAATGCGCATCCGCATCAGGTCAAGGCAGGCGACCACGACGAATACACCGGCCAACAATGCTGACAGCGCGATCAAGGTGTCGACATTTTGACTGGTCAGGACGCGGTCGTAGACCTGCAACATGTAAAGCGGACCGGCCAGCATAAGAAGGTTCAGAAACAAGCTGAAGAAGGCAACTGCAACAAAACCCTTGCGCAACGACCCCCAGGCGGCTTTCACGGGATTGGTTTTCTGGGACATCAGGGAACCCTTTCCGGTTTGGCAAACGGGGCGGCAAGGGCCGCCCCGCTGTTGTTCAATTAGACGATGAAGTCGTTTTCGCTCAGATCGGCGGCATCGACACCGGCCAGACGGATCGAGCCTGCGTCGCCGAAGCTGATGACGGCGTCGTCACCATCCTGAACGGTACTTGGACCGCCGTCGAAGTCAGGACCCAGATCTCCGATCTGAATTCTGTCGACGCCCGTTTCAAAGTCCGAGATTGTGTCATCACCGAAGGTGCCCTGGAACAGGAAGGTGTCAGCGCCTTCGCCACCGATCAGGACGTCATTGCCGCCCTCACCGTTCAGCAGGTCATCGCCATCCGCGCCGTTCAGAACGTTCTCCAGATCGCTGCCGACAATCACATCACCATCGTCAGAGCCGATGACATTCTCGATAGAGACCAGCACGTCGGTTTCGATCTGATTGTCGATCACGTCCAGACCGACAACTCCGGTGCCGCCTGTTGCATCAACATCAAGCGTCGCGCCTGCGTCCACCAGCGTGTCCTGCACGACCGGGCCGTTTGCGCCCGCTGGTGCGTTGTGCAGATGGATGGCTGATACGACACCGGGGATCGGCGTGTTCAGGTCGGCCTCGTTAAGGCCCACAACGCTCAACTCGCTCGAGTAGGTGACTTCGCCTGTTGCCAGGTTCTGAGTGATGACAACGGTCGCGTTGCCGGTGGCTTCGCTATCCGATGTCGGCCCGGGTTCTTGCGATGCGTCCAGACCGCCGCTCAGCGAAACTGTGCGGATGCCGTTTTCGGTTACATCGCTGTCGACCAGCAATTGCCCGCGAATTTCCCCGGCAGGAAAGTCGGAGGTGTGAATGTTGTAGTACAGATTGCCCAGAACGGCCTCTTCTACAAACCAGCCTCCATCCGGGATATTCGCACCAAACTGGTCCGGAGCCACAACAGCCGCATCCACGATCGAGACGTTGAACCCGGTATCGCGCGTGGCGGTGCCGTTGCCATTGGCGTCCAGACGGACCTCTACCGCAACATCCAGATCCGAGAAATCGGCTGTGTCGATGCCGCCGCCTCCGTCGATGAAGTCATTGCCCAGACCACCGGTCAGAACGTTGTCTGCATCGCCAGCGATCAGAACGTCATCACCTGCGCCACCGTTGATGTCGCCATTAGTGGCGCCCAGATCGACGAAAATGTCATTGCCGTTGCCCAGCAGGACATTGCCGTTGATCACTCCTTCGTCGTCGTTGACGATGGTAACGTCACCAGCATCCGATGCATCGATCGCATTTACAGTGCCTCGGATCTCGCCTTCGTTCAGGATCGCACCCAGAAGGTTCAAGCCGCCATCGATACGAATACCGGCTGCAGCGTCCGACTGGTCGGACCCGGCGATGAGACCTTCGTTGATGACAACTCCGGCAAAAGACGCGTCTTCCTGACCCGTGAACAGGCGCAGACCATCGCCAACCTGATTGCCCTCGCTTACATCGCCGCGGCCTTGCAAGACACCTTCGTTTACAATCGCTGCCGAGACGACATCGCCTGAAATGTCACCGGTTTGCAGCGAAACAGCCGAGCCGTTGTTGCCCTCGCCCGCGTCCACCAGACCAGTGTTGGTGAAGGTGTAGTTGTCTGCCGTGCTATCAGCGTAGACTGTGCCGTTGCGCTGATTGCCTGTACCTAAAATGGCACCCAGGTTCTGAACGGAAAGCCCGTTACCATCGATGTTCAGTGCCCGGCTGTCCGAGGAAACGGTGCCACTATTAACAAACGACCCGCCCGAATGGTCACCAGTGCCAAAGTAGACACCGTTTTGCACACCTTCGATGGCACCCGCGTTAAGCAATGTGCCCTGGAAGTTCACGCCATTGACAACTCGGATGCCGGCGACCGTGCCGTTGGCGCCTTCAGAGAAAATCCCGCCAAAGTTGGAGATCGTCGCATCGGTAGTGCCGGTGTTGCCAACGTTGCCGATACGAATGCCATCACCGGCAAGCGGCGTGGCCGCACCCGCGTTTCCGCGCCCGTTGATCACGCCCGTGTTTTCCAGTGTGAATGTGTTGGCACCATCTTCTGCACCACCGATTTCCACACCAAAGCCAGAACCCTGATTGCCGTCACCAGCGTCAATCAGACCTGAGTTCTGTACCGAGAAGTCATCCGCGGTTCCGTCAGCGTAAACCGTACCGTTGCGCTGATCTTCGGTGCCAAGGATGTTGCCTTGGTTGTCGACCTCAAGCCCCGTGCCATCAATGTTGAAGGCCCGGCTGTCCGAGGACACAACTCCTCCTGCTTCGTTGACGAAACGGCCACCCGTATGATCCGCGTTGCCAAAGTAGACGCCGTTTTGGACACCCGAGATTGTGCCGGCGTTGGTAAATTCGCCCTGAAAGCTCACGCCATCCACAACGCGCGCACCGGCTACAGTGCCGATGGCACCTTCCGAGCGCACCTCGCCACGGTTGACAATGGTCGCTTCGGCGATGCCCTGATTTCCGGGGTTGCCGATGCGGATACCATCTCCGGCCAGGCCTGTGCTTGCTGCGCCGTTGCCCCGACCCTGGATCAGGCCATCGTTTTCCAGCGAGAACGTGTTGGCACCGTCTGCGGCTCCACCAATTTCTGCTGCAAAACCCGAGCCCTGGTTGTGCTCACCCGCGTCGATTGTGCCATTGGCCAGATTGCGGACCGAGAAGTCATCTGCGGTGCCATCGGCATAAACGGTGCCGTTACGCTGGTCGTCGTTTCCCAGAATGTCGCCGCCATTGATCAGGTTGACACCTGAGCCGTCGATGTTCACCGCGCGGCTTCCGGATTGGATGGTGCCAAAGTTCAGCACGTCCAGATCATGTTCACCATTGCCGATGTAAAGGCCATTGCGCGGGCCTTCGATCACGCCGGTCGACGTGTTCAGGATCTCGCCTTCGGCGTTTACGCCATCCGCGATGCGGATACCGGCGGCCGTGCCTTGGTTGCTTTCGGTCGAGATCAGACCGCTGTTGACGATCTCGGTTTCCAACGTGGCACCTTCGGCACCGTCGTCAATGCGAATGCCGTCGCCGGCCAGCCCGGTATTGGCGGCCCCTTGGCCACGGCCTTGAATTGTCGCGCCAAAACCGTTGAAGATGTCGGTTTCCACGCGATCGCCGACCTCATCGCCGATCTGCAACGAGATGCCCGCGCCCTGGTTGCCTTCGCCCGCGTCAATCGTGCCACCCGTAAAGTTCGAGATCGAGATGTCTTCGGCAGTGCTGTTGGTGTAAATCGTGCCATTGCGCTGATCGCCGGTGCCGATGATGTCACCGAAGTTGCGCACATCAATGCCTTGGCCCTGAATGTCGACTGCGCGGCTGTCAGAACTAATTACGCCGCCGCGGAAGTTGTCCAGGCCGCCCGAGCTTTGAGCACCTGCAAACTGAACGCCGTTAAATTCACCCGCGATCTCACCAAAGTTGCGAACCTGTGCGCTGCCGGTGACCTGAACGCCGGTGGCCAATGCGTCGGGGCCGTTGTTCGCCTCGATCCGCCCAGAGCGGAAGTTGAACACATCAATATCCTGCCCCTGCGCTTGAACGGCGGCAACGGCGGCAACGGCGTTGTTGGTGATGATTTCACCAAAGTTCAGCAGACGCGAGAAGTCATTTGCCAGCACGAAAGCCGGGGTGTCATCTACAACGGTGCTTTGAAAGAAGTTGTTGAAAAGGGTTTGGCCGTCGCGGGTGGTCTCTTGCGCTATTGTAGACGTGGTCAAGAGACGAGCGCGCAGGCTTGTCAGAAGTTGGGACAGCATGGGGTACTCCGTCATAAATTGTTACGTTTGGCAGTCCGCCCTGTGTGTCGGGCATTCCACGTAGCAAAGGGGTAGACGGCACCCCGGGTCATCTGAAATTCATCCTGCAAATCGGCCGTATAACCAACGCAAATAGTCACGGTTTCCGTGAGAATCCGGAAATGCCACATCAAATAAATCAACAGGTTACAATTTTCCTGCCACGCGTGATGTTCTATTCGAATGCGCCGGTTAACAGTTTTGTCAGCGGAGTTGATCGGGATTTCATGCAGTTTTACCCGCTTTAAGGTAAATAAAGGGGTGGTTTCGAGCCGCTTTTGTATGACCGCAGAGAGATTGAGCGGATGAATTTCAGAGATTTGGAGTATGTGCTCGCCATTGCAAAACATGGCAAGTTCAGTCAGGCGGCGGTTGCGTGCAACGTTTCGCAACCTGCACTATCGAACCAGATCAAGAAGCTGGAACACGAACTGGGTGTTGAACTGTTTCTACGACTAAATAACGAAGTGCGCCCAACGGCATTTGGTCAAAGCATCCTCAAAATAGCTGAATCCATCCTGTCTGATGCACAACAGATCCGCGACACTGCGACCCAATACCGCGACCCCGAGGCCGTCACGTACCGGATTGGCATGACGCCAACGCTTGCACCCTACCTGACGCAGTACTTCTCAGGGTTGTTCAGCGATCTGTACCCGCGGATGCGTGTGACCATGATCGAGGACCTTCCGCAAAACATGTTGCAGATGGTGGAAGATCATCAATTGGACATGGCGCTGGTGGCCAAAGTCAACAACAGCGACGCTCTGGCTTTCACGTCAATTTGGGCCGAGCCGTTGTTTCTGGCCATGCGTGAAGGGCACCCACTTTGTATGCTTCCCTCTATTGCGCCAGAGGATGTGCCTCCGCATGACTTCATCCGGCTTCCTCACAGTTTTGGCTATGAACTTGAGGACCGTTTGCCCAAAGCTGATCCTGCGATCCGAGTCGCCAAGCGGTTTGATCTGAGCGCGCTGAGGTTTGAAACGATCTGCCGACACATTTGTCATTCTGATGATTGTACAATTGTGTCGGCCCTGGCTGCCGAGCAATTCAAGCGAGACAAGTGGCCCTTGTGCTTTGTTCCTTTTGAGGGGCCCGGCAACCTGCGTAACCTTGGTGCTGCGACCCGCCCGGGATGTCCTAGAACTCAAGTTTTGAACCGTGTGGGTGCATATATTCAAGATCAACCCCCGGTTGGTGTTGCGCCGACCTTCACGCCGTAATCACTCGTCAATCTTTGCAATCATCAATGAAACCGAGATGTGTAGTCTCTCGGCTTTGCGAGGTGCATTGGTTCACACATTCCTTCAACTCTCAAAGTGAGTTGACAATGGATTTTGTATTTTGGATACATTGAGCACAGATTTCGCGGCGATGAGAGTCGTCAGAAATTGCTTGGTCAACAAAAGCAACGCGAAAGCCGATTGAAAATTTTCTGGGAGACAATCATGAAACTCAAATTTTTGGCTGCAACAGCGGCTATTGCCCTGTCCAGCGCAGCCGCGCAGGCCAACACGCTGGTTTATTGTTCAGAAGGCTCACCCGAGGGGTTCGATCCCGCACTGTTTACAGCCGGAACCACATTTGATGCCTCATCGCACCCGATCTACAACCGCCTGCTGGAATTCGAAACCGGCACAACCAACGTTATCCCCGGTCTGGCCGAAAGCGTCGAAGCCAGTGATGATGGCCTGGAGTACACATTCAAGCTGCGTCAGGGTGTGAAGTTCCATTCGAATGACGAGTTCACGCCGACCCGCGATTTCAACGCGGATGACGTGATCTTCTCGTTCATGCGCCAAAAGGATGACAGCCATCCCTATAATCAGGTGTCTGGCGGTACGTGGGAATACTTCAAGGGTATGGGTATGCCCGATCTGGTCGAGTCCATTGAAAAGGTCGACGACTACACCGTCAAATTCACTCTGACCAAGCCTGAGGCGCCGTTTGTTGCCAACATGGCGATGGACTTCGCTTCGATCCTGTCTGCAGAATATGCAGATGCGATGATGGAAGCCGGGACGCCTGAAAAGCTGAACACCGCACCCATTGGTACTGGCCCGTTCTCGTTCTTAGCGTATCAGAAAGACGCCGTGATCCGCTATGCCCAGAATGCCGACTACTGGAAGGCACCTGCGGATGTTGAAAATCTGATCTTTGCGATCACTCCGGACGCATCCGTGCGCTATCAGAAGCTGAAGGCCGGCGAATGTCACATCATGCCGTATCCGAACCCGGCTGACATTCAGGCGATGCAGGATGATGCCGACATCAACATGTTGGAGCAGGAAGGCCTGAACGTTGGCTATCTGGCCTACAACACAACAATGGCGCCCTTCGACAACCCGAACGTCCGCAAGGCGTTGAACATGGCAATCGACAAGAACGCGATCATCGACGTGGTGTTCCAGGGCTCGGGCCAGGTTGCAAAGAACCCGATCCCGCCGACCATGTGGGGCTATAACGACGCGATCACCGACGATGCCTATGATCCAGAAGCGGCCAAAGCGATGCTGGAAGCCGAAGGTGTTTCCGACCTGTCGATGAAGGTATGGGCAATGCCGGTACAGCGTCCGTACAACCCGAATGCGCGCCGTATGGCTGAACTGATCCAGGCGGATTTCGCGAAGGTTGGCGTGGACGTCGAGATCGTGTCTTACGAATGGGGTGAGTACCTGTCGCGTTCGAAAGATCTGGACCGTGATGGTGCCGTTCTTCTGGGTTGGACCGGTGACAATGGCGACCCAGACAACTTCCTGGCGGTCCTACTGGGTTGTGACGGTCGTGAAGCGTCGAACCGAGCACAATGGTGCCATGAGCCGTTCGAAGATCTGATCCTGAAGGCCAAACAGTCCACGGATCAGGCTGAACGTACCAAGCTGTATGAAGATGCCCAGGTCATTTTCAAAGAGCAGGCTCCGTGGGCAACCATTGCGCACTCGGTCGTTTACATGCCGATGAGCAATAAGGTTCAGGGCTATAAAGTGCACCCGTTGGGCGGCCACATCTTCTACGGTGTGAGCGTCGAATAAACCACCACTCAACGGCCGGAGCCGCCCAATTGGCGGCTCCGGTTTTCTTTATTGGGAGGTCGGCGCGAATGCCGGATTTGTCCGAGTACCAACAACTGGCAAAGGACATGTCAGTAGATGCCGTGGCACTGGTGCCCGGTCCGAATTTTACCCGCGCTTTGGTAAAACCCTTCATGAGCAACGAGCGACCCTTTGTGGTCGTGATCCCGGCCGAAGGCGTACCGGCAGCGATTGTGCCGAACCTAGAACTGGGCTCTTGGGCGCTGGTCGGGTTTGACGGCGCTGTCTTCGACTGGCGCGATCAGACAGGCTATGACGATGCCTTCGCGGCACTGGCTGAACATATGCCGTCGCGATCTCTGGCGGTCGAAGGGCAGGTGATGCGCGTCTTTGTCTCCAAGGCATTTACCAGAGCCCTGCCCAACTTGCGGATCGTGGATGCTGAGCGCGAGATTTCCGGCCTGCGCATCATCAAGACGGACGATGACATTGCAGCGCTGCAAGCGGCAATTGATATCTCGGAACGAGCACTGGAACGAGTCATTGCGGATGTTCGTGTTGGTCAGACAGAAGTACAGATTGAGCAGGCCTTGATCCAAACGCTGTTCGCAGAAGGGGCTGCGTCGCTGGCCTTTTCGCCTATCGTGACAGCCGGAGGAAACTCGGCTCAACCGCATGGTAAAGCGCGCGCGGATTATCAGATCAAAGCAGGCGACGCGCTGCTATTCGATTTCGGCGCACGCAAGCATGGGTTTGCCGCCGACATCACACGCACCTTTTTTGTCGCCGAAGCCTCAGATGAGGGCAGGGCGGTCTACGACACGGTTTTGCGTGCCAACCTTGTCGGGTTCGAAGCTTGCCGACCCGGCGTAACGGCCCACGATATCGACGACGCGGTGACCAGCGTGCTCGAGGCCTCGCCCTATGCAGATCGTATCCGCACCAAGACCGGTCATGGGCTGGGCCGCGATGTGCACGAAGCGCCCTACATCATGCGTGGCAACGGCCAGATCATGCGCGCGGGCATGGTTTGGACAAACGAGCCGGGCCTCTATGACCTGGACAATTTCGGCGTTCGGATCGAAGATGACGTACTGGTGACCGAAGACGGTTGCCGGTCGCTGACCAGCTTTCCCAAAGAACTAACAATCATAGGCCGCTGATGTTTGGCTATTTCCTTACCCGCCTCGGCATGTTCATTCCGACATTTCTGGGCGTAACACTGATCTCGTTCATGTTCATTCGGGTGCTTCCAGGCGATCCGATCATCGTTATGGCCGGTGAACGCGGAATGTCCGAAGAACGCTATCAGGAAATGGTCGAGAAGCTTGGCTTCGACAAACCGGTTCTGCAGCAATACTGGGACTATCTGGTTGGTGTGTTGCATGGTGATTTGGGCGAAAGTTTTGTCACCAAGAAGCCGGTTTGGGACGAATTTTTTGCCCTGTTTCCCGCGACGCTGGAACTGTCGATCTGCGCCATGATTTTTGCTGTCGCTTTAGGGCTGCCTGCTGGCGTTATTGCCGCTGTGAACCGGGGCAAATTCTTCGACCGGGCGCTGATGTCTTCTGCGCTGATCGGGTATTCCATGCCGATCTTCTGGTGGGCGCTGTTGTTGATCATCGTGTTTTCCGGCAACCTTGGTTGGACGCCTGTCTCAGGCCGGATCGACCTGCTGTACTACTTTCCAAGCGTCACGGGCTTCATGTTGATCGACAGTCTGCTGTCCGGGCAGGAGGGGGCGTTTGGATCGGCTGTACGCCATCTGATCCTGCCGACCATCGTTTTGGGCACGATCCCTTTGGCCGTAATTGCACGCCAGACCCGTTCGGCCATGTTGGAAGTGTTGGGTGAGGATTACATCCGCACGGCCCGCGCCAAGGGCCTCGCCCCCGCGCGGATCAATGGGCTGCATGCGCTGCGCAATGCGCTGATCCCGGTGATTACAGTGATCGGCCTGTCGGTCGGCACTTTGCTGGCCGGAGCGATCCTGACCGAGACAATCTTTAGCTGGCCTGGCATCGGCAAGTGGATGGTCGACAGCATTTTCCGCCGCGACTACCCGGTGGTGCAGGGCGGCCTGCTGATGATCGCCGTGATCGTCATGCTGGTGAACTTGCTGGTCGATGTCCTTTACGGCGTCATCAACCCCAAAATCCGGAGGCGATGATGGCTGAATTGTCCGCGACCCCACCAAGAACCGAAGACCGCCCCAGCGCTCTGCGAGAGTTCTGGTATTACTTCAGCGAAAACCGCGGTGCGGTGATGGGCCTTTGGGTCTTTGCCGCTTTTGTCTTCTGCGCGGCCTTTGCGCCTTTGTTGGCCCCTTACGACCCGACTGAACAATTCCGCAATCACATCCTGCAACCCCCTGCGTGGCAAGAAGGCGGCAATTGGGCCTTCCCGTTGGGCACCGATCCACTGGGCAGGGACATGCTGTCGCGGCTGATCATGGGATCGCGTTATTCCTTCTTTGTCGGCATCGTGGTGGTTTGTGTGGCCGTGACGGGTGGGGTGATTGTCGGCCTGCTGTCGGGTTTCGCGCCCAAATGGGTCGATACGATGATAATGCGGGTGATGGATATCATCCTGTCCTTCCCCTCACTGCTGCTTGCGCTGGTTCTGGTTGCTATCCTTGGTCCCTCGTTGACCAACGCGATGATCGCCATCGCCATTGTGTTTCAACCGCATTACGTGCGTTTGACCCGGGCATCTGTGTTGGCAGAGCGGCAAAAGGATTACGTGACCTCGGCTCGCGTTGCCGGTGCCAGCAAGGCCCGACTGATGTTCAAGACTGTGCTGCCGAATTGTCTGGCTCCGATTATCGTTCAGGCGGCGCTGTCGTTTTCGACCGCCATTCTGGATGCCGCAGCCCTTGGCTTTCTGGGCATGGGAGCGCAGCCGCCCACGCCAGAATGGGGCACCATGCTGGCCGAAGCGCGTGAGTTTATTCTGCGCGCGTGGTGGGTAGTGACGTTCCCCGGTCTGGCCATCCTGGTCACGGTGCTGGCCATCAACCTGATGGGCGACGGTCTGCGCGATGCGCTGGACCCTAAGCTAAAGCGGAGCTGACGACATGAGCCTGTTGGATATCCGAAACCTCACTGTCGAATTCGCAACCGCCTCGGGTCAGTTCCGCGCCGTGGATGGCGTTGATCTGTCCGTCGACAAGGGCGAGTTGATGGCCATCGTCGGCGAAAGTGGCTCGGGCAAATCGGTGTCGATGCTGGCATTGATGGGTCTGCTACCCTGGACGGCCACAATTACGGCCGACCAACTAAGCTTTGAAGGCATTGATCTGACCAAAATCTCGGCCCGTGATCGCCGCAAGATCATCGGCAAAGACATTGCCATGATTTTTCAGGAACCGATGTCATCGCTTAACCCTTGTTTCACGGTTGGCTTCCAGATCAAGGAGGCCTTGCGCATCCACCTGGGTCTGAACCGAAAGGACCGCCACCAGCGCGCCATCGAACTGTTTGATCAGGTCGGCATCCCCGCACCGGAAAGCCGCCTGAACGCGTTTCCGCACCAGATGTCCGGCGGCATGAACCAGAGGGTGATGATTGCGATGGCCATCGCCTGCAAACCCAAGCTGTTGATTGCGGACGAGCCGACGACGGCGCTGGACGTGACAATTCAGGCGCAAATCCTTGATCTGCTGGTTCGCCTACGGGATGAGCAGGGCATGGGTTTGGTCCTTATCACTCATGATATGGGCGTTGTCGCCGAGACCGCCGAGCGGGTGCAGGTCCAATATGCTGGCCAAAAGGTCGAGGAGCAGGCAGTCAAAGACCTGTTCCGCACCCCGCGTCACCCCTACACAACTGCGTTGCTTAACGCGCTTCCGGAACGGGCGACGTCGAAGATGCTGCCTACTATTCCCGGCGTCGTTCCAGGGCAGTTTGACCGGCCAAAAGGGTGTCTGTTCAGCCCCAGATGCCAATATGCGGATGATCTGTGCCGATCGTTGCCCCCAACTCCGCACAGTGCGGAGTTCGGCAAGGCTCGTTGCCATTACGTTGAAAAGATAACAACCGGAGAGCTGGCATGACCGCCCCCATCGTTCAGGCCAGTGATTTGGCCAGGTTCTACACCGTAAAAGGCGGGTTGTTGTCGAAGGCCGCAACGGTAAAAGCCTTGTCTGGCGTGGACTTCGAACTGCAACCGGGCAAAACGTTGGCGATCGTAGGAGAGTCCGGTTGTGGGAAGTCCACCCTCGCAAGGGTGGTGACGATGATCGAAGAACCAACCTCGGGTAGTCTGACCATCGATGGCGTTGAAATAACTCCGTCGAAATGGGCCCAAATGCGTGAAACTGTGCAGATTGTGTTTCAGGATCCCTACGGCTCGCTCAACCCGCGCCAACGGATCGGTCAAATCCTGCAAGAGCCATTGATAATTAACCGCCGCGAGATGTCCGCAGCCGACCGCGAGGCGCGCGCGCGTGAAATGATTGACCTCGTGGGTTTGCGCCCCGAACATTACGACCGCTACCCACACATGTTTTCGGGCGGGCAGCGGCAGCGGATTGCAATCGCCCGCGCCTTGATGCTGAACCCCAAGGTGCTGGTGCTGGATGAGCCTGTTTCAGCACTGGACGTCTCAATCCAGTCGCAAATTCTGAACCTGCTGGTCGAACTGCAGGAACGTCTGAACCTTGCCTATCTGTTCATTTCGCATGATTTGTCGGTGGTGAAGCATTTTGCCGACGACGTGATCGTTATGTATTTAGGCCGCGCGGTTGAGAAGGCACCGAAAGAAAAGCTGTTTGCTGCCCCTCGACATCCTTATTCCAAGGCTCTTTTGTCGACAACACCTCGCGCAGATCCCGACGCGCGAAAGGATCGGATCAAACTGGAAGGCGAGCTTCCGTCCCCGATGAACATCCCCAAAGGCTGTGCCTTTGCACAACGGTGCTGGCTTGCAACCGAAGAATGCCGCGCCGCGCCACCAGAACTGAGCGGGTCAGACCACAAAGTGGCGTGCCTGCATCCACTGTGGTAGGGATGGGGGACCTTCAGCCAGTTTCGCCTTTCCGTGTCTTAATAACCATCGCCAGCAACTGATCCTTGGTCCGTTGAATATGCTTGGTCAGCAGTTCACCTGCGGCATCAACCTGACGTTTGCGTGCCAGCGACAAAAGCTGTCGGTGGTCTAGCTTGGCGGGCTCGCGCTGTTCCATAACGCTGAGATGCATACGGACATAGCGGTCCGATTGCAGATTGACCCTTTGCAGGATCTCATTGGTCAACCCACGATCAGCAGCAGCATAAAGGGCTTTGTGGTATTCATAGTTCAGGCTGCCCCATCGCCCGACATTGTAAGCTTCGTAAGACCTTTCCATGTCGTCGAGCAGCTTCTCGCATCTGGCGAAATCAGCTTCCGTCATCTGCGGAATGGCCCGTCTAAACAGGTCAACTTCCAAAAGAACGCGAAGGTCAAAAATCTCGCCAATTTCCGAAAGCGAATGCGAAGTCACCGATGCACCACGGTTGTTAGTCAGCTGCACAAGGCCTTCGGCATCCAGCCGTTTTAATGCTTCGCGGATCGGCATGCGCGAAACATCGTAATCCTCGGCAAGGGCCTCCTGACGGATGGTTTCACCTTCGGCCATCTCTCCGCTTAGGATACGTTCCCGCAGATCATTTGTGATGACTTCTGGAAGACTTTGACGTGCGATCGCGCGGGTTCTGGGCATAAGAGTGGTCTCGGTCGGTGTAAGTTGTATCCAAAATACAAAATGAGCGTTCGATTTCCAAGGGTCTTACATCTATTGATAACTTTAAGTTGCTCGAACGTTCCAGCAGGCCAGCAACGATGCGGTATTCGAACGCGAAGGAGGGGTGTAGTGGTCAGTCAACGTTTCCTGCCCAAGGGGGCGATTTCCGTCGACGTTCTTTATGATGGACCACCCAAGGCCTTTCATTTCCTGTTGCTGCCTAATACCACGATGTTGGCGTTTAGCGCAGCGATTGAACCCTTGCGTATTTCAAACCAACTGGCCCGAAAGCAATTGTTCGAATGGTATGTCCTGTCAGCAGATGGCGCGCCGGTCACGTGTTCGAACGGAATCCGCATTCAAGCCGACCAACCCATGCATGATCTGGAGCAGGGGGCTTATACCTTCGTGTGTTCCGGCACTGAGCCGATGGCTTCGTTTGACACCCGGGTTTTGAATTGGATCCGTCGGCAAAAGGCACATGGATGCGATTTTGGCGGTATCTGCACCGGGGCCTTTGCCTTGGCCAAGGCAGGCCTGATCGGCGACAAGAAGTTTACCGTTCATTGGGAAAACCGCCCCGGGTTTTGCGAGTATTTTCCGACAATGACGCCAACCCAGAGTCTGTACGAGATTGACGGCAAGCTGCGCACTTGCGGGGGAGGGCACGCCAGCACCGATATGATGCTGGAAGTGATCGAGGAATTGTTCGGCAACGCCCTGGCCATCAACGTGTCCGAGATGTGCTTGCACCGACGCGTCGGAGAAAGTGGCAGCAATCAAGTTTCGCCAGTCTCGGCCCTTTTGGGGACGCGCAACGCCAAGCTGGTCGAAGCTGTCCAAATAATGCGAGACAACATTGAATCGCCGCTCAGTCTTGAGGCGGTAGCGGATCAGGCGTCTCTGTCCAGACGCCATATGGAACGGCTGTTCCAGCAGCACACAAAGATGTCGCCCGGCCAGTATTACAACAACCTCAGGCTAGATCGTGCCTTCGCCCTTTTGAATGAAACCGACCTCAGCGTATCCGAGATTGCCTTTGCATCCGGGTTTTCCAGCACGGACAGGCTTTCAGTTCATTTCCGAGGCCGGTACAATGTTTCGCCGCATAACTTCCGCAGATCGTGGTCGCACGAAAGTGGCAACTAAGACCGTTGGTGAGACTTGGATACCGAGGTGCAATCCAGCTCTGGACTGCCACAGTGGATTGACCGAGCGGGGCGTTCCCTTCATCTTCAATTGCGTGATCGACACTTCGCTGCGCCTGCCATTGCGCAATTTTGAAGCACCGTTTTTTGCCAGCATAGCGTTGGCCCCTTTATCATGGACGTTATCATGAACACATCCGGTATCCGCAACGAAGGCATGCGTATTGGCGGCGAGATTGTCTTTACCGATGCTAAAATCCCGGTCCACTACCCCTACACGAGTGAGGTTGTCGGTACCGTCCCTGCCGGTACTTCTGAACATGTACGCAAAGCTTTTGAGATCGCCGCAAATTACACGCCCAAATTGACGCGTTACGAACGCAGCGAGATTTTGCGGCGCACCGGCGCGTTGATTGGTGAGAATCGCGAAAACCTCGCAAAGTGGCTGACGCTTGAGCTTGGCATCTGCCATCAGCACTCGATCTATGAAACCAGGCGCGCGCAGGACGTTTTTCAGTTCGCTGCCTCCGAGGCCCTGAAGGACGATGGTGAGGTTTTCTCGTGCGATCTGACCCACAACGGCAAGGCGCGCAAGATTTTCACCAAACGCGAGCCGGTCAGAACCATCAGCGCAATTACACCGTTCAATCATCCTCTGAACATGGTCAGCCACAAGATTGCGCCGTCCATTGCCACCAATAACTGCATGGTGTGCAAACCGACCGAGCTGACCCCTCTGACTGCCCTGACGCTGGCGGACATACTGTACGAGGCAGGGCTGCCGCCCGAAATGTTTCAGGTCGTGACTGGCTGGCCGCAGGACATAGGCGATGAGATGATCACCAATGAAAACATCGACATAATCACCTTCACGGGCGGTGTGCCGGTGGGCAAGATGATCGCGTCCAAGGCAGGTTACAAACGGCAGGCACTGGAGTTGGGCGGCAACGATCCTCTGATCGTTCTGAATGATCTAAAAGACGCCGATCTGGACAAGGCCGCCAGCATAGCCGTAGCCGGGGCCACAGGAAATTCGGGGCAACGCTGTACCGCGATCAAACGCATTCTGGTTCAGGAAAGCGTGGCAGATAGATTTGTGCCACTTGTTCTGGAAAAGGCAAAAGCGATCCGGTTTGGTGACCCTCAGGACCCGGAAACGCAATTGGGTTGCGTTATCCATGCACGAGCCGCCGAGTTGTTCGAAAACCGCGTGCTGAAGGCTGCGCAAGAGGGCGCAGAAATCCTCTATCACCCTGGCCGTGTCGGTGCACTGTTGCCGCCGATCGTCGTCGACAAGGTGCCCCACGGCAGCGAGTTGGTGATGGAAGAAACATTTGGTCCAATCGTGCCGATCGTTCGTGTTCCAGATGATGATGCGCAAGTCATGCAGATCTCAAACGGCACCGCATTTGGTTTATCTGCGGGTGTCTGTACAAATGATCTGAACCGGGCGATTACCTACATCAACGGTTTGAACGTTGGCACCTGCAACATCTGGGAACAGCCCGGCTACCGGATCGAAATGTCTCCTTTTGGCGGCATCAAGGACAGCGGCAACGGCGTCAAGGAAGGCGTGATCGAGGCGATGAAATTTTTCACCAACGTCAAAACTTATTCACTGCCCTGGCCCGAGTGACTTTTTAGCCCTCTTTCTGTTGCGGGAAATTGTGACAATTGCACAAACAGGGGGCTCAGCCCTGCACGACGTTCTGCCGTTGCACGCCCAAGCCTTTGATGCCCAACTCCATCCTGTCGCCAGGTTTTAGATAGGTCGGCGGATTTTGGCCCATGCCCACGCCCGGAGGGGTGCCTGTCGAAATCACATCTCCCGGCTGTAGCGACATGAACTGCGACAGATGAGAGATTGCTGTCGCCACGCCGAAATGCATCGTTCGGGTCGATCCATTCTGAAACCGTTGCCCGTTCACCTCAAGATACATCTGCAGGTCCTGCGGATTGGGTACCTCATCCCGTGTCACAAGCCATGGACCTATAGGACCGAACGTGTCGGCGGATTTGCCTTTGACCCACTGGCCCGAACGGTGCAGTTGGAAATCGCGTTCTGATATGTCGTTGATGACGCAATAACCGGCGACATGGTTCAAGGCTTCGGCTTCCGAGAGGTATTTGGCCTCTTTCCCGATCACCACACCCAGTTCCACCTCCCAATCGGCTTTGACCGAGCCACGAGGGATTTCGACCGTGTCGTTGGGGCCAATAATGGCCGAAGTTGCCTTAAAAAAGATTACCGGTTCCTGCGGCAACTCCATCCCACTTTCGGCCGCATGATCGGCGTAGTTCAGACCTATGCAGACGAACTTGCCGACCTGACCCACGCAAGCGCCAATCCGCGGTTGACCATCCACTAGAGGCAGGCTTGCGGTATCCAACCTGCGCAATCGGTCCAGGGCTTCATCGCCAAGCAACTCGCCTGTGAGATCATCAATCACACCCGACAAATCACGAATTGCGCCCTTGGCATCCAGAAGACCGGGCTTTTCCGCGCCCTTGGGACCGAACCGCAGTAATTTCATTGATAGTGTTCCCTTTGCTCAGAGCGTCCGCGGCCATCATTAGCCAACAGGGGTGCGGATGGGAAATTCCGTTGTATTTGACCGGACAGCACACTTATCGACCCCCTGCACCAAAAACTCAATTCTTGTGGTGAATTAAACAGAGGACAGAGATACTGTAATCTCATTTCGTAATTTTGAATTTTTTGTGCTAGTGTCCGAGCAGATTTTACTGATTTCTTTCAAAGGTACTATTTATCGTGAGCAACAATTCACAAAACACGTTCAGGTTGCGTCCGATGGAAAGGGCAGATCTGGATTCCGTTCTGAGTTGGTTTCAGGACGTTGAAGACCTTGCGCGTTTCGATCGTACAACGCGCGTGCCCCTCAATACATCGCATGCCGAAGAATTTTGGAGAGATTCATTTACGTCTTCCGATGCCAGCCGCAAATGTTGGTTTATCGTCGAGTCCTCTGCAGGTGAGGCCGTTGGGTTGGCCGGACTCGAGTCTATCTCGAACATCAATCGCGATGCAGTGGTTGCAGTTTTCGTCAACAAGGCAATGCGCAGATCCGGCGTCGGGCTCCGGGCATCTGCTTTGGTGCTGGATCTGGCATTTCGACAGTTGGGGCTGAACCGCATAACGTCTTATTATCGTGAGGACAATCATCACAGCCGTGATCTTGTTGCGAAGATAGGATTCCAGATTGAAGGGACAATGCGTCAAGCGTGGTTCGCTGAAGGTGAGTTTCAAGATATGGTTGTTGTGGGCATTCTGAAATCCGAGTGGATGGTTCGCCGAAACGTTTTGGCACAGGAACTGGATGCGAATACGATCGTGACTTTGGGGCCGAATGATTGCGCCGACTGGTCATGGCCACCTCGGATCGCAGAGGTGTGATCAGTTCCGATCAAAACTGCTTCGGTCGTCAAAAACGTTTTTTGATATATGTTGGTTACGGGTCCGCTACGAATCCGAAAAAAGAGTAACACTTGTGAGTACGACAATTTCTGACATTCCAATTACTCAACGGCTTGGCGCAGTATTGTTCGCTGATGTCGTAGGATACTCCCGGCTCATGAGCGAGAATGAGCTGGATACCTATAATGAATTGAAAGCATTGATTTCTTTGCTTGAGGCATCGTGCGCAAAGTACAACGGCCGAGTGGTTGAGGTACGTGGGGACGGGATTTTGGCCCTGTTCGAAACTGCCACCAGCGCAGTAGAATTCGGGGTCGAATTGCATCAAATCGCAAGCGATCAGAACAAAACCCGCGCGCAGGATCAGCGAATCAAGTTCCGGGCCGGGATTCACCTTGGTGAGATACTGATAGACGAACGTGGCATTCACGGCGACAACGTCAATATCGCGGCCCGGTTGCAAGAGATAGCCGAGCCTGAGCGGGTCTATGTCAGCTCTGCCGTGTATGATCAGGTCTGCAATCGCCTGCGATATGGGTACGAGTTTCTGGGGCCAAAACAGCTCAAGAACATCATGAATCCTGTCTCGACCTACTGCGTCCGCAGCGAAGTGGCCGGCGCAACAATGGCTGGCACGATGCGCCCGGATTTGAAAGGGGACATATTCGAACGGCCGGATACGCCGTCGGTGGCCGTTCTGCCCTTCAGTAGCTCTGGCGGCGATGAGTCCGACAGCTGGATCGCCGAAGGTCTGACGGACGACATCATCATGAATCTGTCCAAGTTCCGGAACCTTTTTATCATCGCCCGAAACTCGTCGTTTTTCTTCAGGACACAATCGATGCCTCCGAAAGAGGCCGCGCAAAAACTGAATGTCCGTTATGTCGCGCGCGGCAGTGTACGTCGCTCAGCCAGTCGGATCAGGATTTCCGCCGAGTTGATTGATGCCAACACCGAGCGCACGATCTGGGGCGAACGGTTCGATCGCAAGATTGACGATATTTTCGACATTCTTGATGAGGTCACGGAATGCATTGTGGCGGCCACTGCGGTGATGATCGAGTCGCATGAAAAACAGCGCATGATTCAGGCGATTCCAAACGATCTTGAGGCCTATGGTTCGGTCCTTCAAGGTCAGCACCACATCTTCAAATATACCCGAAACGACAACCGCAAGGCACAGAATTTCTATCAATCAGCCCTTGAACGGGACGAAGGATATGCCCGTGCTGCAGCGGCGCTGTCGCGAACTCTAAATATCGACTGGCGTTATTCCTGGGCCGAAGAGCCGTCACAATCCCTGGAAAAGGCGCTGATGTTGGCGCAGCGCGCGATTGAGCTGGACCCGACCGACGCGCGTGGTTTCGGCGAATTGGGCTATGTGCACCTGTACCGCAAAGAGCATGACGCAGCCATCCAATCCTATCAGAGGGCGCTGGCGTTAAACCCAAATGACGCAGATATGCACTCTGACTTTGCCGATGCTCTGGCCCATTCGGGCGATAACGAGACGGCCATAACGCATCTTCAGCAGGCAATGCGTCTAAATCCCTATTTCCCGGATCAGTACCTTTGGCACTTGGGCGGAGCGTATTACAACCTCAGACGCTATGAGGATGTAATTGAGACGGTCAACAAGATGAACAATCCGACTGAAGGGCAGCGTATGCTGGCCGCCAGCTATGCTCAGCTGGGTCAAACGGACATGGCCCGCCTGATCCGGGAAAAGCACCGCGAGGCGCATCCAAACTTTTCGCTGGCCCGGTGGACAACCGTTCAACCGGATCGGCTAGAGGAAGACACGCAGCACTTTGTGGAAGGTCTGAAAAAGGCCGGGTTCTAAAATGCAAAGGGGCACCGCGTTCCGGTGCCCCAGAGCTTACTTTAAAAAACTGGATTTAGTCGCCGCCGCGTACCTTTGCGCCGCTGACTTTGGCCCCGCTCACCTTTGCGCCACTGACTTTGGCACCGCTGACCTTGGCCCCACTTACTTTCGCGCCGCTGACTTTGGCACCGCTGATAGCCGGGCTATCAAAGCCGAAATAGATGTCCAGCAGGACTTGTTCGAACTGGCCGGTCATCACGTCCATACGCATGGTCTGGTCAGATTTGTCGTACCGCCAGACGCGGATGCCATCGGCGACCTGATAGTCGGCCGCTGCGACGCCGCCGATACTCGGGTCTTGCGGCGCTCGGGATGCGTCGTCTGCAGGCTTATCGGGATCAGCGACCAGCTCACCTTTACCATGAACCAGAAAGATCACCGGCTCCGGCATTTCGTAATAAGTGCCCTCAAAGGCAAAGCCATAAATCTTGGCGAACCGAGGACCTTTCTCCCCTTTTTCCACCCCAAATTGATCGTCGAGATGCTTGTTGGCGCCCTTCCCTTTGGACGGAATGCGTTTGTACTCTAAATCTTCGAGCTCACGGCCATATATCAACACTTCTGAAAAACTGAGCAAGGATTCAGGCATATCTCTCTCTCCCAATTATGGGATCGACGAAGCCAGAACCCTCATCTCCCCCTCAAAATAAACTCGAAAAATATTCGAGCAAATGCGTTCCAATAATCTTCTTCCGATTGCATGCCATAAAACCGCTTAAAAATAAAGGATTTTACAAGTTACACTGGCACCTGCGTACGAACCGAGGCCGAGTGGCTGTCTTCCTCGGGGTCGGGAAGACGTGGACCGGCAGATGTCAGACCAATATCACGCATGCGGAAGTTGCCTTCGATGATGTTGCGAAACGCACCGCCAGTGATTTCCTGGTCTACAGCAAGCAGTGCTTTTTCGACGCCGAAATAGCTGAGCATGTCCGCGTCGAGCCGGTCCCACGTATCAGCCAGATAGGTTCCCAGATAGTCGCGTGCCTCGAGCAGAGCGATGCGAAACCCTTCGGGATTTTCAGCGTAGCGGCTATCAAAAATACCTTGCATAACCTCGCTGTACTCCGGTGAGTCCTCAAGCTGGTCGGACAGGTGTTCTTCTTCGGCCGAGATCAATCCATGCACCAGTAGGCGTTCGTGATAAATGTCCACGAATATGTCAAACATTGCGCCGGTCAACGGTTCCGACAGGTCATGTTCGCTGGACCATCCTGCTGCAAATTCGGACATGGACCGTGTGTTTGCGGCAATCCGGATCTGGGCGTTTTCACCCAGTTCGGCAAACCGGTTCAATCGATTGAATGTGTACAGATTTCCCCGCGTGTTTTTCAGCAGCGCTTCGACAACCGATCCAAAATGCAGCGAGGCAAGCAGGGCAACCATATCGGCAGCGGACTCGTGAAATCCGTAATATTCGCCCGACGCATCTCCGTCTGACGGCATACCAATGACGCTATAGATAATGGCATGTCCAATTTCATGGGAGACAACGTCAAAGTTCAGGCTATATGGGCGGTACTCGTCTCCATGTTCGTGTGTGCCGCCCGTTTCCAGAAACCCCCAACCAATATGTGCGTTGTCCAGACTGGGTAGCAGGGACAGTTCAAGCCGGTTGAAATCGCGTGAGAAATGCCATGGGATCGGCCGGTCAAAATACCCTTGCCAAACATCCATTGTAAAGTGAGCTGACCCGAACAAATGCGCCGCCTCAAATGAGGGGTCCGACGGGGCAATATGAAAGAAGTTCCCTAACTCATCAGGCATCGCGGGCGGTTGGATGTATCCGTCCCAAGGAGGCAGATACATACCCGGTCCATTTGGCCCGGGAACAATGGCGCCGTAAGGTGTGGTTTTGCCGACAGGATTTACAGTGTACATGCGCGGACCGGACGGCCCCGGCCCGATGCTACCTTGCGGAGCCGAAATTTCGACAAGCTCCGGTTGCGCGCCCGGTTCCAGAAAAGGTGATTGCGGATACAGCAGGAACCGTGTGCCGGGTTCTTCGTCGCTTACAGTCTCATGTGTGTTCATCAATCGACCCCTCGTGTCGGGCGGAAGTCACCTTGCTTTTTAGGACGTCTGCACAGGAACCCCTGTGGCAAAACAAATACTCTGCTTCGATCAACTCACCAAGTTCCACGCGCCCGGATAGGCCAAGCGAGGTTGCGTAGCCGTCCAGGTTATCCGGCACGTCCCGATTAAGGCGCGTTTCAAAATACCACACGACCATACGGAGACGATCTGCGCCCGAAAGTTGCCCATTCACAATCGCAGCTTTTTCCTTGGCGGCCGCCCGTTCCCGTAGATCGGTGTACTTTCCGGTTCGTTTCAGTTCGGCCAGCAATGGCCCTTCCAACTGCGTCAAACGCGCGGCGACCGCCGCATCGATCCGAGCGGCATCCGCCAGTATGTCCTCGTATTCCGCAAGGTTCAGATCATTGGCGGTCAGCCATTCCATCAAATGCGTTTTATGAGACAATCCAGCCATGGCCCTGTGGTCCGTCATCTGCCGGATCAGGGCGTCACGATCAGGTTGCCGATCCTGCTCGGCGGCCTCTTCCTGTGCCATCACGCTCAGCACTGCGCGGTTGCGCAATTCGGCGTACAGTTCCGGGTCTAACCTCAACTCGTCGATCACCGCGTGGTTCTTTGCTTCGTTGGTGTCGATGCGGTTGCGCAACTGTTTCCACACCAATGTTGGTTCGGTCCGCGTTACGGGAATTGGGGGTAGGGTGCCCCGCGACAGGCAATCCGCCATAAGGGCCAGCATCGCGCGGGCGTCATCTGCCTTGGCATCAATTTGGCCGTCGGGTAGCCAATCTAAAAAGGCCTCTATTCCGGGCAAGTCGCTTAACTCTTTGCCGATGTTCTGCCAAATGCGGCGCCGATAGTGTCTGGATTTCGCATGCTCTAGGATAGTCGCGACGCTTTCAGAAGGTAAAATCCCCTGAGCCTGCGCCTGTTTGACTGTGGCCCGGATCGATACCATCGGTGTACTGAGCGGTTGAAACCCCAGTTCTGCCGGGCTGTGCAGAACCGCGACCTCATCGTCATCGTGCAAAACGCCGCTGAGGTAGTCCTTAAAGATCCCGCCAACACCGATCATTCCAAAATCGGCAAGTTCCGCTGCTCGCAGGGCGCCCATGCTGGCGCTGCCAAATACCGGTATCCCTTGTTCCATCGCCCACAAGATTTCCTTATGCCAGACTGACGGCACACCTTCAAAAAACCCATCTATGATTCCAATGGCGTGCGGTTGATCCTTGGCTGCGCGATAAACATCACCCTGCTGAACAGGGGGTAGGATCGCAGCATTCAACCGTGCGGTGACTTCGTGCGCTGGCAGGGTAGGGCCCACAAATACAACGACGGTCATGCGGTTTCCTGCCTGATCTGCAGCGCTCTTAGTCCTGGTACATAATCCGCGTCGTCATGTGGCGCCTCCAAGCCCGGTATGACCGCCCGAACAACCGATAGATCATATTCAGGCCGAGACAAGTCCACGATCACAACCTGAGAAATCCCGACGGCCTCTAACCTGTTCAACAGCAAAGCCAGGTCATCCTCGAATGTCTTGGTTGAATGCGTCGGGCAGTCCTGAAAATTCTCTGTCGGAGTGGCACGATCGATCAGATCCCGCACATATCTACACCGATCCGTTTGCGCCTGGTCAGTGAATTCTTCCGGATCCAGATCATCGCGCGCGCCCGAGATATAGGTTAGCCGGGTCTGAGCAGCCTCTGTCACCGCGCGCAGCAACGCGATTGCTCGATCCGGATGGCACCCGTCGCCGATGCCGATGTGACCAGGCTGCCCGCTGGCCTCACAGATCACGCAGCGAAAACTGGCAATTCCGATATCCGACGTGGTGTTCCACACCCCGATCTCCAGATTTGCGCCGGTGACTTTTTCAATGGCCGCCTGACATCTTGGGTCGTCGACAGTGCCGAGATCAATACGCACGGTCGTGGTTTGATGAGACCACAGCGTCGTTGCATCCCGCTCAATCAATTCGCAAATCGCATGACAACTCGCTTCGGCGACATTGTTGCCCGAAGCCAAACCGTTTGTTGTTCTGGGAAAGGCGCGTTGTCCAGCGAGTGGAGCCGTGGTGTAGTCAGTGTCCACCATCTCAAGCGGAACCCAGCAGGCCCGTTGGCTTTTCAAATCCCGACCTTCGACCCATAACATGTTGCTATTGGGATCAAATTTCGCGCCGGTGACCTTAGGCAATCGCTCCACATCCACTACGGTCGCTTCATCAGCCAAATCGGTAAGTCTGGCAAGCCGTTGCGGAAGTCGCACACGTTCGGCATGCCAGGATTCGATCGCTTCCATAACGCCTGAAGCTTGCGCTGCCTGCAACGACAGTCCCTTACCAAGTGACACCGCAACAGATCGGGAATTGGGACGAGCAACCATGACGGTAGGCAAACCAATCCGATCCAGACCAGTCAGATTCGCGATCCGAGTTATACCCATTTCCCGAAGAAATGGTTGCACAATACTCAGGGTGTGTGCGGGGTCGCGCAGACGATGAGTGTCATGCACGTAGGTCTTTTGTGAACTATCGGTCATTTCATCGACCTTGCCAAAACAAACGTGCAGGTTCGCACAATAAAACAAACTATACGCAAATAGGATGGTAGATGAATTCGTGTGGGTCAACCTTGCTGGTTTCTGGCGTCGATTTTGTAACTAGGTGACAACTCCAAGGATTCTCATTTAACATAAGATTGATTATACGATTAATAAATGCTTATCCTCCCCCACTAAATTGTTCCGCCCCTATAGTTAGGTACCCGAGGGTCAGATCTGATAGTCAAACGATACAACCCGGAAGTGATTGTCACTAAATTATGGAAGGTTGAGGCGTTTTACGGCCAAGAGATGCTGCGCGTAGACACCATGCGATAAGTGCGGACAACAGACAGACCTTCTATCGCTGGTGTAAGCAGTATGCGGTATGGCAACCGACCAACTTAAGGAGCTAGAGCGGCTTCAGCAGGAGAATGATCGGCTGCGTCGTGCCGTGTCACACCTCACGTTGGGCAAGCTGATCCGGTCTGAAGCAGCACAGGGAAACTACTTAGCCCTTCAAGTCTCCGGGCTTGCATTGATCACATTCGTAACAAGATGCGGGTGTCCGAGCGGCGGATCTGCCGTGTTTTGGGTCAGCATCGGCCCACGCAGAGACGGTTGCCAGTTGGACGTGCCGGCGAAGACTGGCTGGCTACCTACACGATCAAGCTGATGCGCCATTCTGGTCGATACTGGTAAAGCCTTATCGCAGCCCTTCTGAGTGACGCGGGCTAGCAGATCAACAACAAGCGTGCCGAGCGCCTGTGGCGACGTAAGGGCCTCAAAGTGCCAATGAAACAAAGATGGGGCGTCTCTGGCTGAATCCTCTGAGGACTTTGCTTCGCAATGCCCTGCCGCGCTGTGGACGGGTCGTGTGTTCGACTCCGACCCGAACATCGTAATCATGTCTGGTCACATGACTTCGTTCTTCATCGGACCGATGACGGGAAAGCGTTCCTGGCGATACGGATGCTGAACTCGACAGAAGTCATTGGTGCATTGATGGACCTGTTCATCTTGCGCCACACTCCGGCCTACATCAGGTCGGACAACGGCCCGGAGTTCATCGTTACTATGGAACCCAAGGCCAATCCTGCACTCACGCTCAAACTGGACCACTCGGATGGGGCTAATCAAGGCGTCGGCTTGCCAGAAAAGGTCAGACATATTTACCGGTCGGTTGCGCGCCGTGAACCGCACCACAAAACGAAAATCAAAAAAGGGGGCCTGAACCTAACTTAGGCGGATGTGGCTACTACTATTTTTTGGTACTGGTAATTGCGCGCCAGTCTTCTGGTGGAGGCTTGTCTAACAGGCTTTGGGCACGGGCCATCATTGCGACTGAGGCGGGATCTCCATTTCGTTTTCGGTCTGCAACCTCAAATGCGGCAAGAGCCTCTTCAAACCGCCCTGCCCGGTAGTGCGCAAGGCCTTGTTCATAGGTCTCTATCCAGGCAAATGATCCGCCACGCCCATCTGCCATCGCTATCAGTTCGTAGACCACAAGCTCTTCAAGGCGCCCAAATACGGTTAGCGTGTCCAGTTCGCGCACCACGATTGTGTCGGCTGCCTGTTGTCTCGTTTCCGGCCCAATGAGGATCAGCGTGCCATAATCTTTGTTGGCTCCTTCCAACCGGCTGGCAACATTCACAACATCGCCAATCGCGGTGTAGTTTAACCGCTGCTCTGATCCGATATTTCCGACCAGAGCCTCGCCGCTGTTCAGCCCGATCCTGACACGCAAGGGATTGCCGTCATCATCTTCAATTCCAGACGCGTCCACTGCAGCGACAAGGTCCAATGCTGCGCGGCAGGCGTTTTCAGCGTGGTTCACATCCTTGCGCGGCGCCCCCCAAAACGCCATCACAGCATCACCCATGAATTTGTCGATCGTCCCACCATTTTTAGCGATAGCCGTGGAGGCCGCGCTAAAGAAGGGCTCCATCAGTTGGGTAATCTTGGGGCCAAGTTTCTCGGACAGCCCGGTGAAACCCGTGACGTCGCAGAATAAAACAGAGATCTGCTTCATCTCTCCGCCGGGCTGTATCTTGATACCCTCAGCAAGCAGCATGCGCACGAGATCTGTGGGTACGTATTTTCGGAATGCTGACAAACCAGCCGCCATGCTGGCGGTGGCCGCAGAAAGATTGGAAAGCTCAGACAGTTTGGACGGTCTGCGCTCAATCTGCTCGACGTCAAAGCGCTCAATTTTACCGAGGTCTTCGGCAATGCGTGCCAGCGGATTTGCCACAACTTTGCGGATCAGCCAGATCGCTAATCCGGTTGCAACAACCACCACAATGATCAAAACGTAAATCAGATTGATCAGCGTCTCGTCGATGCCCGAAAGAAAGGCCGCTTCAGGTATGACTGTGGCAACGCGCCAGCCGTAAAACCCCAGGGGCGTCAGCGCCACCGCATAAGGCACGCCGTCAATGACGACACGTTTCGTCAATGTACCAGAGGCATTTGCTTGTGGGTCAGCCAACAGCCTTTCGCCCGAGATCATGGCGACTTCATAAAGCTTGCCCTCGCCCATGCGCGCCGGAGTGACCTCATCCGCTTCGGCATCGGGGACCGCGATAACCTTTCCATCGGCGTTCAAGATAAACGCCGCGCCAAATTCGCCGGGCGCAAGCGTGGCAAGAAACCGTGACAAACGATCCGTTTCGATCGCAACTGCCAGAACGCCTTGTCGCGCTCTATTGACGTCTATCGGACCGGCAAAGGCGTAAACGGTTCTGTCACTATCCGGAAGGTCGCGCGCTTCGATCCACCCAGAGGAATTGAGGCCCATGAAGTTTTTAAACCAGGCATGTTCGCGCGGATCATAAGATGTTTCGGTAAAGGTCCGCTCTTCGAACTGTATGTCACCAGGAATGAAGATGTAGCGGTCTTTCCGCAGCATTCGGTCGCGGATTCCCTCATCGATTTCAATCATCTCAAGCCCACCGTCACCCAGGCGATGTGACGCGAAAAAATTTCCATCAGGCCAGCCGAAGAACATCCATGAGATATTCGGCTGCGCCTGCAATTGTGACAGGAAAACAAACTCCCGCTTGTCGGCCTGTCGCGTCGCGATGACGTTCTGAACAAAAATCGTACGAACGGCCGCCCAGGCGGCTTCGGCCGACCTGAGTGTCACGCCCACCTCGATACGGACAGTGTTTGCGATCTGGCCGTTTATTTCTGCTGCAAGCATGCGGCTATTGTCGCGCGCTGTTGTCCACCACAGGGAATGAACAATAAACGTCGACACTCCGATAGACACAGCCACCAGAATTGACACAGCAATGCCTACACTAAATCGCAATAAACTCTCCGCCAAAAAGCCACGTGTTTCAGTATTGAATTGAGACAGCTAAGAGAGCAAAGTTTTCTTAGACCCAGACGCGAAATCTCACGCAACTGTTAGTTTCAGGATATCTAACCCGTAAATAACGAGTGCAGCAAAAGCGATTGCGAAGAGAAAGGCTTTTGGCATCTTTCGTAGCGTGTCGCCATTCGCTGCCGGGCCGACCAGCATCTAGGCAAAGATGCCTTAATCGCTCCACAGCTTCCAACGGTTAAAGAGGATCTTGCGCGGACCAAAGTCTTTGGGCGCATCTCGTCAATTTAACCCGTTGCGGTTAATGAAATAATACCACTCAACACATGCCTGTCGTCAACACGGGGCTTCCCATGAGGCTTTGGAAAAAAGGGCGCAAGGCGTGCCAACTGTACGTCGCTCAACCAGAATAGATCAGGCATGCTCGCCGCCTGTTTCAGCCACGGCGAACCATACAGCTAGACGGAAATCGATCGGTCGCAAACCTAGCTCAATAGCCAGAAACGTCACGCGAGTATTCGTGATAGATTCCTGGGTCAAAGATGGAATTAATCGCCAGTTCTCGCTTGGGAAGAAGGTCCTCGGAAAACACTTGGGCGGCCTCAAAGACACCGGATGTCAGAAAGCGCGCACTCTCTGGAACCTCGCCCAGTGTCGCCGTCGGATCATTGGCCACAAGGTTGTAACCCCAAACTCCGAATGACGGGATCGAAACCTGATAGTTCACCACCTGCGGGAAAATCTCGGAAAGGGTCTCGGAAATCGTCCAATAGGTATGCGGTGAAAAGAAGGGAGAGCTGCTTTGAGTGACCAAAGCACCATCGTCGCTCAAAATGCTGTTCACCATGGCATAGAACTCGATCGAATAGAGCTTTGACAGCGCTTCGTTATGGGGGTCGGGAAAATCTATAATGATCCGATCATAGGTTTGATCGGTGGATTTGACATAGTTGAATGCATCGGTGTTGTAGACGTTCAGAATCGAGGCCTCCATGCTGTTTTCGTTCAGGCGCGCGATGGGGGCCAGATTGCGCCCCAGGTCGGTCATCGCCGGATCGAGATCAACAAGGTCGATGCGCGATACGCTGGGGTGTTTCAGGATCTCTCGCACGGCCAGCCCGTCGCCTCCGCCCAGAACCAATACGGACTTGGGGGCGTTTTCCCCCCATGACAGAACTGGATGGACCAGCGCCTCGTGATAGCGATACTCATCCGCTTCGGCGAACTGCAGGTGGCCGTCGATGTAAAGGCGCACGTCATTTTTCTGCCAGGTGTTGGTGACGACCAGTGACTGATACTGCGACTGCTTACGCCAGACGATACGGTCAAAATACAGATGGTCCTGCGCAAACGCAGTGATGCGCCCGGCCAGCAAAGTCAGCGCGAACAGCAAAACGATGGTCGCGATTGCGCTGACCAGCATCCGTTTGGGTGAATCCAGCTGGTCGCGTAGGCAAAGGACGCTCAGCAAAGCGACCATGGCATTGGTCAGGCCAATGGCGAATGAGGATGAAATCAGTCCAAGCGATGGAAGCAACAGGATTGGAAACAAAACAGATCCGAAAAGTGCTCCGATATAGTCAAGTGATAGCACGTCGGCGATGGATTCCCGCGCGGTACTGCTTTCGGACAAGACCCGCATCAAAAGCGGAATTTCCAAACCGACGAGAAACCCGATGGTCGAGATAAAGGTAAACATTCCCACCGTGTAGAACCACGGCGCATAGGGAAAGAGCATGAACAATGACACGCTGCACAGGCCGCCGACCAAGGCCAGAATCAGTTCAACCCAGATAAACGTTTGGATCAGGTTGCCGTGGAAAAAGCGTGAGACATATGACCCGACCCCCATAGCAAACATGAAAAACCCGATGGTCAGTGAAAACTGATAGACCGAGTTGCCCAGCAGGTAGCTGGACACCGTTCCAATGATCAGTTCGTAGACAATGCCGCACAGGGCAACAACAAGGATCGCGCCAAGCAGAACCATCGCCTGCCGGCGTGGCAGCTCTGTGTAACGCGGTGTCAGAGTGTCGGTCATATTGAATTCCGAATAACTGGAAAGCCCGACGCGATTAGCGCCGGGCCTGAGTGGAGTATGTTGCGGACGCGGTGCCTTATTTACCGGCGCGCAGACCACCAGCGCGAGCGCTGCGCGGAGCTGAATAGCTGGCGCGCGGCGTCACGTTCCGGTTGTTGAAGCTTGAGGCGCTGATACCGGCCGAACGCTGTCGGCTGAGCAGGTTGCCAATCAGCGCACCGGCCAGGAAGCCGGCGCCCGAGAAACGCAGGCCAGCGGACTCACCAGTAGTGTCAGTGGCGATCAGGCGTCTGTTGGCCTCGTCAATCTCGATGGTAAAAATCTCACCTTCATCCGAGTCTCGTGCGCCGTTTGCATTAGCGTCTGCATAACCCGAGAACTTGGCGTCGGATAGAATTTCAAGACCCAGCGGCTCGTCATAAAAGCGCGGTTCCGAGTTCATGATCTGGGTGAGATACTCCGTGAACTCTTCCACTTGATCGTCCGAGGCTTCGGCGATGCTGTTAGCTGTCAGATATTCCTGATACTCGTTGATCGCAAATTCGGTCCGGTCCAGAACCTGCCCAAGATCGGCGGTCTGTTCGGACTTCGGGGCCAGGAACACCGAATACCCTATGAAGCCCACAACGCCCAAAATGACGATTGTTTTTAGATTTCCAAACATAATTTCTCCTATCGAGTTAAGACTGTGTTTTCAGGTTTCATCAAGGTCATAGGACCACCAATCCTGGTGCAGGTCCTTGCCGTAGAATTCTTTGAGCGCACCGCATTTCTTCATCCCCTGCCCCTGTAATTCGGCTGCATGTGCGTCGGACAGATCAGAGGGGACAGTAAGAATGGCCATGCGATATTTCTGCGTGCGAGCCAGCGAAAGCTGCTGATCCAGCCCGTTCAAACCGGTACCGGATTCGCTCCAGCGTAGTCCCGCTACATCGTTGGTTTCCGCGGCCTTTTGCAGGTCAACGACAGACAGACCTGTGGTTGAGGCAGGATGGGCGGGCGGTAGTTCGGGCGCATCCGGATTATCCAATCCATAGATGATTTTCGCCTCTCGCGGGCTGTGATACCCAGGAACGGTCAACTCGACCGCTGCCCCGAATTCTTCATACAGCTTATGCGCGGCGGCATAGATTTTCTTGCCGAACTCTTCGTAGTCACTGGTTTCGATGAAAATCTTGCGGATCTGTAGCTGCGCAAGCTTACCCAGCATGTCGTTCAACATCTGCCCGCCCAACCCTTTGCCGGTTTGGGCCTGATCCAGGTAGGTCCAGGACAGCCACGCAACATCAGGTACATCTTCGTCAATACTGTAGCCGATCAGACCGAGCACGTTGCCCCGATCTTGCAGGACAAACATGTTTTGGGTGCCCTCGTTAACAAATTTGTCTTCAGCCTCGGCCGCGTCATCTTCATCGGTCTGGGCGATGATCTGAATGGCAGGCGATACATGCCGCCATTCCATAGGCGTGAGGGTCGGCCCCTTCGAGCCGAACAACGCATTAAACAAGGCAAGACCTCCCCCGACCAACGCGGATGTAATGTGGGTGAAAACCGCGATCTGAGACCGCAGGTACAAAAACTCGGCGACGAGCAGAATGCATATCAGCGCAAGCGCCCAAACACGTTGGCTTGGCGGTCCCGCTGCTACAAGACCAAAGGCAACAAGGGCATAGGAAACGCTTGATAACCCTACGAACCCCGGCCCGACCAGAACGAACTCTGCCACTGTGCCGGCAACGACGCTCAGGATCACAAGGCCTGCGGTCCCGGTACTGCCCAAGCGAGGTTCGGTCAGACAGCCGCCGATGAAAATCATCACACAGTTGAGTGTCAGATGGCTCAGATCGCCATGCCGGATCACGAACAACAGATGGTCGGGCAAGCTTTGCACAGGCCCCGAATAACGCACCGGACCGAACAGCACGTAGACGCAAATCGCGCACAGGATTAGAGACATCGTGACCGGGCATCTGCGCAGCTCTCTCATTCGCCCTTCAACTGCCGGCGATAGCCAGCCGCGGCACGTTTTGTCCGATCAGGCCCCGTTTGATGGATTGCACCTCAATGCG
The DNA here is from genome assembly GCF_059610545.1 of Ruegeria sp. CDSC068. Taxonomy (NCBI): domain Bacteria; kingdom Pseudomonadati; phylum Pseudomonadota; class Alphaproteobacteria; order Rhodobacterales; family Roseobacteraceae; genus Ruegeria; species Ruegeria sp. CDSC068. The sequence goes on from NZ_JBXWNV010000003.1 coordinate 328,969, forward strand.
CTGCGGGCGGAAATAGGATTTCAGTACATCCAGGCTGCGCTGCGGCTCGGCGTCGCCGCACATGAAGATATCAATGGCGGCATAACCATGCTCGGGCCAAGTGTGGATCGAGATATGGGACTCAGCCAACAAAGCCACCCCGGTAAACCCTGCACGTTGTCCGAAATCATGAGCTTCGACGTCAAGGACATGCGCTTTGGCTGCAATAGCCGCGCGTGTCAGAGCTTCTTCAGCTGGAGCAGGATCATAAAGTGCAGTTGAATCGAAGAAATCCGCTAAAAGATGTACACCTAAAGAGGGCAAAACAGCGCTCATAAAAAACTCAAAGCCTCAAACCATAAATTATTGATCCACTTCTATTTTATTGATCTCTGCAGTCAATCTGACTGCAGGGTTGCCCGCTTTTGACTGCCACGCTGTGGCAAAAAATACACAACCTATAGGGGATCATTCAAGAGTCTGAGTATTTGCGTCAGACTCTCGTTTTATTTCCGGTCCATTCTTTGGGAAGCGTGCAACTCGCACTGGTTTCGGGCCCGCAAGGCAACACCATGCCGGTTGCGCAAGCGGTTGTACGTTGGTGAAACGACATAGCTCTGCCTGGTTGCGTTAGAACGGGCACCCCTGCCCCGCTTTAACGCAAAATCAGGAACTCAACATGCCCAAGCCTCGGGCCAAAATTTCCCGGCGCTGAACATCGTGCGCATGAAACGGCAATCCGTCTCTCCAACCCTGGCCGGAGAGCATCACCGCATATCAATTCCCCTGAGTGCGAGCCTCAAGCCGTTCCAGATTAACAACTGTCGACAGCATCAAGCGATCGTGGCTCCAATCCTGAGTTTGGCGTACTGACGCCGAGCTGATGGCAAGAATGGTTGCCAATGCTAGGGTCATCCCAAGAAATACGGCAGGCAGAGGAGGACTTGCCGTCGACGCTTCGGTCAAGGCAATCACACGCAAACGCAACACATGCTTTGCTTTTGTCCCGTTCACCAAGGCCACATGAAGAATGCGTGGGCAGTTCATTGTAAGAGATCGCGAACAGTAATCCAGCAAACAGGCCGTATAGTCTTTGGCGTCTATCCCCTTACGCGAGACAACGGATTGGTCACAGGCCAACTCGCGCAGTCGGTCAAACTGGTGCTTAATCACCAGATATGCCGGGTTCCAGAACAGTAGCGGGCGCATCAGCTCAAAGCCCAGCTCCCACTCCACATCCATGGCACGGATGTGTTGAAATTCGTGTGCCAGAGCGAACCGCAATTCACGCGGTGTATTTAGCAAATGGCTGGGTAAGACGACGTGGCGGCGACGTAGGCCGCGCACAGCGAAGGGTACGGTTATCCGGTCCGACAAACGAATGTCTACCTTCGACGACCGCCGCCAAAGAAAGCTGGATCTCACGGTTTTGCGAATTGCCCATGCATCGCGAAGCACACGAATTGTCAAGAAAGTCGACACCAGGGCGAATGCAATCAAAACGCATGTTACAAGGACAGACGAACCAGAAAGAACGTGATCAAGCCAACGTTCGCGCGTGTTCAGCAGGGTTTCGAACTGCGCAGCCGGCATGGCAATATCACCACGCAAGTAGGCAGCCACGGCCAGATCCCCCAGTGCGACTGCGCGTCCAGGCCACAGAAAACCGATAAAGGCCGAGACACCCATTGCCAGCACCGGGCTCAGCACAACACAAATACAAAGTGCTTTGAGCGATCGAAGTTGTGCAACAAACCCATATCGCATAGACGATCGCGCGAACACGACGCGCACCGCCAGCCAGATAAGTGCCGACAATCCAAGTACAACATTTAACTCGAGAAAAGCGTCGAGAACCGGTTTAACCGCCGTCATTTTGCAGTCTCCTCTCTACCAGTGCTCGAATTTCCTCCAGATCATCTTCTGTCAGCCCCGCATCGTCGACCAACCTTGCAACCAAAGTTGCGGGGGTGTCGTCGAATAACGTTCGGGAGAGATTTTGCAGCGAACGCGACTGATACCTGTCTTTTTCCAGAAGTGGCCTATAAATCAACGATTTGCCGTTCTTTTCGCTTTCTACAAATCCCTTTTCATCGAGAATGCGCAAAATTGTTGCGCCGGATGTGTAGGCCAGATTTCGATCTGGCGCCAAACGATCAAGAACATCTCGGACTGAGCCCTGACCCAGCGCCCAGAGTTCATTCATGAACTCAAGTTCCACTTCGGTCAGCAAGTTTGTAGTTTTTTTCTTTCGCATCAGTCTCGGTGTCGCCATTTTTTAGTATGCCTGACAGACAAGCATCCTTTCACTGTTTCGCAAAGCCTAAACTTTCCAGAAGACGAAGATGCCCCAACCGATGGACAAAAACAGCGGCGTCCAAACCGGTTGCCCAACCAATCCGAGCCAGGCCAGAAAGATGTAGGCAGCCCCGAGAAGCGTGATGAAGAGACGATCGCCGAGCGTGGTGGTCAGACCCAATACGCCGCGCCGCTCGATCCCGTCGCGATATTTGAAGCCTTCTAGAACGCCAATAAGCGCGATGGCTGAGAATATCCCAACGAAAACTGCAAGTGTCGCAGGCGTCCAGGCCATCCAGAAATCGGGCCACAAAGGGTCGGTCCAGGAAAATCCCTTTTCCTCTTGCTGGCCAACGTTGCCCCATCCGGTCTGAGCCTGAGCCAAGGCCGTCGTGGGTAGGAAGGGGAGGATGAGAAGAAGTTTACGCATATTGAACCTCACACACGACCCATCGCGAAACCGCGCGCGATGTAGTTGCGGACAAACCAAATGACGATGGCTCCGGGGATGATGGTCAGGGTTCCGGCAGCGGCCAGCAGGCCCAGCTCGTACCCGGCGCTGGAGGCAGTACGCGTCATGACGGCCGCGATGGGTTTAGCCTCTACCGCAGTCAGGGTTTTGGCCAACAGCATCTCGACCCACGAAAACATGAAACAGAAGAAGGCCGCGACGCCGACACCCGCTTTGATGTTCGGCAGGAAAATCGTCACGAAGAAGCGTGGAAACGAATAGCCGTCAACATAGGCCGTTTCATCCAGCTCTTTGGGAATCCCGCGCATGAAACCTTCCAGGATCCAAACAGCCAACGGCACGTTGAACAGTGTATGGGCAAGTGCCACGGCCAGATATGTGTCGAACAATCCGATAGACGAGTACAGCTGGAAGAAAGGCAGCGCAAACACCGCAGCCGGCGCCATACGGTTGGTCAGCAGCCAAAAGAACAGCTGCTTGTCACCAAGGAACCGATAGCGCGAGAACGCATAAGCGGCGGGCAAGGCCACACAAACGGAAAGCACCGTGTTGATTGTCACGTAGGCAATCGAATTTATGTAGCCCCAATACCACGTCGGATCTGTGAAGATGGTGATGTAATTCTCCAGCGTGAAGGTCTGCGGGAACAGGGAAAAGCCCGACAGAATCTCGTTCGTGGTTTTGAAGGACATCGCTACCAGCCAATAGATCGGCAGCATCAGAAACGCGATATAGAGGATTGGGATAAGGGACCGCTTCTTCATTGCGCGTCATCCTTTGTCATCAGAGTGTAGAAGACCCAAGAAACCAGCAGCGTGATGGCGAAGTAGATCAGGCTCATCGCGGCTGCAGGGCCAAGGTCGAACTGTCCCAGAGCGATCTTCACAAGGTCGATCGACAGCAAGGTGGTTGAATTGCCGGGGCCGCCGCCGGTCAGAACGAAGGGCTCGGTATAGATGTTGAAACTGTCCATGAACCGCAGCAGTACTGCGATGGTCAGGACTGTTTTCATCTTGGGCAGCTGAATATAGCGGAACACCGACCACGGGCTGGCGCCGTCAATCTTGGCGGCCTGATAATAGGCGTCCGGGATCGACACGAGGCCAGCGTAGCAGAGTAGTACGACCAATGAAGTCCAATGCCAGACATCCATGATGACGACCGTGATCCACGCCGACAGCGGCTGCTGCGTCATGTCATAGTTGATGCCCAAAACGTCATTCAGGAAATAGCCCAGCAAGCCGATCTTGGGCAGAGTAAAGATATTCCACATCGACCCGACTACATTCCATGGGATCAGCATCGGCAGAGCCATGAGAACCAGACAAACAGGAACCCAGAAGCCTTTGCGCGGCATCGACAGGGCTACGATGATGCCCAGGGGCACCTCAATCAGCAGGATCAGGAAAGTGAACAGGAACTGCCGTCCAAGCGCAGCCTGAAACCGGTCAGAGCGCAGGATCTGTTCGAACCAGCCCAGTCCCTCCCAGAAGAACTGGTTGTTGCCGAAGGTTTCCTGCACTGAGTAGTTGACCACCGTCATCATCGGCACCAGCGCGTTGAACGCGACGAGTGCCAGCACCGGTAAGACAAAGAACCATGCCTTTTGGTTTTCCGTTCTCATTGTGCCCGCTCCTCGCTAGCGATCCAGCCGTCGCGGTAAACGCGCGATTGTTCAGGTTTGAATTGCAGGAAGACTTGTGATCCCGGTTCCGGGACACTGTGTTCAGTTACTGCTTTCAGCGCTGTGTTACCGACCATGGCGCTGACCACGTAGTGACGGCCAATATCCGAGACCTTGGTTACATGTGCCGGGATACCTGTGTCACCGAACCCCACGTATTCGGGGCGGATGCCCAGATCGGTGCGACCGCCATCACCATGGGTCAGACCTTCCAGCATCACTTCGTGGCCTTCGAAAACGGCGCGGTCACCCTTGGCTTCACAGGGCAGAACGTTCATGCCGGGAGAGCCGATGAAGTGACCAACAAACGTGTGCTGAGGACGTTCGAACAGCTCGACAGGTGTGCCGATCTGAACCACTTCACCGTCTTGCATCACGACCACTTCGTCCGCGAAGGTCAGCGCCTCGGTCTGGTCGTGGGTCACGTAGATCATCGTGGCTTTGACGCGCTGGTGCAGTTCCTTCAGTTTCGACCGCAGTTTCCATTTCAAGTGCGGGTCGATCACAGTCAGCGGTTCGTCGAACATCACCGCATTCACGTCGTCGCGGACCAGACCGCGCCCCATCGAAATTTTCTGCTTATTGTCTGGGCTGAGTCCTGACGCTCGGGTCTTGAGCAACTCAGTGACATCCAGCATCTCGGCAATCTCATCGACGCGACGTTTGATCGTCGTCGTATCAACACCTCGGTTTTTGAGCGGAAACGCCAAGTTCTCGCCTACTGTCATCGTGTCGTAGATCACCGGGAACTGGAATACTTGCGCGATATTACGCTGGTCAGGCGGCAGAGCTGTCACGTCGCGATCATCGAACAGGATCTGGCCCTCGGACGGCATCAACAAGCCCGAGATGATGTTCAACAACGTGGACTTGCCACAACCCGACGGCCCCAGCAGTGCATATGCCCCACCATCGCGCCATGTCACGTCGATTTCCTTCAGCGCATAGTCTTCCGGACCCGCCGGAGTCGGCATGTAGCTGTGTTTTAGGTTTGAAAGCTTGATCTGTGCCATGTCAGGCCACCCTTTTGCCGTCTTGGCCGAAATACCGGCAATGAGCCGGGTTCATATAAAATCGGTGATCTTCGCCCACCCGATAAGGGTGCACGCCAGCCGCCAAAGAGACCCAAGCATCATCCCCGTGCTGGAAATGCGCGCTGGAATCGGAACCCGATAGCTCTGTGACAATCACACGACCTGTCAGTTCCACATCGGCATCCGAGGTGCGGGTGGGAGTCACTCGGTGCGGTCGTACTGCAACCATGTACTCGCCGTCCGCCAAATCCGAAACCGCCCAGCCGCCGCCGCCTGCAAGCTGTGCCTGCGTAGCTGACACGGTGACACGGGCCACATTGATCGGCGGGTCTGAGAACACGCGCGCAGCGGCAATATTCTCAGGGTTGCGATAGATATCAGCAGTCGGGCCGAATTGCGTAACGCGACCGTCTTCCATAAGGGCGGTATATCCACCCAAAAGCAGCGCCTCTTCGGGTTCCGAGGTGGCGTAAACCACCACCGCCCCACGACCGGCAAACAGGTCGGGTAGCTGCTCGCGCAGTTCTTCGCGCAGCTTGTAGTCGAGGTTCGCCAACGGTTCATCGAGGAACACGGCTCGGCTTTCTTTTGCGATGGCACGGGCCAACGCGGTACGTTGTTGTTGTCCGCCTGACAGCTCATGCGGTCGGCGATGCAACATCGGGCGCAGTTGCAGCAGGTCGGCGGCATCTTCCACGCGCCCTTCAATCTCGGATTTCGCCATTCCAGCCACACGCAAAGGCGAGGCGATGTTGTCAAAAACACTCATATGCGGATAGTTCACGAAGAACTGGTGCACGAGGCTGATCTGTCGCTTTTGCGTGTTCAGCCTTGTGACGTCCTGCCCGTCCATCAACACCTTGCCCGAGGCGATCGGGTCCAGCCCGGCCATCATCTTGATCAGAGAGGTTTTGCCCGATCCTGTCGCGCCCAGCAGCACATTGAAATGGCCGGTTTGCAGCGTCAGGGTCGTGGGCTTGATATGGATAACGTTGCCAACGCGTTTGGTGGCATCTTGTAGTTCGATCATGTCCGTGGGTTCCGGTTCTTCAGTGCGTCGCACTGGTCTTGAGGTGGGGATGCCTGAAACGGCATCCCCGGGTTTCAATGGCTTACTGAGACTGCCAGCGTTGAACCAGTTCGTCGTAGTTGACGGTTTGACCCTGCGGCTTTTCGTTCTCGAGCTTGGCTTTGGGCGAGCCTGCTTTTTCCAACCAGAACGACGCATCCTGCGGTTCGTTCAAGCGGGGACCACAACCACCGTAGACACCGGCGCTTTCATCCGCGGCCTGCATGCGGGCCATGGTGATGTCCATCTCTTCGGCCAGACGGTCCATCGCCTCTTGCGGGGTGAAGGCACCCGAGTTCACGTCACCGATCTGCTGCCACCAGATCTGGGCCAGCTTCGGATAGTCCGGCACGTTGATGCCGGTCGGCGACCATGCCACACGGTCAGGCGAGCGGTAGAACTCGACCAGACCACCCAGCTTAGGTGCGCGTTCGGTGAACGACTCGTGGTTGACCGAGCTGTCGCGGATGAAGGTCAGACCCACATGGGACTTCTTCACATCGACAGTCTTGGACGTCACGAACTGGGCATAGAGCCAAGCCGCCTGAGCACGATCCGCAGGGGTCGACTTCAGGAATGTCCAGGAACCCACGTCCTGATAACCAACCTTCTGGCCATCTTCCCAATAGGGGCCGTGCGGGCTGGGTGCCATCCGCCAAAGCGGCGTGCCTTCGTCATCTACAGTGTTGTTGCCTTCGGACTTCGGCTTCACCATGTCGGCGGTAAAGGCTGTGTACCAGAAGATCTGCTGAGCCACGTTGCCCTGGCTGAGCGCCGGCAGCGACTGATAGAAGTCATAAGACGCCGCACCCGGAGGTGCATAGTTCCGCAGCCATTCATCCCACTTACGGATCGCATAGACCGCAGCCGGACCGTTCGCAGCACCACCGCGTGACACCGAAGCGCCGACAGGGTTACAGGTGCCTGCTTCCATGCGGATGCCCCATTCGTCGACGGGGATACCGTTTGGCTCGCCTTTATCACCTGCACCAGCCATCGACAGCCATGCATCAGTCATACGCCAGCCCAGGTCGGGCGCACGCTTGCCGTAATCCATGTGACCGTAGATCGTGGTGCCGTCGACTTCTTTTACGTCGTTGGTGAAGAAATCTGCGATGTCCTCGTAAGCTGACCAGTTGACCGGAACGCCCAGGTCATAGCCATACTTCTCTTTGAACGCGGCTTTGTTGGCCTCATCATCGAACCAATCCTTGCGGAACCAATAGAGGTTTGCGAACTGCTGATCCGGCAGCTGATACAGCTTGCCGTCCGGACCGGTGGTGAACTGAATGCCCATGAAGTCATCCAGATCCAGCGTCGGTGAGGTCGTACCGGCCCAGTCGCCACCCATCATGTCGGTCAGCGGATAGGCCAGCTGCAAACGCGAATGCGTGCCGATCAGGTCACTGTCGTTGACATAGCCGTCATACAGGTTCCGGCCGGTCTGCAACTGGGTCTGAACCGCCTGAACCACTTCGCCTTCACCAAGGATTTGGTGGTTGACCTTAATGCCGGTGATTTCCTCGAACGCCTTGGTCAGGACCTCGGATTCGTAAGAGTGTGTCGGGATGCCTTCGGACAGGACGTTGATTTCCATGCCAGAGTAAGGCTGTGCAGCTTCGATGAACCACTGCATTTCCGACATCTGTTCGTCTTTCGACAAGGTCGATGGCTGGAATTCATCGTCGATCCAACGTTGTGCTGCGGCTTCGTCGGCCCAAACGGGACCGTGCCCCGCAATGACGGCCACAGCCGCCACTGCGGAAAGTAGATGTCTCCGCATCTCTTTCCTCCCAAAAAATTATGGTTTTCCGGCGCAAACCGGATAGCAGACAGCATCAGCGATTTTCTGCGCACCTGTCAAACTAAATTTTTAGTAAATAGATAAACTCTGATCAACTTTTTGATTATATTATATATTTTTAGAAAACCAGCGTATCACCCAACGGCAGGATAGTGCCCGATCATCGTGAAAAACACCCTGCGGTAAGTATGCTAAAGCTGACAAAAACCTTTGTCGAGGATATGAAACCGTTCACGATACATATCGCCTGCTTCACCACACACACGAGCCAACAGAAGGCGCCATTCTCATCTGGATCTCCCGATAATACGCGCAATATTTTTATGAAAGAATAGTTCGATAGCGACAAAAAACGCCGGCGCAGCGCAATCATGTCGCGTTGTCGCTTGACAGGATGGCAGCATACGGCCTGATCAATTCAGTTCGCGGAATTTTCGATGACTCTGTCGACGGTTTTCCGAACAAAGCCTTATCGCGGTGGCCAAGCTCCGCCGCACGATCGTGAACCGCGCTCTGACTATGCACAGGACAAATCTATGATCCAAGACAACCCTGCCCTCATCGACGCCATCCGCGACCGGTTCGCCCATGTCGGCACTTGCCCGTTTCAGGGCGAACGCATCTTTTTCGAGAATGCGGGCGGAGCACTGACATTGAAATCCGTCGCTGAAACCTCAGCTTTTTATGCAGCAATCCCAGACAATCCCGGGCGCATAAATCCGGCAGGTCAGGGAACCCAAGGCGTTATTAACAAGGCAAAGGACGACCTGGCCGTGTTCATGAACGCATCTTCCGGGCAGTTCTTCGCAGGTGAAAGCGGAACCGAGCTGCTATTTCGCATGATCCGCACCGCGTGCCTGGTCGCCCCCAAAGGGTCAAAAGTGATAGGGTCATCCATCGAGCACCCGGCCACCCGAAGCGCAGCCTGCCGCTGGGCTGAAATCGCAGGGCTGGAGTATGTGAATGTGCCCCACGGCAACGACACCGGATTGGTTACGGCCGATGACTATACCGCGCTGATGACGCCAGATGTCGCAGTGGCAACGATCCTGCATGCGTCCCCCGTGACAGGCATGGGTATGGACGTAGCTGCAATTTCCGCGGCGATCCGTTTTGTGGCACCGGATTGTTTGATCATCGTCGACGGCATTCAGCATGCTGCCCACGGGCAACTGGATCTGGATGGCTATAATGTCGATGGCTACGCGATCTCGCCCTATAAAGTGTTTTCGCGTCACGGATATGGCATCGCCTGGATTTCTGACAAACTCAGCGCTTTGCCGCATGACATGTTGATCGACGCACCCGCAACCGGGTGGGAGTTCGGGACCCGTGACGCGGGATCTTACGCAACTGTTTCGGACGTAGTGGCGTATTTTGACTGGCTCGGTAGCGAAGTCTCGGATGAGACCGAACCGCGCAAGCGGATCGAGGCTGCAGGTCGCGCCATTCACGCCTATGAAACCCACCTGACCAATACTGCAATCAACGGCACAGGCAATCTGCCAGGACTGCGCGATATGGACCACGTGACCATTTTGGCGGGCGCCGATAACCCGGCACGCGAAGGACTGGTGTCAATCGTGGTCGAGGGGTATGCATCCGAAGACGTAGTCGAGGTATTGAATCAACAGGGCATTCGGACCCATACGCGAAAGGCCGATCACTATTCCGGCAACGTTCTTACGCCGCTGGACCTGTCAGATTGCATTCGCATTTCCTTCTGTCACTACAACACGGAGCAGGAAATCGCCCGTCTTCTGGGGGCGATCAAGGTATTGGGCGAAAACCGCTGACGGGCTGGCGAACACACTCTTCGGCTTCAAAACTGTAATCCAGTTGCCCGGTTACATCATCGGTCAGGTGAACTTTGCCCAAGTCATCCCACGATCCGTCGAAGGTTTGGGCAAAGGATCGCAAATAGCCTGACGCCAGCCCCGCCCTCCCCAATGTTGCACTATAGTTTCGGCCCCTTCACGCCCCGCCCTGATCGCCTTGCCCACATTTTCGACCGAAGTACCACCCCTGTGTTCAGCGCACCCAAATTGGCACCGTCGTGCGTCCCGTGACGCAGAACATTGTCCGTTTTCCCGATCAGGTGCAGTTCAGTTGTCCAGCTTGTTGAAACCATTGCGGTATCGCCGCATCGACGTCATCAAACGCGACGATGACAAGCGCGCGGTTCGCAGGGCTTGAGATGTTTGCCATATGGACTCTGCCTCGATTGCGCTACGTGAAGATCAAGAGAATACAGTTTCAATCAACAGGCGAGTTTGATGCCAATGCGCTATATTCAATACGTCGATTACGAACTCGGTCGGCGGCATATGGACAATCCGCGACGGCATGCATTTCCACTGTTGAGACATCAGTCTAGGATGCGCGCGAATGCTAGCCCATTCGAAACCCGAGCAACAAAAACGAGAAGCTTCGTTCGTGAATATTGAGAACCGCAGGGCCACCCAGCCAAGACATGAAATGCAATCAGCGCGCAACCAGGGGATCACATTCCTGGCGCTGGCGTTTCTGTTCAGTATTTTTGTCAACTTGCTGATGCTGACCGGACCCTTGTTCATGTTGCAGGTCTATGACCGCGTCCTTGGATCCCGAGCGGTCGAGACCTTGGCGGCACTGTTCCTGCTGGTCGCTTTATTGTACGGCCTTATGGCCATGCTCGATTTTGCGCGGGGTCGGATCGTGGCGCGTTTTGGCGCGCGTTTTCAATCGCAATTGGACGAACGCGTGTTTGACGCGACCCTACGCCGATCGCTGCACCCACGCGCCCGGGCAGCGCCAGCAACCGCATTGCGCGATCTGGAATCCATCCAAAACCTGTGTTCCTCTCCGGTTCTGTTGGCTGTGATGGATATCCCCTGGACGCCGATCTTCATTGCGGCGATCTTTCTATTCCATCCCCTTCTGGGCTGGCTGGCCGTTGGTGGCGGTTCGCTTTTGGTTGTGATCGCGTTGTTGAACCAGATACTGACCCGTCGCAAAGTTGCTCTGGCTCAATCCGCGTCCGCAAAAGCCAACAGCTTTTCGGAACATGCCCGGCAAGCCGCCGAAGTCGTCCGCTCGCAAGGCATGCAACAGGACATCACGCGTAGATGGCAGCGACAACGCTCAAACGCCCTGCAGCAGACAATCGCTGCCAGTGACTGGACCGGCAGTTTTTCGTCCGTGACAAAATCGCTGCGGCTGTTTTTGCAATCTGCAATGCTGGCACTTGGGGCATTGCTGGTTCTTCGTAACGAACTGACCCCCGGCGCGATGATCGCGGGATCAATCCTATTGGGCCGCGCTTTGGCTCCCGTTGAACAGGTCGTTGGGCAATGGGCTGTCGTTGAACGTGCTCGAACTGCGTGGACCTCGTTGAGCCGGTTTCTGGATGCCACGCCGCCCGAAGCACAGCGCACCAAGCTGCCTGTTCCCCAGGCCCGGCTAACAGCCAAAGGCTTGACGGTCGTTCCGCCGGGCGCGGATACGCCAACCCTGCGCAACGTGTCGTTGAACCTCGAGCCCGGGCGGGCGCTTGGCGTCATCGGTAAAAGCGGGTCCGGAAAATCCACCTTGGCCAAGGCACTTTTGGGTATTTGGCATCCTGCCGCGGGCGAGATCCGGTTGGGCGGTGCAACGCTGGATCAATACGACCCGACAGATCTAGGTCAGCATATCGGGTACCTTCCGCAAGAAGTTACGTTGTTCAACGGAACTGTAGCCGAAAACATCGCGCGCATGTCCGAAGACCCAAACCCTGAAGCCGTTGTAGCAGCAGCCAAGAAGGCCAATGCGCATGAGCTGATTCTGACGCTGGAAAAAGGCTACGACACCATTCTGGAAGGCAATGACAGTCAGCTGTCGGGTGGTCAAAAACAGCGGATCGCATTGTCGCGCGCGCTGTACGGAGACCCCGTGTTGCTGATCCTTGACGAACCGAACTCGGCGCTGGATGCCGATGGGACCGAGGCGCTGAACGCCGCCGTTCGCGAACTCAAGGCCGCAGGAAAGTCCGCAATCATTATGACGCACCGTCCGCAGGCGATCTCGGAATGTGATGATCTTGCGGTGGTCGAGCGCGGACAGGTTGTCAAATCTGGTCTACGGGATGAAGTTCTGGGCGCAGTCGTACAAAACGCCGGATCGATCCAGCGCAACCTCAGCAAGGCAGGCAACTGATGCAGGACAAAACAAATAATCCGCGGCCGGTGTGGCGCATTACGATCCCTGCCCTGGTTGGTTTTGCAGCCCTTGGCATCCTTGTTGGCGGCTTGGGTGTTTGGGCCGTCAACACACGATTGGCCGGGGCTATCATCTCGCAAGGCATTATCGAGGTCGAAAGCAACCGTCAGGTTATTGAACACCCCGACGGCGGCGTTGTTGGTGAGATCTATGTGCGCGATGGCAATGCCGTGGACAGTGGCGAATTGCTGTTGCGACTGGACGACACTTTTCTGTCGTCTGAGAAAACCATTGTCGAAGCCCAGCTGTTCGAACTATTGGCCCGCCGGGCCCGTTTGGAAGTCGAGCGCGATGGCACAAATGCCGAAGCTCTGGCCGCCCGGCTGGCCGAGATTCTGCAACAGGAAAATATTGACCCTGATCTGATCGCAGGTCAGCAACGCCTGTTCGAGGCGCGCTTGAACACACTGAACCAGCAAACAGAGCAGCTGAGCAAACAGACCGTTCAAATCGAAAGCGAAATCGGCGGTACCGAAGCGCAGCTTGTTTCACTGCGGCGTCAGGTCGAATTGATTCAGGCCGAGCTGGATGATCAACAAAGCTTGCTTCAGCGCGGCCTCACTCAGGCAAGCCGTGTTTCCGCCCTTCAGCGCGAAGAAGCCAGCCTTACCGGCGATATCGGCCGGTTGGAAGCTGCCGCTGCGCGCCTGAGAGGCGAGATATCTGCGACCGAAATTGCAATCCTTGAGCTTGAGGCGACACGGCGAGAAGAAGCCATCTCGACACTGCGAGATATTCAATCCCAGATTTCAGAACTGGCCGAGCGCCGCCTGTCGCTGGACACTCGTTTGTCACGACTGGATATCCGCGCCCCTGTTTCAGGAACGGTATACGGCAGCCAGGTTTTTGCCCTGCAGTCTGTGATCCAACCTGCGGAACCGATGATGTATCTGGTGCCGCAGGATACGCCCCTGGTCGTGGCCGCACGCGTCGATGCAATTCACGTAGACCAGTTGCATGTTGGCCAGCCGGTTTTGTTGCGGTTTCCCGCGTTCAATCAACGTGAAACGCCTGAAATTGACGGACAGGTGATCAATGTCTCAGCAGATACATTTACAGACGAAAACACTGGCCAGACATTCTATCGCGCCGAGGTCGTACCACAGGACGGGCAAGTCGATCGTCTGAACGGGCAGGAATTGCTGCCCGGCATGCCAGTGGAAACATTGATCAAGACGGATGAACGTACGCCCCTGTCCTATCTGGTGAAACCGTTGGCAGATTACTTCAACCGGGCGTTCCGAGAGTGACCGCCCGGCCGCACTAAGGCGCTTCGAGGTTGCCCAGCAGGATCGAGGTCATGTCGGTAGCAATCAAGCCATCCACAGCCACTACATTGGCCCCGGTATCATAAGAAACATCGGTGCGCGTGATCCCTGAAAGGTCCGCGTCACTGTCGATGAAAACCCATCCCGGGGGAACGGCTGTCGGCTGTCCGACTGCTACTTGCAGAATCGACAATGCATCGAGCGCATTCACCGAACCATCCCGGTTAAAATCAGCCGCGATCAAATTCTCCGGCGAGGCTGGCCCCCATGTCGGGTCCAGACCGACCGAGATCCGCAAAACCTGCAGCGCGTCCAATGCGTTGATGTCCTTGCTCGCGGTAGAATAGGTCTTGATGATGTCGAATTCACCCTCGAAAGTGCCAGACGGTAAATTCAAATCGAACCGCCCATTGCTGTCTGCACGAGCACTGATTGTGGCTCCGCCATTTGGGGTGAAGCTGATTTCAGCGTCACTGAGGCTGGGGTTGGCGGTCTCTGAATTGATTGAGACATCCCCCAAAACCCCATCGGAACTGCCCGGCTCGAGCCCCCCGAAATCGCCAAAATCGACAGGAATGTGATCGGGGCCGCCAAAACCCGCGCCAAACACCTGAGCACTGGTCAGCAGACCACCAGTGGCGGAAATCACGTTTATCGTCTCGTTGAGGTACTCAATCCGGGCTCCCTGCGCCGTCGCGGTAAAGGTCAACTGTCCAGGCGTTCTGAGCAGCGGATAATCGAACATGTCCAACCGGTCGATACCAGCCTGAAAGTCCGTGATCGTGGTGGTTTCCGCTCCGTATTGCATGACAAAGATGTCCGCACCCGACCCACCCGACATTGTGGTAGCGGCAGAACCGGCAATCAAAATGTCATCCCCGGCCCCAGCAATAAGGGTCGTTGGAAGAATAGTGCCGCTGAGCATATCGTTACCGGCGGTACCGTTAACTGTTCCCAAGCCACTACGAACGACACCCAGTTCTGCGACATCCACCGTTAGTTGGGTCAGCCCCGCATCCTGTTGCGAAGCGACCAGAATCTGCAGCTCATCACCGACCTGCGCGACGCTGAACGACTCCACATTCTGCAAACCGCTTTGAAGCGTATCGGCAAAACTGTCCAAATGCACCAGTTGTCCACCGGGCGTCATGGCGAACAAGGTTATTCCATCATCGCCACCACCCGCGACGACGAGCACATGCCCGTTGATCTCGACCACAGAAAGGTCCTGAACTGACTCGAACCGTGTGTGCAGCGAATCCAGAGCATGGTCGGTTGGAATTAGACGGCCATCGGCGGCTAGTTCCATGACACTGAGAGAGTTACTTTCAGCCCCCGCGACCACCACCCAGGACTTGCCATATGCCTGTATCACTTCAACCGCTGTGGGCGTCGCGATTCCCAAAGTCGTCAGGGCCTCGCTGTTGTCTACCGCTGTTATGGCTGCGGTTCCCCCGTCAACCCTGTAAGTCGAGACAGTGTTGCTGGCCCCGTCGGTCGCAATAACAAAGTTGTCTGCACCAATGCTCAACGACTGCAGCGAATCAGATCGTGCCACGATCACGCCCGAGGACGTCAACGTGCCGTCCCCATTCACGGTATAAGTGACAATCCGCCCGGTATCTTCATGCGCCATCATCAGCAGATCGCCGGACCCGGTCGACAGTTTCACCAAGGCCGAAATGTCACCGCCGCCACTCAATATCCCGGTTTCCCGCAAGGATCCAACGGTCCCATCCGGGTTCAAATCATACCCCACCAGCCCATTTGCCGTGTCGATATCCAATACGAGCTGATCACTGCCGCCAAACGAAATCGGAGTCCCCGTGCGGCCCACCTGAAACGTGATCGAACCGCTGAAATACTCGGCATCGACCAGTTGCGGAACCGCGCCATTGATAAGCTTCCAAACAGCAACGCCACCACCGGGGCCGGTCAAACTGTACAGATACGTGGTCCCGTTAAGCGTTTTTAAAGCCGTATCACGGATACCTGAATCGAGCGCTGCGCTCCCTGTTGCAACCACGCTTTCGAACTGAAGCATCATACTACATCACCCCACGCCAAACTTGGCAATGACTGCAGGATGATCCGATGCCCGGCCCGATACCAAAGCGGAATTGTGGTGAAAACGAGGAGTTCGGTTTCAGTTTAACACAATTTTTCCTGGTCCGACCGCATGAGTCACAAACGCGAAAGACTGATGAACAAAACCTGGCCCATCCAGGCGGACACAGACATCACATGTGAGGGTAAGATGACCAAAGAACATGATCCCAAAGCCAAAACTGCAGACCCCGGATCAGACAATGGTCGCAAGGACCACATTCGCCGGTGGACTGATGGCAAGATGCGACGCTGGATTGGACGCGGTATCGCCGGGGGACTTGGCTCGACTCTCATGGCGCTACCCGCCTTGGCGCAGGCAACGATAGAAGAGCTTTATGCCTATCAGTTTGCAGAAACGATTCCCGGCGTTCAGTCAGTGAAGCTCCTGAAAAACGGGGATGTTCTGCTGAAGATGATAGATGGCAGTACAATGATTGTCGCTGCGGAAAACGTTCAGGTTCTGGACAGTGGCGCGATCATGATCGCCGAAAATGCCGTGAGTGAAATTGCGCAATTTAGTCTGGCTGCCGAAGCAGGTGGTGCCGCTGCGGCTGGCGGCGGCATCAGTGGCGTCGGGGCTGCATTGGGCGGATTGGGCCTGGCGGGGGCCGCCGCGGCGGGGGCCGGCGGCGGCGGTGGTGGAGACGATGGTGATTTTCAACCCGCGCCGCCTGCACCGCCTCAGGTTTTGAACCTCGCACAAGCACAATCCACGGCGCTCAGCAGCACAGAGGCGAATATCAGGGTCCCGGATGGAACCGAAACAGTGGAACTTACGATCGGGTCTTTGGTCAAGTCCGTGCCACTCAATCCCGATGGAAGTTGGAGCATTTCGCTGACAGCCGTCGAAGCGGCCAGTCTGCCACAAGGTGTTCAGAACGTCACGGTTCTTCACTTGGACAGCGGCGGGCGAGAACTTTCGGTAGAGACCGTATCTTACAACATCGATACAGTACCCCCTACTCTGACAATTTCCGGATTGTCGGACGGTGCGGTCATAAATGCGGCGGAAAGCGCAACGGATTTGACCGTTTCCGGGACGACAAACGCGGAAAACGGTCAGACCGTGACGGTTACTCTGAACGGCGGAACATACTCTAGCACTGTGACCGACGGTCAATGGGCTGTCACTGTTCCTGCCAGCGATCTTGCCGCGTTGCCGGATGGCGAAACCATCGTGTTGACCGCAGATGTTTCAGATATGGCGGGGAACCCGGCAGCACAGATCAGTGACAGCATTGAGACAGACTTTACGGCGCCGACCGTTACCTTGGATCCTCTCCCCGTCGACAAAATCGAATTGGTCGACGTTCAGAACGATATGGAGCTGAGCGGATCGACAACAGCAGCTGATGGCCGGACAGTTATGGTCGAATTCGGCGGGCAAACCTATTTGACAACCGCCTCTGACGGTAGTTGGAGCGTCACTATTCCATCCGCTGATCTCGCAAATCTGCCCTCAGGTACTCCTGTGTCGATAAGGGTCGTTGTCAGCGATGAAGCAGGAAACACTTCGGTTCCGGCAATGACCTCCGTTCCGGTAGATCTGACTGGCCCTGCAATTTCCATATCGCCGCTATCAGTTGGATCCGCTGTGAACGCGGCAGAAGTCGGTTCGGATTTAATAATTTCGGGAATTACCGGGAACGTAGAAGACGGCCAGCAAGTAACAGTCGTGCTGGACGGCCAGAGTTACATCGGCGCAGTGTCCAGCAACAGCTGGTCGGTGACCATCCCAGCGGCCGACCTTGGAGCATTGGCAGACGGGGGCACATTCACCATCACCGCAAATGTATCCAATGCGGACGGGCTCGCAGCCAACCAGGCGAATGCACCCGTATCCAAGGATGTCACCGCCCCAACCGTGACCATCGATGGATACTCTGATGGTGCCGTCCTGAATGCCGCTGAGCGTGATACGGACCTGACAATCACCGGATCAACTGATGCAGAGGACGGACAGACCGTAACCGTATCGTTAAACGGCCAGGATTATACTGGCACCGTATCTGGTGGCGTCTGGAGCGCGACTGTACCCGCGGCAGATTTGACGGCATTGTCCGATGGCGCAACAATCCCGGTGACTGCAGACGTGACAGATGCCGCCGGAAACCCAGCGCTGCAGGCAAGCGGCAGTTTTGACACTGATTTCTCACCTCATTCCATCACCATCACCAATTTGTCCGACGGCCCGGTCATGAACTTGGCGGAACGCGGCACGGATCTGACGGTCTCAGGCACATCGGATGCCCCGGACGGCACCACCATCACCGTGGAAATCGTCAGGGCAGATGGCACTGTAGACCTGAGCAATACCACTACGGTCAGCGGCGGCACCTGGACGTTGGTTTCGCCGGCGGCCGGCTTAAATGCCCTGCAAGACGACGAAATTTACAGTGTGAATGCGACGGTTTCAGACGCGGCTGGAAACAGCGCCAGCGCGAGTGATGGGTTTGGAACAGACTTCACAGCACCAACTGTGACGATCAACCCATTGGCTGTAGGATCTGTTTTGGACGTCTCCGAAAAGGGCAACGATCTGTCCATTTCCGGGGCGACATCGGCGGAAGAAGGACAAATAGTCACCGTCATGCTGGATGGCCAATCATATACAGGTGTCGCCACTGGTGGCACTTGGTCGGTCACTGTACCTGCGGCGGATCTTTCCGGATTGGCGGACAGTACAAATTTCCCCATTTCTGCAACGGTCAGTGATCAGGCCGGCAATAGCGCCAGTCCGGCGACCACAACACTCGCTACGGATTTCCGGCCGCTGTTAGACCTGAATTCTATAGGGGCGAACAACTCAATTTCACTCGGCGACGCGCAGAGTTCTGGCGTTGTTGTATCTGGAACATCCGTTGGCCTCGCCGCTGGCCAAGCGGTGAACGTAACACTCAATAGTAACTCTGTCGGCACCGCTACTGTCGCAGCTGATGGAACCTGGTCGCTTGCAGTTCCGGCGTCGGATTTCACAGGTATTTCAGCAGGTGATGACCTGAACTTTCAGGCGCAGGCCACGGTTTCCGGCGGCCCTGATCCTTTACCGGCAACCGGTGAGACGACGGCGCATGTACCGGGCGCATATGTCATTGCAGAAGCGGGTCGGAGCGGTTCAACTATCACGTACCAAATCTTCGCAGACGCTGACCGCGACGTTTCCAGCGGGCTAGCGATGACGATCGAGTTGGGATTTGATCCGTCAGTTGTGACCTTCGACGCAGGATCCGATATTGGGAACGGGGCTTTCGGTCTGTATCTGTCCAACCCAGTTGGGGGCTCCGTGGTCAACTTTGCAGGTGTTGCGACCAGCTTTACGGATCTGAACCAACCTCTGGTAACGTTCACCATGACCGTTCAGGACCCCAGCAAACCGGTTGAACTGTCGCTTACCACCCCGGATGGGGGTCCGACGACCGTCATAGTCGGCGCTGATGGAAATGACACTTTGGTCGCCAGCGATGTGGACAGCTTTGTTCGTGGTCAGGGCGGTGACGACGCCGTCAATGTCTCGGACGCGGGTCGCGACGTCGTTGTGTTCGAAGCCGCCCCTGCGGCTAACGGAGTGGACACGATCACCGGCTTTTCAGTCGGCGCGGCAGCGGATGTGTCAGATGCGTTGATGTTCAGTGGCCTCGATCACTCTACTTTGCGTGGCGATGGCACGGACGTTGAGACATTAAATGTAGGCAGCGCAGTTGGTGCCAACACGGGCGTCATCGGCTTGACCACAGCTCTGGCCGACCTGTCGATCAACACAATTGAAACTGCCGTCGAAAGTTTGACGGGACTTCAAGCCGGTGACGAGATCTACGTACTCGCGACAGATGGAGACGACAGCGTTCTGGTCAGGGTCGACTATTCATCCCCGACTGCAGCCACCGTTGAAACCATGGCGCATTTTTCGGGGTTGGACGACCTTAGCGGATTGAGCGCGGACAATATCCTGATCGCCGACCCGACCGGAGCAACGGCTTGATCAAAACACGGCCTGCCGGCTTTTCAACCGGCAACCACTCCCATACACCAAAGGATCAAACATGGCAGAGAACGGCCTGTTTCCAGTCACATATGAGCGGCACAGTGGCAAATACTGGAAGCGTTTTTCATCTTACCACTTTGCGGAAACCCAGCAGGCTTGCTCGATTGTCGAGAAAGAAATTCTGCTCGTCGCGGCCACGTACCCGGTATTGTTTCGCGAATCCGAGGGGGAAATTGAACCTGTAGCGCTTTTGTCAATTAACACGGACGCGCCAACCCCTTTTGTGTCCGACGAAGGCCGATGGTTGGCCACCTACATTCCGTCCGCGTTACGGTGCCCGCCCTTTCAAGCGGGTTTGCCGAGTAAAACGGATTGTGAGCCACAACTTCAGGTCGATGAATCTTCTGGCCTGGTCACTGACACTCCGGAGGACGAACCGTTCTTTACCGACGCTGGTGAGTTGACCGCTGAACTTTTAAACGTCCTCAGGTTTATCCAAGCACGAGAGGCTTCGGCAAAGGACATTCGGTCCGTGTGTAAAGTCATTCAAGAGATGGGCCTTTTTGAAAAAATGACCAGCTACGAAAACGTCGCCTTGCCGACGGGGTACCTGGTCCTGAATGTCCGACGCCTGAAGGCTCTTTCGCAGACAGAGAAGCTTGCGTTGTTTGATGTCGGTGCAATTCAATTGCTGCACGCCCACCAAGTATCACTATCACACATTTCTTGGCTGTCGCAGGCACAGGAGCAGCTGGCAAAGCCAAAACTTCAAAAGCAATACACCGAAAATTCAGACATTTCCCGTTTCCTTACCGCCATGGCACACGCGCATAATGACGAACTTTTAGTGACCGGTGAGGTGTGAATATGCCTCTGATCTGCTGCAACTCTGGCCTAAAGTATCTTGCCTGTCTGTGTATTCCTTTAATGGCGGCTTGCGCACCTCCGCCTGACCTTACGGGCGTAGAGGTTTCACTGTCAGCAGGTTCTGTTGGGGCTGGCGCGCAGCGGCCCCTTCCACGTCTGACGCAAAGCGAATTTGGTCAAAAGGTGCGGGCGGCTGTCGAAACTAACCCAAACCTCGCGCAAAGCGCGACACGACTGGAAATCGCAGACGCTGACGAAAATGCGGCCAAGGGTGCTTTCCTTCCTCGCGTATCAATGGGCATTAATGCGCGATCACAGCGTGTGAATCCCGATATTGCAGACTTCACCCCGTATCTGCGCGTTTCGCAACTCGTCTTTGACGGAGGTGCTGCGTCGGGCGAACTGGCTGCGGCTCAGGCTCGCGTCCTCGAAAGCCGAGGCGGTCAGCTGCAAACCGCAGCGGCGTTGGCCCTCGCCGCGATCGAAGCGTATGTTGTGGTCCTTGATCGGCGCAAGATCCTGGAAATCTCAACCCAGAACGTTGAGGTGCACGCCGAGATCGTGCGCCAGATCACGGAACGCAGCACGCAGGGCGTGGGCTCAAATGCCGACGTTTTGACCGCACGCTCGCGTATGGCAGACGCGCGAACGCAGCTTGCCGATGCAGAAGCCCGGACAGACAGGGCCGAGGCACAATACCAGGAAGTCTTCGGACGCCCACCGGGGGCACTTACCGCTCCAGTCGCTGCGCCCAAATTGGCCAGAACGGATTCGCAAATCGTTTTGGACAGCCCAAAAGTACGACGTGCGAATGCCGCTTTGATCGCCGCAAAGGCCGAGCAGACCGCAGCCATTGCGCGGCGGCAGCCAGGTGTAGAGATCGCGGCTTTTGCTGATCGCGATGACAGTAATGACGCCAATTTCGGTGTCGACCTGTCCGTTAACTATGAACTGGACAGCACCGGTCAACGTAAGGCCGCCATAGCTGCTGCCCAAGCTCAGGTAAAAGAGGCCGAATTCGCCCGTGAGACGTTGATTCGAGAAATCCGCCGCGAGTTAGAGTTCATCCGGTCAGATCAGGACGCAGGCGCGGTTCGCCTGCAAGCGGCTCGTTTAGCTGCCCAGGCCAACGCCGAAAGCGTGGAAGCTGCACGGGCCCAATTCACCATCGGCCGACGCAGCTTGGTCGAGATACTGGATGCGCAGCGAGACTATGTGAACGCGCAGCAAAGGCTGATTTTGGCGGAACAAAGCTTCTTCCTTACAAACTACGCCGCCCTCAGTCTGACCGGGGACATCCTGGATTATCTCGGTATTTCAATTGCAAACACAGGTGAAGATTCATGGCCGCGTTGAAACCTTTAACACCTAAACAAGAGCTTTCTCCGTTAGAAACCTGCCTGCAGCACGTCGCCGCGCATCTTGATCGCTCACTTACGGTCGGGGCACTTCACGCGGCGCAATCCGGCACAACAGGTCATCTGACCCAGCGAGATGCAATTGAGGCTGCCCGCCATGCCGGGTTGCAGGCGGGATTTGGGTCGCGCAGACTTGCGGATTTCGATGACACACTGGTCCCAGCAATTTTTCTGTTGGAGGACGACAAAGCAGTTGTGTTTCACGGGCGTACTAAGAGCGGCCTTCTTCTAATTTTCGACCCCGAGATGGGTGAGGGCATCGGAGAGGTTGAAGAGAAAGTTATAGGAAATCGCTACACCGGTTACGCACTTTTGTTTCGGCGCAGCCACAACGAGGAAACGCAGGGTCGAAATAAGGCCGCATCCGGGCATTGGTTTTGGTCGGCCATGTTGGCAAACCGCTGGTCCTATGCGCAAGTGGTGCTTGCCGCGGCGGTAGCGAATTTTTTGGGTCTTTCCACATCCGTTTTCATCATGGTCGTCTATGACAGGGTTCTTCCGAATGAGGCGACGGAATCCCTTATCGCACTGACCGCAGGGGTTGGTATTGCCCTTTCTTTCGATTTCGCCCTCAAACTCTTGCGCGCTGGCTTTATTGATCAGGCCGGGCAAAAGGCCGACATGTTTATGGGGCGGCGCGTTTTTGACCAGGTTTTGAACATCAAAATGAAATCGCGGACCGGATCGACCGGTGCTATGGCCAGCACGATCCGCGAATTTGAAACTCTACGCGAGTTTTTTACATCAGCAACTCTAGTCGCCCTCGTGGACCTGCCCTTCATCGCCCTTTTTATACTGGTCATTCACCTCGTTGGTGGACCTCTGGCGCTGATACCTGCCCTTGCCGTTCCGATTGTTTTGATTGCGGGCCTGGTAGTGCAACCAATGTTATCGCGTTTGGCCGAAAAAAGTTTTGCGGATGGTCAGTCAAAACAATCCGTACTGGTCGAGACGGTATCTGGTCTTGAAACCATCAAAACAACCGCAGCGGCAAAACAAATGCGGGCGCGATGGGAAGATGCTATCGAGCGACAGTCCTCGCATGGAATCCGCAGCCGGACAGTTACCCAATTCGCATTGAATCTGACGGGCTTCACGCAACAGGCGGCGCAAGTCCTGATTGTTTTCTTCGGCGTGTTCCTGATCACTGAAGGGCAGGCAAGTATGGGTGCGTTAATCGCGTCTGTAATGCTGACTGGACGCGCGCTATCGCCATTGGGGCAGCTTGCCCAAACACTCACACGTGTGAACCAGGCGCGCAGCGCGTATCGAAATCTGAACGCTTTGATGCAGGCGGAAAATGAGCGGCCCGAAGGGCGCAACTGGATTAGTCGACCACATGTTAAAGGCCGCATTTCTTTCAAAGATGTGCATTTTGCCTATCCCGAACAAGCCGATGATGCCCTTTCAGGTGTCTCATTCGACATAGAACCGGGTGAAAAAGTTGCCATTCTGGGCGCGATCGGATCTGGGAAAAGCACCATCGCGCGTTTGATGCTCGGTTTATTCGAGCCGAGAACCGGTTCGGTATTGCTGGATGGGGTCGATATCCGTCAGATTGACCCTGGCGACCTACGTCGCAATGTCGGTTCGGTTTTGCAGGACGTTTGGCTTTTTTCCGGCTCAATTCGCGAAAACATTGCCAGCGGTGCGATCCGGGCCAGGGATCAAGATTTGATCAGAGCCGGCCAGGTGGCCGGGGTTGAAGATTTTATCGCGCATTGCCCCAACGGCTATGACCAACAACTGGCAGAACGTGGCGAAGGAATATCGGGCGGCCAGCGTCAAGCCATCGCGCTTGCCCGCGCGTTGATTGGACGCCCACCAGTGTTGCTGTTGGATGAACCTACCAGTGCAATGGACGTGAAGACCGAAGCCGAAGTTATCAAGCGTCTGAAGCAAGAAACCAATGACGCCACAATGGTTATCGTCACACATCGGAGCAGCCTGCTTGATCTGGTCGACAGGGTCATTGTTATCGAACGCGGCCGGGTCGGGGCAGACGGTCCAAAAAGCATGCTGACCCAGCGCGCACACTCAACAGGGAGGCATCTGAATGTCGCGGCATCCTGACCTTGCCATTATGGCAAGAGAAATGCGGGGAAAATCTCCGTTGGGGGGGTCTCTCCTGTTGCTTGTTATCCTTGCCTGTCTCGTCTCCGCCGGGCTTTGGGCCTATATGACGGAACTGGACGACGTGACTCGCGTGGACGGGCGGATTGTGCCGTCGGCAGACGTTCAACTAATCGAGGCAACAGAACCCGGAGTATTGCAATCCTTGCACGTCGCGGAAGGGTTGGTTGTCGACAAGGGAACACTGTTAATGGAGTTCGACACAACGCAAATCGACAGTCAGTTGAGCCAGGAACAACAGCGCGCGTATGGATTAATGGCTCGTGCCCAACGATTGCAGGCAGAGATTGACGGCACCCAGCTTACCTTCTCAGGAAAGCTGATTGAAGGCGCGCCAGAAGTCGTCAGATCCGAAACTGCTTTGTATCAGGGTCGTCAGGCAGAACTGGCTGCTGAAGTTGCCATTCTGGAGCGACAGCGTGAGCAGCGCCACCGCGAGTATGAGGAAGGACTGGTGGACCAAGTGACAGCCGAAGAAACGCTTGGGATCCTGGCCGAAGAACGCGCCATCATGACCCCCTTGGTGGAAAAACGAATGGAACCTGCGACAACGCTTTTGTCGCTGCGCCGCAGTTCCGCCGAATGGGAGGGTCGCAAGGTCCGTGCAGTTGCAGTGACCAAAAGGTTGAAAACCGGACTGGAAGAAATCGACGATCGTATTCAAGCCGCGCATAGCAGGTTCCGGAGCGCGGCTCTGACCGACCTAGCAGTCTCGACATCCGAACTCGCAGCACTTCGGCCGTCCTTGCCGGCCTTGCAAGACCGCGCGGATCGCGCACAGATCAGATCACCGGTGCGGGGAATCGTAAATCGCGTTCACCGGACAACGATTGGCGGTTTGGCACGCAGCGGCGAAGAGCTGATCGAGATTGTTCCACTAGACGACAGGCTGCTGGTCGAGGCCTATGTTCGCCCAGAAAATATCGCGTTTTTGCACGCAGGCCAGCTCGTTAAGGTGAAAATTACGGCCTATGACTTTGCGCGTTACGGCGCGCTGGATGGTGAGATCACCCGCATAGGCGCGAACACGGTGACAAGGCCGGAACGTAATGATGAAGAGGTATTCGTCATCGAAATCCAGACACGTCACGCTATTCTGGACGCAAGCGGCGTTGCCGTCGAGATCATACCTGGGATGATTGCCGAAGTGGATATCTTATCAGGCAAGAAAACAGTTATGGACTACCTTTTGCAACCCGTAATCAAGATTAAGGATCGCGCTCTGCGCGAATAAAAAAGTGCAGCGTCAAACGACAAACTGGTGCCCCAAGTATTAACGCGGCAGGACGTCGTTTAGACCATTGCTTACCATTCAACATCACCCAAAAATATATATCCGGCACCATAGATAGTCTTGATCAGGCGAGGGTTTTTGGGGTCTTCGCCCAGTTTGGTCCGCAACCTGGAAATTCTGACATCCATCGCACGATCGAAACTGTCGCCGGCAGCGCCACCCAGGGCATCTTGCATCTGAGTGCGGCTGATCAATCGCTTGGGACTTTCCAGAAACAGCCTCAGAACTTCTCCCTCTGCATGACTGAACGGGGTCTCGGCGCCGGATCCGTCTTCTAGGATGTAGCGATCAAAATAAGCCGTCCAACCGTTGAAACGCGCCACGTCAGACTGTGTGGTCTGCGCCTTGGGGGACCGCAACCGCGCCCGAATGCGCGCCACAACTTCGGCAGGGTCGAATGGCTTGGTAATATAGTCATCCGCCCCCAGCTCCAAACCGGTGACACGATCCTGAACCTGAGCACGACCGGATATGATAATGACCGAAGCCCCCTGCTCCAGCGCCAACCGATGGACCAGTGCCAACCCGTCCGTATCCGGCAATGACAAGTCAACCAGACATACGTCCGGCGTGACCCGTTTGAGCGACGCTTCGAATTCCCGCGCGCGCGCAAAACTCTGGGTGCGAAAGCCTGCTTCTTCAAGCGCGTCGGTCAGAATGCGCCGGATCTCGGGCTCATCATCGACGATGGTCACCAGCGGTTGGGTCATCAGGCAGCCTCGTCACGGATCAGGGCGGACAGTTGCGCCCGGGTAAAGGGTTTCCGCAGCACCGGCGCACGTTTCAGCGCCTCGCGATACAACGGATCGGAATAAGGCAAGGATGTCATAAGGATACGGGGCAAGGCGGGCTCCAGTTTTGCCAAAAGATCCAAACCCGTCTCCTGCCCTTCAAGGCGAATATCGGACAGCACCAAAGCAATGTCTTTGACATCTTTTGCCAGGGCGATGGCTTCGTCACAAGACGTCGCCTCAATCACTGCAAACCCGATGTCGACCAACATATCGCGGAATTGACTGCGCAGATCGTTGCTGTCTTCGACCAACAAAACCAACCCCTCCTGTACCGGCGGGGCCGCACGGTACGGCAATCGCAAAATAACCGACGCACCTGACGGAGTGTTGCGCAGACTCAGGTCGCCCCCGGCCAACTTGACGGTGTCGTAGACCATCGGCAAACCAAGGCCTGACCCTTTGTCGCCTTTGGTTGTAAAAAATGGGTTCAGCGCCTTATCCAACGCATCTTTCGAAAACCCGGGGCCCGTGTCCGACACTGCTATTTCCGTCCATATCTCACCGATTGTGTGGGCGCTGATTGTAATCTGACCGGTTTCACCACAAGCGTCGCGCGCATTCAAAACCAGGTTCAGCAAGGCGTCCTGAACCATTCCTGGATCCAGCATAAGAGCTTTGTCAGGCAATGTATTCACCAACGACAGGCCGACCCCGCGCGGCAAAGATGGAGAGGCCAGAATGCGCAGATCTTCCAGCAGCCCGCGCATGTCTGTCGCTTTTGGCTGAGGTGTCCGGTTACCAGTCATATCCGCAATGCGATTCAGCAATTGTCCGCCCCTGCGTGCTGTCTGCTTGGTCGCGTCGATCAGTTCCAAAGCCTCTTCCGACAAATCCATTTTTTCCAGTTGAGATTGCATGCCCAGAATAATGGTCAATAGGTTCGAGAAATCATGCGCCAACCCGCTTGTCATCTGTGCAGCCATCGCGCGGCGACGGGTTTGTTGCAGCGCGACACGCGCCTGCGTTTCCTCGGTGATGTCGACGGACATGATGTAAACACCACCTTCGCCATCAGGTGTAAAGGATACGCGAATGCGCCTGGAATCCTGATCTTCGGTAAATTCAAAAACAGAAGTTTCCCCGGCATAGGCCTTTTTCAGATGCGTCTGGACGCGTGTAAAAGCGGCAGCCCCCAAGGCCTGAGAAATATGCATACCCAAAATCTCGGACGGGCGACCTGGCATGACCGAGTTTAGCCGTCGGTTGGAGTAATCGTAACGGCCGTCAGCATCCAGATGTGCAATATGAGCCGGCATCATCTCGGTCGTCATACGGGTGCGCGCTTCGATCTCGGTCAATTGACGCTTGGCTTCTTCCAGCGCCGAATTTGTTGCCGCCAGTTTTCTGTTCGTTGCTGACAGTTCTTCAGCCCGGTCGAGCAACTGACCAGAAAGCTCCTCCGAGCGGGCACGCAACAGGGCCTCAGCCTGTTTGGTATTGGTGATGTCTGTGTAGACCGCCACCCATCCGCCTTTGGGCAGAGGGGCCCCTTCGACCGATATGACCTGGCCATTGGCCCGAACACGTTCAATATAGTGAGATTCGAAGGTCAGAGCTTGATTGACACGCAGATCGACAGCCGCTTCGACATCATCGACATCGCCGTATTCGCCACTGGATGCGAGGTGTCGAATTGTGTCACTGAACAACGCACCAGGCTGGACAAGATGGTCCGGCAAATCAAACATCGTTTGAAACGGGCGATTGCTGACCACCAGCCGAAGCTGACTGTCATAGATCGACAGGGCCTGGCCGATCAGGTTCAGACCAGCTGTCGTCATAGATTTTATCTGTTGCTCGGATATTTCCAAACCCATCCTCCCCGCGACACATGCGTAACACCGGATCTGCAACAGGTGTAGAGGGCAAGAGCGCGACAGATTGGAACAACGGGCCGCACATATTTTGCGTTCAATACCTGGATTTGGTCTTGGGACCATCCACCGTAATGGAATCCAGGGACAGAGTATGATCCATATTTTGCATCCGATGGCGCAACATTTGTCTGGATAGGCGCATCAAGACCGACATACATTCGGGATCATTTGCTTTGTTCCGCAATTCTCCACCATCTTGCTGATCAAACAGCATGGGCGGAAGGTCTGCGGCGAATTCGACCAGAGTGAAACGCTCATCCCTCAGGATGCCCAGACATGAATCGCTATTGCCCGTACCCAAAACCTGCTGCCAGATCGTAGGTTGCTCTGGTTCGGCAAAATCCAATTCACTGAAGGAATAGCTGCGCCAATCGTCAGGGATTTGCCCTTGCATCAGCGGCAGCAACGATCGACCGTCCATGGAATTTGGGATCGGCTGGCCGATCCAATCCAATATCGTCGGCGTTATGTCGATGGATTCCGTCGGTACCGAGATCACCGACCCGGCATGCGATTGATTGTTGGGGGCCCTAATCATCAATGGCGTTTTATAGGCGGCGTCAAAGACCGCCATCTTGCCCCAGCTGTGTCGGTCGCCCAGCATCTCTCCGTGGTCCGCAGTGATGACAACCATCGTGTTGTCGTATTGGCCGCTATCCTTCAGGAACTGGACGATACGCCCGATGTGATGGTCAACCTCGGTCGCAAGGCCCAAGTAAACGGCGCGTAGAGATTGGGTGTTTTCAAGCGTCGGCTCAACCCCGTCAAAGCCCAGAACAAAATCACCGGCAGACGTATTGTCAATTGTCGGGCCAATAAACGGGTGCATCGCCCGCTCATCCAACGGATTGGAGAACCCTTCGGGCCGAGGCAGGGTCGCTGGGTCATACATATCGTTGTAGGGTGCCGGGGCGACCAATGGCGGGTGTGGGCGAATATAGGTCAGATGGGCAAACCAGTCTTTGCCAACATAAGGTGCCATACTGTTCAAGAACACGTCCGTCAGGAACGCAGTATCGCTGTCTTCCGCCCGATACATCGCAGGGTCATTCAATCGGGGATCACCCCCATCCGGCGCGACCGGCTTGTGAACGTCCCAGTAGTCTTCGAACGCATAACCCTTTTGCATCAGATGTCCGCGCCAAGGATAGGATTCCTCCAACCGCATTTCGAGGACCTCATGAAACCCAGCCATTGGGTGTTCATAGGATTTCAGGATCGGATCGTTGTGATCATGCACCCTAGGGTCGGCGGATGTATCCGTGTATCCAAACAGCATGGGCAGATAGCCGGCTTTGCGCATTTCGGTCGCGATGTTCGGGGTATCATGCCGCAACGGGGTTCCATTGCGAACCGACCGGTGGTTCATCGCATATTGCCCGGTCAGAATTGACACACGCGAAGGGCCACAGGGGTTGGTCACCGAAAAATGCCGGTCAAACGTCACCGCCTCGTCCATGAATGCACGCAGGTTTGGCAGATCGACATGGGCCGCTAAAGCGCCGTTCAGACAGTCGGCGCGCAACTGATCTATGATGATGAACAAAACATTCTTAGCGTGCCGCATTTCGCTCTCCCTGATTCCACGTCAGTGGCGCCAGAGCGAACTCTGTCTTGGTTCGCAGAACCCCGCAACACCTGAGTCACAACCCATCGGATTTTCGCCCCGCGCGCCCTTGCAACAGAAGCAACAGATTAATTTGAAATGATCTTGCACCGGTCGGCCTAGTTGAGCGCAAAACCAACCACAACCATGACTTTGGTGTCTGGAGATGTCACTTAGACGCTATTGAGCGGTAAGAAATACAACGTAGTTCGCAAAAATCCGTTGCAGGTCAATGCCCTTTGCCATCACATACGCTCATGACGCAGCCAGTGATACAGTCGGACCGTGACGCCAACGGCGTTTACCTGCGGGTTTCGGGTGATCTGGTGACTCAATCCCTGGACATGGTCGAAAAGGCGTTTGAAGGGTTTCGAGCAGACAGTAACGAACTAACTGTCGATCTTTCGAAGGTCGGAGCACTGGATACCGGTGGCGCATGGCTGATTGCCGATGTTGCGCGGCGCGCAAAGGCAAGTGGCGCAAACGTTCATTATGAAGGGTTAAAGCCCGCCCATTCCGCGCTTTTGGAAACCGTGGCGGAAAACATTCCCGACGACCCCGGTGTGGCAACTGAAAAGCGCAGTTTTACCGACTGGGTCGCAAGTGTCGGGGAACGCACCGCCCAGGCCGGAAAAGGCATGCTATCCCTGCTGGGCTTCCTGGGTCTGACGCTGCATCGTCTTGTCCGTACAATTCTAATGCCGCGCCGTCTGCGCAAAGCGGCCTTGGTCTCGCAAATGGAAGAGACCGGCCTCAAGGCCATCCCGATCGTTGCCCTTATGGGGTTCCTGATCGGCGTCGTACTGGCCTTTCAGGGCGCGACCCAGCTAAAGCAGTTCGGCGCCGAGATTTTCGTGGTCGAACTGATTTCGATCTCAGTTTTGCGTGAGCTCGGCATTTTGCTGACAGCGATCATCGTTGCTGGGCGTTCAGGCTCGGCTTTTACCGCCTCGATTGGCTCGATGAAGGTTCAGGAAGAGATCGACGCAATGCGCACATTGGGTTTGGACCCAATCGAGGTGTTGGTGATCCCACGTGTTGTTGCCCTGTTGATCATGCTGCCGATCCTTGGCTTCATCGCCGACCTTGCCGCCCTGATCGGCGGCGGATTGATGAGTTGGATCGACCTTGGGGTCAGCCCTGGCATGTTCGTCACGCGCCTGAAAGAAAACACCGGTATTTGGCAATTCGCAATTGGCATGATCAAGGCCCCCTTCTTTGCTTTGGTCATCGGCGTAATTGCTTGTTGGCAGGCCATGCAGGTCAAGGGGTCTGCCCAATCCGTCGGGCAACGAACCACGGCTTCGGTTGTGCAATCCATCTTTCTGGTGATCGCTTTGGATGCTTTGTTCTCGATCTTCTTTTCGGTGATGGAGGTCTGAGATGGACGGTACGACGCTGGAACAGACATCAAAATCCGACGCTCAGCGCGAGGCGGTGATCCGCGTTCGCAATCTCACAAACCAGTTCGGTCCGCAAGTTGTACATCAGAACCTGAATCTGGATGTGTGGCGTGGTGAAGTTCTGGGGATCGTCGGTGGATCGGGAACCGGCAAATCGGTTCTGCTGCGCACGATTGTCGGCCTGAACAGACCCGCGGCGGGCAGCATTGAGGTGCTGGGTGTCGACGTATTGAATGGCCCGGAACAGGAACGCCGCCGGATTGAGCGTCGCTGGGGCGTTGCCTTTCAGGATGGGGCATTGTTTTCCTCGCTGACGGTCTTGCAGAACGTGATGGCTCCGCTGCGCGAACATACAGGGCTGAGCGAAAGCCTGATGTGCGCGCTTGGTAACCTGAAGATCAGCCTTGTCGGTTTGCCGCAACTGAGTTGCGGGAAATTGCCTTCCGAATTGTCCGGCGGGATGCGCAAACGCGCCGCCCTTGCCCGCGCCTTGGCTTTGGACCCCGAGATCGTATTTCTGGACGAGCCAACCGCCGGCCTCGACCCAATCGGCGCGGCTGCGTATGACGAGTTGATCGGTGAATTGCAGCATGCTTTAGGCTTGACCGTCTTTATGGTCACACATGACCTCGATAGTCTTTATGCCATTTGCGATAGGGTCGCAGTGCTCGCAGAAAAACGGGTTCTGGTTGAAGGTCCGATTGAAGAAATGACCAAAGTCGACCATCCTTGGGTTCAAGAGTATTTCACCGGCCCCCGGGCCCGCGCGGCGCAAGAGAAGGGGCAGGACAGGTAAAGGCTATGGAAACCCGGGCAAACTATATCCTGATCGGCGCGTTCACAATCGCGGGCATCCTTGGTGCCTTCGGGTTTTTCCTATGGCTCGCGAAATTCGAGGTGTCGCGCCAATACGCATATTACGACGTTCTGTTCGAAAACGTATCAGGCCTCTCCTCTGCGGGCGGCGTAAGCTTCAACGGCTTGCCCGTTGGTCAGGTGATTTCGTTGAACCTGGACGAGGACGATCCGTCAAAGGTGCGCGTTAAGCTTGAAGTAGATGCCGACATACCCGTCACCGAAGATACCATCGCGCAGCTACAATCTCTGGGTGTTACTGGCGTCAGTTATGTTGAGCTGACGGGTGGCAAAAGCAGCGACAAACCCTTGCCGGAAAACAGCGTAATCAAAAGCAAGCGCAGCGCAATTCAATCCTTGTTCGAAGGCGCCCCGAAAGTTCTGGATGAGGCGGTTACCCTGCTTGAAAGTCTGAACTCGGTCGTTGACGACAAGAACCGCCAATCCGTCAGCGAAATTTTGGACAACCTGGCTTCTGCGTCCGGCAGGCTGGACAAAACGCTGACAGATTTCGAAAGCTTGTCCACCGACCTTGGCGGCGCTGCCAAGCAACTGGGCAACTTTACAACGCGGCTTGATAAATTGGCCGATACAGCCGAAACCACCCTGACGACAGGGACAGACACACTCAAAAGCGTAAAAACTGCATCCGAGTCCGCAACGGAAACACTGAACAGCGCCAAGACAACAATTGAATCGGCCGATCGCATAATACAGGACGACGTGAAACCATTTATCGATCGGGCCTCAACATTGGCAGAACGCCTGACCGGCCTGTCCGACGAAGGCAGCGTTGCCTTGGCGACCGCGACCGAGACCTTTGTGAATGCAAACAAAACACTGGGGTCGATCACGGCAGCGATGGATACAGCAAACACCACATTGGCTTCTGCGGAACGCGCTTTTGACTCGGCCAATGAGGTCATCAACAAAGACGTCGGCGCAGTCATGGACGATATCCGCAATGCGGCCAATCAGGTCGCCTCAACAGTGTCTAATGTCACAAGCAAGTTGGACGAAATTTCGGCCGATATCCTCAATGCATCGCGATCGGCGTCCGAATTGCTGGGCACCATCGACGGCATCGTTCAGGACAACCGACGGCAATTGTCCGACTTCCTCCGCGTCGGCCTGCCGCAATTCACACGTTTCGTAGAAGAGTCGCAACGATTGGTAATCAGCCTGGATCGGCTGGTGGACAAGGTCGAACGTGACCCGGCACGCTTCTTACTGGGAACCCAAGCTTCGGAGTTTCGCCAATGATCAGGCTGTTTCTTTTGGTTCTGGCGTTGGGGTCGCTGGGCGCGTGCACCGGGTTGGGCACGCTGAGGCAGGCATCCAAGCCAAACGACCTGTATCTTTTGACGCCGAAAAGCACCTTTTCGTCTTCGTTGCCGCGCGTCCAAAAACAAATCGTTGTACAGGAACCGACAGCAACGGCGGCGGTCAATACCGATCAGATCGCTATTCAGCCGACCCCATTGCAGGTGCAATACCTACCGCGCGCCAGATGGGTCGACCGTGCACCGCTTATCGTACAGGCGCTGTTGGTCGAAAGCTATGAAAACAGTGGCAAGGTGGCCGCTGTTGGTCGCTCAACCGTGGGCCTGCGCGCCGATTATGTCATCGTTCCGGACCTACGCGAATTTCAGGGGTTCGTCGTCAGCGATGTTGAGGGGACAAAAACCATCCGCGTCGAAGTGCGCATGAACATTAAGATCATTGATGAATTCGAAGACAAGATCATCGCGTCTAGTTCATTTCGGGAAGTTGTTGCCTCTGCCAGCGATGCGACGCCTGACCTTGTGAAAGCCTTTGACGATGCTTTGGGCAGGACCATGCGCGACGCCGTAGAGTGGAGCGTGCGCCGGATCAACACACATGCGGCCAACAACCAAAGATCGTATTGACGGAACACGGGCGCTGCCCAACGCAGCGCCCCATTGCCCGCTGTTACCGTGACAACGTTTGCGCAAGCCGCATGAGCGTGGCAGCTTCGGCCCTGTACCCAAAGGGATCTTCACCGCGGGCTGCGTTTGCCAATCCGATCGCATCGTCGTAGGACCAGTTCCCCAGATATTCTGCACCGCGCAATAACTGCCCGAACCCGGCGATGGCATAGGAAAAGCGGACATCGTCTGAAACCTCGTCCTGCGTCGCCGCAATGGGCTGTTCGATCAACCGGCTCTGGTCGGACCCCGGCGTTTTATAACGCAGTTTGAAAAACCCGATCTCATCCGAACCGTCACGTACCACTTGGGCATTATAACGCAACGGATCGTTCAGGATCGCGTCTGAACCAACAGGCGTGACCTCGTAAATCGCCGTAACCGAGTGGCCTGCGCCGATATCGCCGGCGTCCACTTTGTCATTGGTGAAATCTTCCCGACGCAACGCGCGCGTCTCGTATCCGATAAGGCGATATTCGGCGATTTGTGACGGGTTGAACTCAACCTGGATTTTGACGTCGTTTGCGATTGGGAACAATGCGCCCGTCAACTGGTCGACCAGGACTTTTTGCGCCTCGCTCAGCGTGTCGATATACGCGGCCTGTCCGTTTCCGTTCTGGGCAAGTGCCTGCATCGTGGCATCGTCCAGATTACCCCGGCCAAAACCCAAAACACTCAGGAACGTACCGCTGTCACGTTTATTTGCTATGAAGTCTTTCAGCGCATCAGGATCAGACAAGCCAACATTAAAGTCGCCATCCGTTGCCAGGATGACGCGCGTGACCTCACCGTCAGCGCTCATGCTTTCGGCTACCTGATATGCCTGTTGCAACCCGGCCTGACCTGCGGTCGAACCGCCTGCCTCCAACTGGTCGAGCGCGCCGAGGATTTTGTCACGTTCCACGGCCGCGGTGGGTTCCAGAACCTGCCCCGCGCTTCCGGCATAGGTCACGATCGAGACCTCGTCCTCATCTCGCAACTCTGACAGCATCAAACGGAACGATTGTTTTAACAGTGGTAGTTTGTTGGCATCATGCATCGATCCCGAGGTATCGATCAGAAAGACCAGATTAAGCGGCGGTCGGTCCTCAATCTGCGGCAATGCCCCTTGGATACCGACATGCACAAGCTGAGTACCCTCATTCCAAGGCGTCGGTGTTACTGTGATCGTCGGCCGGAACGGCGCGTCCCCTTCTGGTGCGGGATACGAGTAAGGAAAATAATTTACCATCTCTTCGACACGGACGGCATCCTTGGGTGGAAGCTGACCGCGCATAAGAGAGGACCGGACGATCGAATAGGAGGCCGTATCGACGTCAATTGAAAAGGTGGAAACAGGCTCTTCACTGGTGACTTTCAGAGGATTGGCTTCAGCGTTTGAAAACGCCTCGGTATCCGGGAAGGGCAGAATTCCCACCTCTGGTTCAACCATCATATGAGTGGCATCGCCCGAAGTGATGCCAAGTCGCGCAGTGTTTTCAGCAACCAAGCCCGAAACGCCTTGCTGAGGGGCGGCCGCTTTGGATCGCACGGGCGCGGCATACTCTTCAACTACGACCGGGGCCTCAACGACGAGATCTTCCAATGCGGCAGAATCTGCTTCGGGTGCGGGCGCAGGGCTTTCACTGCGCGATAGGGGCTGCACAACGATGTCGCGGGACTGCGGCACGAACATGATCAGCGCAACAGCGGCAATTGCGGTTGTGGCGGTCAGGGCGCCGCGATGGGACAAGGCATTCAACATGGATTTCGCTCCTTCTGTCATGCGGGCCATTGGGCCTCGCTTAACAGTCGGACGCACAGCAGCATGCGATCCTTGGTTGTGTGCAAATTTTTTCTGAGCCAATTTCAAGTTTTTCGCCCGCCGTTCGGCATCTGGTGCCGGCGTCGCGACATCCATCAAGGCTTTGAAATCATCAAGATCATCGGTCATTGTGCCAATTCCTCTTGTCGCAGGGCGCGCAGACGTTTGCGAATGTCGGACATGCGCCAGGACACGGTGCCTTCGGACACGCCCAGAACTGCAGCAGCTTCGGCGTGTGTCATTTCATCCTCTAATGTCAGGGCCAGAGTATCTTGCAATTCGGGTGGCAGAGACCGCATGGCGCGCTGCAACCAATCCAATGCTTGGGCCGTCTCGGTCGCCTCTGCCCGTCGCATGTGTTCCACATCACCCCACCCTGCGGCAGCGCGACTGTGACTTGCCTGGCGACGCCGGGCGTCCTCGGCCGCGTTGACGACAACGCGATAAAGCCAGGTTGTGAACTTGGCCTGCGCCCGAAAGCCCGCAATTTTGGTGGGCAGCGCCGCACAGATATCCTGTGTGAGATCCTCAGCCTGATCAGCCCGTCCGGTCAGACGAAAAGCCAGACGAAAGACCCGGTCGTAATGGCGCTGCAACAGGGTCGCAAACGCGTCAACGTCCCCGTCCGCAGCGGCCCTGGCCAAGTCTTCATCCGATGTTTTCATACGCATCACACTGAGTATGACGGATCAAAATCGTCAATCCTTGGCGAAATAGCCAAAAAAAATTAAAAGCAGTCCGCCGACGCGAGTTTCCAATCGGCCGCGTAGTCGGACGGTATTGCGTCTGTCAACAAAACGCCTTCGTCGATAAGGGTATAGAGTTCGGCATAAGACCGTTCCCGCTCGTCTGCCGTGCGGCGGCGGATATCTATCGGGTGAAGGTCTGACACTTTGTCTTTGCCCATAGCGCCCAAAAGTTCGCGGAAGCTTTCCAATGTCGCATCGTGAAAGCGGTGCACGCGCTGGCGTTTTTGTGGAACATTGACCGCCCTGCCCCGTATCGGGTCCTGAGTGGCAACGCCGGACGGGCAGCGGTTCGTATTGCAATGCAGCGCCTGAATGCATCCTACGGCAAACATCATCGCGCGCGCCGCGTTGCACATATCTGCCCCCAGCGCGAATTTTTCGACCATATCGTAGCCGGTGGCTACCTTACCCGAACAGATGATCCGGATTTTGTCGCGCAAACCGACGCCACGTAGGCAGTTGTTTACGAAAATCAGCGCCTCGTTCAGCGGCATGCCCAACCGGTTGGTGAATTCGACCGGGGCAGCACCGGTACCGCCTTCGGCACCGTCAATGGTGATGAAATCCGGCAGGATTCCTGTTTCCAGCATCGCCTTGCAAATCGCCATAAACTCGGACGGTCTACCAATACACAGCTTGAACCCGATTGGTTTGCCGCCAGACATTTCCCGCAGATGCTGCACAAAATGCATCAGACCGGTTGGACCTTCAAAAGCAGAGTGAGTGGGCGGAGATATCACGTCCTGATGTTCCGGCACGCCGCGAATTTCGGCAATTTCCTGATCCACTTTTGCGGCAGGCAGCACCCCGCCATGCGAAGGTTTGGCCCCCTGCGACAGCTTGATTTCAATCGCTTTGACAACGTCCTTTTTTGCCTTTTCGGCAAACAGGTCCTTGTCAAAACCACCCTCGGGCGTGCGGCAGCCGAAATAGCCTGTTCCGATCTGCCAAATGATGTCGCCACCCTCGGCCAGATGGTGCGGGGACAGGCCGCCCTCACCCGTGTTATGCGCAAATCCGCCGTCCTTGGCGCCGCCGTTCAGTGCCCGGATCGCATTGGCGCTGAGCGCCCCAAAGCTCATGGCGGAGACGTTCAGCCGCGACGCACTGTATGGCTGCGTGCATTGCGGGCCACCCAGCATGATCCGTTCTTCGCTTTCATCCACATGCTTGGGCGCAAGCGAGTGGTTAGCACGATGATATCCGACTGACAGGACGTCGTATTGCGTACCAAACGCCTGCGTATCCACCTGTCCTTTGGCCCGCGAGTAGACAAGTGATCGTACGATCCTATTGAAAGGGCGGCCGCTTTCGTTGGTTTCCACAAAATACTGCCGGATTTCCGGGCTGACGAACTCCAGCATATACCGGAAATGCCCCAGGACCGGATAGTTGTTCAGCACGTTGTGTTTGGTCGTCAGCATGTCGTAAAGGCCGATCACGGCATATGGAATGAGCACCACCAGCAACCAATGGGCGGGCGGCCAAAAAAAACCCCACAACAGGGTCAGCGGCAGACACACATATGCAATGAAGTAATAGAGTCTGCGTACAATCATTCGTGCTCTCCCAGGGTCGCGTGCTTGCCAGCCTGCTGCAGCAGGCGCGGTGTTCGCCAAACGTGGGGCAAATCGCTGTTAGATTGCAAGCGATTGTGCCCGCCTTCACGCAAACGGGCGAAGATGTGAAATGTAGTCCGGACATTGGTCACGGTTGATCCGGGCAACGCCAGCTATTATGCCCGAGGA
Organism: Ruegeria sp. CDSC068; assembly: GCF_059610545.1. Lineage (NCBI taxonomy): Bacteria > Pseudomonadati > Pseudomonadota > Alphaproteobacteria > Rhodobacterales > Roseobacteraceae > Ruegeria > Ruegeria sp. CDSC068. The sequence continues at coordinate 367,404 of NZ_JBXWNV010000003.1, forward strand.
AACGGGATAGGGGCAGGACGGCAGGCTGTGACACAAAAACGAACGCATGTTCGGACCACGGCATTGATGTTCGGAGCCGTGTTCATTGGTGGCGCAGTTGGGTCGCTGCTGCGCGAGTTGTTCTCGGTGAGCATACCGCATGCCGGATTTCTGACGCAGACCTTTGGCATCAATATTGTGGCCTGCTTCATACTGGGATGGCTGTATTCGGTGCGAAACCGCGTCCATGCCCATGTGCTGCATCTTGGCGCTGTCGGCTTTTGTGGTGGCCTGTCGACCTTTTCCTCTTTTGTTTCCGAATTGGAGCGGTTGGCATTGTCTAACATCTGGGTTGCGGCTTCGGCCGCCGCGTTGGAAATCGCGGCGGGACTGGCAGCCGCCATTTTGGGTGAGGCTATCGGAAGGCGCTTTCATCCGCCGAGGGCGACTGAATGAGCGAATTGTTCCTGCACGCGATGTTCGGGTTAGGCGGTGGTTTAGGGGCTGTTTTGCGCCACTGGATCGCTCTGCGAATTGTTCATGACCTGCCGTTTTCGACCCTGATTGTAAACGTTCTGGGTAGTCTGCTGCTGGGGTTGTGGATCGGCTATCTTGGCGGATCAATAGAGATGGGCGAAGAACAAAAACGCCTGGTCTTTGGTTTTTGCGGCGGCTTCACGACGTTTTCCAGCTTTGCCTATCAGTCGCTGGAACTTAGACGCGAACGGACCGTGGCGCTGGCGGCGGGCAATATATTGCTCAGCCTGGGTCTTTGCTGGGCGGCGCTGGCATTTGGCTTTTTCCTGATGCGTTAATGTGCAGGCACTGACGCCTGCGTTCCAGGTTTAGGTGCTTTGCAAAAGAACAGCAGCGGAATGGTCGCCAAGGCCAAAAGCCCTAGATTGTTGAAGACGGTCAGATATGAAATCAGTTCAGCCTGCTGAACAATTTCCTGTCCCAGAATAGCTGCCCCCTGCGCACTGTCTGGCGTCAGGTTCAGTGGCGCAAGATAGGCTTGGGCGGCGGGGTTATAGGGCGTCACGTTTTGGCTGAGAACTGCCGTGTTTGTTTGAAGACCCCGAACAACCCAAGTTCCGACCAAGGAAATTCCGACTGATGATCCAAGCTGACGGGTCACATTGAACAGGCCTGATGCCTCGTCCTGCCGCGACTTGGAGATGCTTTCAAACGCCAATATCGACATTGGTACAAACACGAGGCCCATCCCCAGACCGCTTACCGCCCCTGGCCAGGCAAGCTCCCAAAATCCAGCATCCATGTTGAGCGCCCCCATCATGAAATTGCTGACAGCCGTCAAAAGCATACCCAGCCCGGCCAGAACACGCGGATCGAAACGCGTAACCAGAACAGCGCCGGTCAGGACCATCGACAGCCCGGCGGCGACCCCTCGCGGGATAAAAAGATGGCCCGATGTGATGACTGGATAGTCCAGCAAGTTCTGAACGAAAGTCGGCAGGATCGCGATACCTCCGAACAGGGAAATGGCAAATCCGGCGATAACCATATTGCACAGCGCGAAATTGCGATCCGCGAAAAACCGCAAATCGACAACCGGCTTTTCCGTGGTCAGCACATGGATGATAAACCCAACCGCGCCCAAAACCGAAGCGATGAGGGCAACCTGAATGACCCGTGATGACAACCAGTCCTTGGTCTCTCCCTGATCCAGAACAAATTGCAGGCAGCCTATGCCAATGGCCAGAAGAGCAAGGCCTTTCCAATCGATGCGAACCTCTTCGGTTTCGTCATCCGGCAACTCTCCGGCCAACAAAAGCAACGCCATCGCGGCTACCGGCAGGTTCACGAAAAACACCATTCGCCAAGAGAAATACTCGGTCAGGATCGCCCCAACTGTGGGCCCCAACACCGGTGCTACGACGACTCCCAAACCGAAGACCGCCATCGCCTGCCCACGTTTTTCACGGGGATAGGCGTCGAAGAGAATGGATTGGGACAACGGGATCAGAAACGCCCCGAACATGCCTTGGGCCAGGCGAAAGGCTACAATGGTTTCAAGGCTCCAGGACAGGCCACACATGACCGACATCGTCGCGAACCCGGTCACAGCGGTCAGGATCAGACGTCGACGGCCGACACGGCGGGCGACAAAGCCCGTCAGTGGCATGACCACAACGGCCGACACAATATAACTGGTCAGTATCCACGTGGCCTGATCGGTTGTTGCCCCGAATGCCGCCTGAATATGGGGCAGCGCGACATTGACGATTGTACTGTCGAGCACCTCAAGAATAGCGCTGAGGACAACAGCAACCACAATCACCGGATTGATGTGGCCTGCTGCCGGGGATGTCATTTTTGGGCCTGCGGTGTGGTATCCACGGTCACCTTGCTACTGCCACCCACCCGCAATGGGGCATCCGTAGGATCAAGTTCAACCCGTACCGGAAAGCGCCGCGTGACCTTGACCCAATTCCCGCTGGCGTTCTCGGATGGCAACAGCGAGAACGTATCCCCCGACCCCCGTCCGATTGACGCAACTTTGCCCGTCAGGGTGACGCCCGGCATCATGTCGATCTTTACCGTGACCTGCTGACCCGGACGAATGCGCGGCAGTGATGTCTCTTTGAAATTGGCGTCCACCCACCAATCAGACGACTCAACGATCGAAAACTGCGGCGCGTTAGCTGAAACCGACGATCCAGGCCTGAGGGTCAGGTTGGCGATCCACCCATCTGCCGACGCAAAGATCTTGGTCCAATTTTGATTGGCCTGCGCAATTTCCACTTGGGCGCGCGATGACAGTATATCGTCCTGTTTGGCCGCCAAACCACTTTGCAAGGCCAACAGGGCGGATTGGCTTGTGGTAAGTTGCGCCGCGGCGCGCGCAAATTCCGAACTGGTCTGATCCAGGGACGCCTGCGCCAGATCACCGTCTGAAAACAGCGCCTTAGCACGTTCCAGATTACTCTGAGCCGTATTGTAGGCCGACTGCGTGCTGTCGACCACCGCTTGTGCGGCCGCGATCTGTGTACTGTAAGACTGCGCCTGCTGCACCGCGCTGTCGAGGTTGGCCTTGGCTTGATCAACCGAAGCTTTGAATTGCGTATCGTCGATCGTGAACAGCAAGTCCCCGGTTTTGACCGGCTGGTTCTCAATCACAAGCACTTCGGCAACCTGACCGGTGACCTGTGGCGCCACGTAGATGATGTTCGCCCCCACATAGGCGTCATCGGTCGAAGGGTATCGTTCCTGATGGCGCCAGTACAACAGCAGCCCGATGGCAATTGCGCCCAAGATGACCACCGCGCCAACGACCTTAAGAGATTTCATGAACCAGCCCCCTTCAATTGGCTTGGCCGAACGTCACATTGGAAACGTGTGCATCCGAACCGCCAGATTACCCATGATCCAAACAGTTCCAAGAATGATGATCAGCAGCACCATCGTGGAAAACAGGATAAGGTCCAGATCTTCGCGGCTGCTGCGACGTCGATCGATGTGCAGGAAATAAACCAGCTGTACGATCAGCTGAGCCAATCCGAGCAGGCTGATTGCAAGGTAAACGCCCTTTGTCTCAATGCCGAAACGGTAAGCGATTCCGAAAACTGCAAAGGTCAACAAAAGCGACCCACCATAGCCGATCACATAACGGCGGCGCTCGCGGCGATGCATTTCGCTGCGCTTATCCATAGGTCAGCCCTCCGAAATAAACGATAGTGATGATGCCAATCCAGATCAGGTCCAGAAAGTGCCAGAACAGCGCCAGCCGTACCACGCGAGACATCAGCAAATCGGTAAGGCCAAAAATTCGTAGCTGAATACCCAGCACGATCAACCAAATGCACCCGGCCGTGACGTGCAGACCGTGCAAAGGCACCAACCCATAGTATGCTGACAAAAACCCACTGCGCTGTGGGATACCCCCCTTTTCGGCCATCGACATGAAGTCGCGCATTTCCAGAACCAAGAAACTGAGACCAAGAACCAGTGTCACGAAGAACCAGAATACGATCCGCCACCGCGGAAGGTTGTATTTGAGCGCAAGCATCGCCAGACCCACAGTAAGACTGCTGGTCAAAAGGATCAGTGTCTGGGCAAAGATGCTTTTCAGGTCGAACAATTCGTGCGGCCCGGGTCCGCCTGCCTGTGCGTCGATCATTGTGATGTAGATCGCGAACATCAGCCCGAAATAGACTAGGTCGCTCATCAAAAAGACCCAGAACCCGAAGGTAACGACTTCGCTTGCCTTGTCGGCACTTGCGTGCCGCCGTCCAAGGTTCAGGCCGGGATAGCTGTGGGTGGGCGCGCGTTTCATGTCACGGCCTCCAGATCAGGGCGGGCCAATCCGCGATTTTCCGGGGCAGTTTCGTGATCACGGTCAACGGGCGTAGAATTGTGAACCAGATCCAACCAGGCTTCGTGCTGCTTACGCACGTCGTCTGCCGGAATGACCCGCTCTGTTTCGGCCTTGAACGTCCATGCGATAAAGGTCGCGAGCATAAAGATTGTCATCAGCGCCGCCAGCCACCAGATCCACCAGACCAGCGCAAACATCCAAACCCCGCTGAGTACGCAGAGACTGAACCCAATTCCAGTGTTCAGCGGAACCGAGATATCCTCATAGGCATCAGGCAACGGATACGCGCTGCCGCGCTCTTTCGCGGCAGCGAAATCGTCGCGATCGGTCACATGGGGGATGATGGCAAAATTGTAGGAAGGCGGTGGGGCCGGGATCGACCATTCCAACGTATGCGCATCCCACGGATCACCGACCGGAACGCGTGCCTTTTCCCGATCACGGATACTAACCCACAGTTGCACGATCACCGACAGCAAAGCCGCCAATATGATCAGCGCACCGACGACGGCGACGATCATGTACGGGTGGAAGCTCGGGTCCTCCCAACTGAATGACCTGCGTGGCATTCCCATCAGGCCGACGAAATAAAGCGGCAGGAATGTCAGCATGAACCCGACGGTCCACAACGCAACCGAGACGCGGCCCCAGAATTCGTTCAGGCGGAACCCGAAAGCTTTGGGGAACCAATAGTTGTATCCGGCAAGCAGTCCGAACAGCACACCCGGCAACAGGACATTGTGGAAGTGGGCGACAAGAAATAGCGTGTTGTGGACCTGATAGTCCACTGTTGGGTTTGCGAGGATCACACCGGAAAGCCCGCCGATGACAAACAACATCAAGAAAGATAACCCGTAGAGCATCGGCACCGAAAACCGGATGCGCCCGCGGAACAGGGTAGCCATCCAGTCATAGACCTTCACGCCGGTCGGGATAGCGATCAGCATTGTCGCGATGCCAAACACGGCATTGATCAGCGCGCTTTGACCCATGGTGAAGAAGTGGTGCAGCCAGACAGTGAATGACAACACCGCAATCGACATGGTGGCGATAACCAGCGAGTTGTAGCCATACAGGCGCTTGGCCGAGAATGTTGCGAAGACCTCAGAGTAGATACCGTAGGCCGGCAGAACCAGCAAATAGACTTCGGGATGACCAAACAGCCAGAACATATTGGCATAGTTCATCATGTTGCCGCCAAGGTCGTTGGTGAAAAAATGAAAGTCCAGATACCGGTCCGCTGCCAGCATCAGTGCGGCAACGCCCAGAGGCGGCATGGCAAAGACAATCAGGATCGAGCTACAGATGATTGTCCAGCAATACATCGGTAGCCGCATGAATTTCATGCCAGGTGCGCGCAACTTATAGATCGTGACAGCAAAATTGATGCCCGTCAGTGTGGTTCCGACACCAGAGACCACGATCGCCCAGATCCAGTAGTCAGGGCCAACACCGGGATTGAACGCTGCACCGGTATATGGCGGATACGCTGTCCAGCCGCCGGTCGAAAACTCGCCCACCACCAACGATACCATCAGCATCATTCCGGCTGAGACGGTCAGACCAAGGCTGATCTGGTTCATCACGGGAAAGGCCACATCGCGCGCACCGATCATCAGCGGGATCAGGAAATTCGCCAGACCAAACACAAACGGAACGGCGACAAAGAAGATCATGATCGTGCCATGGGTACTAAAAAGCTCGGCGAAATGCTCGGCCTCAAGAAATCCATCGCCCGGACCGGCCGCCTGCTGCGCCCGCATTACCACGCCTTCCAAAACGCCGCGCGCAAGCATGACGATTGCAAAGACGATGTACATGATGCCGATCTTCTTGTGATCCGCACTGGTTAACCAATCGCGCCACAATGGTCCCCAAAGGCGAAACCACGTTAATGATCCAACGACGACGATGACACCGACGATCACTATCGCAGCGGCAGTGTTGGCGACAATCTCGTTCGTGTTGGGATTCTGAATAAGCCCTGTAATCGGAAACGCGTCCCAATTCAGGCGGCCGAAGAAGCCAGAACCATTGGTGGTCATTGCTGCGCCTCCTGCCCGAATTCTACCGTCCCTGGCTGCTGGTCGGCGGTCAGAGCATTGTTGCCGTGATACCGATGCACAATTGAATGAAACAGGTTGCTGTCCTCCAGCGTGAAATACAACGCGTTATCTGGCATTTGCTCGGTTCCCAACGCGGCTTGCACCTCGTCCCGGTCCGTCCGCATGGCCAAAATGCGATAGGTCTCGTCATTCAGCGCAATGCCGTTACTGCGCACCTTGTCGACCCATTCGTTGAATTCCTCGACGGACATGGCAACGGTTTGGAACTTCTGTTTGGTGAACCCGCGCCCGTTATACTGGGTGTTTTCGCCCTGCATTGTTGCAGCCACATCCGACACAACATGCAATTCCGTAGTCATACCGGGCATTGCATAAATCTGGCCTGCCAAAGCAGGGATCATGAAGGACTGCATCACAGTATCGGTCGTCAGTGTCATTGCGACCTGCTGTTTGACGGGGATGCCAAGCTCTCCGACGCTGGCGATGCCAAGATCGGGGTAGATGAACAGCCATTTCCAATCCAAACCGACGACCTGAACGTTCAGCGCGGGCATTTCGCCAAAGCGATCCGAATATGGGTCCAATCGGTGGGTCGCCTTCCACAGATAGAAAGATAGCAGCACGACAATCAGAACCGGCACGCCCCACATAACGAACTCCAACGGACCGGAGAAATCCCACTTGGGCCGGTACATGGCTCCGCCTTCTTTGTGCCGCCGATACCGAAAGGCAATCAGCGGCACCAGAACAAGAACCGGAACAACCGCCAACAGGATCAGGACAGTTGCGCGGAAAAGATGCACTTTTTGGACAGCGGCAATCGGACCTTGTGGGTCCATGAAACTGTCACTTGCACCGGCAGCTTGCGCCGTAGCAGAGAGAGCCGCAGCGACAATCACAACCTGCATCGCCTTTGGTGACATTCGGAATAGGGCCACGCCTGATTGTCCTCCTAAAGCAATCTCTCGCGCCAACTATCGGCAGACAAATGAAATTTCTCAAGGCTTTTTCCCAAATAGGTCGGTGCTCGGCCGCCGACCCTGATCAACGGTGGGAATAGGCGCAGACAAAACCACGGGAAAACCGCTGTTGACTTGCGGCTTTGACCAAGCCAGACCTTAAGCGATGCGATGGATCACGTTCGTCCTGGGTCTTTGGTGCCTGTCCACAAGTGCAACCGCGCAAGATCGTGCTGCGGTTGAAAGACAATTCCAGTCTTGGCTGCAAGACACCATCTGGCCAAAGGCCAGAGCCAAGGGTGTTTCCAGGCGCACGATGCAACAGGCCTTTGACGGTGTGACGCTGAACTGGAAATTGCCGGATCTGGTGCCTCCGGGGCAACCGATCAAAACCCCGAAACGGCAAAAACAGGCTGAATTTGGCTCCCCGGGTCGATACTTCAACGCGGGCTCCGTTCAGGGCGCGACATCCGTCGGGCGGCAGATGGCCCGGCGACACGCCGCAACCTTGGCGCGCGTCGAGGCCGAAACAGGCGTGCCCGCCCGCATCATTCTGGCCATCTGGGGTCGTGAGAGCGGCTATGGGCAAGTTCCCATTCGACACAACACCTTCCAGGTGCTGGGCACCAAAGGGTTCATGAGTACCCGCGCTGACTATTTTACCAAAGAGCTGATCGCGGCGCTGCAAATCGCCGAAGCGGGCGATGCACCGCCGGGCACAATGAAAAGCAGCTGGGCGGGCGCTTTGGGCCAACCGCAATTCATGCCCTCCAATTTCCTGACCTATGCGGCCGACGGGAACGCGGACGGGAAAGCTGACATTTGGACCTCAGCCGAAGATACAATTGCCTCTATCGGGAACTATCTGGCGCAGCATAGCTGGAGGGCCGGGCGCGATTGGGGGTTCGAAGTCGTTGTTCCTGACACCATATCCTGCGCGCTGGAAGGTCCTGACCAAGGCAGACCCATTCGGGACTGGGCCGCAATGGGAATTGCGCGCGTGTCAGGCAAGCCGTTTCCAAAACATGAACTGGCCGGAGATGGGTATTTGATGATGCCCGCCGGGCGGAACGGCCCAGCCTTTGTCGTCACGCCGAACTTCTATGTCCTCAAGGAATACAACAAAAGCGATCTGTATGCCTTGTTCGTTGGACACGTCGGAGACCGCATTCAATATGGCGTTGGCAATTTTTCTGGTCGCTGGGGCAAGATCGACGCCATGTACCGATCCGATATCGCTGCCATGCAGCGCACACTGGAACAACAAGGGCACGACGTCGGAGGGGCGGATGGCCTACCCGGGTTCAAAACCCGTCGTTCGATCGGACGCTGGCAAGAATTGATCGGCCAAGCTCCTACCTGCTTTCCTGATGCGGGAATGAAGGCCAGCCTGAAACAGTAGCGATTCGCCCTGATCCAGATACCCCTCAGCTGTTTGACCCGACGGAAACAACCAAACGAAAATCGGCACCCTTCACGAAAATGTCACGAAGCCTCCGAGTTTCAACATAAAATTTCCACTGCACCCCCGTTTCCATTCACATTCCACCTCTGGTTGCCCAATTTTAAGGCAAAGGCTTTAACCTTTTTTGAAATAATGCCACGTTCGACATCAGTGAAAGGCGACTTTTGCAAACACGTTCCCGACTGCAAACCGAAAGACTGCGACGCGGTGTTCATTGCGATCTGAAAAAGCAAAATTCGAACCAGTCCCGGTCTCTTTCTGGGTCGGACAAACATGGTGGCCCTCAGCCATCCTGAAGGGATGCGCGTGGGTTGCTTAATAAAAAACGGGAGTTGAAAAACATGAACAAGTATATTCGTACATCTCTTGCGGGGCTGTTGACCTCTACCATGATAACCGGTGCTGCATTTGCCGCCGGAACCCATCCGACTACCGGCGAAGCGTTGGCGGATGACCAGACCTTTACCTATCGTATTCTGGACGAACACAGCTCGGTTGACCCTCAAGTTGTTGAGGATGTTTCCGGCGCCGAGATCGTGCGTGACCTGTTCGAAGGCCTGATGAACCAGGACGAAGACGGCAATCTGGTCCCCGGTGTTGCCACCGGTTACACCACCAACGACTCTAAAGACGTTTACACCTTTACCCTGCGCGACGATGCTAAATGGTCGAATGGTGATCCGGTAACCGCCGGCGATTTTGTTTTCGCCTGGAAACGTGCCGTCGATCCCGCCCTTTCCTCGCCCTATGCATGGTTCATGGAACTGATGTCGATCGAGAACGCATCTGAAATCATCGCAGGTGACAAATCGGTTGACGACTTGGGCGTTAAAGCCATCGACGACCACACGCTTGAAGTGACGCTCAGCGCACCGCTGCCGTACTTCCCGCAAATGACCACACACTCAACCACTTTCCCTGCCCCGCAGAAAGTCATCGAAGAGTTTGGCGACGCCTGGACCAAGCCTGAAAACATCGTATCGAACGGTGCATACGTCCTGACCGAACATCTGCCACAGGAACGTTCGGTTCGTGAACGGAACGAAAACTACTGGGACAACGACAACACGATCATCGAAAAAGTCGTGGCACTGGTCATCAACGACGAAAACGTCGCGCTGACCCGTTACCTGGCAGGTGAGCTGGACCGCACAGAAGTTCCCGCAGGTCAGTTCCCACGCTTGCAAAAAGAGCACCCGGAAGAAGCAATCAGCTTCCCGCGCCTGTGTAACTATTATTACACGTTCAACTTGTCCGATGGTGGCCCCGAAGCCTTCAAGGACCCGAACGTCCGTCAGGCGCTGTCCCTGGCAGTTGATCGTAAGATCATCACCGAGAACATCATGGCAGGTGGGCAGCCGCAGGCTTATACCTTTGCCCCGGCAGCAACCGCTGGCTTTGACGTTCCAGACGTAGAAATGGCGTCCATGTCGCAGGCCGAGCGCGACGAACTGGCCAAGGAACTGCTAGCCGCAGCTGGTTATGGTCCCGACAACCCACTGAGCTTTGAGATGGTTTACAACACCTCGGAAGCGCACAAAAAAGTTGCCGTGGCCCTGAGCCAGATGTGGAAGCAAAAGCTGGGCGTAAATGCCGAGCTGGCCAACATGGAATGGAAAATCTTCCTGGAAGAGCGTGGCAATCAGAACTTCGATATGGCACGCGGCGCATGGTGTGGCGACTATAACGAAGCCTCGACCTTCCTCGATCTGCTACAGTCGGATTCCGGCTATAACGACGGCAAGTACAACAACGCCCGCGTTGATGAACTGCTGTCCGAAGCCAAAACCTCTGACGATGCCGCTCCTCTCTACACTGAGGTCGAGCGTATCATCGCGCAAGAGACGCCTGTTATCCCTATCTATCACTATGCTGGCGTCTACATGATGGACAGCGATGTCGGTAACTGGCCGGTCAAAAACGTAGAGCAGAACTGGTATTCCAAGAACCTCTACAAAACCGCCGAATAATCTTCCTTAGACCAAGCTTTGCCCCGGAGTTCTTTCCGGGGCAAAGCCAATAATGGGGGCATGAAATGCTTGCCTATATCGTCCGGCGATTGCTGATCGCCGTCCCAACGATCCTTTTGCTGATCGTTGCAAGTTTCTTTCTGATGCACTTCGCGCCAGGTGGACCATTCACCTCGGAGCGGCCACTGCCGCCCGCTGTGCTGGCCAATATCGAGGCGCGGTACGGGTTGGACCAACCGCTGTGGAAACAGCTGTGGGACTATCTGTACAACATCGTCGTGCATTTTGATTTCGGCCCGTCGTTTAAGTTCAAGGACCGGGATGTGAATGACATCATCGCGCAGGGTTTCCCGATCTCGCTGACCTACGGTTCGCTGTCCTTCCTGGTGGCAACAACCGTCGGAGTCGCGCTGGGGATTGCCGCGGCGATCAAGCACAACAGCTGGATCGACTATTTCGCTGTTGGCTTGGGTATCGCAGCGCAGGCGCTGCCGAACTTCATCATGGGTCCGATCCTGATCCTGACCTTCACCTTGTGGCTGGGATGGCTGCCGGGCGGTGGCTGGAATGGCGGCCAGTGGCCGTACCTGATCATGCCCGTTATCGCGCTTGCGACTTCATACATGGGATCCATTGCGCGGATCACGCGGTCATCGATGCTTGAAGTTCTGAACTCGAACTTCATCCGCACGGCTCGCGCCAAGGGTCTGCCGACAAGAACTGTGATCTGGCGCCATGCACTGAAACCGACCTTGCTGCCCGTCGTGTCTTATCTGGGTCCGGTTTTCGTCTATGTACTGACCGGTTCGGTCTTTGTGGACATCTATTTTTCGACCGGTGGGCTGGGGCAGGCCTATGTGGGGTCCGCGCTATCGCGTGATTACGCGGTGCTGTTGGGTGTCACGATCCTATATGGCGTCCTGACCGTACTCGTAAACCTGCTGACCGACCTGGCCTATGCCTGGTTCGATCCGAAAATCCGTTACTGAGGGGCTGGCAATGCTTGGTAAATCACAAAAAGCCGCCCACCTGGCCGAAGACATCACCGATTACACGGTCATTCAGGGGCGTTCACTGTGGCAGGACGCACGGATGCGTTTTGTTCGCAACAAGGCCGCCATGGCGAGCCTGTTCATTCTGGCGATGATCGTTTTGTTCACGATCATTGGCCCCTACTTTGCCGTTTGGAGCAACGAGGAAATCGACTGGAACGTCATGGGCGACGTACGCGGCATGGGAATGCCGTCCGCAGAGACTGGACATTTCTTCGGCGTCGACGATCTGGGGCGCGATCTATACAGCCGCATCATTCAGGCGACGACGACATCGCTGCTGGTGGGTCTGATCGGTGCCGCGACCGCCCTGATCGTCGGTACATGCTACGGTATTGCCGCAGGGTATATCGGTGGCCGCACCGACGGTGTGATGATGCGCTTCGTCGATATCCTGCTGGCCATTCCGGCAACTCTGGTCATCATCCTGCTGCTGGTTGTCGCGGGTCGATCATTCGTCATGCTGTTCATCGCACTTGGTGCGGTTGGTTGGCTGACGATGGCACGAATTGTACGGGGGCAAACCCTGACCCTGAAGAACCGAGAGTTTATCGAGGCCGCACGTGCAGCTGGGGTCAGCGAATTCACCATCATGTATCGCCATATCCTGCCCAACCTTCTTGGCGTGGTGATTGTGTATGCTTCGCTTCTGGTGCCTGAGATGATCCTGACCGAAAGTTTCATTTCGTTTCTCGGCCTTGGGATTTCCGAACCCTATACCTCTCTGGGTCGATTGATCGCCGAAGGGGCCGGGACGATGGGCTATGGCACACTGTGGCAGTTGTTGTTCCCACTGACATTCTACGTCGCAATCATCATCACCATGTTCTTCATAGGTGATGGCTTGCGAGACGCTCTGGACCCGAAGGATCGCTGATATGAGCCTGTTTTCCGTAAAAGACCTGAGCGTCCAGTTCAACACCGCCGACGGCGTTGTTGAGGCCGTCAAAGGCATCAGTTTTGACATCAATCCCGGTGAATGCCTGGGTATCGTGGGTGAAAGCGGGTCCGGCAAAAGCCAGACATTCATGGCCGCGATGGGCCTGCTGCCCCCTGCCGGGCAGGCAACCGGTTCCGCCTTGCTGAACGGTCAGGAAATTCTGAACCTGCCGGTGAACAAGCTGAACCAGATCCGTGGCGACGATGTCGGCATGATCTTCCAGGATCCCCTGACCGCCCTGACCCCGCACCTGCGTATTGGCCAACAAATGCGCGAAGTCCTGCAGGTTCACGAAGGGCTGCAAGGTTCGGCTGCTCGGGCGCGCTGCCTTGAATGGCTCGAACGTGTCCGCATCCCTGAGGCTAAACGGCGTCTGGATCAGTATCCACATGAGCTTTCTGGCGGTATGCGCCAGCGGGTCATGATTGCAATGTCCATGTTGTGTAATCCAAAGCTGTTGATCGCGGATGAACCGACAACGGCGCTGGATGTGACGGTTCAGGCAGACATTCTGGACCTGATGGTACGCCTGCAAAAGGACGAAGGCACCGCGATTGCGCTGATTACCCATGACATGGGTGTCGTGGCCCGAATGTGCGATCGCGTTCAGGTCATGCGGCTGGGTCAATTCGTTGAGGCCGGCGAGACGCGTGAAATCTTCCGGGCGCCCAAACACGACTACACCAAGACTTTGCTGGCCGCGATGCCCCGCATCGACGCCGGTGACGCACCCAAGGCGCTGGAAAAAGTCGATGAGCCGCTGCTGAAAGTCGACGACGTCAAAGTGCACTTCCCAATCCACGTCTCGGGCGGTTTGTTCGGGCACAAAGTACCTTTGAAAGCCGTCGATGGTGTCAGTTTTGACATCCGCAAGGGCGAAACATTGGGAGTCGTGGGCGAGTCTGGTTGCGGAAAGTCCACTCTGGCACGGGCCGTCCTGCAGTTGATCGAACCCAGTGCGGGAAATGTCAGTTGGCTGGGTCATCCCATTGTCGGACTTAGGAGGTCCGAGTTGAACAAGTACCGCAAGGACTTGCAAATCGTGTTCCAGGACCCGCTGGCCAGCCTCGATCCGCGGATGACCATCTCGGCCTCAATTGCGGAACCGCTGAAGACCTATCGCCCTGACCTGACTGAGCGGGAGCGCAAGAAGCTGGTCGCCGAAATGATGGAACGGGTCGGCCTGAAGGCCAACATGATCAACCGCTATCCGCACGAGCTTTCGGGCGGTCAGAACCAGCGCGTCGGCATTGCACGGGCGATGATCAACAAACCCAAGCTGATCATCTGCGACGAAGCAGTGTCCGCGCTGGACGTGTCAATTCAGGCGCAGATCGTGGAGTTGCTGCGCGAGTTGCAGCAGGAGTTCGGTCTGTCGATGATCTTCATCAGTCACGACCTGTCGGTTGTACGAGCGGTATCTAACCGGATCATGGTGCTGTATCTGGGCCGGATCGTGGAACTGGGCGACGGAGAAGTGATATGTTCTGATCCGATCCACCCCTACACCAAATCGCTGATCTCGGCCGTGCCAATTCCGGACCCGGACGTGGAGCGCAGCCGCACGCGCCTGAAACTGCCGGGCGAACTGCCCTCACCGATGGATCCGAAAGCCGCGTTGCGTTTCCTCCCAAGTCGTTTGGCGGCCGGTGAGAATGACTATGTTCCTCTGTTGAGTGAAGTGAAGCCTAATCATTTTGTGGCCGAGCACGACCCGCTCGAGGCGATCATGGCGAAGGCATAAACCCGCCTGCTCCGAAGCAATTCACAGCCTTCGGGGCAGGTTCGTTTTTTGGGTGTTTCAGCGACTCCTTTTGTCTCCACATTGCATCCAATGTGCACATTTTCATCCATTTTAACCCTAAACTATCAACCTTTAAGGCTATGTCATAGCCAGCATGAGCAGAGCATTTTGACTTCCGATTTCAACGGTGGCACGATCTCTCCAAGTTGACCGACTTTGCCTAATTGCGTTGATTGTTCTAATCGCGCGCAATATGAGGTGGCGTCGACAAAACACTTTCATACGGATAAGACTTTTTGCTGAGAGGTAGCATGGCACGTAAGGTCACAAAGGCGGTTTTTCCGGTTGCGGGTCTTGGTACTCGCTTTCTGCCCGCGACAAAATCGGTACCTAAGGAAATTATGACCCTGGTCGATCGCCCGCTGGTTCAATACGCAATTGACGAAGCTCGGGCGGCCGGGATTACCGAATTCATTTTTGTAACGTCCCGCGGAAAGTCAGCGCTTGAGGACTATTTTGACCACAACCAAATCCTTGAACAAACGCTTAAGGAAAAAGGCAAAGACGACCTGTTGGAAACGCTAAATGCGACCAACATGGAAAGCGGGGCTATCGCCTATATCCGGCAACACAAAGCTTTGGGTTTGGGTCACGCCGTGTGGTGCGCACGCCGCCTGATTGGAGACGAACCATTTGCGGTCATGCTGCCCGACGACGTCATCGCAGGGGAAAAGCCCTGCTTGCAGCAGATGATAGAAGCCTATGAGGAAACTGGCGGCAATATGGTTGCCACCATGGAAGTTCCCCCGGAAAAGACAAGCTCTTACGGCGTTTTGGATGTGGGCGATAACATCGGAACAGCGGTGCGCGCGCGCGGCATGGTCGAGAAACCGAAACCCGAGGAAGCACCGTCCAATCTGGCAGTAATCGGTCGTTACATTCTGCGCCCATCGGTTCTGTACAACCTTAATCAGAACAAGCTGGGCAGTGGCGGCGAGATTCAACTGACGGACGCAATCGCCGAAGACATCAGAAACGGTGTCCCGGTTTTCGGATACAAATTCGACGGCCAGCGGTTTGACTGCGGGTCCAAAGCGGGTTTCCTGCAGGCAACAGTCGCGTTTGCGCTGGCGCGCGATGACCTTCGAGAGGATTTGCAAAAATACCTGCACGACGTTGTCGCCACGGGTCAGGCAGCCCAGTAACCAGGGATTGTGGCCTCGAAAACGAGGTAAACGGTATCGAATTAAGGGCAAACTGCAGGCATTGCAGTTTGCCTTTTTCTTTCGGTGTAGATCAAAAGCCCTGGGGTGATTGGACAGCCCATCGCTCAGGCAAAATATTGGCACGGCATTAACCGAGCGTTCGTATCGGTCAGGCGGGATTCATGTGAGGCGCGGCAGTCTGGCGCGCAACGCAATTGACGATCCGACAACCAACGGAGAATGCCCTTTGTCCCAAAATTCGCCCAGATTGAACCTGCCATTGCTGCAACCGTCGCAAGCGCAAAAGCACGTCACACTTAATGAAGCCCTGAGACGCCTTGATCTGGTCGTCCAGCTTTGCATTGAGTCTACTAATGCCTCGACGCCGCCCACAGTTCCGGCGCAGGGTGATCTTTATGCCCTTGGGTCGACGCCGTCCGGCGATTGGTCGGATCATGCGGGAGAACTTGCAGCTTGGTTAGACAATGGCTGGCATTTCATAACGCCCAAATCGGGCTGGCGCGCGTGGGACCGGGAGAATAATCGTCTGACAATTTGGGACGGGTCGGCATGGGTCGAACCCACGACCACGACGCAGAACCTGCCAGGCGTCGGAATTGCCACCGGGCACGACACGACCAATCGTCTGTCAGTGCGCGCGCCGGCAACCTTGCTAAGCCACGAGGGTGCCGGGCATCAACTGAAGATCAACAAGGCAAATGCGGGTGAAACCGCATCCCTTTTGTTTCAATCCAACTGGACCGGACATGCGGAAATGGGTCTGTCCGGTAGCACAGGCTTTTCCATCAAGGTCTCGCCGGATGGGAATAATTGGTCCGAAGCGCTGAGCTTTGATCCAACGTCCGGGGTGGCCTCTGGCACGGCCGTGCAAAACAGCGCGGAAGACACAACTGCGGGCCGCTTGATGCGGGCTGACTATGGCTATGGGCCCGGAAATCTTTTGGGGGCGGTCACGCAAAGCGGCGGAACCCCAACCGGTGCTGTGATTGAAAGAGGAGCCACACCGAGTGGTGATTTCGTCCGGTTTGCTGATGGTACCCAGATTTGCACCGCTTCACAGGATGCAACGACCTGCACAAACACCGAAGGTGCACTGTATGCGAGCTCGTCTGCAACATGGGTTTTCCCGGCTGCCTTTGCTACTGGCACCAACACGGCAATCAGCGGCAGTGGGGGCACGATCAACAGGTTCATGGGCTTTGATGAACCGTCCGAAACTCAGGTCGTGTACAAAGTTCTTTCGTCTGTTTCTGACGCGACGGCTTTACCTCCAACGGCCATAGCAATTGGCCGCTGGTTCTGATCCGCCAGACTGCCCGGATCTGTGTCCGGGCGGTCACTTCGCGCGAAGTTCTGCCTCGGGTTGCTCTAGAAACCAGGCATAGGTTTCGCGAATACCGTCTTCGATCCTGATAGTCGCGCGCCATCCCATGTCGGCCAGCCGGGAAACGTCCATCAGCTTTCGCATGGTACCGTCCGGCTTGCTGACGTCTTGCGTAATCCGCCCGGTGAACCCGGTGATCTTTGCAATCATCGCTGCCAGTTCCGCGATTGAGATATCTTCACCACATCCCACATTGATATGGCTCAGCATGGGTTGGGTATTTGCCTCATATGCAGCACTCGGTAGGCCCATTACGAACAAAGACGCCTCAGCCATGTCGTCAACATGCAGAAACTCGCGCCGGGGCTTACCTGTGCCCCAGATGATAACTTCTTCCAGCCCATTCCGCTGTGCCTCGTGAAATCGGCGGATCAGGGCGGGTAGGACGTGACTGTTTTCAGGGTGAAAATTATCGCCTGGTCCGTACAGGTTTGTCGGCATCACGGAACGATAGTCCAGGCCGTACTGCCGATTGTAGCTTTCACACAGCTTGATTCCGGCAATCTTTGCCACGGCATAGGGTTCGTTTGTCGGCTCTAGCACACCTGTCAGCAGGGCATCTTCGCGCATTGGCTGCGGCACAGCGCGCGGATAGATGCAGGAACTGCCCAACTGCAGCAGGTTTTTGACCCCCGCGGTAAACGCCTGATGGATCACGTTGCACTCGATCATCAGGTTTTTGTAAATGAAATCAGCCGGGTAGGTGTTGTTGGCATGGATACCGCCGACTTTAGCCGCCGCCAGAATGACAACGTCTGGGCGCTCGGCTTGCATGAAATCGGCGACAGCGGCTTGATTGGTCAGATCAAGTTCCGCACGGGTCCGTGTTACAAGTTCCAGCGCCTCACCTGATGCCTGACGGTCTTGCAAGCGACGCAGGATTGCACCGCCGACCATGCCGCGGTGCCCGGCGACGTAGATCTTGCGCATGCCCCCTGCGTTAGCCATTTTCAAGCGTGACCGGTAATTCGTAACCATGCTGTTTTAGCAAGGCATGCCGTTTGGCTGTCTTCAGGTCCTCGGTGATCATTTCAACGCACATTTGCTGAACGGTCAGTTCCGGCTCCCATCCCAGTTTGTTTTTGGCGTTCGAAGGATCCCCAAGCAATGTTTCCACTTCGGCCGGTCGGAAATATTGCGGATCGATGCGCATGATGACATCGCCGGGCTTCAACGCAGGTGCACTATCGCCCTCGACGGATTTGACCGTAGCGATTTCATCGACGCCTGTACCTGAGAATTCAAGCGTCACGCCCAGTTCAGCGGCAGACCATTCGATGAATTGCCGCACTGAATACTGCACACCCGTTGCGATAACAAAATCCTCGGGGGCGTCCTGTTGCAGCATCAACCATTGCATCCGGACGTAATCCTTGGCGTGCCCCCAGTCGCGCAGGCTGTCGATATTGCCCATGTAAAGGCAGCTTTCCAGACCTTGTGCAATGTTGGAGAGACCACGGGTGATCTTGCGCGTCACAAAGGTTTCGCCCCGGCGTGGGCTTTCATGATTGAACAGGATGCCGTTGCAGGCATACATGCCATACGCTTCGCGGTAGTTCACTGTAATCCAATAGGAATACAGCTTGGCCACCGCATAAGGGGAACGCGGATAAAACGGCGTTGTTTCGCGTTGCGGTGTTTCTTGGACCAATCCGTACAGTTCGGACGTGGACGCCTGATAAAAGCGTGTCTTTTTCTCAAGACCCAGAAAGCGGATCGCCTCGAGAAGGCGCAACGTACCGATCGCGTCGACATCAGCGGTATACTCCGGCGATTCAAAACTGACCGCCACGTGGGACTGAGCGCCAAGGTTATACACCTCGTCCGGCTGAACCTCTTGAATGATGCGCGTCAGGTTCGATGTATCGCTTAGGTCACCGTAATGCAGGTGCAGGCGCGGATTGGGCACATGCGGGTCCTGATAAATGTGGTCAATGCGCTGTGTGTTGAACGAAGATGCACGGCGCTTGATCCCATGGACTTCATACCCTTTTTCCAGCAATAGCTCAGCAAGATAAGATCCGTCCTGCCCTGTAATACCAGTCACCAATGCTGTTTTTGTCATAGCCGCGATCCGAGAATATCTGATTTGCTTTTCGCCGCCTCAGAAACAGCAATATACCCCTGAATGCAACCCTGCGCCACGATCGGGCTTTGATTCAACTGCAGTTGACCATCGTTTGCGCAAGCGCTTCAGGACGACGCATATAACGGTACTGAGCCTTTTGCACCTTCTGCCAGCGCTGCGCTTTGATCGCTGCGAACCCTGTCGTACAGCGCAAGCGCATCAGCAGAAAACAACTCGGTTGGTGGCTCGACATGAACAAAATTGCTTTGGCCGTCCTGCCCGCGCGCCAGCATGGCATAGTCTCGCTCGGCAACCAGTTGCTTGGCATTAGGGTTAAGATAGCGGATCGCAAGACCAATACGCCGGTCACCCGACTGATTGGGACCCGAACCGTGGATCGTCAGCCCATGATGCAGAGACATCTGCCCTGGTGCCAATTCGATGTGGGTCTTGTCTTTCTCGGCGACATCCACAGCAACCTCTTGTCCGCGCGACAGAAGATTGGTGTCTGAATAAGTGTCCTTATGGGGAAGGATCGGTTTCTTGTGGCTGCCGCGCACAAAATCCATACACCCACTTTCAACCGTTGCCGGCGACAGCGCAATCCAGGCGGTGACCTGATCCGGGGTTTCACCCATACCCCAGTAGGTCAAATCCTGGTGCATCCCGACGGTATGGGCTGTGTGCGGCTCTTTAATGAAGAATTCAGCTGACCAGACCATGATATCCGGCCCCAATACACCCTCAACCACATCCAATACGCGGGGATCCGTCGCGACACGCGCCGCAAGCGGCATCACCAGATGTGCGTTGACCCGTTTATAGGTGTTCAACGGCAAGGGCAGATCCGCGTCAAGCCACTCCCGCTCAATCCGCTCAAGCTCAGCGCGGGTTTCGGCAGCCTCCTTTTCGGAAAAGATGGTCAGCGGAAAAAGAAACCCATCCCCCCAATATTTGTCGGATTGCGCCTGGCTAAGTACGACGTCACGCGTTGGGGTGCTTTCAGACATCTGGCATACCTTCTTGAAAACTTGCTTTCCCAGAGTTTTACCCTGCGCTGCCCGCAGGGTGCTTATCCTACGTGCGACGATAAGTTCAGCTTTGCCTTTGGGGCAAGTCACCTCGCGTTTCATTTCTGAAACGCTTTCGTGCTTTCAAAACTCCGGCCGGCTCCACACGGATCAGACCTTATGATTAGATTGAGGGCACGACTAAACCCTCCCGGATCAAACGTGTCGCCGGAAAGCCAAAACCAGAGTTCACGTTTCAGCATCCCAGCTGAGCGAAAGCACCTATGCTGCCTGCAATCACCAACCCGCTGCCGTCGCCGCAGCGGATAACAAGGGTGTTCGGGTCTATCATCTCGGGCTGATCGCTATAGGCGATCAAGCCACTTCCCAGCACCGTATACAGCCCGCCGGGCTGGGGTTCTGAGAAATAGCCTTGGACCTGAACAATGCCGACCGCACCGGCGAACAGCCCGGCTTCCAGACGCTCGGCCATGATCCCGTCACGTGTTGGCTGCCCGACGACCCGGACAAGATCACCCGGCGACAGATGTTGCGGCTCAAGCCCACTGACAACACTTGCCCCGATCACTGTTTGGGCCTGAGGGTCAGGCCCAAGATATGTGCCGGACAACCGCGCCTGATGCCCAACGCTTGTCAGTTTTTCGATGTGTGATGCGCGCACTGACTGACCTTGCCACAATCCGCTGATAGCGACCCAATCGCCGACCTGAATGTCTGCGCGCCATTCGAACGCAACGTCGGTCCCAAGAACCGATATCGTGCCGTCCTGCACGCTAGACACTGGTCCGACCAGCGGCAGGACCTGACGGATGTGTTTTGCGTGCCACCCACCATTTTCCTGAGTTACAACAACCGCAACGGTATGACCCGGCTTCAACTCGCTCGCAGTGATCAGAGGAACCGAGTCGGTAACCGGCATGTGGCCATCGAACAATATATGCTGCCCATTTACATGGATACTGCCCAGATGAGTGATCGTGCCCACGATACCGGTGCCGATAATGCCACCTTCACGATCAGTTTCACTTTTGTCTTCGGCCTGAGTCGGAGCAGGCAGCCAAGACACCAAAAAAAACGCCGCGAGCACACGAAGAAACACACCCATGCCTACTCATCCTCTTTCGTGTTTTTACTTGGCACCCTTTGCGGAGAGGGCAGGACAAAGGCGCCCATTGCAAACCGACCGCTGTGATCGCCGTCACTGTCCTTTTCCTGTAACGCGCGAGCGAGGGCATTGATTTCTAGCAACAATGATTGCGCCCGATCTGACGAAAATTGGCGCAACTCTTCAATTGATTCAGGCGACATATGAGAATACCGGACCGCGCGGTCGAAATTTCGCGGAGCATCCGGCTCGGCCAGCAGGTTCTGTGTTGCCGCCGCAAGGTGCGCAGACAGTGTCGCCTCATAGGCCGCCACCTGTTCAGCGCTGCCAGCAGAAGGAAGAAAGGCTTGGGACAAAAGGCGAAGCTTACCTTTGCCGACCTGTTCTACGTTCTTTTGATCGACCAAGGTTTCCAGAACGGTACCTGGGGCCATGTCCACACGCGCGCGCCTCACCAAATCATCAAATCCTGGGCCAGTTTCGTCGCCTTTACGG
Source organism: Ruegeria sp. CDSC068 (assembly GCF_059610545.1). Taxonomy (NCBI): domain Bacteria; kingdom Pseudomonadati; phylum Pseudomonadota; class Alphaproteobacteria; order Rhodobacterales; family Roseobacteraceae; genus Ruegeria; species Ruegeria sp. CDSC068. The sequence goes on from NZ_JBXWNV010000003.1 coordinate 389,227, forward strand.
CTCAGAATCCGAGGCGCGCCCAAGTCGTCCAGAAATTCGGGCGTCGTCGACCAATAGCTGATGACCAATGCCGCCGCATTACAACTGCGCTTCAACGGGGCATCATCATCGATGTGGCGTAGCCTTTTGACATCCTTGCGATGCAGACCCGTCAACAGGCTGGCGCGACTGTCGCTTAGCTTTCCGTCCGTGCCTTGCTCAACAGCCGTCAGCAAGGCCAGTTTTAGAGCTTCGGTCGCGGAGCCAAGCGTGACCCCATGCGCAACCATTGCCTGTGCCAGTGGGACCAGCAACGCAGACAGCGCGGTTTCAAGAGGAGGTTTGGGATCATTCGACATTTGGGAACTCGTGACGGATTGGTAGTTGATAACATTTTCCTAGAATTAACGAATTCAACGCTTTCGTGTTCAAAATGTGATCGAATGTGACCTTTAATGGGAATTTTTCCCATTATCACTAAGGTGTGACCCCTTCTTGAACTGGAGAATGCCATGCACCTTATCGCAACCGATCCCCAGACAAACTACCCCCCCCTGTCTCAAACCGATTTTACCCGCACAAAAAAACCGGGTGCGCTGGACGCGCTCAGCCCCGAAGATCAAGAGTTGTTTCTATCCTTTGGCTGGGGGCCGCAGGTTCCGCCACGCTATGCCACCATCGCCGATGCGCTGCGCCAGTCGTTGCAGGATCAGCCCGATGCCACCGCGGTGGAATGTGCGGACCATAACCTTAGCTACCGGGCGCTCGACGAGGCCTCGAACCGATTGGCGAATGTCATGCGCGCCCATGGCGTGAAACGCGGCGACGCGGTGTGCCTGTTCCTGCATCGTTCGGTCGAAATGGTCGTAGGTATCGTCGCCGCCATAAAGCTTGGGGCCGCTTATATTTCGCAGCATGTCGGTGTCGCGCCGACGGAAACCTTACGCCATGTTGCGAATGTAACTGGTGCAAAAATCATCCTCAGCCTGAGCGAACTGGCAGATCAAATCCCCGTTGGATTGGACCAGACCCTGATCACAATTGATACGACGATGTTCGACCCGATGTTGAACGCCCCGGCCCCCGGCCCTGCTTATCGGGCCAGCCCCGACGATTTGGCGATGATATTGTTCACGTCCGGCACAACTGGCGTTCCAAACGGCGTACAGGTTAGCCATCGGAACCTGGCCAATATCTTGCTGACCGCCCCCGGGGATCTGGGGATGCGACCGGGCTTGCGGGTCGGACAGATCCTGTCGATCTCATTCGACATGGCCGCGTGGGAGATCCTTGGCGCTTTGTCCAATGGCGCAACTTTGGTGATCCGTGGCAAATCGATTCAGGAAACGGCCGAGAAGGTGGATGTGCTGATCGCCACGCCTTCAATCCTGAATGCGCTGGACGAGACCCGCTGCACGCAGGTCAAAGCTGTCGCCGTAGCGGGCGAACCCTGCCCCCGCCCGCTTGCCGATCGCTGGTCAACCTTTTGCACCTTCTACAATTCCTGTGGTCCGACCGAGACCACCATCATCAATACAGCCGAGCCGCATCACCCCGACAAACCGTTTCTGTCGATTGGGCGAACAACACCGAACAACACGGTTTATGTTCTGGACGAAAACCTGCGCCCTTTGCCTATCGGCGAAAAGGGCGAGATGTGGGCTGGCGGCGATTGCGTCACAGCCGGTTACCTCGCCAACCCCAAACTGACGGCCGAGCGTTACCAACCCGACCCATTTCGGCCGGGGCATATGATGTTCCGCACCCGTGATCTGGGACGCTGGACGAGGACCGGTGAGCTTGAGCATTTCGGGCGCGTTGACGACTTAGTCAAGGTGCGCGGATTCCGGGTAGAGCTGGACGGTGTTACATCCGCGCTTGAGGCCTCGCCCTGCTGTCAGCAGGCGGTGACCTTGCAATATGACAGCCGCAATCTGGTCAGCTTTATCTCACCGTTGTCGGCCTGCCCCAAACAGGCGGCGCAATCCGTCTCGGATCGCCTGCCATACTACTGCAGCCCCGCTGTTGTGGTTCCGATGGACATGTTGCCTCGCACTCCACGCGGCAAGTTGGACAAGCGTCTTTTGCTGGATCTGGCGCGCAGCCATATCGCGAAAACTGGTGCGGAGTTGAACTGATGACGACGCAGACGACAAATCTTGAAACAGGCGGCCTGAATTGGCGGCGGGTGACCCGCCACCCGGCCCTGATGGAATATCGCCGTCTGGTGACGCTTGTTGCATTGGTGAATCTGGCCGTCTTAGTGGTTGGATTGCGCGATGGGGCTTGGTTCGCTGAGAATGCATTCACGCTCGGCCCGATTGCGGATATGGCGCTGATCAACCTCAGCCTCGGCATCCTGATCCGGCAACAGCGGGTGGTCAACGCCCTGTTCTGGCTGGCCACACGCATTCCCACATCATGGCCACTTTGGATCCGTTGGGGGGCTGGCAAGGTGTTCCACTTTGGCGGGTTGCATTCCGGCGGCACCGTCACTGGGACCATCTGGTTCGGCTTTCTTCTGTTTGCGATAATTTGGAATCGCGCCAACGGAGCCGCCTTGCCCTCAGACCTGACACTGGGCCTAAGCGCGACAATGGTCGTCTTGATGACATTGATGGTGATATCGGCCCTCGGCCCGGTCCGCGCGCGGTTTCACAATGCGTTCGAGAAAACGCACCGCTTTGTCGGCTGGACGGTTTTAGGATTGTTTTGGGCGCAGACGATCTCGATCACAAATGACCTGGGGGGCATGTTGTTGCACAGCCCGGCCTTCTGGATGCTCTGCCTGATCACCTTGTCGATCCTGTCGCCGTGGCTGACCCTGAAACGCGTGAATGTCCGGATCGAAAAGCCGTCAAACCATGCGGTGATTGCGCAGTTTGACTATGGAGATACTCCGTTCCCCGGCAGTTCGAACGCGATCAGCCACACCCCGTTTGGCGAGTATCACTCATTCGCCAATATCCCATCCCCGGACCAGCCGGGTTACCGATTGGCCATCAGCCGTGCGGGCGACTGGACCGGGCGTTTTATCGACAATCCGCCCAAGAAGGTTTGGGTCAAGGGCATCACCACATCCGGTGTCGCGCGGATCGAAGTGCTGTTCAAAAAGGTGGTGTATGTGGGCACCGGTTCGGGCATTGGGCCGATCCTGCCACATCTGCTGGTCAAAGAAGTGCCGAACCGCCTGATCTGGTCCACCCGAAGCCCGCGCAAAACCTATGGTGACGCGCTGGTTGACGAGATCGAAGCAAATACCGAGCAGCCTTTGATCTGGGACACCGACGAAGACGGCAAACCGAACCTTTCGGCCTTGGCATTGCAAGCCGTTCGCGACAGCGGGGCCGAAGCAGTTATCGTGATCTCAAACCAAAAGCTGACCCGCAAGGTTGTGCATGACTTGGAAAGCCTTGGCATTCCCGCCTATGGCGCAATTTGGGATAGCTGATCATGTTTGAGACAATCGAAACCCATACACAGGGGCGGGTCGCGACGATCCGCCTCAATCGGCCCGATCATCTGAACGCATTGAACACACAACTCATGCACGAAGTGCTGACCGCCGCCACCGAATTCGATAAATACTCCGGCATCGGCTGCTTGATCCTTATGGGCAATGATCGTGCTTTTGCCGCCGGGGCAGATATCGGCGAGCTTGCGGTGCAAACCTACGCGACCATGCAGGCAAGTGACTACTTTGCCGAATGGGACAGGTTTGCGGCGCTTCGCCTGCCCAAGGTGGCAGCGGTCAGTGGCTATGCCCTGGGTGGCGGGTGTGAAGTTGCGCTGATGTGTGACGTCATTCTGGCCTCGGACACTGCGAAATTCGGTCAGCCCGAAATCAAAATCGGCTGCATTCCCGGCATTGGCGGCACGCAGCGACTTACGCGGCTGATCGGCCGTGCCAGAGCTATGGACATGATCCTGACCGGGCGCATGATCGACGCGTCAGAGGCCCTGCAGATGGGCTTGGTCAGTCGGGTTGTCCCGCAGGACACTCTTTTGGACACCGCGCAAGAGGTGGCCGAAACCATTGCAGATTACGCTGATGATATCGTCAGTATGGCGCGTACTTGCGTAAACATGGCCGACCAGAGCACACTTGAATCGGGTGTGCGGTTCGAGCGGCAGATGTATCACGCGCTTTATGGATTGCCGGCCCAACAAGAAGGCATGAATGCCTTTCTGGAAAAGCGAAAGCCCCAATTCAGGCGCAGGACCCAGTGATCACATCCCGCATCGTCAATCACCGCTCGAGAAATGAGCGGTGATATGACCAGTCTTTTCGCTTCAGTGCGTTTTCCCAGCCGTGCTATACTCAAAGTCGTTAACCTTGCGGGCCATGGATTCAGAATCCACAACCAAGTTCGCAAAGATCGTTTCGACCCATGACAATGCGCCCGAAGTCAGCAAGAACGTCTCGGGAATAACGATCCATTCGCCAATCCACATACCACCCGAACGTTCGTGTTGATGGGTGGTGAATTCGCCGATCTGTTCAGCCCGCTGTCGTCCAAGCCGGGCGACGGCCTCTCCGAATTCTGACGCGCGCTGGTTCTGTTTGTGCGCCATAGTCGAAGACGCGCCTTTACCGGCTTCATGCACCTCGGAACATTCGGAAATATCCGATGAAGACAACAGATTGACGTTATGCGAGATCTTGCACAGCGTCGCACACAGCCCTCCCAGCGCAGTTACAACATCGGCAAGCCCGTCACGGGCGTTTTGCCAATGGGGTTCAACTACATTCAGACCCAAAGTGGCCGCAACGCCTTCCTTGATGCGATGTCCGGTCCCGTTTTCGTAACCGCGCAGATCGCCAACGGGGCCACCAATCTGGACATTCAGGCCGCGAACGCTTGCTTCTTCCAACGCTTGTGCCCGCCGCTGTAGTTCAACTTTCCAGACGGTCAATTTAGTTTCGGCCCGAATGGGCAAGGCATGCTGGCCATTCGTGCGACCGATCATGACAGTATCACCAAGCTGATCGATATGTTGCTCAATAGCGGTGGTCAGTCTTTGCAGTCCGGTCTGGATGTGCTCCAGACCGATCTTCATTTGCAGGGCCAGTGCAGTGTCCATAATGTCCTGCGTTGTCGCCCTGTAGTGGACTTTTGTCGCGTGCTCACCGACCTGCCTTCGCAATTGTTCGACCAGACCAACGATCGGGCGCCCGACAAGCATCATGTCTTCGTGCAACCGCTCGGTATCCAGATTGCAGACTGACACCGCGTCCAACGTATCTGCAGCCTCTTGCGGGATCTGGTTTTCCAGCGCCTGGTGACGGGCCAGCGTCTGTTCAACCTTCAACCAGGCCGAGATCGTGGCGTGTTCCGACCAGACGGACCGCATATCGGCGCTGGAAAAGCAGTCGCGGTAAAGGGAGTGCTCAAGCATCTTCCAACGCTCCCTTTGCGATCTTGCGCTCTTTCATGATCCCGCGGATGCGGAAGGCAATTGCCCCTGCGCCGATGACCAGAAAGGCCAGAGAAATTGGACGTTCAACGAAGATCAGGGCGCCACCATCCGACATCAGCAACGACTGACGGAATGTCTCTTCAGCACCTTTGGCCAGCACGAACGAAATGACAAATGCCGCTACGTTGAAGTCGTATTTCCGCATTAGCCAGCCGGCAAAGCCCGCACAGGTCATGACCGTGACATCAAACATTGACCCCCGCGCCGAATAGGCTGCGACAAACGCGGTCAGGAAGATCAGCGGGTACAGGACATTGGCCGGGATCTTCAGGATAATTCGTGCAACCTGAGTGGCACCGAAGTAACCGATCAGACCATAGGCCACGATACCCAGCATCCCGCAGGCGAACAGTTTGTAGACCAGCTCCTTGTCGGTCAGGAACAGGGTTGGCCCTACCTGGATGCCGTGGATCAGGAAAACACCCAAAAGGATCGCACCAATCGTAGACCCCGGGATGCCCAGCGTCAGCAGCGGGGCCATCGACGGACCGGACACCGCGTTGTTTGCGGCTTCGGGTGCTGCGACACCTTCCAGCGCGCCCTTGCCCCACTTCTCGGGGTTTTCGGCGCGGCGTTTGCCTTCACCGTACGAAATGAAGGCCGCAATAGCCGAACCCAAACCTGGGAGCACACCGATGCCTGCACCGATGAAGCCACCACGGAACGCATGGGGCAAGCAAGGTTTGTACTCTTCCCAGGTCAGGCTGTTGCCGTCTTCCGTGCTTTCATTTTCTTTGGTTTCACCGGTTGCCTTGCGGCGCGTTTCCAATTGGGCAAAAACCTCACCCAAAACGAATACACCGATCATCAGGGGCACAAGGCCAATCCCGTTGGACAGGTCGAACGAGCCAAAGGTATAACGCTCTTCGCTTGAGATTGGGTCCAATCCGACCATAGCGATCAAAATACCCATCAGGGCAGATGCCAACCCTTTGACGATTGAACTGCCGATGACCGAACCGATGACCACGAAGGCTGCAAAGTAGATTGCAAAGGTTTCGGGCGGGCCAAGCTTTAGGGCGATAGCCGCAATAAAACCGACGCCGACGACCAGCAGGATATCCCCCATGAGATCACCGATGACTGATGATATGGTCGCGACCTTCATCGCCTTGCCAGCCTGACCAGCGCGAGCAAGGGGATAACCGTCAATCTGTGTCGCGGCACTGGCAGCGGTGCCCGGCGTGTTGAACAGAATTGCCGCGATCGAGCCGCCATAGCGACCGGATTTACCGATCACATACAGAAAGGCGAGCGCGAATAGTGGCGACATGTAAAAGGTGATGGGCAGCAGCATGGCAATCGCCGCCGATGCGGTCAGACCGGGCGTGGCCCCAACGACCATGCCCACAGCTGCGGCCAGCACGATGGCAAACAGCAAACTGGGGTCGGTTATGACCGAAAGAAGTGCGGGAAAAATTTCCATGACGATTTACCCCTGTATCCAGCTGAGCAGGTCAAAGACCTCGCCATAAGGCGGGTACACACCAAGCAGCACAAAAAAGATGAGGTGGAAGATCAACGGGCACAGAACGACGGAAACCGCCAGACCGATCCAGCTGCGAACTCCGAAGAAGTACAAAACGACCGGCGCAGCGATCGCTGTTGGCAAAAGATAGCCAAACCAGCGGAATGACTGCTGATAGATCAGGGCAATGATGAACAGGCCGATGATCTGCAGGGTTGCGCCGTTATCCTGTTCTTGACCGGTATCGCCAGCCGGTTGACGGACGGCGCCTAACAGTAACAGGCCGGACAGAAACAGCAGTGCGATGGATGCTGAAAATGGTACGATGCCAGCCCAGGTATCCCCCGGCGAAGCTGCTGGCACTTGCCAGGCGCCCCAAATGGCAACGATGGAAATAAGGGCAAGCACAAGGCCTTCTGCATAGGCGCGCATATCGTTCCTCCCTGATTGCGTTAGATACAAAAAGGCCGGGGGAAGAATATCCACCCGGCCCCGAGGACTTTAGTTGGTCAGACTTTCGACCAGGGGAGCGGCGTCCTCTTTCATGGCGGACAGCGTTGTTTTTGCGTCCGCACCATTCTGATAAACCGGGCCTGTTCCGCGCGAGGCCAGCAGTTCGGCAAATTCAGGTTTCGCGGCGATCTGCTCCAGCGCGGTTTCCATCGCGGCAACGACCTCGGCCGGTGTGCCCTTCGGAGCGAAAACGATTACCGGCGAAGATACAGCGGCAAACGGGATGCCCAGCTCGCCAAATGCAGGCACATCTTTCATGATGCCATCGCGTTCCTGGCTGTTGACGGCCAAGGCGCGAAGCTGCTCTTCAAACCCTGCCAGCTGCTGAACACCCAGGAAACCAAAGTCGGCCTGTTCACCGATCAGTGCAGCACGGGTTGGTCCGCCACCTTTGAACGGTACGTCCTGTGCTTCGATGCCGTTACTGGCCAGGAAGCCCATGCCACCAACGTGGTGGAAGCCTCCGCGACCCGAATGGGCCCAACGCAATTGACCGGGGTTGGCTTTGGCCGCGTCGATCACGTCCTGAACGGACTCGAACGGGCTGTTCAGCGGCACCATCAGCGACGTTTGCAGCTGACCGACCTGAGCAACAAACTCAAAGCTGTCCAGTGCATCGATATCGGTGTCACGTGTCATGGTCGACAACAGGAACGAACCGCCCGAAGTCATCATCAATGTATAGCCGTCAGGGCGTGCACCCACGACCGAGTTCGCACCATTCAGACCGCCCGAGCCGGGTTTGTTCACGACGACAACTGGAACATCCAGAATGCCTTCGGCTGCTGCCGAAATAGCGCGAGCATAAGCGTCTGTACCACCGCCGGCTTTGTAAGGAACAACCAGGTTGATCGGACGTTTCGGCCAGTCGGCTGCGAAACTTGCCATTGCCGTTGCAGTCACGGTTACTGCCGCAAGAACAGCAGTGAGAATTGTTCTACGCTTCATAGCATCCTCCCTAAGATGCGATCAAAATTAGCTTAAATTCAGTGTTAATAAAAATGCAAAGATGTTATCTTATCTTGCAAATTAGTAAAGAGTCCACCTGATGAATATCAAAGCCCTTCGCGCCTTTCGTGCCACCCTTTCCGAAGGAACGCTGGTTGCTGCATCTGAAATTCTGCACCTGAGTCAGCCTGCAATCAGCCGACTGATTTCCGGGCTTGAGGCAGAATTGGGCCTGACCCTGTTTGACCGCAGCGGCCGCAACTTGACTCCGACACGCGAAGGGTTGGCATTCTACCGCGAAGCCGGGCGTATCCTGGACAACCTTGATGAAGTGCCCCGCATCGCTGCAGAGATTAAAGCCGGACGTACGGAAACACTGCGCGTGGTCACGATGCCGCGTATCGCACGGGCAATTTCGGCGCCTGCACTTGCGATGTTTTTGCAAGCCCACCCTGATACAAACGTAACTCTGGACATCCGGGCACGACGTGAGGCCAGCAAATGGCTTGCCGGACGTGAATATGACATCGGCATCGGAGCATTGCCGGTCGAGCATCCGGGCGTCAGGACAAAACCCCTGCTGCGGGTGCGGGCGCAGGCCGTTTTGCCGGTTGCGCATGCATTGTCTGATCGCAAGTCGGTTACGGCGACAGATCTTGCCCGCGAGCCGGTCATTCGGCTGATGAACGGACTTCTATTGCGCGAACAACTTGATGACATCTTCCGGTCAGCGGGCGTTAATCCCAGACATACCTGCGAAGTCGCGGCGTCCCAGCTTGCCTGTTCGCTTGTCGCGGAAGGCGCCGGTATAACCATTGCTGACGAGTTGGTCGCAGCACAGGAAACAAAAGAACGTTTGGCCCTGGTTCCGATCGCACCAGAGCGTTGGATGACCTTTGGTTTGTTGTACCCCGCAACGCAGGAGAAATCTCAGGCGCTTCAGGATTTTGAGGACGTTCTGTTTTGGCAGGCGTCCAAGCTATGTAAGAACAGCCCAACTTTGTCTCTTGCCTGACAATTGTTGTCGGGCGGATTCAGGTCCATGTCCCATGCCCCGCGTAGGCCAAAGCAACGATTGCAACAGAGCCGATGCTCAAGCATCTTGAAACCCCCGATCCACGATCATTCATCGGCTGCGCGAATTGCGTGGCGCAGCTGACGGACACCAAAATGAAAAAGTTGAGCGCAATCGTCGCAGACTGCCGGGTCATCAATTTACCCGATAACAATAGCAGACGGCTTCATATGACCAACTTGATGAACAAGCACGGCATCAGTTTTTCATTTTCAGAAGGCAGCGCCGGACAAAGCCGTGCCTTAAACTGCGCCCGCGCCCACCTTGCAGCGCTTGAGTCACTCAAAACGCTCCCGGCATTGGTTCTGGAGGATGATGTCTCCGCGTTGACCGAAGACCTGACCATTCCTGAAATTCCAAAAGATGCGGACGTCGTTTATTTGGGCGTTTCGCCCTTCGGCTGCTTTCCCTGGATACGTCGCTATGTTCAACGTTTCGGCCACCGCGCGCATTACAACCTTGCACTCGCTTCGACTGAGAACAGCGATTGGCTGAGGCTGCATTCTATGGCCGGTGCGATAGCTATTCTCTATGTGTCACCAGCAGGTCTGGATGCGTGGCGGCATTCCACGCGGGCGGCCATAAAACGGAGTAAGCCGTTTGATGTGTTCACCGCCTACAAGATGACGTCCCTGAACGTTTATGCGCCCCACTGCCCCGTTTTTTACGAAGAACCCAGTCTGCAGCGCCCACTTAAGCATGTTACCATGGAACAAAGACTGCGATGGACGACAACACCCTTGACGCCGGTCAAAGAAGGCACAATTGTCGCTGCGCCCACCAAAGGCGGGGCAATGCGTGTTCGGGCTGAAGTGTGCGGAGATAACCGTCTTGAATGGTCATTGCTTCAATGAGGTCGGAAAAGGGGCATTCTCAAGTTGCAGGCCACATAATGTCAGGGTCGTTAGGAGCGATGTGCGTGCCTAAACCCCCTTCGATACAGCGTCTGAATCCATAGATTGCATCCAAGTCGGAGGGCTTGAGATTTTCGATGCTTCTTTGCAAGGAACCCAACGTCTTTTCAGCACACCCTTGCAACCGATTGCAAACCCGACGCAATAGGGCGTAGTATTTTCCCATGAATTTGACTGAAAGCCATCCCCGAACCCATCGGTGCCAGCTATGAGTGTGACCCTCAAAGAAGTGGCCGCACTGGCCGGTGTATCTCGCTCTGCCGTATCGCGGACCTTTACCGAAGGCGCGTCCGTATCACCAAAGACACGGAGCAAGGTGGAGAAGGCTGCAGCCGAACTGGGGTACAGCCCAAACGCGTTGGCTTCTTCGCTGACAACCGGACGCACCAAGTTGATCGGTTTGATTTCTAACAACTTCCACAACCCCATTTTTCTTGAGGTCTTTGACCAGTTCACCCGCGCTTTGCAGGAACGCGGCCTGCGTCCGCTGATCGTGAACCTGACCGACGAAACCGAGCCGACAAATTCGGTCCGAATGCTGCGGCAGTATTCTGTGGATGCTGCCATCGTCGCCTCATCTACCTTGCCCCCCAGCTTTGCCAAGGCGTTCCACGATGCAGGTGTTCCGGTAGTGCACACTTTCGGTCGATCTGCGACGTCACCTGAGGTGCATGTTGTAGGCATAGACAACGTTGAATGCGGACGCATGGCCGCGCGCGAGCTGTCGTCGCGGGGGTATCGTCGTATCGGCTATCTGGGCGGCCCGAAAGATGCGACATCGGCGATGGATCGGTATCGCGGCTTCATGGAAGAAGTTGAAAAGCACCCGGAACTCGAAGTGACGCATTGCTTCGCAGGCGCCTATTCATTTGAAGCCGGGCGAGAAGAAATGCTTCAGCAACTGGCGGAAGGCCCTGCAGAAGGGTACTTTTGCGGCGACGACATTCTGTCCATAGGTGCCCTGTCCGCATTATCCGATCACGGGCTGAAACCGGGCAAAGACATCGGCATCATCGGCCTGAACGACATGGAGATGTCGCGCTGGGAAAGCGTGAACCTGACGACGATTCATCAGCCGATCAAACAAATCATTACCGCATCCGTCGACCTGGTCGAAGAGATGCTGAAAGACCCCGAGCGTTACCCCGAGGCCCGTATTTTCCCCTGCCGTGTGATCGAGCGGGGCACATTGCGGCCCCGACCCTGATCAGCGAAACATCGGTGGGCGCGCGTCCGTCCATGCCCCGTCATTTTTTGCAGACGCCACTGCGGCATGCACGGCTGCGATCGACCGCACTCCGTCGGCAGGTGTAGGCAGACCATCACGCGCCTCTCCGCGAATAGCGTCGGCAAGATCGCAATAGATGTTGGCCACGGCCAGCGGGAACCCTTCGGGATGGGCAATCGCCACACGGGACAATCGTTGCGCATCGTCGTGAAGACCGCCCTCGCCTTTTTCGATGATCTGTGTACGGCCACCGACAGGCGTATAGATCAATTGATTGGGTTGCTCCGACGTCCAGCGAAGACCTCCGGTTTCGCCAAACACCTGAATATCAAACCCGTGCTGACGCCCAATTGCCACCGAAGAGGTCCACAACCGCCCGACAGCACCGCCTTCGGTCCGGAAGTTGACCATGGCATCGTCCTCAAGTTCGCGGCTTGAAATCGTAGACGCCATATCTGCAGACAAGGTTTTGACTTCATCGTCACTGATGAAACTGGCCATGTGCAGCGCATGGATACCGCAATCGGCGAATTGGCCAGACACACCCGCCATCGCTGGATCATAGCGCCAGCGTACGCGCGGGTTATCGGCGTCAGTCGCGTCGCCATGGTGGCCATGGCTGAAATTCGTCACAACCAGACGCACCTTGCCAATATCCCCGGCGCGAACCATCGCGCGCGCCTGGCGCACCATCGGATAAGCGGAATAGCAATAGTTCACGGCACAAATCTTGCCCGAGGCCTCTGCAACGCGAACGATCTCTTGGCCCTCTTCCACGTTCATTGTCATTGGCTTTTCGCAAAGCACATTGAACCCGGCTTCAAGGAACGCTTTGGCAATTTCAAAATGGGTGGAGTTCGGAGTGGCGATGGTCACCAGATCAACCCGGTCGGGACGGTTCTTTTCCCCGGCCAGCATTTCCTGCCAGTCGCCATAGGCACGATCCGATGCCACTCCAAGTCGTCGCGCATATTCCCGCCCGACTTCGGGTCGGTGATCCAAAGCACCCGCAGCGAATTCGAACATCCCGTCCGCCAACGCTCCTAACCGGTGTGCGGGTCCGATCTGACTGCCTTCACCACCACCAATCATGCCCCATTTCAGCTTTGCCATGGTTCTCGTCTCTCTTAGATGATCTCTTAGTTTTTGTGTTCAGACGGTACTGACGTCCTGCCACTGCCGCTGCTCTGACGATTTCAACGCGGCGGCCAGAACGCAGTTGACCTCATGCCCATCACGGAATGTGGGCCAAATCGTTTTGCCCGTGTGAATGGCCTCAAGAAAATCTTTGGCCTCGATGATGATCTGGTCCTGATAACCTGTTCCATGACCGGGGCCCTGACAGAAAGGCTCGTAGTCGGGGTGCGCCGGACCCGTCAGGATCTTAGTGAAGCCCCTTTCTTCCTCTGGTCCTTCGCGCCGATAGAGCCACAGGGCGTTCTGATCTTCCTGATCAAACCGGATTGCGCCTTTGGTGCCTGTAATTTCATAGGCATAGCCCATCTTTCGACCTGTCGCGATGCGGCTGACATAGATATTGCCCATCGCGCCACTGGCAAACCGGCACATGATTTGCGCGTGGTCATCATTGGTGACGGTGCCGCCTGGGCGCTCAGTATGAACCGTTTCGACTTCGGCCATAACCTCGACAATCGGACCGATCAGGGCCAAAGCACCGTTGACCATATGTGGGGCAAGATCTCCGATCGTGCCGTTGGCCATTCCGGACGTCCGCCATGTGGCCGGGGCGTCAGGGTCGGCATAGAAGTCCTCAGTATGCTCGCCGCGAAACCAGGTTATGTCCCCCAATTCACCGTTGGCTATCAACTGACGGGCAAACTGTGTTGCGGGCGTTCTGACGTAGTTGAACCCGACCATATTGGTGACGCCCGTGGCCTCGGCCGCGGCAACCATTGCGCGCCCATCATCCAAAGAAGATCCGAGGGGTTTTTCGCACAACACAGGCTTGCCCAAGGCTAACGCGGCCTCTGCAATCTGTCTGTGCGTTGTTTGAGGCGAGGCAATCACGACAGCATCCACTGCCGGGTCATTGACCAGCACTGACCAATCCGAGGTCGCGCGACGAAAGCCGTAAGCCGCGCGGTATCGCTCGGCGCTTTCGGGCGTGGAGGCGCAGATCATCTCAAGTCGTGGCCGCAAGGCTGTGTTAAAAACTGGGCCTACGGCTGACATCGCGACTGAATGAGCTTTGCCCATATAGCCACCGCCGATTATTCCAATTCCGATTTCAGGCATCTGCAACGGCTCCGAACAATGTATTTGCAACCGGTTGCAAAATCAGTATCGTGTGAATCGATTCAACGCAAGGACCAACGATCCTCGCCAGCCCATTTTTGCCGGAGGACATGACGTGAGCGCTTTGATAGACGGTATCAAAGGAAACCGGTTTGCGGTCTTTGGACGCGCGGGCATGGACCTGTATGCCGATCCCGTTGGTGTTAAAAGCGAAGACGCCGACATGTTTCACGCCGATCTGGGTGGTTCATCGGCAAATATCTGCGCGGGGCTGGTCAAACTGGGCAGCCAGGCATCCTTGATCACTTCGGTCTCAGATGATGCGGTTGGCCGCTTCTGCCTGAATAAACTTGCTCACTACGGTGTAGACACATCCTATATCCGCGTCGTCGGTGGTGAATACCGCATGTCTCTGGCCGTTTACGAAAGCCGGATCGAAGAATTTCAGAATGTCATCTACCGCAACGGCGCAGTCGACTTTCAGGTGACCGAGGATGACATGAACAAGGTCGACTACGGCAAATTTTCAGCCGTGATATCTGCCGGAACGGTGTTTGCCGCTGAACCCTCGCGCAGCGCCACGTTTCGCGCGTTCGAAAACGCCCGAAAGGCGGGTTTGCCGGTAATATTTGACATAGACTACCGTCCGTACAGTTGGCCATCACCTGAGGTTGCTGCCGAAGTCCTGTCGCGCGCGGGCGAAGCAAGCGATCTAATCGTCGGCAATGACGAAGAATTTGGTTTCATGGCAGGAGGCATCGACAAAGGCTTCGCCAAAGCCAAGGAGTTGGCGGCGAAACCGGGCCGGATCGTGATCTACAAGATGGGCGAAAAAGGCGCGGTAACTCTGGTGGATGGGCAGGAAATCGAAACCGGCATCTATCCCGTCACCGCAGTCAAACCCAACGGTGCTGGCGACAGTTTCATGGCCGGCCTGCTGGCCTCGATCGCCGCTGGAAGCGAGCCTAAAGAAGCGGTTATGCGCGGCTCAGCCTGTGCCTCGATCGTCGTGTCCAAGCCCGGCTGCGCTCCGGCCATGCCAACAACTCCGGAACTGGACGCATTTCTTGCGGCCAATCCCGGCCCAACGACATAGGAACCCCTCATGCACATCGCTCCCTATGACAATCAGAACAAACCGATCGTCGACGCCGATGATCCAACGGTTCCGCTGAACTACTTCAACATCGTCAAACTGAAAAAGGGCGAAGCGTTTGAATATCAGGTGCCCGGTTATGAGACGTGTATCGTGCCCGCCACGGGCAGTGTCGATGTCGACGTAGAAGGCGAGCAGTTCGCCAAGCTGGGCAAGCGGGGCGAAGACGTCTGGGATGGGGATCCGGAAGGCGTTTATGTGCCGGTCGGCGCTAAGGTCCAACTGGTCTGCGTGTCGGATGAAACCGAAATCTTCATAGCGGGCGCCAAGTACGACAAGGTACTGGATCCGTTCGATGTGCGTGAACACGACCTTGTGCAATACGGCAGCGACGACACTAAAACGCATCGCAAAATCAAACACATCCTCGGCCAGAAACAGCACGACAAAGTGGGTCGCCTGCTGATCAGTGAGCTGTTCACCGTGGGACAGGGCGGCTGGTCAGGCTTCCCCAGCCACAAGCATGACACGAACCGTCTGCCCAACGAGACGCGGCACGACGAGACCTACAATTTCCGTTTCAAACCCAACTGGGGATCGGGCCTTCAGATGTTGCAGCGTGAGGACAACGAACCGGGCGACGCCTATCACATCGTCGACGGCTCAACGATCTGCATCGACAAGGGTTATCACCCCTGCTGTGTTCTGCCGGGATACGAGATGTACTATTTCACCATCCTTGGCGGTCTGACTCAGCGTTCGCTGGTCCAGTACTTCCAACCAACCCATGCCTATCAGGTCGAGACCATTCCAGGCATCAAAGACATGATTGCCAAATTCAAATGACCCTCGCCACACTCAAAGACGTCCTCACCCCTGCATACGAAAACGGCTACGCTGTTGGCGGGCTTGTTACGCTGGGATGGGAGGATATGCGCGCCTATGTAGCCGCAGCCGAGGCGGAAAATGCGCCGGTGATCCTTCAGGCTGGTCCAAGCTGCCGCGAACACACGCCCCTGCCTGTTCTGGGCAAGATGTTTCGCTTCCTGGCCGAGAATGCCTCGGTTCCGGTCGTGGCCCATCTGGATCACGGTTATACATTCGAGGACTGCAAGATCGCATTGGACAGCGGGTTCACATCGCTCATGTTTGACGGGTCACGCAAGCCGCTGCAGCAAAACATCGACGAAACTGCTGCCATTGCCGAAATGGCGCATGCTGCGGGGATTTCCTGCGAAGGTGAGATCGGGTTTGTGGGGTATTCCGGCGGCGAAGGATCGAACGGGACAGATCCAAACGAGGCCGCGCAGTTCGCTCGTGAAAGCGGCGTGGACGCAATGGCCATCTCAGTCGGAAACGTTCATCTGCAACAAAACAAAGAAGGCGGATTGGACGAGGCTCGCATCGCCGGAATCGACGCTGCGACAAGTGTTCCGTTGGTCATTCATGGCGGCTCTGGCGTGCCTGTGGAACAACGCAGCCGGTTGGCGCGGGAAACGTCGATCTGCAAGTTCAATATCGGTACCGAACTGCGCATGGCATTTGGTAACGCGCTGCGCGAGGCAGTCAACCGAGACCCTGACAGATTTGACCGCGTGACAATCCTGAAAGAGACCCACGACCCGGTTGAGGCGGCAGCCCGCATGGTCATTCGGGCCTTTGGTGCGCCCGCGCAAAGTTAGGCGTGGGCGTTACGCGTCGCGCTCCATGATCCATTCAACTTCGGGGGCCGGAACAAAGCGCCATTTGCGCAGCGGTCCGGCCATAACGTTCAGATAATACATCTCGAACCCATAAGGTGCGCCGCATGGGTGATGACCGCGGGGCACGCAAACAACATCGCCATCGGATACAGCCATAGTCTCATTCAACTGCCCATCATCGGTATAGACACGCTGAATCCCGAACCCATTCGCCGGGTTCAGACGGTGGTAGTAGGTCTCTTCCAGATAGGTGATCCGCGGAAAATCATCTTCATCGTGTCGATGGCTGGGATACGATGACCAATGCCCGTTTGGCGTAAACACTTCCGTCACCAGCAAGCTATCAGCATAGTCCTCATTCTCCATCGCGATGTTGTTGATATAGCGCGTATTTACGCCCTTGCCTCGCTCGGTCAAAGTAATGCCTTCGGGGCCGATGCGTCGCGCAGAGTGGCCACTCTTGCCCGGGGCTGTACACACCGCAATCACGCAATCCGTTTCGGCTGTGGCCGTCCATTCTGTGCCGTTCGGCAGATAAAGACAGTGCGGCGGCGTCTTCTCAAAAACGTTCATCCGATCGCCCAGAACACCCCAGTCCCGCTCAGCTCCGGCGATGCGGGCCTTGCCCTCGACCATGACCAGAATGACCTCGCGATCACCCGTTGCCTCGGCCACTGTATCGCCTGCCCGAAGGTGGTAAAGCCCAAACCCCACATAGCGCCACCCGGCACTGGCCGGAGTGATGTCATGCACTTTACCTCTGGTCCCAAAGGGCTTTTTGAGCAGGTCGGCCATGTGTTTTTCTCCGTGTGGGGCGGGCTTGGAATGCCCGCCCGTATTCCTTCAGGCAGCTTGCCTTGTTTGCAGCGCCGAGAATGTCTCGGCCAATTGTTGTTCGGTCCAGCCTTCTGACACAGCACGACGCAAAATGTCGGCCTGACTTTCCGGGGCGTTGCCACCGACCGGAGGATCCGTATCCAGATTGGTCGGGAACGGGTATCCCTCTGCCGTGGCGGCGATGACTGCATCCAGTTCGGCCCCTTTCAGCTGTCCACGTTGTTTCAACGCAACAAGCGACGGAAATACCACCTCGGACATAGACCGTCGGTCAACAGCTTCCATTGCGCGGCCAAATGCAGATGAGATTTGCAACAAGTTCGCCATCCGGTCGATATCCGCACTGCGATTTTCACCAGCCGCATGGAACAGTGCCGGGTTGAAGAACACAGCATCCCCCTTGTCCAGCGCCAGCTGGATATAGCAGTCTTCGAAATGCGCGCGATGGCCCTCGTCATGAAACGCCAGGTAGCCCGGCGGATAGAGCTGTGAGAACGGCAGCAGCTTGGTTGGCCCGCTTTCGACCGGCATATCGCAATGGGCGACCGCCCCCTGCAACGTCAGTGATGCCGTGACCAGATGTGCATGTGCGGGGTAGCGAGCAGCACTTTCTGCGCTCTGAAATCCAAGGTGGTAATCCCTGTGCGCCTGCTGCGCTTTACCGCCTGGACGCACTTGATTGATCTGTGCCGTGACCTGATAGTTTGGCCCTAACCATGCCTCGCAGGCTGCAGCAACAGCCGTGTTCCCGAAATAGAGGGCAAAGCCCTCGGGGTCGCGCAGACATTGCTTTTGCAGGGCGTTCCAGATCCGATCATTGGCCCCGGACGCCGCAAAGTGATCACCCTCTCCCGCGCCGCTTTGTCTTTCGTCAACTATGATCTGGCGAAAGACATCGGTTGCGCGGTCAATTACGGAAGTATCGGCGAACGCACGTTTCAGAACGATCACGCCCGACGATTTGTCCAACACATGTCCCCACTCGGCCAGCAGAGCCTTGCGCTTACCTACGTTTTCCAGCGCAGGGCGCAGCTCGTCCATGTCATAGACTGGAACGTTCTTTTCGATCGTGGCGGCGTTCGGGACGACATCGCTTGTAAGGTTCTGCGAGGTCAACACCTTGAATTCATCCAGATCACAGGATTCCCGGTCGAAATAGCCGACAAAACCTAGCTGCTGATTTACCATGATCTTCTCCTTTTCATGGCTTCGGTGTTAACCCCGTAGGGAGATTTGTTACGCCTGGACCTCCAATCCTGCCTGTCCACAGACGTCGAGAATGTGCTCGTAGCCTTTCTTGGAATATTCGTATGGCGGAGCCTTGGCCGGGTCCTGTTCGGCCTCCACAACGATCCATCCGTTGTAATCCAAGGATTTGAGCGCATTCGCCACGGCCTGAAAGTCGATACACCCGTCACCTGGTACGGTGAATGCTCCGGCGACGACCGCATCGAGAAAGCTGCGATCATTCTCCTTTACGTCCTGCACCACAGCCGGGCGGATATCTTTGAAATGCACGTGATGCACACGATCGCCCCAGCGTTTGAGGGTCGCCATCACATCGCCGCCGCCAAACAACAAGTGTCCTGTGTCAAAGCACAGGTTCACCTCCGGGCCCGAACCTTCCATCAACCAGTTCACGTCATCTTCGGTCTCGATGATGGTACCCATGTGATGGTGATAGGCCATCGGCATCCCCTGATCGGCCATCCATTTGGCCAGCTCGGTGATCTTGGCGGCATATGCCAATACTTCGTCTTTGGTCAGCCTGGGTCGGTTGTTCACCGGCGTACCCGCTTGGCCCTGAACGGTGTTTGAGCATTCGGCATAGACGATGCAAGGGCTGTTCAGGGCGACAAACTGCTCAACCTGTTCCCGCACAGCCTCACGTTCTGCAGCGAAATCATTGACCAGCGAGGCACCCGAGCACCACCCGCCGCAGAGCGCGATATCATTGCCTTCCAGATAAGCACGCAACCCTTCGGTATCGCTGGGCATCCGCTGACCACGTTCCACACCGGTGTATCCGATCTCACGCGCCTCTTTCAGCGCCTGTTCCATCGTATACACAGCGGTCAGGTCCGGCAGGTCATCATTCTGCCAGGCGATCGGAGAAATCCCGATTTTCACGCTCATTTTGTGTTTCTTTCCCTGATCGCCAGCTCATAGGCCGCGCGTTTTTCGTTCACTTCGGGGCGGATGCTGACTTCCGGAACCGCCACTTCCCACCACGTCCCGCCGTATTCGGTCGAAGGGTACGGATCGGTGTCGATGACCACCACATAAGGCCCTTTGATATCGCCACGCTTGGCAAGCGCGTCTTCCAGTTCCGCAATCGAGCTGACCTTGACCGAGGTCGCGCCCATTGCCGCGGCGTGGGCCGCGAAATCGATGGCCGAGGGGTTCTCGTGCACAGCATGATCCAGCAGATTGTTAAACTCGGCTCCACCTGTGCCCATCTGCAGACGGTTGATACAGCCAAAGCCGCGATTATCGGTAATGACCACGGTGAACGAGATGCCCATCATCGCAGCCGAAGCCATTTCCGAGTTCGCCATCATATAGGTGCCATCGCCGGTAAAGCAGATCACATCGCGATCCGGTTGCGCCATCTTGATGCCCATCGCACCAGCAATCTCATACCCCATGCAACTGAAGCCATATTCCATGTGATAGGCACCCGGACGCGGGGCCTTCCACAGCTTGTGCAGTTCTCCGGGCATGGTGCCCGCCGCGCACATTACGACAGTATCGTTGTTCGAGGCTCGCTGAACCGCACCAACCACCTGCATATCGGTCGGCAGCGCATTGCCGTCGCCAGGGGCATCGGTCAGTTTGTCGACCTTGCCGTACCAATCCGCCTTAAGCGTATCTGCCACAGGATCGGCACGGTATCCTTGCAAAGCCGAACCCAGCTCCTCAAGCCCAACGCGCGCATCTGACTGCAGGGGCATCGCGCCGTGCTTTTCAGCATCATAGGCAGCGGTATTCAGGCAAATCATTTCGCGCTGTGGGTTCGAAAACAAACCCCATGAGCCGGTCGTGAAATCCTGCAGGCGAGAGCCAACGGCCAATACCAGATCAGCCTCAGCGCAGACCGAGTTTGCCGGTTCGCCACCGGTCACGCCCACGGGTCCAAGGTTCAGTGGATGATCCCATGCCAGGGCGGATTTGCCTGCCTGTGTCTCGGTGATCGGGATATTGTGCGTTTCCACGAAACTCTGCAACGCGTCCGTCGCGCCCGAATAGTGGACTCCGCCCCCGGCCACGATGACCGGGCGCTTTGCCGCTTTGATGGCAGCGACGGCGCGGGCCAGTTCGCCTTCGTCGGGGCGAATGCGACGCTGATACCAGACGCGGGGCTCAAAGAAGCTTGCAGGATAGTCGTAGGCCTCGGCCTGAACATCCTGACAGAAGGCCAGTGTTGCCGGTCCGCAGTCGGCCGGGTCCGTCATCGTGCGGAAAGCCCTTGGCAGTGCGGTTAGCAGATGCTCCGGCCTTGAGATGCGGTCGAAGTAACGGCTGACAGGTTTGAAACAGTCGTTCGCGCTGACCGTTCCGTCCCCAAAGCTCTCGATCTGCTGCAATACAGGGTCGGGACCACGCGTTGCGAAGATGTCCCCGGGGATGATCAGAACCGGCAACCGGTTCACATGTGCCAAGGCGGCGGCTGTCACCATGTTGGTCGCGCCCGGTCCGATGGACGACGTCACCGCCATCGCGCGCGTGCGCCGCATCTGCTTCGCATACGCGATAGCACAATGCGCCATCGTCTGTTCGTTGTGGCCGCGATAGGTCGGCAGGCTGTCTTTTACAGCATGCAGCGCCTCACCCAGGCCAGCCACGTTGCCGTGGCCGAAAATAGCCCAGACACCTGCGATAAACGGCTCTCCGGCCTCGTTCATCTGCGCGCCCAAGTAGCGGACCAGAGCTTGCGCTGCGGTCAGTCTGATAGTTTTGCCCATATTGATCCCTTTCAACTCAAGGCCACCCGGCCAGTCCGTTGAATACCAGTTTTTCGAAAGCTGGGTCTGCGCGGGACCGCGTCAGACCGTTCCGCCCAAAGACCCTTCCAGCTGGGCCAGTTCCTGCCCACCTGCCATCAGGTCCTGTAGTTCTTCGGGCGAAATCTCACCCCGTTTGGCAGTGCCCAGAGTTTTACCCCGGTTCAACACTGTAAACCGATCGCCGACCGCCAGCGCGTGCCGAACATTGTGGCTGATAAACACCACACCCACACCCTGACTGCGCACTTTGTCGATGGTCGCCAAAACGTTCGAAGTCTGGCGCACGCCAAGAGCCGATGTCGGTTCGTCCAAAATCAAGATTTTAGCGCCAAAATGCACGGCCCGTGCAATCGCAACCGTCTGACGCTCTCCACCTGACAACGTACCCACAGCCTGATCGGGACCACGCAAGTTGATACCCATTTTGCGCATTTCTTCCATGGTGATTTCGTCGGCCAACTTCTTGTCGAAAAAGCTGATCCCGGCGACTTTGCGCGTGGGTTCATTGCCCATGAAGAAGTTGCGGCTGACGCTCATCAGCGGGATCATAGCCAGATGCTGGTGTACTGTTGCGATCCCGGCTTCGATGGCATCACGCGGGTCCTCAAAATGCATGGGTTTGTCTTCAAAGATGATCTCGCCAGCTGTCGGCTTATGGACCCCGGACATCGTCTTGATGAAGGTCGATTTACCTGCACCATTGTCACCCAGAAGGCAGTGACACTCACCCGGCTTCAGATCAAAGCTGACCCCGGCTAGAGCAATCACAGAGCCAAAGTGCTTTTCAATGTCGATCATCCGGATAATCGGATCCTGACCCTGCACATCACCGTGATGGAAATTGGTATCTTCGGTCATCTCAGCGTTCTCCTGTGATGATGCGACGGATGTAAGTGTTCAGGATCACGGCACCCAAAAGGATCACGCCCAGGAACACCCGGAACAAAGAGCTTTCGACCCCGGCAAAAAACAGCCCCTGCTGCACCACGCCAAAGATCAATGCCCCAAGCGCTGCCCCAAGGACCGAGCCATAACCGCCGGTCAGCAGCGCACCGCCGATCACCACGGCGATGATTGCCTCGAATTCCTTCAGCAACCCGCGATCTGCACCGGCGGAACCGAATTCCATAACCTGACAGGTCGCAAAAACCGTCGCGCAGAAGGCGGTGAACATGAACATCAGAACTTTGACTCTGTTCACCGGAACACCCGAGTTTCGCGCAGCCTCAGCGTCACCCCCCGAGGCGAAGATCCAGTTGCCAAACTTTGTTTTGGTCAGAAGCACATGGCCGAAGATGATAAGCGCGATGGCCCAGATAATCAGCATTGGGATACCATCAACCACCGGCTGACCCTCACGCGTGCCGCGTTCAAAAGTTCCGATTAGGTCATTATCGCCCAACCAGACGAAAAAGCCCTGCCCTATCTTGCCGCCAAACACCGATGCCAGCCAATCGCCCTCGGCCACGTCCCGGATACCGCCAATGATTGTTTTCCGCTCGATTGTTTGCGGTAGAAAAATGGTAAAACCACGCAGAATAAACAAGAAGGCCAGCGTCACGATAAAGCTGGGCAATCCGGTGCGCACGACGATAAAGCCGTTCAGCGCCCCAATTGAGACGCAAAGTACAAAGGTCACCATGATGGCAATCCAGACCGGCCAGCTAAGCGTAACCGAGAAAATCGCGATCATCATGCCTGCGAACCCGATCATGGAGCCGACGGAAAGGTCAAACTCCCCCGCGATCATAAGCAAACAGGCACCAACTGCGATAATCATGAACTGCGCGGAAACCACGGACCAGTTCATCACGCCCTGGCTGGTGAACATGCCGCTGTCAAAAGCGAACAGCAGGAAAAACGTGAATACCGCGACTGTGCCAACCATTCCGCCCAATTCGGGGCGTATCAGGGCCTGGCGTAGAGGTGATATCTCTTTTACCCGCTCGTCACCACCGACTGCGGATTGCGCTGACTCAGCCATTGTTGCCTCCTTGGCGCGTTCGTCTGAATGCTTGCATCAGGTGGTGCGGACACACGTCATGCGTCCGCACCGTCTTGAAGATCAGCGGTATTCGCCCGCGAACTCTTCGATCTTTTCCAACCCGTCAGCGGTCACGAAACCGGGGCCTGAGTTGATGTTGTTGCCCGGCAGAACGCCGTAGCGGTGGTAGTTCGTCATCACGACGACTGGCAGGTAGGCCTGCAGGAAGGGCTGCTGGTCGATGCCCCACTGGATCACACCACTTTTGATGCCTTTGACGATTTCACCACCCAGATCGAAGGTGCCGAAGTAAATGTCACCGGCCATGCCATTTTCTTCCAGCGCCAGAATGGTTGGGTCAGCCGATGTCGGGCCAAGTGTCAAAACGGCTTCCGTTTCGGGGTTTGCCGACAAGTAGGCCAGAACTCGGTTCTTGATCTCGGCCGGGTCTTGACCCGCGTCGATCATCTGCTCACCCAGTTCAATGCCCAGACCGTCTGCAAAGCCCTGGCAGCGTTCTTGGCTGGATGGCTGCACGATATAGTGGTTCACGCACAGGAACGAGCCGATGCCATCGTCTTTGGCGCGCTGGCCAGCGGCCAATCCAGCGTCATATTCCGGCTGGCCGACATACATCAGCGCACCAACTTCGCGCGCCTTTTCCGGCGTGCCAGTGTTCATGATGATGACGTCGATACCGGAATCCACGGCGGCTTTGATCGGACCTTCCAAAATGTCCGGGTCGGCCAGCGTAGTGATGATACCATTGGGTCCCGAAGCTGCGGCTTGATCGATGATCCGCGCCATGTCGGCAAGGTCACCGGTAGGCGGGTTGCGATATTCGACCTCAACACCCATCTGATCGCCCGCCAGGGCAATACCGTTCTTGATGGTGTTCCACCAGCTGTCACTGTCCGGAGCATGGCTGACCAGAATATACTTCTCGCCTTCTGCCGCAACGCCTGTGGCGCCGGCAAATGCGACTGCGCTGGCCATCAGCACACCTTTTACGATTTTTTTCATTTCCATTCCTCCCAATAGAAAATTCAATCTTGGTGCCGGGTCTGCCCGGCCATTCGGCTAAACCGAATCTCGTCTGCTCCGATCGGTGATCGGGCTTCCTTCAGTTTCCGGATATCCGATCATTTTGCAACCGGTTTCAAAAAACTTCCTCCATCGCAACCGGCCTTCCGGACTGTGCCGAGCGTGTTGCGGCTTCGGCCATCGCCAACGCCGCGACACCATCCTCAAGTGTAACCGGCACGTCCGAGCCGGACTGAATGGCGCGCGTAAACGCATCCCATTCGGCGCGGTAAGCGGCCATGTAGCGTTCAAGAAAGAAATATGTTGGCTTCGCTCCGGTCACACCGTCGGCTGTTGATTTAACAACTGAGTTCTCAAGGACATTATGCGCCTGCAAAAGACCCCTTGAGCCCAGCAGTTCGACCCGTTGATCATACCCGTATGCTGCCCGCCGCGAGTTCTTGATCACGGCCAGACTGCCATCCGGATAAGTCATTGTTACCACAGCCGTATCCACGTCACCGGCCTGCCCTATTTCCGGATCGACGACCGAGGTTCCCACAGCTGAAATGGTGACAGGAATTTGTCCTGTCAGGTAGTTGGCCATATCAAAATCATGGATCATCATGTCCCGGAACAACCCGCCCGATACCTTGACATAACTTAGCGGAGGCGGCGCTGGATCAAACGACGTAATGGACAAGAGTTCAGCTTTACCGACCTCGCCCGCATCATAGGCGGCTTTGAGCGCCTGGAAATTTGGGTCGAAGCGACGGTTGAAGCCAAGCATGACCGGTTGACCAGTCGCACCCGCGGCTTTTTGGCAAATTTTTGCTCGCTCAAGGTCCAGATCGACTGGTTTTTCGCACAGGACCGCTTTGCCGGCCTGCGTTGCCGCTTCGATCAAGTCGGAATGCGTATCTGTCGGCGTTGCGATCAGAACCGCATAAATCGTAGAATCACCGATAATCTCGTCAGAGCTTTGCACCCTGGCCCCGTACTCAGCAGCCAATCCAACAGCGGCATCATTCACCGCATCTGAAATAGCTGTCAATTCGGTTTTGGGGTGTGCCGAAATCGCTTCCGCATGCACGCGACCAATACGTCCGGCCCCCAGCAATCCGATCTTCAACATACGGTCCCCCGAATCAATTCTCAGGTGACACAATCAATATTTTTGCAACCGGTTGCAAGAATTAATTTCGACGGCCCTATTCTGCTTTGAAAGGCTCAAGGCTGTCTCGGAACTGCTCGATGAATTCCAGCGTCACCAGTGAAGGTTGTTTCAAAATCGGGCGAACAAGCGAGAGAGTATGCGGCAAGAATGGCTTGAACGGTCGATAGCTTAATCCGTGCGCTGCGTATTGGACGGCGTCAAGTTCGCTCACGACGGAGACGCCAACGCCCTTCACGGCCAATTCACATGCCGCCGTGAACTGCCTGACTTCAATATGGGAATTCAATTCCACATTGGCACTTTGAAATGCTTTTGAGAGCCGTCCGAAAAAGTCGCTGTCGCGTCGGGTGTGGATAATTTTGCTGTTTACAAGGTCCGTCGGTGTGACCTCAGAGAGGTTTTCCAATTCACTTCCGGTGGGAAACACACAAACCGTCCGGACCTCGATATCCCAGCTTTCGACAGCGGGGTGACCGTTAAAGCTGTCGGTGATACCGAAATCATACTGCTCGCCGATCATCCATTCAAGAATGCGCTCAGGCCTGTCAGGTTCGATCGTCAGGGTGACGCCGGGCCGATCCTTCAAGAATCTGGCGACAACATCGGGCAAATGGCTGGTGGCGAACCCCGGCAGGCATGCAACACGGATGTGCCCTGCTTTGCGCTGTGTGATGTCCTGGCTGACGTCAGAGATTTGCCTCATAAGTTCCAGAACTCGCTCGACGCTGGGCAAAAGATACCGAACCTCCTGCGTCGGCACCAACCGGCCTTCGCGGCGATCGAAAAGCTGAAACCCAAGTGACTTTTCAAGATCCGAAAGCAACCTGCTGACGGCTGGCTGGCTCACCCCCAGGTCGGTCGCTGCCGCCGTGACAGAGCCGTTGGTTGTTACAGCCATAAGGGCTTCTAACTGCCGGACCCTAAGAATTTGACTCATTACCGATCCCAATCTGCCGTTCTCGCCTCATAACACTATGTTATTTTTTTATCCAGTAAATTGGGCTTGAATTATATTTCTGTAACGTTAACGTCGTGAAATCGTCATGTGTGCCGTTTACCCGTTGCGGTCGGTATTCAACGAAGCATCGAACCTGATGCATGGGAGGAATCATGAAAAAGAATTTTCTCGGCGCTCTCGCCGTAACAACTGCATTGTCCCCAGTGGCGGCAATGGCACAAACCGAGGTTCAGTTCTGGCACGCCTTTACCGGTCGCCTTGGTGAGCTTGTCAAAGCCCAAGTGGAAGAATTCAACGCCAGTCAGGATGAGTATGTCGTGGTTGAAAGCCACAAGGGCAACTACTCGGAAACCCTGAACGCGGGCATCGCCGCCTTCCGCGCCGGTGAGCAGCCGCAAATCCTGATGGTATTCGAGGTCGGCACGGCAACGATGATGTCAGCCGAAGGTGCGATCAGGCCGGTCTACGAAGTGATGGCTGAAAGTGGCGCGTCTTTTGATCCCGACGCGTATATCGGTGCCGTCAAAGGATATTATACAACCACTGACGGGGACATGCTTTCGCTGCCCTTCAACTCATCCACGCCAGTTCTTTGGGTCAACCGAGACGCGTTCGAAGCCGCCGGTGTTGATCCAGATACGGATCTGTCCACGTGGGAAAAGGTGGGAGACGTACTTGAACAGCTCAAGGCCGGGGGCGAAGACTGCCCGCTGGTCACCGCATGGCAAAGCTGGATCCATCTTGAAAACATGTCGGCCTATCACGACGTTCCGTTTGCATCGCAGGATAACGGTTTTGCCGGTCTGGATACAGAGCTGATGCTGAACGGTCCGGCGCAGGTGGCACACCTGACCGCGATGGGTGACTGGGCCAAGGATGGCAAGTTCATCTATACCGGTCGCAGAAACGAAGGCGGGGCGAACTTCCGGTCAGGCGAATGCGCATTGTTCACTGAAAGTTCGGCAGGTTACGCGGGCATCAAGGCAGAGGCCGAATTCGACTTTGACGTCCGCCCGCTGCCCTACTGGGAAGCCGTCACAAGTGAGCCGCAGAACACCATTATCGGTGGCGCATCCCTTTGGGTAATGGAAGGTCATGACCCTGAGGAGTACAAGGGCGTCGGAGAGTTCCTGAGCTTCCTGTCATCGTCTGACGTGCAGTCGGCCTGGCACCAGAACACCGGCTACCTTCCGATCACGGCCGAAGCGGGTGATGCGACCCGTGCGGCAGGTTTTTATGACGAAAACCCCGGCACCGACATCGCTGTGATCCAGATGACAGCGAAAGAGCCGACCGCGAATTCCAAAGGTCTGCGTCTGGGATCATTCGACCAGATCCGCGGTATCATCGACGAAGAGCTTGAGGCCGTCTGGGCCGGTGAGAAAACTGCTCAGGAAGCGATGGATAGCGCCAAGGAACGTGGTGACGCGCTGCTGCGCCGCTTCGAATCCGCCAATCAATAAGTCATAACTTCATGCGGGCCCTTTTCGGGCCCGCATTATCTTTCTTCGGTGGAAATTCAGGATGGAAAAACGCGTCACCTTTCGCG
The DNA here is from genome assembly GCF_059610545.1 of Ruegeria sp. CDSC068. NCBI lineage: Bacteria > Pseudomonadati > Pseudomonadota > Alphaproteobacteria > Rhodobacterales > Roseobacteraceae > Ruegeria > Ruegeria sp. CDSC068. Next base: position 417,423 of record NZ_JBXWNV010000003.1, read on the forward strand.
GCTGGCTATTGCCATTGGCGCTGATCGCCCCACAGGTCATCATTTCCGCCGTCTTCTTCTTTTATCCCGCCGGTCAGGCGGTGTGGCAGTCCCTGTTCATTCCCGACCCGTTCGGTCTGTCGTCGCAGTTTGTGGGGCTCGGCAACTTTGAGTTCCTTCTGAGCGACAAATATTATCGCGCATCTTTCGTCACAACCGCCGTGTTTTCGACGCTTGTGACGCTCTGCTCAATGATACCGGCGCTATTTCTGGCAGTTATCGCGGACAGACTCATTAAAGGTTCGGGTGTTTATCGCACATTGCTGATCTGGCCTTATGCCGTGGCCCCCGCCGTGGCAGGTGTGCTGTGGCTGTTCATGTTCAATACACGCGTTGGCGTTGTGGCGTGGTACCTCAGCCAGCTTGGCTATGACTGGAACCATGTCCTGAACGACACCGAAGCTATGGGGTTGGTTGTTGTCGCCTCGGCCTGGGGCCGCATCAGTTATAACTTCCTGTTCTTCTTTGCAGCGCTGCAATCCGTTCCCCGCTCGGTCATCGAAGCGGCGGCGATTGACGGCGCGCATTTCTGGCGCCGGTTCTTCACGATTGTGCTGCCGCTGCTGTCCCCGACTGCATTCTTCCTGCTGGTGGTAAACGTTGTTTATGCCTTCTTTGAAACCTTCGGGGTGATCCACACAATCACCGGCGGCGGCCCGCAACAGGCGACAACAATCCTGGTCTACAAGGTCTTCTCAGATGGGTTTGTCGGGCAAGATCTTGGGTCATCTTCGGCGCAATCTGTTATCTTGCTGATTGTTGTCGGCCTACTGACCGTCATTCAGTTCAAATACGTGGAAAAGAGGGTGCATTACTGATGGCAGCCCAACAACACGGAATGGTCGAAAAACGCGGCGTAGGCATATGGTTTACCCATGCATTCATGATCCTAGGCGTTTTGATCGTCTTTTTCCCGATCTGGCTGGCCTTTGTAGCCTCGACCGTGACCCAGGCAGACATCGTTTCGCCACCTATGCCCGTAGTGCCGGGTGATCAGTTCTGGGTGAACTACAAAGCGGCGCTGTTCTCGGGTGTAAACGTGCCCGTTGCGACGATGCTGTTCAACAGCCTGGTGATGGCAATTGGCATCGCGGTGGGCAAAATCATCATCTCGCTGCTGTCAGCGTTTGCGATTGTCTACTTCAAGTTTCCAGGCCGTACGACGTTTTTCTGGCTGATCTTCCTGACCCTGATGCTGCCGGTCGAGGTGCGGATTGTTCCAACCTTCGAGGTAGTTGCCGGGTTTGGCATGCTCAACAGTTATTACGGTCTGATCTTTCCCCTGATCGCTTCGGCAACGGCGACCTTCCTGTTCCGTCAGTTCTTCCTGACGATCCCTGATGAACTGGCCGAAGCTGCCCGCGTGGATGGCGCGCGACCGATGCGGTTCTTCATCGACATCGTGGTGCCCATGAGCCGGACCAATATCGCGGCGCTGTTTGTGATCTTGTTCATCTACGGCTGGAACCAATACCTGTGGCCGCTGCTGATCACGACAGACCCTGAAATGAACACCATCGTGATGGGCATCAAGCAGATGTTCCCGTCGGGTGATGATTTTGCGCATTGGCCGACGATCATGGCGACCTCAATTCTGGCAATGATCCCGCCGGTCATCGTGGTGGTGTCGATGCAAAAGCTCTTTGTCCGCGGCCTTGTCGATAGCGAGAAATAAGAAATGGCAACAGTAACCCTAGAGAACGTCAAAAAGAGTTTTGGCCCGACGGATGTGATCCACGGTATTGATGTCGATATCGCAGACGGAGAGTTCATCGTGATCGTCGGCCCCTCGGGCTGCGGTAAATCCACGCTGCTGCGGATGGTGGCAGGGTTGGAAACGGTTACGTCCGGGGAAATCCGGATAGGTGAGGAACGGGCCAACGACAAAGAGCCTATGGATCGGGACATCGCGATGGTGTTCCAGAACTATGCGCTCTACCCGCACATGTCCGTGCGTCAGAACATGGGTTACGGCCTGAAGATTGCCGGACTTCCCAAAGATCAGATCGATCAAAAGGTGACAGACGCGGCCAAGCTATTGCAGTTGGAACCTTTGCTGGATCGTAAGCCCAGACAGCTGTCGGGCGGTCAACGCCAAAGGGTGGCCATGGGCCGTGCCATTGTCCGCGAACCAGCAGTCTTCCTGTTTGATGAGCCGCTCTCGAACCTCGATGCCAAACTGCGTGTTCAGATGCGCCTGGAAATCCGTGAGCTCCAGGAAAAGCTTGGAGTCACCTCCCTGTACGTTACGCACGACCAGGTCGAGGCCATGACGATGGCCGACAGAATGATCGTGATGAATGGCGGTATCGCCGAGCAGATTGGAACGCCACTGGAAGTTTACGAAACACCCAGAACTCTGTTCGCGGCGCAGTTTATTGGCAGCCCTGCGATGAACGTGTTTGATGCCCGCCGTGAAAACGGGACGGTCAAGATCGGAGAAATTGAGGTTGGCGCATCTCAGGGGCCTGATATCGCAGTAAAGTTGGGGATACGACCAGAGCATCTGTTGTTGGATGAAAACGGTCCGCTGGAAGCTACGATTCAGATTGCGGAACCGTTGGGGGCAAACACACTATTGCACGGTCAGCTCAAAGGCTCTGGCAACGCGATTACGATAAGCCTTCCAGGTGTCCACCCAATCGAAGGCCAGCATCCGAACATGCGGTTTTCGATCACCTCAGAGAATATGCACCTGTTTGACCATTCAACCGGTGAAAGGCTGCAAAGCTGATGACGTTTCCACAGGTTGAAGCCTTTCGTGGCGGTGAAAACCTGATCCGGGTTGTGGGGCATCGGGGCGCACGCGGCATTTTACCCGAAAACAGCATGATTGGCTTTGACTTTTCGCTGTCCATCGGCGTCCCGCTCCTGGAATTTGATGTCGTTCTGACCGCAGATAGCGTTCCGGTCATAACCCATAACCACCGACTACACGCACCGACATTTCGAGACGCCGATGGTCGATTTTTGGTGGGAGAAGAACCAAAGGTTTCCTCGTTGACCGTCGAACAGATGCAGCAATTCGACATCGGACGGTTGGATGGGCATTCGGCCTATGGTCGTCGTTTTCCAGACCAGGCCCAAATGGACGGTGTTCGTGTTCCAACGCTGATGAACCTGCTGGAACTGGTCGATGACCCAAAATACCGCGATGCCTGTCTGATGCTCGAACTAAAGTCAGATCCTGATTTGGCACATGATGCGGTTTACAGACAGAGCTTCGTCGGCCGGGTTCTTCAAGACGTTCGCGCCAAGGGTTTGTCGTCGCGTGCGGTTCTGCACAGCTTTGACTGGAATCTCTTGGAAGAATGTCAGCGACAGGCCCCCGATATGCCGTCTTCGTACCTGACGCAACTTCCCGATAACGCGGACGATGTGGGCGAGGATTCATCAAAAGCAGTTTGTCCGGACTTTCGCGGCCGTCGCGATGAAATTCCAAAGTTGGTCAAAGAAGCGGGCGGTGCGCTTTGGTGTCCGTATTTTGCGGATGTGACCGTTGAAAACGTGGTTCTTGCCAAGAAGCTGGGCCTGTGCGTCGCAGTGTGGACTGTCAATGAACACGAAGACATCGACAAGATGATTGATCTGGGCGTGGACGCAATCGTGTCTGACTATCCCGGACGGGTTCAAAGGCATCTGTCGGATTTGGGCATAAGGTGGAGTGCCATCCACTAGCAAAGCTAGTCTAGGCATGAACGTCGCAAACACATTCCTGATCACTCGGAAACCCCGCGCAGCTGCCCACAATACGGTTGGCCATCAAAAACCATCGAAGAAACTTGGGAACCTTTTCGCGCGCTGCGCATCCAATAACACAGGTGCCAATTGTGACGCACCGGATGTGAACTATGAAAAGGACAAGCCCATGACTAAAATCTCTGTGTCTGCAATCGGACTGTTGTTCGCCACCACAACGCTTGCCGCTGCGCATGACGAAAAGGCTCTTATGAATGCGCCCGCCGGTGATCCTTATGTGCAAGTGAGCGACGTGCTTCCTTTGCCGGAATTTATCCCGGGCCTTGGCACGCTGTTTGTAGACCCGGCCACCCTGCCCGCTGGTCCGTTCCTGGCTTATGATCGCGATGGGCAGTTGTCGGCAACGGTCTATATGACCCCGCTTGACGATCTGCAGAACGGAGTTTCATTCGACGGGCTGGGTCTGGGGTCGCACACTGTCAGTTCGACAGATGTTTACTTCAACGCCGGTCACCCCGGGGTGGAAAAGCCCCACGCACATGTCGTGCTGTTCCATGATGAGGGGGCAAAAGAACGGCTGGCCGAATGATCTGCACGCGACGCCATGCGCTGTGGCTCGCAGGTGGCGCGATCGCTACCTGCGCAGTCACACGATCATCAGGTGCACAAACAGTTATCAATGTTGAAATGCGCGGCAGCGCGCGTGGCGAGAGGGTCTGGTTTGATCCCTTGGGCCTGTCAGTGGCACCGGGCTCCACCATCCGTTTCACCAACCGAGACCCGGGAAACAGCCATACGGTGACCGCCTATCACCCCAAGTTTTATGACCGAATGCGTCGCATTCCTGCGGCGGCGGACCCCTGGGACAGCGACTTTCTGCTGCCCGATGCATTTTTCGAGGTCACTCTGACAGCTCCCGGGGTGTACGATTACTATTGCCTGCCCCACGAAATGGCGGCGATGGTCGGCCGCATTGTGGTGGGGACCCCCGCCGATGCGGGTTGGGAAGGAGCCTCGGAAGATCAAAGCGATGTATCCGATCAGGTTTTGGAGGCATTGCCATTGGCACAGGAAATAATCGCGAAAGGTAACATCAAGCGAAAGGACGGATCATGACGGTCGGGACAAGTCACGCGAAGGAAGCCCGATACGGAACAGCTAAATCCGAAGCAGAGCTTGTGGCCGGCGCCCGGAGCGGAAACGAAACGGCCGTCCGTGAACTTGTCCGTCGTCTGAACCCGCGTCTGTTCCGCGTTGCCCGAGGCATTGTTGATACAGAGGCCGAGGCCGAAGACGCGCTGCAAGAGGCCTATATGTCCGCTTTCAGCAAACTGGACAGTTTTCAGGAACGGGCAAGCTTTTCGACTTGGATAACCCGGATCGTCATCAATACCGCTCGCATGCAACGCAGACGTTTTCGGCCAGAGGAAGAGTACGACACTGTTGAGGAAACCCACCTGTCTCGGGTCCTGACATTTCCCGGTCAAAATTCGGAACTTCCCGATGCCGCCATAGGTCGGGCACAACTCCGCGGATTATTGGAAACCGCGGTTTCCGAACTGCCACCCGATATGCGCCTTCCGTTTTTGTTGCGGGAATCCGAAGATATGAGCGTTATGGCCATCGCCCGTGAGCTGCAGATCAATCCGATCACGGTAAAAACGCGCCTATTCCGCGCCCGTCGCCGACTGCGCTCAGCGCTTGAACGACAGGTTCGTGGTGGATTCGAAGCGATCTTTCCATTCGGAGGCAAGCGATGCGCAAATATGGCAAGCCGCGTGATCGTGCACCTGCGGGCTAACGGCCAACTCTGATTGTCAACTAACCGGGGATCACGGAACCAACCAAAGCGGAAGATCTGATCTATCATCAATCTGGGCACGATGAACGGCCACACAAGATCCAAAGCAGACGGTCAAGTGATCCATCGGCTGTTAGGCAGTGATATCCTGCACTTTCATGACAAGCTCACACCAATTGCGGTGGTTTTCGATGTCATACTGCCGGCCCTGTTCGTCAGCTATCGTGAAACACTTGATCTCGGGCGTTCAGTCAGCCCCAAAAAGATCGCGGGTGAAAACCTTAGCAGACACATCTGCGATCTCATCTGTCAGCCGGTTGGTCACGATCAGGTCCGCTTCGGCCTTAAAGGCTTCAAGGTCAGAGACTACCGGACTTCTGAAAAAATCATCGTCCTCTAGAACCGGTTCATAGACGATGACCTTGATACCCTTGGCTTTCAGCCGCTTCATGATCCCCTGGATCGAAGACTGTCGGTAATTGTCCGACCCCGCCTTCATCACAAGACGATAGATGCCGACCACTTTGGGACCTTTCATCAGAATCTGGTCGGACAAGAAATCCTTGCGGGTGCGGTTTGCGTCCACGATGGCGCGGATCAGGTTTTGCGGGACGTGGTTGTAGTTGGCCAGCAGCTGCTTGGTGTCTTTGGGCAAGCAATAACCGCCATAGCCAAAGGAAGGGTTGTTGTAATGCGCACCAATGCGCGGATCGAGGCTGATGCCTTGGATGATCTGACGAGTATCCATACCACCCGCCATTGCATAACTATCAAGTTCATTAAAGAACGCTACGCGCATCGCGAGGTAAGTATTGGCAAAAAGCTTGATCGCCTCAGCCTCATCCAGATTGGTAAACAGGATTTCGACATCATTCTTCCTTGCCCCTTCAAGGAGCAAATCCGCAAATACACGCGCCCGCTCAGAACGTTCGCCAACGATGATACGGGACGGGTACAGATTGTCGTAAAGCGCGCGCCCCTCACGAAGGAACTCGGGCGAAAAGATCACCTGTTCGGTCTCCATTCGGGCACGCAAGTCGCGCACAAAACCTACGGGAATAGTGGATTTGATAACGATCGTGGCGGTGAGATTCACCTGCAGAACTTCGGCCACAACGGCTTCGACACTGGACGTATCAAAGGAATTGGTCTTCGGATCATAGTTCGTGGGCGTCGCGACGATAACGTAATCCGCATCTTCATAAGCTGCGCTGCCATTTGTGGTGGCGCTGAGGCCCAGCTCGCGGGTGGCAAGAAGCTCTTCTAGGTCGGGATCTACAATCGGGCACTGGCCGTCGTTTACCATCTGCACGCGCGCCTCAGAAATGTCGACCGCCGTAACCTCATTATGCTGCGCCAAAAGCACCGCATTGGACAGCCCCACATAACCGAGGCCAGCAACTACAATTTTCATGGCATTCATCCGAAGAAGACAGGAAGGTAAAAATACGCTGATCTTTTGTCGACTGGGTCTTGGGGGCGATTGTCGAAAAAACCACAGAGGATAACAGGAGCAATGAGCATCGCGCACAATCTCGAACAGTAAGAACTAACAGTGAAGTCTGCTTATAGATGCCTTTTGACCGAGACAACCCGGGACCTAATTTCGATACTAAAAAGCCTCCGGGTATGGCCTTTGTCAGATTTTAGTGCCGACTGATGTTGTCACATACCTTTCTTGTACAAATTGGGGGCTTTATCCGAGAGGTATCTGTCGAAGGTAGCGCCTCTGGGCCAGATTTCCGAGGTTTACCGGTCAAAGCTCTTGGCCATGAAGTTCTGACTGATGTACCTCACACCGAGCATCTTATTTTGACGCGGTTCCGGCCGTCGTTGGCTTAAGCTGCGTGGCATTCTTACGCGGCGGGATGACCTAATGCGGATACGATCGACGCAAACCATTATCCAATCAAAACAGATCGGCGACGATCCTCCCCTTTTTTCCTGAGCTGTACGACGGTCTATTTGCGGCCTTGCGTTTTGCGGTGGAATAATACCTCACCACTTCCAACTATCAGGATGGGTTCAGGTGGGGAATTCGTACCTACCCTTTTATGCAACATAGCAGGTGAAATGCATCGACATATGGGCCGAATCCGATTGACAACTATTGACAACCTCACGAAGAGCTTACTAAGCGATTAACGAAAACTCATCCCTCTTTGCGTGTGTAATAAAAGATTATGATCAGGTTCTATTGTAGAGATGTTTGATTCCAGTTTTTCTGAGGATGATAGCTCTGGTTCGATTGGTAAGCGTCGTTTTTCCAGCCCTTTTCGTAGTTTTGTGTTTCAGATTGTTAAGCGGGCGTTTGATCTTTTGATCAGTGCGCTTTTCCTGCTACCTTTGATGTCGTTATGCGGTGTACTTTTGTTGATATTGAACCCGTTCTGGAACAAGGGACCGCTTTTTTTTGCGCAAGAGCGCATGGGCCAAAACTGCAAACCTTTCACGGCGTACAAGTTTCGCTCGATGCGCCCGGCTCGGAAGATCGAGCGCAGCGCGGATTGCCCGCTTGAGGAAGACAGGATCACGCCGCTGGGCCGGTTCCTGCGTCGCAGCCGTCTGGATGAGTTACCACAAATCATCAATGTTTTCAAAGGTGATATGAGCCTGGTCGGACCTCGTCCGGATTACATTGAGCATGCGCGTATGTACTTGTTGCAGGTGCCTGGATACCAGGAACGTCACGACGTT
>NZ_JBXWNV010000004.1:0-420883 GCF_059610545.1 Ruegeria sp. CDSC068
TTCGGCTTCGGCTTCGGCTTCGGCTTCGGCTTCGGCTTCGGCTTCGGCTTCGGCTTCGGCTTCGGCTTCGGCTTCGGCTTCGGAAAGGGCCTTTTCTAGCGGCTCATCCGCGTCAACGACTGTCTCATCACGCTGCGAGGTGAATTCAACTGTTTCGTCCGACTTGGGGTCTTCCACCGGCTTTTGATCGGTTTTTTTCTTACGAGCCACCGCGACGTTCCCCTTATCGAATCCAATTTCATATGAATAACAGACCGCTCTAAGTTAATCAGTGGTCTCTCCACGCTCAACCCGCATCGCGTGTTTGACAAGCTTTTTCACGGCTTTCCGCATTTTCTTGGGTGTCGGCTCTTTGGCGATCTTCAGGCGCTCATAGTCCAAGGAATAAAGGGGCTCGGCCGTGGCTTCGCTAATGGCAACCAGCCACAAGGGCGCGGTTCCGGTCCAAATTTCGGCAAATTGTCGCGCCGTTCGGGGCGAAAACAGCGGTGCGAGAACAGGTCTGTCACCGGATGTGGCCGCAACCGCTTCGGATGTCAGCGGTAACAAACGCTGTTGATAAACAATCTGTTCGTGAACCGTCAGCCCCGATTCGGTCAGACGCCCGGCAACATTTCCCCGCGTATGTTCACCCCTGAGATGCAGCAACGGGCTTTCAGGCCGGTGCTTCAACAGGTAGGCCACCAGCTCTTCGGCGGTATTACCCACCACCAATGCATCCCATCCAGCCCCTTTGGCTGTTCCAGTGGTCGCCGGACCAACACAATAGGCGGGCAGACCGGGTTTAACGCCCAACGACGCGGCGGCATTGACCGAGTTGGCCGAAGTAAAGATCAATCCGCGAATTCCGTCCGTTTCGACCGCAACCCTCAGGGGTCGGATTTCCAGGATCGGAGAATAGATGACATCCACCCGCGACCTGACGCGGTCCGACAGCTGTGCCACAAACCTTTCAGAGGCGGCGCGAGGGCGGGTCATCAACAAATACAATGGCGGGGCCTTCGGCCTTGGGATTGTTTGCGTCCGCGCAGGGTGATACCCCGCTTGAGTGTCATGATGCAACGGATCAGGCCTATGGTGCAAACACTTACCGTTCTTGGATTGGAAAGCAGCTGTGATGACACGGCCGCTGCTGTTGTGCGCCAATCCGATGGTGCGGGTGCCGAGGTTCTGTCGTCTATTGTTCACGGTCAAACCGAGCTGCACAGCGCATTTGGCGGGGTCGTGCCCGAAATCGCAGCGCGGGCCCATGCCGAAAAGCTGGACATTTGCGTGGTGCAGGCGTTGGAGGTCGCAGGACTGACACTGGCAGATATGGATGCGATTGCCGTCACTGCGGGTCCCGGCCTGATCGGCGGGGTCATGTCCGGCGTCATGTGCGCCAAGGGGCTGAGCGCTGCAACCGGGCTTCCCTTGATCGGTGTAAACCATCTGGCCGGTCATGCGCTGACACCCCGGTTAACGGATGGTATAACCTTTCCCTACCTGATGCTGCTGGTTTCAGGCGGTCACTGCCAATACCTGATTGCACACGGACCTGAGGAATTCACCCGGTTGGGCGGAACCATTGACGACGCGCCTGGAGAAGCGTTCGACAAAACCGCCCGTTTGCTGGGCCTATCGCAACCCGGTGGTCCTTCGGTGGAGGTTGAAGCACATTCTGGCGATCCCAAGCGTTTCCGGTTTCCCCGACCTCTTCTGGATCGGCCGGGATGCGATCTCTCCTTTTCGGGGTTGAAAACCGCGTTGATGCGGATGCGGGATCAAATTGTCGCCGAAAAGGGCGGCCTGATCCGTCAGGACCGCGCCGATCTATGTGCCGGATTTCAGCAAGCCATCGTGGATACGCTGGCCGAGAAGACCCGCCGAGCGATTGACAGGTATCTTGAGGAAAACCCAATTGATCCAGTCATTGCCGTCGCTGGCGGCGTTGCCGCCAATTCTGCCATTCGGGCTGCGTTAGAGACTGTTTGTGCCGAAAAGGACGCCCGGTTTACTGCACCGCCGCTCAACCTGTGCACCGACAATGCCGCCATGATTGCCTATGCCGGCATGGAACGATTTCGCGCTGGTGCGCGGGATGGTCTGGACCTTACGGCACGCCCTCGCTGGCCTTTGGACAAGACCAGTCCTGCTATGCTGGGCGGTGGCAAGAAAGGCGCCAAGGCATGAGCGTTTCCGTTCTGGGATCCGGCGCATTCGGCACAAGCCTGGCCATTTCACTGGCCGGGAACGGGCCGGTCACGCTGTGGTCTCGGGATCAGGATCAGGCCCAGCATATGCAAACAGCGCGTGAAAACACCCAGCGTTTGCCTGGCGTGGCTTTGCCTGCTGATATCACGGTGACATCGAACATCGATCAGGCGACCAAGGCTGATGTTCTGCTGATAGCTGTCCCTATGCAAAAGTTGCGCGATGCCTTGCAAGCGCAGGCCTCTGATCTGGCCGGAAAAACCTTGGTGGCGTGCTGCAAGGGCATCGAGCTATCGTCCGGGCTTGGACCGATTTCAGTCATTCGGGAAACGATCCCGGATGCGCGACCCGCCCTGCTGACCGGGCCCAGCTTTGCCGACGACATTGCACGCGGGTTGCCAACGGCGCTAACCTTGGCCTGCGCAGATGACTCGCTGAGTCTGACGCTGCAACATGACCTGACCACTGCCAACCTGCGCCTTTATCGAACCACCGACATGGTTGGGGCGGAACTTGGCGGCGCCTTGAAGAACGTAATGGCCATCGGATGCGGCGCTGCGATCGGGGCCGGGTTGGGCGACAGCGCGCGCGCTGCCCTGATGACACGCGGGTTTGCAGAAATGCAGCGCTTTGCGCTGATGCGCGGGGCGCGACCTGACACTCTGATGGGATTGTCTGGATTGGGGGATCTGGTCCTGACTTGTTCGTCCGAACTGTCCCGAAACTATCGCTTTGGCCTGTCATTGGGTCGGAATATCCAGTTCGATACCCACACCACTGTTGAAGGGGTCGCCACAGCGCGGGCCATGACGGAAATTGCCACCGCTGAAGGGCTGGACATGCCGATCAGTACAACGGTGGCAGACCTTAGCAGTGGCGCCTACAGTGTGACTGAAGCTATCCGAGCCCTGCTCAACCGACCCCTGAAGGAGGAATAATATGCTGATCGCTCTCATCGCCCGTGACAAGGACGGCGCGCTGCAAACCCGGCTGGACAATCGCGCTGCCCACCTGGCCTATATTGAGGAAACGGGTGTCGTTGCGCAGGCGGGTCCCTTGCTGAACGGCGACGCAATGATCGGCTCGTTGATCATTCTGGAGGTCGAAGACATGGCCGCCGCGCAAAATTGGGCGGACAACGATCCTTATGCAAAAGCCGGGTTGTTCCAGTCGGTTGACCTGATTGTGTGGAAAAAGGTCATAGGCTGATGGCGTACTGGCTGTTCAAATCCGAACCATCGACCTGGGGCTGGGACCAACAGGTTGCCAAAGGGGATGCGGGCGAAGAATGGGACGGCGTGCGCAACTATCAGGCGCGCAATTTTATGCGTCAGATGACGGTCGGCGATCGCGGGTTCTTCTACCACTCGCAAAAGGACAAGGCGATTGTCGGTATTGTCGAGGTCTGCGCCGAGGCGCACTCCGACAGCACCACGGATGATGAGCGTTGGGAATGCGTGGACATCAAGGCCGTTCGCCCGTTTGCAACCCCTGTAACGCTGGACCAGATCAAGGCTGACGAACGGTTGGGGGAAATGGTGTTGGTCAAAAACTCTCGCTTGTCCGTTCAGCCGGTCAGCGAGGCGGAATGGCAGGTAATCTGCGATCTGGGCGGCACAGAGGCCACTTAATACCAGATTAAAGGGAAGGCCCTGACAGATGCAGAACCTTCCCTACCCCGCGTGCTCCCGACTCACCACACGCGTATGGAAATTTTGGCTCTGACCGTCCTGGTCACGTCCTGACACTAACCGATCCATGCGGCGCGGTTCAAACGGCAAGTACTTAAAATTGGAAACGCCCGCCAGGGATCTGACGGGCGCTGCAAAAAAGGTGTGGCGGGATCAGCCGTAAACAGCCTCTTTGCCGAAGTGCTTGGTCAGCATGTAATACACGACGGCGCGGTATTTGTTACGCTCGGACATGCCATAGGTTTCCAGTGTCTTGTTGATCGCTTCCATCAGTTCCGGTCCGTCCGACAGGCCCAGCTTTTTGATGAGGAAGTTGTTCTTGACCGTTTCCAACTCACCTTCCTGAGTTGCCGCGACAGTCGATGCATCGGCGTCATAAATTGCAGGTCCACAGCCGATTGTGACTTTGGTCAGCAGATCCATATCTGCGTCCATACCGCATTTGGACTTCAGGTCCTCGGCATATTTAGCGATCAGGTCGTCGCGTTTTCCCATGGTTATCTCCCGGTTGAAACTCGTTTTTGGCCATACCAGCGCCGCAGACACGGTAACGGGAGCGGGAATTTGCACAAAGGGAAAAATTAGCGGCATTCCCCCTAAACCCTGCCGGTCTGATCTGAGGCTTGATTTCGATGGCCCTTTATTTAACAATAAGGTTAAATATGTTACTTGTTCCAGAACCAGGAGGCTACAATGCCTGTGTCGCTACCCAACGAAACTTCGCAATACAGAACCGCACGAAACACCTTGCTGTCGGCTGAAGCCGAACTGCGGGCTCAGATTGAAAATGTTGCAAAACTGCGCCGCGGTTTGCCCAAAGGTGGGGCAGTTCCGCGGGACTATGCATTCCGGTCAGACAAGGGTGCGCCGACACCGCTGTCGTCTTTGTTCGGATCACATGACACCTTGGCTATATACTCGCTTATGTACGGTCCGGATGCAGAGTCACCTTGCCCGATGTGTTCTGCCTTTCTGGACGGGTTGAATGGACAGATCGCCCATGTATCGCAGAAAATCGCCTTTGCGGTCGTGGCGCAAAACACCTGTGAAAGGCTGGCAGCGCTGAAAGCGGAAATGTCGTGGGATGATCTGCCGCTTTATTCTGCATTGGGCACAGACTATCAGCGCGACTATCTGGCCGAGGCCGAGGATGGAAGCCAACTGCCGATCCTGAACATCTTTCAGCGCGATGCGGACGGCATAAGCCATTTCTGGAGTTCCGAGTTGTTCTTCGAACCCAGTGCCTGGCATCCGCGGCACGTGGATGCGGCGTGGCCCCTGTGGAATATTCTGGATTTCACACCACAAGGACGCGGAGACTTCTTTCCGTCCCTGCGTTAAATACCCGTTAAGGTGACCTATCGGCAATAACCCCAACCGGGACCCTGCAGATGAAAGTGGTCCGCGTGCAAGTGATTGAAATCCGGACCCAATACCACACGAAACCAATCACATGCGCCGCGCCAGATCTGGCGCAAATATTGACCCTCAGGTCCTTCAGCGCCCCAATCGGATAGCAAGGTCAGACTGCGCCCATCAGCGAATTGCAAACCAACAATATCAATGGAATCCGCCTTGGCATGACTGCTCCAACCACTGCTCTGACCCTGGGCGGTACGGATCTGGCGGCAATTGTAACTGCCCACATGCCGCAACCGGCTGACCTGCGTGCCCAGAAGGTCTCTCGCAGTGGGTTGAACGACTTGATGTTCCCACATGGCCAGCCGCAGAGTGGTCGCGCAACTGGTTTCAACCGCATTTACATCCGACGTCACCAGCGCGGACAACAGACCGCGCCCGGTGATGCCGCAATTCTCATCCACGATCAGATCATCCATCGCTTCAAAGTTTGCGCCGGCGTCGGCCAAGGCGGCGCGGCACTGTACTTCATTCGCCAGCGCGCGATTAAGCTGAAACCGGGTAATTGGCGTGACCGGCGCGGTGATTTTCAGCTCTCGCAAAGGGTTCCAATGCGATGGCACGGGTGTTTCCGGGTGCGCCAACAACCACCATCCGCCCCCTCCGAACAGGATGGCTACGACGGCGATGCTAAAAACAAAAGACGCCGCCGATAACAGGAATCGGCGGCGTCCGGTGTGTTTGCTCATGCGTTCTTTCGCACTCAATAACGGTAGTGTTCCGGCTTGTAGGGGCCTTCGGGCTTCACGCCAATGTAAGATGCCTGCTCGTTATCCATCTTGGTCAGCTTCACGCCGATGCGATCCAGATGCAAACGCGCGACCTTCTCATCCAGATGCTTGGGCAGGATGTAGACGTCGTTGTTGTACTGATCGCCCTTGGTGAACAGCTCGATCTGCGCCAGAACCTGGTTGGTGAACGAGGCTGACATCACGAAAGATGGGTGACCGGTCGCATTACCAAGGTTCAGCAGGCGGCCTTCGGACAGCAGGATGATGCGATTGCCCGAGGGCAGTTCGATCATGTCCACCTGTTCCTTGATATTGGTCCACTTGTGGTTCTTCAGGCTGGCCACCTGAATCTCGTTGTCAAAGTGACCGATATTGCCGACGATGGCCATGTCCTTCATCTCGCGCATATGCTCGATGCGGATCACGTCCTTGTTGCCGGTGGTGGTGATAAAGATGTCGGCCGATGCGACTTCGTCTTCCAGCAACGTGACTTCGAAACCGTCCATCGCGGCCTGCAGGGCGCAAATCGGGTCAACTTCTGTCACTTTCACACGGGCACCAGCACCGCGCAGCGACGCGGCCGAGCCTTTGCCAACGTCACCGTAACCGCAAACCACGGCAACCTTGCCGGCCATCATGGTGTCAGTGGCGCGGCGGATGCCGTCAACCAGCGATTCCTTGCAGCCGTATTTGTTGTCAAACTTCGACTTGGTGACCGAGTCGTTCACATTGATCGCCGGGAACGGCAGTTGGCCGTCTTTCACCAGTTGATACAGGCGGTTCACACCGGTGGTGGTTTCCTCGGACACGCCCTGAATCTGGTCGCGCATCTTGGTGAACCAGCCGGGGGATGCCGCCAAACGTTTGGCGATCTGCGCTTTGATGACTTCTTCTTCTTCGGATGTCGGAACAGCGATGATGTCCTCACCCGCCTCGGCACGTGCACCCAGAAGAATGTACAATGTCGCGTCGCCGCCATCGTCCAGGATCATGTTTGGGCCATCGTCGAACAGGAAGGATTTGTCCAGGTAATCCCAGTGCTCTTCCAGCGTCTGACCTTTGATTGCGAAGACCGGGATACCAGCCTCAGCAATTGCTGCCGCCGCATGGTCCTGCGTCGAGAAGATGTTGCACGATGCCCAGCGCACGTCCGCGCCCAGCGCGACCAGTGTTTCGATCAGAACAGCCGTTTGGATGGTCATGTGCAGCGAACCGACGATACGCGCGCCGCTCAACGGTTTGGTTTCACCGTATTCCGCGCGCAAAGCCATCAGGCCCGGCATCTCGGTTTCGGCGATGTCCAGTTCCTTACGGCCAAACCCGGCCAATGTAATGTCTTTGACGATATAGTCCCCGGCCATCAGGTGCTCCATTCCGGTAAATCACAGTCCGGGCAGCCCCTAGCACTCCTAGGGGCAGGTGGCAACGTGGATGGCCGGAAAGGGGATAAACCGTCCGTCTAAATCAACTTGGTTCACCCTTTAGCTCTATCTTTGGTATCGCTTCAAAAAAATCTGTGCCAACGGCGACAATACAACTAATGCCGTTCGCCTGGGTCACCAGAACCGTATAGCTTCCGGTTGTCTTCGAGGTCCAAACCTCCATAACAGCCCGTGCGCCCCGTGTTTTCTGCAATCCGCCAAAGACCAGTTCTTCTGAATAACTGTCCTGCAGTTTGGCGATCACATGTTCGCGCTGTGCACAGCTTTTGGCGAAGGCAGGCGGCGCAGTAGCGGCCATGCCGAAGGTCAGAGTTATAGCAAATAGACGTTTGAACATAACATGCTCCTTTCGATACGCGTTTCAGTACGAGAGGGGCACAACTGAAAGGAGTACGCCCCCCTCAGTCCATATGTCGGGATCAAAACGTGCAGGTTCAAAGCACGAAAGCTCAATAAATTGTTGGCAGCCTGTGATCCAGACAGGTACATCATAGCACAAAAGCGCGAAGTTAACGTGTCCTACTTCACAAGGCATGGCAGAATGGCAACACAACCCAGAGCATGGCAGCGAATGCTTTCCGGTCGCAGACTGGATTTGCTGGACCCGACGCCTGTGGATATCGAGATCGAAGATATCGCGCACGGTCTGGCCTTTGTCGCCCGCTGGAACGGGCAAACGGTTGGTGATTTTGCCTATTCCGTGGCCGAGCACTCCCTTCTGGTCGAAGAGCTTTTCGGCCGAATTGCACCCAAAGCCCCGGTGAAATGGCAACTGGCGGCGTTGTTACACGACGCGCCGGAATACGTGATCGGAGATATGATCTCGCCCGTAAAATCCGCCGTTGGCCCGGATTACGGCGCGCTGGATGACCGTTTGGCAGCAGCCATCCACATTCGGTTCGGCCTACCTGCAGCGGTGCCGAAAACGGTGAAACGACAGATCAAAAAGGCCGACAAGATCAGCGCTTGGATGGAGGCGACCCAGATTGCAGGCTTTTCCGAGGCTGAGGCGACGAAGTTCTTTGGCCGTCCTGATAAGTCAGTGATGGAGGGGTTGGAGATCACGCTACGCCCGCCGGTTGAGGTGCGGCGGGCGTATATGGAACGTCATATGGCTCTGCTGACGCAGCTTTAGCCGAAGACGTAAAAACACAGCTTATTGCCGTCCAGATCGCGAGCGTAAGCGCCGTAGAACCGATCAGGGACGCGCTGGCCGGGTTCTCCTTCATCTGTAGCACCAAGGCTGATTGCCTTCTCGTAGAGCGCCTTAGCCTCATCCTTGGAGTCAGCTGCAAAAGCAACCATTCCGCCATTACCGGTCTCGCAGGCTTCGCCATCGTAGGGTGTGCAAACGGCGAGCATTGGCGCTGAAGGGTCATTGCCGATGAAAGCGATGCGCCCAGCGTCGATCACAACCTTTGCGCCCTTGTCGGCAAACAGTGTCGTATAAAAACTTTTAGCGCGCTCCAAATCCGAAACGCCGATGGTCACATAGCCGATCATTGATTTACTCCATTGTGACTAAAGATGAATTCCCTGCCCGAACCTCGGGCAAAGTGGAACTGGTATCAAGTCACTAAACTGTCAGGACCGGCGTACTATTGCAGACTTTTCCTGGGCCAGGGCATTCAAGGATTTTGGGCGGCCGGACAAAGCGGTGATGGAGGGGTTGGGGATCACGTTGCGCCCGCCGACAGAGGTGCGGCAGGCATACACTGAACGGCACGAAGAACTGCTGTTGAAACTGTAGCCTGAAACGACGACTTTCACCCCTCAAATCAAGGGAAGACGTCGGGTTCTCCAAACTGGTTTGAACCACTCTCACTTGGCTGAATGTAGAAGTACAACAGGACCAGAGTTCCGATTATCGGAATCAAGCCAATCAACAGCCACCAACCAGTTCGTCCGATGTCGTGCAAACGTCTGACTCCAATCGCCAGATTGGGAAGCAAAAGCCCAAGCGAAACCAAAACGGAAAGCGGTTGTCCGGCGTTCGGCTCAAACACCCCAAATCCGAGCATCGGAGCGATCAAAGCGCCATCAATTATTCGCGTCACCAGAAGAACGAGAAGAACGGCCAGAACCCACCACCAAAACGTCGGGCGCGAAGAACGCCCATTGAAATTGGCGTAGTTTGACAGAGCCCTTCGAAATGCCGTCGTGAGATTGTTCATGCCATCCTCCGCAATTGGACGACATTCACATATCACTATTTCAAATTATTTAACACGGAAACTACCAGATTGGTGGTCTGCCAACAAACAAGTCACGCGTATGCCCCGGCCGAATAGGTTAGTTCATAAGAATGACTGTATAGCTCAAATACGTTTCCAAACGGATCTTCCATGTAGACCATGCGATAGGGTTTGTCGCCTGGGTAGTATTTGCGAACCTGCTTCATTCGCTGTTTTCCACCAAGCTCTTCGATGATCTTGACCCGTTCTTCAAGGTTGTCATCCTGAACACAGAAATGGAACAACCCGCGACGCCAATATTCGAACGGCCTCTCTTCTTCGATCGTGTTTGGAAACTCGAAGAGTTCAATACCTATACCATCCCCCATCGAAAGATGAGCAATCCGAAATGAACCCCAGCCTTCTCCAAAAACATCGTCACACATCTGACCTATGGCACTATCGTCATGCAGCACTTCGGTGGGCTCCATAAGCACATAAAGTCCAAATGCCTTAGAATAGAATTCTACCGCTTTTTCCAGGTCTGGAACGGTTACTCCGATGTGTGAAAAGGTTAGTGCAGACATTTTTAGATACTCCTCGTTCCGCAGCAAACAAGAGAAAGGGCATCAGCAACCCTTGCCGATACCCCCGAAATAGTGCGCTTGTTTCTGTCTCCACGTCCAGAACGAAGCAAAGGTCCGCTTTGGTCCGACCAGAAGAGATTTAACGTGGACTGCGCTTCGCCAATATCCGCTGCAATGTCCGACGGTGCATGTTCAGGCGCCGTGCGGTCTCGGAAACGTTCCGGTCGCACAGCTCATAGACCCGCTGGATATGCTCCCAACGGACGCGGTCCGCACTCATGGGGTTTTCTGGTGGTGGGGGCAGTTCGTCGCCCTTGGCCAGTAGCGCATTGGTGATGTCCGTGGCGTCGGCGGGCTTCGACAGGTAATCCGTGGCGCCGATCTTGACCGCAGCAACGGCGGTGGCAATCGCACCGTATCCGGTCAGGACCACAACCCGGCTGTCGGGGCGCTTTTCGCGCAAAACTTCGACCACATCCAGACCGTTGCCATCTTCGAGACGCAGGTCAACGACCGCGTAGGCGGGCGGGCGGGCGGTGGAAATGGCGCGGCCTGCGGCGACGGAACCTGCGGTTTCAACCTCGAACCCGCGTTTTTCCATCGCTTTTGCCAGACGTCTCAGAAACGGTTCGTCATCGTCCACCAAAAGCAGCGTTTTATCGGGGCCGATGTCGAGTTCAGAGCTGTCCGCCATATTCTGTTCTTTCCGCTATTTCACGCCTTTGGCTTAACCATGAGTAATAGCAGCGCCATCCCAAAGGTCAAACAACCCGTCGTTTTCTAGATTTTGTCGAGGAAACACTCAACCTTGTCGGCCATCTGCTCGGCGGTGTCGTCCCGGTTGAAGAATTCGATGAACCCATCCTCGGGCGTGACAAGATAGGTAAAGGTCGAGTGGTCTACCAGATAGTACTCATCGCTTTTGTCATGGGCCTTGTAGTAAGTTTTGTAGGCCTTGCTGGCGGCCTTGACCTGCTCAGGCGTGCCGGTCAGCGCGATAGTCTTACCGCCCAGGTTAAAGGCATAATCGGCCATCACTTCGGTCGTATCCCGATCCGGGTCAATTGAAATGAACAAGGGCGTCACGGACTGGCCACGCTCGGCCAGAATGTCCACGGCCTCGGCATTGCGTGACATATCGAACGGGCAGACGTCGGGGCAGAAGGTATAGCCGAAATATACCAGCGTCGGTTCGGTGATAACATCGGTGTCGGTGACCGTTTCGCCCTTGCCGTTGAGCAGTTCAAATGGCCCGCCGATGGCCGCCGTTCCGCCAGCAATCTGACTGGTCCGGCATTGTGCGAACTTGTCATCTGATCCGGCACCGCGCGTCAGCAGCCACATGGCCCCCAGGCCCACGGCAAGAACAACGGTTGCGAGGATGGCATAAAGACGGACCATGACATCAATCCTGACGTAAGAGGGGTTGTTGATCGTTTCGGCCGGGACACCTATCAAGAAGTTCAGCCGATGCAACAGGACATAATCGACCGATGGCAAATTCCAACATCACATTATGGCGCGGTCAGGAACGCAGCAGCTGGATTCGGCTGCGCACCCTGATCCTGTTGCGCTGGGTGGCCATTTTCGGCCAGATCACAGCGATCACCGTCGCGCAGCAAACTTATGACATCCAGCTGGACGCAACGCTTTGTTATCTGGCGATTGGCGTCTCGGTCATGGGGAATCTGACTGCAATTCTGCTGTTTCCCCGCAACAAGCGCCTGTCCGAGTTCGAGAACTTCCTGATGGTGCTGTTCGACCTGCTGCAGCTGACCATTTTGCTGTACCTTACAGGCGGGCTGAACAACCCGTTTGCGCTGTTGCTGGTGGGGCCTGTCACGATTTCCGCGAGCGTCATGAGCACCCGGTCAACCCTGATAATCGGCGGCGTTGCCATTGCCTTGACAACACTTCTGGCCGAATTCCACCTGCCTTTGCGCACCGCATTGGGGGCAGAACTGGACATCCCAGATATTCTACTGTTCGGAAACTGGGCCGCAATCGTCATCGCAATTGTCTTTCTGGGCGCGTATTCGCATCGCGTCAGCTCAGAGGTACAATCTATGTCCGAAGCGCTGGCCGCCACCCATATGGCGCTTGCACGCGAACAGAAGCTGACCGATCTAGGCGGCGTGGTCGCCGCCGCCGCGCATGAGCTGGGCACGCCGCTGGCAACGATCAAACTGGCGAGCTCCGAGTTGATTGAGGAATTGGATGACCGGCCCGACCTTATCGAGGACGCCGCCCTGATCCGCGAACAGGCGAACCGTTGCCGCGATATCCTGCGAGACATGGGCCGGGCGGGCAAAGACGACCTGCATCTGCGTCAAGCCCCGCTTTCTACCGTGGTGCATGAAGCTGCCGAGCCGCATATCAACCGAGGCAAGACCGTTCATTTCTTCGAAGGCCCGGCCGAGGATGGCGATGTGCAGCAGCCCTCGATCCTGCGCAAGCCCGAGATCATTCACGGCCTGCGCAACCTGATCCAGAACGCGGTGGATTTTTCGCGCGGAAATGTCTGGGTCGAGGCGGAATGGTCCACCAAACAGATCACCGTCAGCATCATGGATGACGGTCGTGGATATCCGTCGCAGATGATCGGCCGGATCGGCGATCCCTTCATGCGCCGCCGCCGCAGTGAGACCGAAAAAAGGACCCGTCCGGAATATGAAGGCATGGGTCTGGGTCTTTTCATTGCCAAAACGCTGCTTGAACGCAGCGGAGCAGAGCTGGATTTCGCCAACGGATCGGACCCTTACCAAACCCTGTCGGATAACCCCGAACGTCGGGGCGCGATCGTCAAAGTGAGCTGGCCGCGTAACCTTGTGGATGCGCAAACCGGTGATACGCCTGTGCCTTCAGGTGTAAACCAACGGTTCCAAACCTGACCTGATACTGGCGAACATTGGTTAAGACCCCGTTAACCATTAAGGCGCATAGTACCGCTTCTTGGTTTCGCGCACCGGAGGGCGCATGGTCGACTGGATCATTCTGGCCATCATCGGCATTGTTTCCGCAAGTCTTGCCGTGCAGTGGCTGTTGCCCCGCAGGCGGGAACGGGGGGACAATTTTGGGCTGTCCTCACCTGCCTCCTTGTTTGATGCGGCATTCCTGTTTGATGGTGACCGGCTTATCAGTCACTCGGACATCGCGTTGGAAGGGTTCGAGCAGGTCCGTGATTGGGCCGATCTGTGCCGGCTGCTGCACAGGGATTTTCCAACATTCCCCGAAACACCTGATCAGGTCCGGCGTGAAGGCAACCTGGTCATCCCGGCCATCGATTGCACGGTTGAACGCGATGTTCTGTGCGAATGGATAGACGGAATTGTACGCGTTCAGCTGCGCGACCGCACCGATTGTCCCTCGATAACTCAAATCGCATCAAATGATCCAAACCGCCTTGCCATGGAAAAAGCGCCCTACCCTGTCTGGCTGTTGGATCATCAGGGCGATGTGCGCTGGTGCAATGCTGCTTATGTTTCGCTGGTGCGCAAAGTACGGGATCAGGACACGGACCTGACCGCACCATTGTTTCCGGTCCCCGATGCCGACCAACGGCTAAGTGCAAAGGCGCGGGTCTCAATTTCCTCCGAGTTCAGTGAAAACAAGCTGTGGTTCGATCTGACGTTGGTAGATCACCCCGAAGGGCACTTGTCTTATGCCGTGGACATCAACGCGATCGTCGAGGCGGAGGTGGCGCAGCGCAAATTCGTTCAGACCATGACCAAGACCTTCGCGCAATTGCCCATCGGGCTGGCTATTTTTGACCGCAACCGGCAGCTGGCGTTGTTCAACCCAGCCCTGATCGACCTGACCACCCTGCCCCCGGATTTCCTAAGCTGCCGCCCCAGCCTGTCCAGCTTTTTCGATCGCCTGCGGGATCAGCACATGATGCCCGAGCCCAAGAATTACCGCAGCTGGCGCAGTCAGATGAACGACCTTCTAGAAGCGGCAGAGGACGGGAACTACCAAGAGACTTGGTCCCTGCCCTCCGGCTCGGTTTATTCGGTCAGTGGACGTCCGCACCCGGATGGAGCAGTTGCCTTTTTGTTTGAGGACATCACTGCCGAGATCACTCTGACCCGTCGGTTCCGGTCAGAAATGGATCTGATGCAATCCATTCTGGACAAACTGGCCGATGCCATCGCCGTCTTCAGTGACGATGGTACACTGGCTTTTACAAATTTCGCCTACCAACAGCTTTGGGGTGATACAGGCGACGCAGGCTTTGACGCGGACTCCGTTCTTGAGGTGACCAAAAGCTGGCAGGAACATTGCACCGCGACACCAATCCTTGGCGAAATTCGCGATTTTGTAGAGGCGCGGGAAAATCGCGCGGAATGGTCGGGCGTGATCTATCTGCGAAACGGTATCCAGGTGTTGTGCACGGTCAGCCCGATGCAGAACGGGGCCACCATAGTTCGTTTCTCGGTGGATCGGGATGCATTGATGCGGCAAGAGGCGCAGCGAATCAGCGCCTGAACCGGGTTGCAGCCAACCGGGCGCAAGGCCATTGTGGCGCCATGACCAATTCGCCCTGCACGATCACTTTGAATTCGCCCGAGGAAACAGCAGAATTCGCTGCCCGCCTCGGTGCAGAATTGAGATCTGGAGACATCTTGTTGCTTGAGGGCGAGATCGGCAGCGGAAAGACCCATTTTGCCCGCAGCCTGATCCAATCGCTGATGATCGAGCCCGAAGATGTGCCTTCGCCGACTTTCACCTTGGTTCAGGCTTATGACACGCCGGCTGGGGAAATCTGGCACTGTGACCTGTACCGCCTGAGCGCGGTTGAGGAGGTCGAAGAACTGGGCCTGACCGAGGCTTTCGAAACCGCAATCTGTCTGATTGAATGGCCGGATAAACTGGGCCCGCTGATGCCGGAGTCTGCGGCGAAGATATCCTTCGAAACAGACCCCAACATGACAGAAGCACGCCATCTGACCCTTCGCTGGTCAGACCCGAAATGGCCCGTGAAACTAAGGATTCCCGCATGACAAACCGCGCGGTATTGGCCGAAGCGTTGATCGCGCAGACCAAATGGTCAAATGCAAAGCACGCGCCGCTGGCTGGGGATGCCTCGAACCGTCGGTACGAACGGCTGACCGATCCGGAAACCGGCAAGACGGCGGTGTTAATGGATTCACCCCCGGGCAAGGCGGAAAATGTCGAAGATTTTGCCCGCATGGCCGAATACCTGCGGTCCCTTGGTCTGAGCGCGCCCGAGATTTATGCCGAGGACACGCATTACGGCTTTCTACTGCTCGAAGACCTTGGAGATGACCTGTTCGCGCGCGTGCTTGCGCAGACCCCCAGCATAGAGCGTGCGCTTTATGAGGTCGCAACGGATGTTCTGATCGACCTGTACAACGCGCCAAGCCTTTCTTTGCGATCCTATGATCCGAGTTTGATGACCGAGTTGGCCGCGTTGTCCTTTACTAAATACGCGCAGGCCGTGCAGGGCACGCACGACGCCGATGCGCGTAACCGATTTGAAAACCGGTTCTCGGACATTCTGCACCGGGAAACTTCGGGGTCCAAAGTTGTTGTGCTGCGCGATTACCACGCTGAAAACTTGATCTGGTTGCCGGATCGCGACGGGGTTCAGCGCGCTGGTCTGTTGGACTTTCAAACCGCCATGCTGGGCCATCCGGCCTATGATCTGGTATCTTTGTTGCAGGATGTGCGTCGCAATGTGTCACTCGGAACCGAGATGCAAATGGTGAATCGTTATATCGTGGCGACTGGGGTGAATGATCATGACTTCCGCACCGCCTATGCGGTGTTGGGTGCTCAGCGAAATCTGCGCATTCTGGGCGTCTTTGCCCGGCTGGCAACCGAATACGGCAAGCCCAGCTATGTCGATCTGATCCCGGCAACCTGGACCCACCTGATGCGGGATCTGGAGCATCCCGCACTGGTAACCATCGCCAATCTGTTGCGCGAGGCCTTGCCCGCACCCACCCCTGAAAATCTGGACAGGCTCCGACAGAAATGACCCAAGACCCCGAAGCCGTCATGCTGTTTGCAGCCGGGTTTGGCACCCGTATGGGCGCATTGACCGAAAATCGGCCCAAACCACTGATCAAGGTCGCCGGCCGGCCTCTGATTGATCACGCGTTGGATTTGGTGAATGCCCTGCAACCAAAGCGTATCGTGGCAAACCTACATTATCTGCCAGATCAGCTTGAAGCTCATCTAGTCCCAAAAGGTGTTCTGCTTTCCCATGAAACGCCGGAGATTCTTGAGACTGGCGGCGGAATACGCGCCGCTTTGCCCCTGCTTGGATCGCACCCGGTTTACACCCTGAACCCAGACGCGATCTGGTCAGGACCGAACCCTTTGACGATGCTCCGCGAGGCGTGGAACCCCGATCACATGGACGCGCTGTTGATGTGCGTACCGGTGGATCAGACTGTCGGGCACACGGGCAAAGGCGATTTCACAGCAGATGAGAACGGACGGATCGTGCGCGGCGGCAGTTTGATCTATGGCGGTGCGCAGATCATGAAATCCGAAGGGTTGATGGATATCCCTGAGAAAGCGTTCTCACTTAACGTGCTATGGGACCGGTTGCAGCGGCAGGACCGTCTGTTTGCGCTCACCTATCCCGGCCGCTGGTGCGATGTCGGCCACCCCGAAGGGATTGCACTAGCCGAGGGGTTGATTGCCGATGTTTGAACCCAGCCCAGCTCCGCGCGTTTTTGCCGTTCCGCCCGGTTCGGACTTCCCAAAAATGCTGGTTCAGGGGCTGCAAGATCGCAGTGCAGCGCATCCGCCCGAGATGCTGGCGCGCGTTCAACTGGTCGTCAATACAAGGCGTATGGCCCGGCGCGTCCGCGACCTGTTTGACCAAGGCCCGGCGTGCCTTTTGCCGCGTCTTTCACTGGTTACCGATCTGGGGGAAAGCGTCGATCTTGCGCAGATACCTCCGGCGATTCCACCGCTGCGGCGCAGGTTAGAGTTGACGCAGTTGATCGCTAAGCTGTTGGAACAACAGCCTGATCTGGCTGCACGGTCTTCACTTTTTGACTTGTCCGACAGCCTAGCCGCGTTGATTGATGAGATGCAGGGCGAAGGTGTTTCGCCCGACGCGATCCGGAATTTGGATGTCAGTGACATGTCCGGGCATTGGGAAAGGGCGCAAAAGTTCATCGGAATTGCCGATCAAATCATAGATTCAGGCCCAGATGCGCTGGATGTTCAGGCCCGGCAGCGGCTTGTGGTGGAAAACCTGATAGAACGTTGGCAAGTCGCTCCGCCGCAGCATCCGGTTATCCTTGCCGGGTCAACCGGGTCTCGCGGAACCACTCTGATGCTGATGGAGGCGGTCGCGCGCCTGCCGCAAGGCGCGTTGATCCTGCCGGGTTACGATTTCGATCAGCCCGACCGCGTTTGGCGAGGACTGGACGATGCGCTGACATCGGAAGATCACCCGCAGTACCGGTTCCGCAAGCTGATGTCACGGCTTGGTTTGGAGCCAGATCAAATCATGCCTTGGACGGGTGATCAACCACCCTCGCCTGCTCGCAACCGCTTGGTTTCGCTGGCTTTACGCCCGGCGCCAATCACTGATGCATGGATGTCCGAAGGCCCGCAACTGACCGATCTGGATGGCGCCACAAAGGAGTTGACACTGGTCGAGGCGCAATCGCCCAGATCCGAGGCCCTGGCCATCGCACTGCGCCTTCGCCAGGCAGCCGAAACCGGCCAAACTGCCGCGCTAATCACACCTGACAGGATGCTGACCCGCCAAGTCAGCGCTGCTTTAGATCGCTGGAACATCCTTCCCGATGACAGCGCTGGCCTACCGCTGCAACTATCGCCGCCCGGCCGGTTTCTGCGTCACGTGGCGGGGCTTTTCGCACGGCGTGTGGATGGCGAGGCATTGTTGACCCTTCTGAAACACCCGCTGTGTCATGATGGTGACGAGCGCGGCGCGCATTTGCTGCACACGCGGGACCTTGAACTAGATTTGCGCCGACATGGCCCGCCTTTCCCGGACAGCGCTAGCCTGACCGCTTTTGCAATCCGCGAAGAAGTTCCCGAGGACTGGGTACGTTGGCTAAACTCCCATTTCTGCGATCAACAGATCGCGGGCCAACTCCCATTGACGGATTGGGTTGCCAGGCTGCGCATCTTGGCCGAGGCGATTTCGGCGGGCGCGTCAGGGGAAACAGGCACGCTCTGGGACAAGAACGCAGGCCAAAAGGCGCAAGGCGTCCTAAGCGCACTGGAAAAAGAGGCACAACACGGCGGCCCGATGACCGCCCATGATTTCGCCGACCTGTTGGGTGCTTTGCTCGCGGGCGAAGAGGTCCGGGATCGCGACGCCCCGCATCCACACATCATGATCTGGGGCACGCTTGAGGCGCGCGTGCAAGGGGCAGATTTGCTTATCTTGGGCGGCCTAAATGAAGGCAGCTGGCCCGAGGCTGCCGCGCCAGACCCCTGGCTGAACCGCCAGATGCGCGACAAGGCCGGACTTTTGCTGCCCGAACGGCGGATCGGCTTGTCGGCACATGACTTTCAACAAGCCATCGGCGCGCCCGAGGTCTGGCTGACCCGTGCCAAGCGGTCCGATGACGCAGAAACCGTTCCATCACGCTGGCTGAACCGCCTGACGAACCTGCTGCACGGCTTGCCGGGGCAGGGCGGGCGTGAGGCACTGTCAGAAATGCGCAACAAAGGCCGGCAATGGCTGCAATGGGCGGAACAGCTTGAAGTCGCGCCGCATATCGAACCGGCAACGCGCCCATCTCCGCGGCCGCCAGTGGCATCGCGCCCAAATCGGCTGAGCGTGACGGAAATCAAACGGCTGATCCGCGATCCTTATGCGATTTTCGCCAAACATGTGCTGCGCCTGAAACCGCTGGACCCTTTGGTGCAAGCGCCGGATGCCTTGTTGCGCGGGATCGTGATTCACGAAATTCTGGAACATTTCGTCAAAGACAGTGTTCTGGACACCGCCTTGTTGACCCGCGAAAACTTTTTGAAACGCGCGGAAACCTTGTTGGATCAACATGTTGCGTGGCCCACAGCGCGTAAATTGTGGCTGGCGCGTTTGGAACGCATCGCGGATGACTTTCTGGCCGCTGAAATCGCGCGGCGAAGGGACGGGGGACCAGTCGCCTTCGAGGCGGCGGTGAAACTTTTGCTAACGCCTCTGGATTTCACCATCGTGGGGCGCGCCGACAGGATAGATCGCAACAAGCGCGGTGCATTACGGATAGTTGACTACAAGACAGGGGCGCCCCCAACGGAAAGCCAGCAATCCAAGTTCGACAAACAGTTGCTTATCGAAGCCGCGATGGCCGAAGAGGGCGGTATCGACGGTTTCGACCCTTCTCCCGTGGCCGAGGCGATTTTCATTGGTATGGGCGGCACTTACAAAGAAGTACCCGCACCGCTGGCGAAAGAGCCGCCAGACAAGGTTCTGGCCGAGCTCAAAGAGTTGGTTTCTGCCTATTTAGAGCCTGATCAGGGGTTTTCATCCCGTCGAATGTTGCACAAGGATTCGGATGTGGGTGACTACGATCAACTGGCGCGGTTCGGGGAATGGGACCGCACTGATGACACAACGCCTGAGGACCTGACATGAGCGCTCGCAACGACGCAACCGAGCGGCAGGTACAGGCCGCGCGGCCCGACGCCTCGACCTGGTTGGCGGCCAATGCAGGCTCTGGAAAAACGCGGGTTCTGACTGATCGGGTGGCGCGTCTGTTGTTGGGCGGCGTGCAGCCACAGCATATCCTTTGTCTGACATACACCAAGGCCGCCGCCAGTGAGATGCAGAACCGGTTGTTTGATCGCCTCGGACAATGGGCAATGAAGGATGATGCCGGTCTGATGTCCCAACTGACCGATCTGGGCGTACCCGGCGAGATCGACTCAGACAGGCTCGCACAGGCCAGAACCCTATTTGCGCGCGCCATCGAAACACCCGGTGGCCTGAAGATCCAGACGATCCACTCGTTCTGCGCTTCACTGCTACGGCGTTTCCCGCTTGAAGCCGGGGTCAGCCCGCAATTTTCCGAGATGGAGGACCGCGCGGCGGCCTTATTGCGCGAAGAGATTGTCGAGGATTTCGCCGCAGGTCCGCAGGCGTATCTGATCGAAGATGTCGCCCGGTTTGTCACCGATACCGGGTTCGACAAACTTACCGCGGCCATCACCCAGAAACGCAACCTGTTTGCGCAGCCGCTGGAATGGGCCGATGTGCTGCAACGGTTTGAACTGGCCGACGGGTTCGATGAAGACGCTTTAATAGGACGTGTGTTTCTGGGCGGCGAGGTGGAATTGATCAGGTCGATTCTGCCGGTGCTTTCCGAAAGTGGCGGCAATAACGCCAAGGCGGCCGACAAGCTTGCGGCATTTACCGAGGCCCGGGTTAGCAGCTTACCTATTTTGGAAAGCGTGCTTTTGACCGGAAAATCCGCCAAAGAACCCTTCACGGCTAAAATCAACAGTTTCCCGACCAAAGCCCTGCGCGAAGGGGCGCTGGTGGGCAAGATGCCCCAGCTCGAAGCGTTGATGTTGCGGGTGGAGGCCGCGCGCGAACATCGGCTGGCCCTGGTGGCCGCGCGCAAGACAATGGTGCTGCATCGCTTCGCGACGGCGTTTTTGCCGGAATATGAGCGGCGCAAGCAACTGCGCGGATGGCTAGACTTTGACGACCTGATCTTACGTGCACGGCAGGTGTTGAATGATCCGGCGGTTGCCGAATGGGTGTTGTACCGACTGGATGGCGGCATCGACCACATTCTGGTGGACGAAGCGCAGGATACCAGTCCCGATCAGTGGGACGTGGTAGAAAAACTGGCGCAGGAATTTACCAGCGGGGAAGGGGCCCGGTCCGGGGTTGAACGCACGATTTTCGTGGTCGGTGACAAAAAGCAGTCGATCTATTCGTTTCAGGGTGCCGATCCGCAGGCATTCGATCTGATGCAGGCAGAGTTTGGGCGGAAGCTCTCTGAATCAGGCTCTAAATTGTGGGATTCCACGTTAGAATACTCATTCCGATCCTCCAGCGCGATCTTGTCCTTGGTCGACATCCTGTTCGAAAACCGAGCGAAAGCCGGATTTCACAAGGAAAGCCAGCACCGCGCGTTCAAGGCGGATCTGCCGGGCCGCGTGGACCTGTGGCCCGTGGTCGAAAAGGTTGAAGAGGATGACGATGCTGACTGGACCGATCCAGTAGATCGGCCTGGCGCGCGGCATCACACTGTCATTCTGGCCGAGAAGGTGGCGCAGTCGATCAAGGCAATGATCGAACAGGGCGAAACGATCCCTGAGGATGGCGAAACGCCCGGCACATTTGTACGGCGGAAGGTTCAGCCGGGGGACTTCCTGATCCTCGTTCAGCGCCGTTCGGACTTGTTTGCCGAGATCATCCGGGCCTGCAAGGCCGCTGACCTGCCGATCGCCGGGGCAGACCGGCTTAAGGTCGGCGCGGAATTGGCGGTCAAAGATCTGGCCGCGCTATTGAGCTTTCTGGCCACGCCCGAGGATAGCCTGTCGCTTGCTACAGTTCTGAAATCGCCGCTGTTCGGGTGGGGCGAACAACAATTGTTCGATTTGGCACATCGGCGCAATGAACAGTTCCTTTGGGCGGCCCTGCGTCAACGCGCCGAAGAGTACCCTGAAACACTGGCCGTTCTGCACGACTTGCGCGGGCAGATCGACTTTCTGCGCCCCTACGACCTGATAGAACGCATCCTGACCCGCCATGATGGCCGTCGGAAACTGCTGGGCAGGTTGGGAGCCGAGGCGGAAGACGGGATCAACGCGCTGTTGTCGCAGGCATTGGCGTACGAGCGCACGGATATCCCAAGCCTGACTGGATTTCTGGTGTGGATGCAGACCGATGATCTGGAAATCAAACGGCAGATGAGCGGCGTCGGAAACATGATCAGGGTGATGACGGTGCATGGTTCCAAGGGGTTGGAGGCTCCGATTGTGATCCTGCCGGATACGGGCAAACGGCAAGCTCCGCGCGATGCCGAGATCATGGTGGCCGAAGGCACACCGCTTTGGAAAGTTCCGGCAGATGCTTCTCCGGCATTGATTGCGTGCGCGCGCGACGAAGCCCGAGCGCGGGAAGAAAATGAGCGGCTTCGCTTGCTTTATGTGGCTCTAACACGAGCTGAAAAGTGGTTAATCGTGGCGGCTGCCGGCGATGTCGGTAAGGATGGGACCAGCTGGTATCAGATGGTTCAAGCCGCGATGGAACGGGCAGGGGCGGTGGCACTGCCCGGCTCAGAAACCCTGCGATTGTCACATGGTGATTGGAACGCGTCGCCGATTATTGAATCCGCAAAGACCTCAACTGCCGTGACGGACCTGCCAGCCCCGTTCCTGTCTCCCGCCACACCACCAGAGCCCGAAGCGGAAACGTTCAGCCCTTCAGATCTGGGCGGCGCCAAGGCTTTGCCCGGCGATGCAGGTCACGACGAAGAAGTGGCAAAGTTGCGCGGCACACGATTGCACCTGCTGCTGGAACACTTGCCTTCGGTCACGCGGGAAGACTGGCCGCAGCTTTGCGCGCGGGTTCTGCCCGATATGCAGGACGCGGAACGGCAAGAGCTGATGGACGAGGCATGCGACGTTTTGACTGCGGCGCATCTTCGGCCTGTCTTTGCCGCCGGCGCCTTGGCTGAGGTGCCCGTGACAGCCGACCTGAACGGACGCCGCATGCACGGGGTGATCGACCGATTGATCGTCACCGATACCGAGGTTCAGGTCATTGATTTCAAAACAAATGCAACGGTTCCCAACAGTGCAGAGACATGCCCTGAGGGGCTTTTGCGACAGATGGGGGCGTATGCCAACGCCTTGTCGCAGGTCTATCCGAACCACGAAATCCGCACCGCGATCCTATGGACCAGAAAAGCAGATCTGATGTGGCTGCCACACGATCTTGTGACGCACGCCCTGTCGCGCACCCAGATATCTTGACCTTGGATTGCCCGGCCCCTACGTTCTGTTCCCGAGATACCCCATTCAGGAGACAGAATATGTCGACCGTTGCCGTTACCGACGATACCTTTGACGCCGAAGTCAAAAACTCTGATGTCCCCGTTGTGGTGGATTTCTGGGCCGAATGGTGTGGCCCCTGTAAACAAATCGGCCCCGCTCTGGAAGAACTGGCCAACGAATACGGCGGCAAAATCAAAATTGCCAAGGTAGACGTGGACAGCAACCCGAACGCCGCTGCCGCCATGGGTGTGCGTGGCATTCCTGCTCTGTTCATCTTCAAGGACGGTCAGGTTGTGTCGAACCGCGCCGGTGCGGCCCCCAAAGCCGCACTGCAAAGCTGGATCGACGAATCCATCTGATCCGATGTGATCGGTATTGATCAAGGGCGTCCGAATTCGGGCGCCCTTTTTTTGTGACTGGCTCAATTGGGCCATCAATACAGGGAAAGCAAATGGCGAAAACACGGGTTCTGGTGGAATTCGGGATGGGCACATCCCTGCGGCGCGAGGATTACACTGAGGCCGCCCTGCGGGCGATCAAGGATGCGCTGTGGCATAACTCGGTGAACATGGCCGAGCTGTTCGGGTTTCCGAAAGAGGCGATGATCATCGACGCCGAAGTGGGTGTGCAGCAGCCAGACAAGGTCGATACCGATACACTGAAGGCGATCTTTCCGTACGGCCAACCCAACATCACGGTAACGCAGGGTGGTCTGGACATCGAAAAGCCCCATACTGACGGCCGCACTGTGATCGCCAATGCGGCGGTCATCGTCTCATTCGATATGGAGCCCGCCCAATGACCGAGAAGCGTATTATTCTGGAAATGGGCACCGGCAACGATCTGTACGGTCAGGATTACACCAAAGCCGCCTGTCGCGCCGTGCAGGACGCGCTGCATCATTCGTCGATCACGCTGTTTTCCAAGCTTGGAATCGATCACACGGAGATGCGGGTTCAGGTGACCATCGCCGTTCAACAACCTGATAAGGTTGACTGTGACAAGGTCGCCGCCGACCTGCCAAGGGGCCGCGCCGAAGTGCGGGCCGTCAAGGGTGGGTTGGATGTTGTGGATGACGCCGCTGGCACGCGCCATGTCATCGCCACAGCCGCGATCGAGGCGTTTTTGCCAGATCAGGCTGGTAAATACGTGCAAAGCTGACAAAGAAAAAGCCGCTCGGATACCCGGGCGGCTGCTTCAAATTCTGGTTCTGATTGCGGGATCAGATTTTTGCGATGTCCGCGCGCGCCAGACCGATGTCTTCCAGCTGTGCGCTGGTCAGACCCGACAGGATCTTGCGTGTCTTGCGGCTTTCGTTCCACTCAACAGCGGATTCGAAGACATTGATGAATGCTTCCACTACGTGCAGGATGGTAGCTGCTCCGAGTGGGGCATGGATGTTTGCAGTTGTTGCCATGTTCCCAGTCCTTATATCTGAAACAGCCGACCCGTTGTCGGTTGTGAGCCTCATGTAGTCCCACGGGCGGGGACTCACAATTGCTGGTCTGGTAACCCCGGTTTGCGTTTTGTGCATATCTTTTGGGCAGTTGTGCAACGGGTTGCGCCGATCCCGCGCCCGGCCCATATATAGCGACTGAGAACACGGAGGCTTTCATGGCGGACAGCGATTTTCCCGGATGGCACGGGACCACGATCATTGGTGTCAAAAAAGGCGGGCAAGTCGTTATTGCCGGGGACGGACAGGTCAGCCTGGGCCAGACCGTGATCAAGGGGACCGCGCGTAAAGTGCGCCGCTTATCGCCGGGCGGGTTTGAAGTTGTCGCCGGATTTGCCGGTTCGACCGCTGATGCATTTACGCTGCTTGAACGACTTGAGGCGAAACTGGAAGCGACACCCGGTCAACTGGCCCGTGCCTCGGTCGAGCTGGCCAAGGACTGGCGCACTGACAAGTATCTGCAAAAGCTTGAGGCGATGCTGATCGTCACGGACGGCAAAGACCTGTTGGTCATCACTGGGGCTGGGGATGTGTTGGAGCCTGAACACAACGTGGCGGCCATCGGATCGGGCGGGAACTTTGCCCTGGCCGCAGCACGCGCGATGATGGGCAGCGATAAACCCGCCGAAGAGGTCGCGCGTGAAGCTATGGCGATTGCCGCTGACATCTGCGTCTATACCAATGGCAATCTGACGGTTGAAACGATCACATCATGAGCGAGGTTCTGGCGGCAATATTCGGCGGTGTTATTGGTGGGATATTGGGGCCGATCATTTTTGAAGAGTATAGGTCGTGGAAACACCAAAAAGACTGGAAGGAACCTCGTAAAGAGCTCCTGAAGTCCATGCTCTTGGACCCCAAATTCAAGTTCAAATCTCTAGAACGACTCAGCCGCACTATCGGTTGCACCGAGGATGACACCCGATCGCTGTTGATTGAACTTGGTGCACGCGGAACGATCCTGAGGAAGTCCAAAAAAGAGGGTTGGGTCCTGATTGACAGAGCGCCGCTAAAGGAAGACGTGCGCAATCTGGAAGAAGAAGAGCTCGAAGAAGATCAGCCTTGATGGCTCTACATTATGAAGCTTAGGCCAACAGCGCCGAGATTTCTTTTCCCTTCCAACGCCGGTACATACCGACCAGCCCAAGCAGGGCGGTTGCTATGACGATGTAATAGGGCAGGCGGATGTCGATACTCATCAATCCGCCGCCGACCAGGGACATGACACCGCCGGCAAGACAGAAGACCGCCGTCGTAACGCCCATGACCCAACCTTGATCCGCTTCGCCAACGCTGGACGAAAACAGACCTAGCAGGGTCGGGTAGGCGACGCCAAAGAAGAAATAGAAGAAGAAGACCGGAACATAGCTCAGTACGCCGCTGGGGCTGAAGGCGAAGCCAAAGCCGCAGATCACCATCACCACCAATGAGGTATGGATGATGGAATGCTTGCTGAACCTCTCTTGCGCTGGTTTCACGAGGAATGTGCTGGAAAACGCCAAGGCAAAACCGATGACCACCATAGCCATGCTGCCACCGATGACGCCGTAGCCCCATGCACTGGTCAGGAAATTATCGACGAATACGTAGAACGTGACATTGGCAATCATGAACAGCGCATAGACGGGCAGGATTTTCAGAACCAACGGGTGTTCACGTACCGCGATCAGACTGTCGGTGATATCGCGTGGGCGAAAGACAAATGCCGCGCGCTCGGTGCGGGTGTCCTTGAAGAAAAAACTCACCAGGAAGATGGCGATCATCACCAGAACAAACGCGCCGTAGAACGGCATCTTGAGCGTGGCATAGCTGCCCAGTATCGCTGCATCGGACAGAACAGCCCCGATAATCGGGCCGCCGACCAGACCAAAGCTGACGCCGGTGATGATATACCCCATGTTTCGGTCGCGGTCGGCGGCATCGGTGCTGCCGTCAATCATCCCCGCTTGTGCAATGGGCTGATTACCCGCCGTAAAGCCGGTGATCGACCGACCAACGATCAGCAGAAGCAAACTGTTAAGGTAAAGTGCCGTGATGGTGATGGCATAACCGGCCAGCGCCCCACCTAAACACACCAACAAAGCATTCTTACGCCCGATGGAGTCCGACACTTTCGAGACATAGACCACACCCAAAAACCACGACAGAAAGAAACACCCGATCACCAACCCATAGTAGAAATGGCGCTGGCCCATAGATGTGCTTTCCGGCAGGAACCCGGATTTTGTTTCCATGATCAAAGAGTTGATGATGGGAAAGACCAGCCCTTGTCCGATCAGATCTACAAATACCACGAACAACAACGTAATCTTGGCAATCTTCGTCATGATACACACCTTGGAACTAGTTCCTTAAGGTGAGTGTAACAGACAGGCGCAATGGCACCTAACGCCTTGTCAGAGGCCGGTAATTTACCGGCCTCCGGGCGCAATTCGTCGTTGGGTTACGAAAGCGCTGCAACGCCCAGCGGAACGCCGGCAACGTCACACCAGATGTAAACTTCGTTATAGCCCGAGATATCCATGGTCGGCGGTACCGCATAAGACTGCTTGCCTTTCAGGTTCAGCAGCGCGCCCAGTTTCGAGTTCGGGTCATAGGTGCCATCCTTGCCGAAGGCCACGCGCGGGTCCGGACCGTTATCCAGCGAAAAGTCATCACCCAGCTCAACAATATAGCGCTCACCGTCTTTGACCACTTTGACCGAACCGGTGGTGATATGTTTCGAGCGGCCTTCGAATGTGCCCTTTTTCTTGGCTCCGCCGGCGGCGGCGACATTGGCACTGGCCAGAGTCAGAGCGGCGCCCGTTGCAGCGGCATTCAAAAAGAGCGAACGACGAGTCATCATGATGTGGGTCTCCATTTCAAAGTGCAGGCGAACTTGCCCGTCGCGGCAGACTATGCGCAGCTATTTTCTGTCTGGCGATTCACATCACCACGATTTTCCGTGTGCAGACCGTGTGTTGGCGTGAGTTTTTCGTGATCAGCTTGTGTTTTTGTGGCTTATGATTAGGTTCCGGTGCGAAACAATTGGATAGAACTCACATGACCGACCTGACCCCGCGCGAAATCGTCTCGGAACTGGACCGTTTCATCATCGGGCAAAAGGATGCCAAACGGGCCGTGGCCGTTGCGCTTCGCAACCGCTGGCGGCGCAAGCAGTTGGCCGACGACATCCGGGACGAGGTCTATCCGAAAAACATCCTGATGATCGGCCCCACCGGTGTCGGCAAAACCGAAATCAGCCGCCGCCTGGCGAAACTGGCACGCGCGCCCTTTATCAAGGTCGAAGCCACCAAGTTTACGGAAGTGGGTTATGTCGGTCGTGACGTGGAACAGATCGTGCGCGATCTGGCGGACGCAGCGATCCTGCAAACCCGCGAATATATGCGCGAGGATGTCAAAGCCAAGGCGCATCAAGCCGCCGAAGACCGCGTGATCGAGGCCATTGCAGGCACCGATGCCCGCGAAGGCACGCGCGAGATGTTCCGCAAAAAGCTGAAAGCGGGCGAGCTGGATGATACGGAGATCGAGCTGGAGCTGTCCGACTCGTCGAACCCGATGCCTATGTTCGACATTCCCGGCCAGCCCGGTAGCCAGATGGGGATGATGAATCTGGGCGATATCTTCGGCAAGGCCTTTGGCGGGCGTACCGTGAAACGCAAAATGACCGTCTCGGAAAGCTATGAAGCGCTGATCGGGGAAGAGGCCGACAAGCTGCTGGATGATGAGATCGTTAACCGCATCGCGCTGGAATCCGTTGAACAGAACGGCATCGTGTTCCTGGATGAGATCGACAAGGTCTGCGCCCGCACTGACGCGCGGGGCGGCGATGTCAGCCGCGAAGGCGTACAGCGCGACCTGTTGCCTTTGATCGAAGGCACGACAGTATCCACCAAGCACGGCCCGGTCAAAACCGACCATATCCTGTTCATCGCGTCGGGTGCGTTCCATATCGCCAAACCGTCGGACCTGCTGCCGGAACTGCAGGGCCGCCTACCGATCCGCGTGGAATTGCGCGCACTGACCGAAGAAGACTTCGTGCGCATCCTGACCGAAACCGACAACGCCCTGACCCGTCAATACACCGCTTTGATGGGCACCGAAGAGGTCACGGTCAGCTTTACCGATGACGGAATCGCGGCCCTTGCGCGTATCGCAGCTGATGTGAACCAAAGCGTCGAAAACATCGGTGCGCGTCGTTTGTACACGGTGATGGAGCGCGTGTTCGAAGAACTGTCCTTTACCGCGCCCGATCAGGCCGGAATCTCGATCACGGTTGATGCCCAATTCGTGGACGACAATCTGGGCGAATTGACCAAATCCACTGACCTCAGCCGTTACGTTTTGTAACATCGCCAGCCGGTTTTTGCCGTTTATTCCGCCCTGCGCCGCTGGACGCCGGGCCAGAATGAGATAGCGTAGTCGCAATTCACCCAGAGGGCTGACTAGTGCTGCGCTATTTAATAATTCTGATTACGTCCCTGCCGCTAAGTGCCTGTGTCGATCGGACAGTAACCGAGATTGTTCCATCGGCCGTAACTGTCGGAACGCCTGAAAAGATATTCGCAGCCACGACGCGAGCGCGTGAAGCAGACGGAACTTATGGATTCAAGCGTGGGGAAGCGCTGAAGTTTTTGGAAACGACAGTGTCGATCCCGCCATCACACACACCGGGAACATTGAAATTCTCATATGCGAATCCGAACCCGAAAAAAGAATTTGTTCTTACAAATGTAACCGAACTGGGCGGGCCAAAGGGTTTACGCGAACATTTGCGCGGCGAAGACGATGTTACGATTTTTGTACACGGCTACAATTCGACCCAAACCGAGACGATTTTCCGCGCGGCCCAGCTGACCCATGACATTGGTCTTCCCGGCTCCACGCTGGTTTACTCCTGGCCTAGCCGCGCGACAGGGTATGGATATGCCTACGATCTCGACAGTATGTTGTTCGCACGAGACGGGTTGGAGCAGACGATCCGTGACCTGAAATCAATGGGTGTCAAACGCATTATTCTGGTCGCGCATTCAATGGGTGGTGCCCTGTCAATGGAAATGATGCGACAGGCTGAACTACAAGAACCGGGCTGGGCCAACAGGAACATCGAAGGGGTCATCTTGATTTCCCCTGATCTGGATGTCGACGTGTTTCGGTCGCAGATGAAGCGTATTAAGAACCCACCAGATCCTTTCCTGGTTATGGTTTCGCAAAAAGACAAAATTTTGAATATCTCCGCTCGCCTTCGCGGAACGGATGAGGGCGAGAGATTGGGCAGGATCAGTTCGCTGGAAACACTCGAAGAGTTCCCGATAAACGTGATTGATACAACTGCGTTCAACAAAGACGCCGAGTCTTCGCATTTCGTTGCCGCCACTTCTCCAGCACTCTTGTCAATTCTCAGTTCGTTGCGACGCGTCAATAACACGTTCGGACGCGAAGACAGGCCCGGCATCGATATACTGGTTCCGCCCAGCGAGCGTAATCCAGACGGTGCCACTGAAATCGTTCTGACAGAAACAGGGCAGGCTCAGGTCACTACCCCGTGACGCAGTTTAGCTTGCGTCAATATTTTCGGGACAACGCGACCTGGTTGGGCGCGGGGGTTTTGCTGACCTTTCTGTCCAGCTTTGGGCAGACCTTCTTCATCTCGATCTTCGCTGGAAACATTCGCGCGGAATTTGGTCTTGGGCACGGCGCGTGGGGCGGTCTTTACTCTTTGGGCACCACCGTTTCGGCCATCGTTATGATCTGGGCTGGCGGGCTGACAGATGTTTTCCGCGTCCGCGTATTGGGGCCCGCCGTTCTGGCCGGTCTGGCCGTGGCGGCAGTTGCCATGGCTGTGAACAGCTGGCTTGTCCTGTTGCCGCTGGTGGTCTTTTTGTTGCGCCTGTTCGGGCAGGGGATGAGTGTCCATCTGGCACAGGTCGCCATGGCGCGATGGTTCATCGTTACACGTGGCAAAGCCCTGTCGATTGCATCCGTCGGCTACGCGATTGGTGAAGCACTGCTGCCGCTGGCATTTGTGGCTGCGATGGCCTTTCTGGATTGGCGGTGGCTGTGGGTGTTGTCCGCAGCGGTCGTCCTGATGGGGATACCCGTTCTGACACGGCTTTTGCGTCAAGAGCGCACGCCGCAGAGCCTGGCGGATGCCTATTCAGCGACAGGGATGCAGGGCCGCCATTGGACCCGGAAAGACGCGTTGTTTCACCCTCTGTTCTGGTTCATGGCCCCGACTATACTGGCCCCATCGGCCTTTATCACCGCGTTTTTCTTCCATCAGGTGCATCTTGCCCAAGTCAAGGGCTGGCAGCATATCGAACTGGTCGCCCTGTTTCCGGTTTTCACCGGCGTATCCTTGATTGGGATGTTTGCGGCCGGCTGGGCGCTGGACAAATGGGGCACCGCGAGGCTGATGCCTTTTTACCAAATCCCGATCGCAATTGGTTTTGTGATCGCAGGAATGACAAACTCGATCGGCGGGGCCCTGATTGCAATGATCTTTCTGGGCCTGACGGTTGGAGCAAACAACACGCTACCAAGCGCCTTTTGGGCTGAATTCTACGGCACCAGGCACATTGGGGCGATCAAGGCGATGGCCACAGCAGTTATGGTTTTGGGATCAGCAATCGGCCCCGGCCTTACCGGGATATTGATCGACGCCGGAATACCGCTGAGCACGCAGTTCCTGTGGATCGGCGGTGTTTTCATTCTTGTATGCCTGTCGGCTAAAATCGGAATTACGCGCGCTATGCGCTCGCTTTAACGCGTCCGGCGCAGATAGACGTAATAGGCCCCGTCGCCACCGTGGCTGATATGGGCCGGGGTCACCTGCAGAACCGCCTGTGCAAGCGGCGGCAAGGCCAACCATTGGGGCACCTGATTGCGCAATACGCCGCGTGGAGTTGGGATTGGGCCGGGTTCATCCCTGTCCTTGCCCTTTCCGGTAACAATCAGAACAAGGCGCTTACCTGACGCCTGGGCCGTCAGAATAAACCGGGTCAGCGCCGGATACGCGGTGTCCATGCGCATGCCATGCAGGTCCAGTTTCCCTTCAGGCTTGATCTTGCCGCGTTTCATACGGCCAAATGCCTTGGTGTCCATTTGCACCGGGCTGGTACGCAAATTTTCACTGATCGAGGGCTTTAACGCATTTCGCACGGGTTTACCGGGCGCGTTTTGTCCGACCTCGAATGCCTCAAACCGGGGTTTTGGGGGTTTGTTCGGCTTGGGTTTGGGCAGCGTGACCGGGTGGACCGATTGTGGAATTTCGGGATGCAGCCGCTCAGCCTGTTTGGCGACCTTGCGCCACAGCTCGACCTCGTCTGCCGTCAATTTGCGTCGGGACATCAGAATTCATCCGGTAACAGTGCATAGGCCCGCTGGATCGGCAGCAGCAACACCATCCGCCCCGGATCCCTGAGGCGCCCAGCGGCCTTTCCCGCCTCGTCCCCTGTGCCAAAGAAGATATCCGCGCGCTGCGCCCCTTTGATGGCTGCACCGGTGTCCTGAGCAATCATCAACCTTCGCAACGGGGTCTTGCCGTCCTTTTCCACCCAAACAGGGGCACCTAGCGGCGTATGAGCCGGATCAGCTGCAATACTGCGCATCGTTGTGACCGACCGGTTCATGGCACCCAACGGCCCAAGCTCGGGCGCAACGCGCGAGACCTCGCGGAAGAACACGTAAGAAGGGTTGTGAAACAGCAACTCGGCCCCAGCTTCGGGATTTTTACGGACCCATGCGCGGATCATCTGAGCGCTAACCTCATGCGCACCCAGCGCACCCTGACGAATCAGCTCAGTCCCGATGGAACGATAGGGGTGACCGTTTGCACCGCCATAGCCGACGCGCAAGGCACTGCCGTCTGGAAGGCGCACACGCCCCGAGCCCTGAATTTGCAGAAAGAACAGCTCAACCGGGTCATCCACCCAGGCGATCTCAAGGCCGCGGCCCTGCATCGCGTCGCCCGTCAGGATTTCACGGCGGCTGAGCCAAAGCCCTTCGGCCCGCGCCTCTGGCGGCATTTTGTAAATCGG
The DNA here is from genome assembly GCF_059610545.1 of Ruegeria sp. CDSC068. Classification (NCBI taxonomy): domain Bacteria; kingdom Pseudomonadati; phylum Pseudomonadota; class Alphaproteobacteria; order Rhodobacterales; family Roseobacteraceae; genus Ruegeria; species Ruegeria sp. CDSC068. Next base: position 32,714 of record NZ_JBXWNV010000004.1, read on the forward strand.
ATATTTGAACCGGTCAGTCCGGGTTTTGGACCCGTCCAGTTCAGGTTCAAAATAGCCGGTGAACAGGGCCTCTTCTCCGTCCTCGACCAGAACCGGACGAAAGAACAGCTCAAAAAACGAGCGCGCCGCATCTGCGTCGTAGGTTTGGGCGACGCGGCACAATGCCTGCCAATCCGGATCGTTCAAATCACCGCAAGTGTTCAGAAATACCGAAAGGGCCGCCCCGTGATCGTCGGCAGCCCATCCATCCAGTTCGTCAAAAGAAAGAATTGATCGCGTCGGTTCAGCGCTGGCGGCAGTGGTCATAACTGCCACCAGAAATAGCGACCGGAGCGCGCCAATCATGCGTCCGTGGCAACAAGCAGCCAGTTTGGATCATCAGCGCCCATGACACGGGCAAAGGTCCAGCTGTCCTTTTGGCGTTTTACAGTGTTTGGGTTGCCTTCGATGATATCACCGCCACGATCGCGTACGACCGAGGTCAGTTCACCCACAAACCGCATGGTGATTTCCGCCTGGTTTGTGTCTTTGTCGAAGGTCGCATCCGCCAGCGCGGTTTCACGCACGCCGATAAATTCGGCCTCGATGGTCAGGCCCTGATCTTCACGGGCCGCCACAACTGAAACGAATGTGTCAAACACCTCTTCGGACAGGAAGGGCTGGATTTCATCCAGATTGCCCTTTTCGAACCCCATGACGATCATCTCATAGGCTCCGCGGGCACCCTGCACGAATTCACCAACAGAGAATTCGGGCTCGACCCTCTTCATCGCGGCCAGCGTTTTCGCCTGTTCGCTGTCTTCGGCGACATGGTCTGTGATGTCATGATCCGGCCCGCCTTCGATCACCTCGAAGCCGCGACGCGACTTGTCCGCCTCGGGTTGCTGTTGAACAGGGGGTTTCTCAAAACCCTCACGTGTACCCAGCACGCTTTTCAGGCGCAGGATCAGGAAAACGGCAATTCCGGCCAGGACCAGCAACTGGATCATCGGTTCGTTCATTTCATCCTCTTTTCAGACCGCGACTTTGTATACGCGGCCTCATGCCACTATGTAGGTGACAGATCGTGGCAAGTCCACAGCCCGGCCTAAGGGAAAGGATAACGCAGATGTACCTGTTCTTGGCATTTTTGTTGGTGCCGATCATCGAGATCGCCCTGTTCATACAGGTCGGCGGCCTGATTGGCCTGTGGCCTACGCTGGCGATCGTCGTTCTGACGGCCGTTATCGGCACCTTTATGGTCAGGACACAAGGTCGCATGGCACTGGTCAATTTGCAGCGATCCTTTTCTGAACTGGATGACCCGACCGAGCCTTTGGCCCATGGCGCGATGATCTTGCTGTCTGGTGTTTTGCTGCTGACGCCGGGATTTTTCACCGATGCCGTTGGCTTTGCACTGCTTGTTCCGGGTATTCGAGTGGCCGTATTCAAATACCTGAAATCCAAGGCGACCATCACGCATTTCCAGATGGGCACCGGCGCACAGTTCCGCACTGGTCCCACCCAGTTTGATCAGGATGACGTGATCGACGGAGATTTTACTGAGGTTCGCCCGCGTCAGAACCCCTCAAAGCCATCCAAATGGGTCGAAGGTCCACCCCAGCATTGAGGTGCCGCGCCCAACTTGCTAAGCAGTGGCAAATTTCATTTTCGGAGTAGATCCATGGCTGACGAAAGCCCTGCAGAAAACACCGCGGCACAGACCGCCCCTCAGATCCAGATGCGCGTTCTGGGACAGTTCATTCGCGATATGTCTTTTGAAAACGTGATGGCGCAAAAAGGCGTGTCTGGTGACGTTCAGCCCGAGATTGCCGTTCAGGTGAACCTGGACGCCAAAAAGCGCCCGACCGAGCATCAGTACGAAGTTGCCGTCAAACTGAACCTGACCTCCAAAGCTAAGGGCATGGAAGACGTTCTGTTCCTGTGCGAACTTGATTATTGCGGCCTGTTCCACATCGAAGGCGTGGCAGAAGACCAGTTGCACCCATTCCTGATGATCGAATGCCCGCGCATGCTGTTCCCGTTCCTGCGCCGCATTGTCAGCGACATCACCCGTGACGGTGGTTTCCCGCCGGTCAACCTGGACAATATCGACTTTGTTGCGCTGTACCGCAACGAGCTGATGCGCCGTCAGGCCGAAACCGAAAAAACCGAAGCCTAATCGGTACGACCCGCGCCGGGCAGGGGCTCAGGCGCGGGTCCACAGGGCGTTTTCGCCCAGCTTCTCCACAAATGTTTCATGTGCCGCGCGTTCTTCCGCGGTGATTTTCGACGCCAGCGGCGTCGGGCGCGATGTTGGCCGCCAATCGCTCCCTCCGCCACCGGCAGTAGCCGCGCTGGTGGACAGGCCAAAGTCTGGCTGTCGCCCGCCAATCAGTTCCAGGTAAACCTCGGCCAGAATTTCCGAGTCGAGCAGCGCCCCGTGCAGCACCCGGTTCGTATTGTCGATGTTGAACCGACGGCACAATGCATCCAGAGACGCGGGTGAGCCGGGAAACCGTTTGCGCGCAATCGCCAATGTGTCCAGCGCCTGATCCATCGGCAGCTGCGGCAACCCCATCCATCTGAGTTCCGCATTCAGGAACTTCATATCGAAGGATGCGTTGTGGATTACCAGTTTGGAATCCTGAATGAAATCAAGGAAGCCCTGACCAACCTTGGCAAAAACCGGCTTGTCTTTCAGCGTGACCTCACCCTTTTCCGGGGGGCGCGGAGTGTCCAGCAGGTCGGGACCGATACCGTGCACACCAAATGCCTCTTCGGGCATCGAACGCTCGGGGTTGATGTAGACGTGATACGTCTCACCCGTGGCCATATGGTTCCACAGTTCGACCGCGCCGATTTCTACGATCCGGTCACCGCTTTCGGGATCAAATCCCGTGGTTTCGGTATCGAGTACAATCTCACGCATTAGCTATCCCCGCCCGTATCTGTCTCACCACATCCTGCACCTGTGCGCGGGCGTGGTCCAGTGTGTCCGTCACGATCACAAAGTCCGACCGCGCGCATTTTTCGTCATTAGGCATCTGCTTGGCGCGGATCTGTTCGAACTGCGCCTCAGTCATCGTTCCGCGCTCTATCACACGTCGCTTTTGCTCGTCCGCCGGGACCTGAACACAAGCAACCGCATCCATCGCCGCATTGCCGCCTGTTTCAAACAACAAGGGGATGTCGAAAACCAGAATGTCCGCCGTGGCGCTATCCCGAAAACCCGCCCGGTCGGTGGCCACCAAAGGGTGCACGATGCTTTCGATCACTTTCAATGCCGCCGGATCCAAGGATATGGCTTGTTTCAAGGCATCCCGACTGACCGAGCCATCAACAATTGCCTCAGGAAACGCATCACGCATCGGCTCTACCGCTGCGCCGCCCGCTGAATACAGTCGATGCACAGCTGCATCCGCATCCCACAGCGCACAGCCTTCGTCCACGAACATTTGCGCCGTGGTGCTTTTGCCCATTCCGATCGAGCCTGTCAGGCCAAGAGCAAAGCTCATCCCAGCACCGTGGCGCGCAACTCATCCGTTACCTCGGGCCGTTTGCCAAACCAACGCTCAAAACCTGGAACCGCCTGGTGCAACAACATGCCCAGACCGTCGACGGTTGTGCACCCGGCCTCTTCGGCCGCTTGCAGAAGCCTGGTTTTCAGAGGGACGTAGACAAGATCAGTAACCACAGAGCCCGGCTGCAACCCATCCAGCGGCACACGCAATTCGGGCTGTCCCTGCATACCCAGCGATGTGGTGTTCACCACCAGCTCCGCATTCTCGATCACATTGCCGGCCTTGACCCAATCAACCACGGTTATGCGCGGTCCAAATTCTTCTTTCAATTGGTCGGCCCGGGCACGCGTGCGGTTGGTCAGCATAATCTCGGGCACACCGGCCTCTACCAGGGCCTGCAAAACGGCGCGCGCAGCCCCGCCCGCGCCAAAAACCACGGCTGGCCCGTCCTGCGGGTTCCAGTCGGGCGCCCCTGCAAGCAGATTTTCCATAAATCCGTAACCGTCGGTGTTATCTGCATGGATCGAGCCATCAGGCTGAAAAACAAGTGTATTCGCCGCACCAATCTTTGCCGCCCGATCTGACACGTGATCCGCAATCTGCAAGGCGGCTTCTTTATGGGGGACGGTTACATTTGCGCCGACAAACCCGGCTTTGGGCAGGGTCCGCAGAACACTCTCCAAATCCTCGGGTGCGACGTCCATAGGGACATAGTGCCCGGGCAGCCCATAAGTCTTTAGCCAATGTCCATGCAGTTTAGGGGATTTTGAATGTCCAATCGGATGCCCAATTACGCCGGCCAATGGAATTTGGTTATCCGTCATTGATCAATCACCCCTTTAACAGCCAGAAAATCCAGCAACTCCAACAGGGGCATACCCAAAACATTAAAATAGTCGCCGTCAATGGTCGCGAAAAGGCGCACACCTTCTTCCTCAAGCTTATAAGCCCCGACCGCATGGCGAATACTGTCCCAGTTGCGGTCTATGTAGTCGCGTAGATAGGCATCCGAACTCATCCGCATGCGCAGACGCACTTGACCAACATGGCGCCAGATCGGCTCGCCATTCTGATAGATCACGGCCGCGGACAACAGCATATGCCGCTTTCCCCGCATTGCCTTCAACTGTGCCAGCGCGTCTTGGGGCGTTTCTGGTTTCGACAAAAGCTGGCCATCGAAGTCCAGCACCTGATCACAACCCAGAACCATCGAACCTGGGTTCTTGTCGCTAACCTTGCGGGCCTTCATTTCGGCCAAAGTGTCTGCGATATCCCGAGGGGGCGCGTCTTCGGCCAACAAGGCGCGTTTGGCAGTATCCTCATCCACGCGCGCGGTTTCCACCGTGAACGGCACGCCCGCATTGCGCAAAAGCTGCGCGCGGATAGATGACCCCGAGGCAAGGATGATGGGGACAGACATGTGGAAAACCCCTGAGCAAATCGTTGAGCGTTCTAGGATGGTTTGTATGGTTTTCCGGTTGACACGCAACCCCGGGAATTTCGCCTGAAACTTCCATGAGTCGTTCGAAGATCGTCCTTTTGGGACAAGGATAACTTTGCAGCGTGGGAAAACTGGGATTTCCTGTCTTACCCAACGAGTTATCCCCAGACAAGCTTGGATGAATTCTGTCTATCCTACTGATTTTAAATCATAAAAACTGAAATCAACAGAATCACCTATTCGCGGCACAATTCTATCCACCTGGGGAAAACACATGCGTAAAAAAGTAATCCACGGAATTTACTCACCCTACAAAACCATCATCCTTTTTCTTTTCATAATTTTTTATTAGGGAGGGTTCCAACCAACGTCCGGAGTCAGAATGACCGATCTTCTTTTCACGATTTACCCGTGGGTGAAGTCATTGCACATCATGGCTGTGATCTCATGGATGGCAGGTTTGTTCTATTTGCCCAGACTATACGTCTATCACGTTGAGAAAGCCCAAAAGGTCGAAGGCGCAGAAACCATCTTCTTTGAGATGGAAGAGAAGCTGCTGCGTGTGATCATGCGACCCGCGATGTATGTAGCATGGCTCTGCGGTTTGATCATGGTGTTCACGCCCGGCATTGTCGGGTGGGATTGGTCCTGGCCCTGGATCAAGGGTGCTGCCGTAATTGGCATGACCTGGTTCCATCATTGGTTGATGGCGAGGCGTAAGGATTTCCTGGAAGGCCGAAATAAGCTCACTGGGCGGCAGTTTCGCATGATGAACGAGGTTCCGACCGTTCTGATGGTTATCATCGTTCTGGCGGTCGTTGTGAAGTTTTGAGGGCCTGTTTGACTCCTACGATCACTGCGCTTATGTAGGGATCAACACGCCCGTCCGGGCGGCGTATCTTCCGTACTGAAATTCCACTTCGTGCCGCAATGTCAGCGGCGAAGGTATATATCATGTCCACTGAATCCCTGAATCTGGCCGACCTGAAGGCCAAAAGCCCCAAAGACCTTCTGGCGATGGCCGAAGAGCTGGAGATCGAAAACGCCTCGACCATGCGAAAAGGCGAGATGATGTTCCAGATTCTGCGCGAACGCGCGGATGAAGGCTGGACCGTTGGCGGCGACGGCGTGCTGGAAGTGCTGCAAGACGGCTTTGGCTTTCTGCGCTCGCCCGAGGCGAACTATTTGCCAGGTCCGGATGATATCTATGTCTCACCCGACATGATCCGCCAGCATTCCTTGCGCACCGGTGATACGGTCGAAGGGGATATCAAAGCGCCTGATGACAATGAGCGTTACTTTGCGCTTATCAAGGTCACCAAGATCAACTTTGAAGAACCGGAAAAAGCCAGACACAAGATCGCGTTTGACAACCTGACGCCGCTCTATCCCGATGAACGCCTGAAGATGGAGATCGAGGATCCCACCATCAAGGACAAGTCGGCGCGTGTGATCGATCTGGTGGCCCCGATCGGTAAAGGCCAGCGATCGCTGATTGTGGCGCCGCCGCGGACCGGTAAAACAGTGATCCTGCAGAACATCGCGCATTCGATCGAACAGAACCACCCAGAGTGCTATCTGATCGTTCTGCTGATCGACGAACGCCCCGAAGAGGTGACCGACATGCAGCGTTCGGTGAAGGGTGAAGTTGTGTCTTCAACCTTCGACGAACCTGCAACGCGCCACGTGGCTGTGTCTGAGATGGTGATCGAAAAAGCCAAGCGTTTGGTCGAACATAAACGAGATGTTGTTATTCTTCTCGACTCGATCACAAGACTTGGTAGGGCCTTCAACACTGTGGTGCCATCATCGGGTAAAGTTCTGACCGGTGGTGTGGACGCGAATGCTCTGCAACGGCCCAAGCGGTTCTTTGGTGCCGCGCGGAATATCGAAGAGGGTGGCTCGCTGACTATCATCGCCACCGCGCTGATCGACACCGGCAGTCGGATGGACGAAGTTATCTTCGAAGAATTCAAAGGCACCGGTAACTCGGAAATCGTTCTGGATCGCAAGATCGCAGATAAGCGCGTGTTCCCGGCCATCGACATCCTCAAGTCAGGCACCCGGAAAGAGGATCTGCTGGTCGACAAGGGCGATCTGGCCAAGACATTCGTCTTGCGTCGTATCCTTAACCCGATGGGCACAACCGACGCGGTCGAGTTCCTGTTGTCCAAGCTGAAACAGACCAAGACGAACGGTGAGTTCTTCGATTCGATGAACACCTGACATAGGTCTTAAACGACGCGAGGCCTTCGAATGGATACGATATTCGCCTTGGCCAGCGCGCAAGGCAAAGCCGGGGTGGCGGTCATCCGCCTGTCGGGACCACACGCGCATTCCGCAGCTGCCAGCTTAACCGGAAGCCCGCTGCCGCCTCGTGGTATGCGGGTCCGGTCGTTATATGCCGCGGATGGCGCAAGGTTGGATGACGGGCTGGTTCTAACCTTTCAGGTGCCGGCCAGTTTTACCGGCGAAGACGTGGCTGAACTGCAGATCCATGGTAGCACCGCTTCGGTTAACGCAGTGATGCGGTGCCTTTCCGATATGGACGGGCTGCGGCTGGCGGAGCCAGGTGAGTTCACCCGACGCGCGCTGGAAAACGGCAAGATGGACCTGACACAGGTCGAAGGTCTTGCTGATCTGATTGATGCGGAAACCGAGGCGCAGCGCAAACAAGCGCAAACTATTCTGGCTGGTGATTTGGGTGTATTGGCGGAACGGTGGCGACGCGATCTGATCCGTGCTGCATCCTTGCTGGAAGCCGTCATTGATTTCGCGGATGAGGACGTCCCAACAGACGTTACACCCGAGGTAAAATCCCTTGTGACGGGTGTCATGGCTGATCTGCAACGTGAAGCAGATAGCGTACAGATTGCAGAGCGCATTCGAACAGGGTTTGAAGTCGCGATTGTTGGTCTTCCGAATGCCGGAAAATCAACCTTGCTAAATGCTCTGGCAGGGCGAGAGGCGGCGATTACTTCGGAATATGCTGGAACTACTCGCGATGTAATCGAGGTTCGAATGGATCTTGCAGGACTTCCGGTCACATTGCTGGACACCGCAGGATTGCGGGAAACTGAGGACCACGTCGAAAGCTTGGGAATCGAACTGGCAAGAAAGCGCGCCGATTCAGCTGATTTGCGTGTGTTCCTGACAGATGACCCGAAGGACCTGGGTGTTCAGATTATGAATGGCGATATACAGGTTTTGCCGAAATCTGATCTTCGAGATCCATCCGAAGGTGGAATATCCGGAAAAACCGGGCTGGGTATTGATCAACTCATTTCCCAGATTTCGGATGTACTTAGTACCCGAACTACAAGCAGTGGTATTGCGACGCGGGAAAGGCACCGGGTTGCCTTGATCAAATCGCGGGAATCCCTGAGTTCTGCTATGGCGGTTCTGGAATCGGGTCCAGACTTGTATGATATCGCAGCAGAAGAATTGCGCACGGCGATCCGTGCACTTGAAACCTTGGTTGGCAGAATCGGTGTAGAAGACCTTTTGGATGAGATCTTCTCGAGTTTCTGCTTGGGTAAGTAAGGAGTGTTTCACGTGAAACATTCAGATTTCGACGTGATTGTAATTGGCGCAGGCCATGCGGGTACAGAGGCAGCTCATGCGGCAGCGCGTATGGGTGTCAAGACAGCACTGGTCACATTGTCCGCATCAGATATAGGCGTCATGTCTTGTAACCCGGCAATTGGTGGGCTGGGTAAAGGCCATTTGGTCCGTGAAATTGATGCCCTGGATGGCGTCATGGGACGTGTTGCCGATCAGGCCGGCATTCAATTCCGCTTGCTAAATCGACGCAAAGGGCCAGCCGTTCAAGGTCCCAGAACACAGGCAGATCGTGCGCTATACCGCGCGGCCATGCAGAAAGAGACGGAAAAACAGACAAATCTTTTCGTCGTTACCGGCGAAGTTGTCGATTTCCTGATGGACGGGAACCAAGTTTCAGGTGTGAAACTGGCCGACGGTTCTGAAATCAAGAGTAAAACGGTTATCCTGACGTCCGGAACCTTCTTGCGCGGTGTTATTCATATTGGGGATGTATCTCGGCCCGGCGGTCGTATGGGTGATCGCCCGTCAGTCAAATTGGCAGAACGGCTCGACAGTTTCGAGCTACCCCTGGGGCGTTTGAAAACAGGAACACCGCCGAGGCTGGATGGTCGGACGATTGATTGGAGTGATCTGGAACAGCAAGACGGGGATGATGACCCAACCTTGTTTTCATTCTTGTCAACAAAGGTGATTGCCCCACAGATTTCCTGCGGAATCACGCATACAAACGCGCGGACGCACGAAATTATTGAAAAAAACTTGTCTCGATCGGCGATGTATGGCGGGCATATTGATGGGGTGGGCCCCAGGTATTGCCCATCCATCGAGGATAAGATCGTACGTTTTGCTGATAAGGAATCACATCAGATTTTCCTGGAGCCCGAAGGTGTCGATGATCACACGATCTATCCGAACGGGATTTCGACCTCTTTGCCTCAGGACGTGCAAATTGAGTATGTGCGTTCAATCAAAGGTCTTGAGGCGGCAGAGATCCTGCAGCCTGGTTATGCGATTGAGTATGACTATGTGGATCCGCGTGTTTTAACATCGACTCTCGCAATACCAGATGTCGAAGGACTATATCTAGCAGGGCAAATAAACGGAACCACAGGATATGAGGAGGCAGCTGCGCAAGGCTTGGTTGCGGGGTTGAATGCTGCGCTAAAGGTGCTTGACCGGGAACCGCTGCATTTTACACGTGCTGACAGTTATATCGGCGTGATGATCGACGACCTGACAACACGCGGTGTTGTGGAACCTTATCGCATGTTCACGTCACGCGCAGAATTCCGTTTGTCACTACGTGCGGATAATGCAGACCAGCGCCTTACGCCAATTGGGCTGGAAATCGGCTGTGTTGGCGGTGAGCGGCGCAGCATGTTTTCAAGCAAGATGGAGAGGTTGTCCGCCGCAAAGTCCCAGCTGACAGAAAAAACCTTTACTCCCAAAGAAGTTCGAGCAGCTGGTATCAATGTCAATCAAGATGGAAACCGCAGGGACGGGATGGCTATTCTGGCATTCCCGGATGTTCACTTTGGTGATCTTGTTCCTCTGATGCCCGAGATTGAGAGTGTTGAGGAGGAGATCCGTCTGCAAGTAGAGCGGGACGCTTTGTACGCAAACTACATTGCCCGGCAACAAAAAGATGTCGAGGCAATGAAACGCGATGAATCATATGAGATTCCACGGGGTTTCGACTATTTTTCGATGGAAGGGCTATCTTCTGAAATGAAGCAAAAGCTTTCAAATGCAAAGCCGGAGAACATTGCACAGGCGGGGCGTGTCGAAGGAGTTACCCCTGCGGCACTGACGTTGTTATTGGCTAAGCTTCGACGCGATCAGAAGGTCCGCAAGGTATGAATGGGACCACTATTGATGATTTGGATGTTTCACGTGAAACATTCGAGCGTCTCACAACCTATGTAGAGCTTGTGAAGCGGTGGAACCCGAAGATTAATCTTGTTTCACGGAAAAGCTTGGATGACATCTGGGTTCGACACATAAAGGATTCCGTACAAGTTTATAAAAGCGCAGGCCCATTCGAAAACTGGGTGGATTTGGGTAGCGGAGGCGGCTTCCCCGGGATGGTTTGTGCCATAATGGCCATTGAAGACGCACCAGATGCCCAGTTCACCTTTATTGAAAGTGACCAACGAAAGTCCGCCTTTCTGCGCAACGTTGCACGCGAGTGCGGCGCGAAATGCACTGTTGTTTCCAAGCGAATCGAAGTGGTTGAACCGTTGAGCGCTGATATCCTTTCTGCGCGGGCTCTTGCTGATCTTCCTACGCTATTGTCCTTTTGCGACAGACATTTGAGCAAAAAGGGGCTGGCGCTGTTGCCGAAAGGCGAAAGGTGGAAAAAAGAGCTGGAAGAGGCGCAGGAAGAATGGAATTTCGACGTTGACCCGATTACAAGTTTAACTGAGCCTCAGGCCGTTATCCTTAAAATCAAAGGAGTATCACGTGGTTGATTTGTCTCGTCCCTCAGGGCCCCGGATTATTGCGGTAGCCAATCAGAAGGGCGGGGTTGGGAAAACCACAACAGCGATCAACCTTGCGGCCGGCCTGGCTGAGGCTGGATGCAAAGTGCTGGTTGTCGATCTTGATCCTCAGGGGAACGCGTCCACCGGATTGGGGGTCGAAGATCGGGATTGGACGACGTATGATCTGATACTGGATGACGCGCCTTTAGAGGCGGTCGTTCAGGAAACCGAAATCGAGGGGTTGTTTGTTGTCCCGGCGACGGTTGATCTAAGCTCGGCGGATATTGAGCTGATATCCAATGAAAAACGCAGCTATCTGTTGCATGACGCACTGCGGCAAACCGCAATCGACAAGTTTGACTTGGATTTCGTGCTAATCGACTGCCCGCCTTCACTAAACCTTCTGACCGTCAACGCTATGGTTGCTGCACATTCTGTCCTGGTTCCGTTGCAAAGTGAGTTCTTTGCGTTGGAAGGATTATCGCAATTGATGCTGACCATCCGAGAGGTGCGCCAAACCGCGAATCCGGACCTTAGAATCGAAGGTGTTGTGTTGACCATGTATGACAACCGCAACAACTTGTCCCGTCAGGTCGAAAAAGACGCGCGTGACAATCTGGGCGAGATGGTATTTAAAACCAAGATACCCAGAAATGTGCGGGTCAGCGAGGCTCCGTCTTACGCGTTGCCCGTTTTGCAATACGACTCGGGATCACTGGGGGCGATGGCTTACCGGCACCTGGCCCGGGAAGTCATGCACAAGAACAAGAAAGTCGCCGCCTAAGCGACAGTGAGGAGGGCACCGTGGCCGCCAAAAAAACAAAACCCAGAGGTTTGGGCCGGGGACTTTCCGCTTTGATGGCGGATGTGACGCAGGATAGCGGGGGGCTTATGCCCACAGACCCGCGCCGTCCGGATATGAAAGTCCCGATTGAAAAACTGCGCGCGAACCCGAACCAGCCACGCAGAACCTTTCAGCAAGAGCGATTGGATGAACTTGCGGCCTCGGTCAAGGAAAAGGGCATCATTCAGCCGCTGATCGTGCGTGAGGTTCGCGGCGGCGACTATGAAATCGTGGCAGGCGAACGCCGCTGGCGTGCGGCTCAGATGGCGCAGCTGCATGATATCCCGGTTATCGTGCGGGATTTTGACGACACCGAAGTTCTGGAAGTCGCCATTATCGAGAATATTCAACGCGCAGACCTGAATGCTGTCGAAGAGGCTGCGGGTTACAAGCAGTTGATGGATCGTTTTGGCCATACACAGGAAAAGCTGGCCGAAGCGTTGGGTAAAAGCCGCAGCCATATTGCGAACCTTTTGCGTTTGCTGTCGTTGCCGATGGACGTTCAGAAGCTTGTTGTTGAAGGAAAACTGTCTGCCGGTCATGCCCGGGCGCTGATCACAGCTGAAGACCCCTCTGAGCTGGCGAAGATCGTCGTCAAGGACGGGCTGAGCGTGCGTGCGACTGAAGCGCTGGTGAAAAAACAACAGCAGGGGGATGCTCCTCAGGCGGCGCCGCGGTCCAGAAATCTGAATGCTGGCAAGGATGCGGATACGCGCGCGTTGGAGAAGGATCTTTCGGCCATTCTGGCGATGAAAGTAGCCATCAACCACAAAGCGGGATCGGAAACGGGGCAGGTCGTGCTGACCTACGAAAACCTTGATCAATTGGACGATCTTTGCGCCAAGCTCAGCCGTTAGGGCGGGTCCAGATAAAAATCATAACCCCGCTAAGGACAACTGCCTGAATGATCAGGACGTGGCTTGGAAGCGCAAGAACGACAGACAATCCAAAAACGGCGGCAACCGACAGGGTGGCCGCCTTTTTTGCGGCCGGACGAATGGAGCCCGAGCGTTGCCAATCCAAGATCATCGGCCCGAAGGTTCCATGACTGACCAGCCAAGTGTGCAGTCGGGAGGAAGATCGGGCAAAAAAGAACGCGGCCAGCAAAAGAAACGGGACCGTCGGCAGCAGCGGCAACACAATGCCGACAACAGCCAACCCGACGCAGATCAATCCCATTGCGGCCCAGAGGTACTGCATCGTTTATCCCAATAACTCTCGAATGACCGCATTCAGGACTGCGCGACCATCTTTGGTGGCGATCAATCGGCCGTTTGATCGGTGTATCATACCCAGCTCTTCCAGGTCTCTCAGTTTGTTTTCTGGCAGTGTGAGATCGGAAAGTGCATTGAAACGATCAACATCTAGTCCTTCAGAAATTCTCATACCCATCATAAGGTATTCACTTGCCTGATCTTGCGTAGATAGCAATGATCTTTCTTTCTCGCCGTTTCCTTTTTCAACAGCACTGAGCCAGGCGTTGGGTGACAGATAGGTCTCTGTCGCTATCTTCTGGCCGTCCAGCGTAATACGCCCGTGCGCGCCGGGTCCGACACCGACGTAATCTCCGTAACGCCAATAGATCAAGTTGTGCCGGGATTCTGCCCCCGGACGGGCATGGTTGGAAACCTCATAGGCGGGCAGGCCGTGGGCTTCGCAGATCTCTTGTGTGGCCAGATACATGTCGGCGGCGTGGTCATCCTTGGGCAGTCCACGCAGCTTACCAACTGCATACCGGTCCCCAAAGGCGGTGCCTTCCTCAATCGTCAATTGATAGAGCGAGAGGTGATCGATGGCCATCGACAGCGCCTCGGTCAGTTCTGCTTGCCAGGCCTTCGGGGTTTGATGCTGACGTGCGTAAATCATGTCAAAGCTGACGCGGTCAAAGCAGTCGCGGGCGATATCAAATGCGGCGCGGGCCTCGGAGACCGTGTGGATACGACCCAATCGGCGCAGGTCCTCGTCATTCAGGGCCTGAACGCCCATGGAAACTCGGTTCACGCCTGCATCGCGATAGGCGGCAAACCGGCCTGCCTCGACCGATCCGGGGTTGGCCTCAAGCGTGACTTCCATGTCATTTGCAGGGCGCCAAAGCTTGCGCGCCTCGTCGATAATGGCTGCCACCGTTTCTGGTGCCATAAGGGACGGCGTGCCGCCACCAAAGAAGATCGTGCTTAAAACCCGATCTGGGGTTTCAGATGCCGAGCGGTGCAGTTCAGCTAAATAAGATTTAAGCCATTGTTTTTGATCAATATTTTTCGAAACATGGCTGTTGAAATCGCAATAGGGGCACTTAGCCTCGCAAAAAGGCCAGTGCACATAGAGGCCGAAACCTCCATGCCGCCAGTCATCCACCGAAACAGCCTTGAACAAAGGCATTTACGGCGCGTCCGCGATGGCTGATTTTGTGTTTTTCCGCCGGAACCATTTCCGCACAGGTCACATCGTGCCCGTCCGGTTGGAACATCGGGTCATAACCGAAGCCGTTTTCCCCACGGATGGGCCAGACAAGCTGACCGGGCATGACGCCCTCAAACACTTCGTCATGACCATCAGGCCAGGCCAGGACCAGCGTGCAGCGAAATTGTGCAGTGCGGGGATGAGGCGCCTGTGCGGCCTCGAGCTCATCATGTGCGCGAGTCATCGCCATCAGGAAATCGCGGCCATTGCCGGTTTCTGCCCAATCGGCGGTGTAGACACCGGGCGCGCCGTCCAGCGCGTCGATCGTGATTCCGGAATCGTCCGACAGGGCAGGCAGGCCGGTAGCTTGTGCCGCCGCATGGGCCTTGATCCGGGCGTTACCGACGAATGTATCTTCGGTTTCTTCCGGTTCCGGCAGGTTCATCTCTGCCGCGCCAACAACCTTCACGCCGAAGGCCTCAAGGAGATGGGTCATCTCCTCAAGCTTGCCTTTGTTGTGCGTGGCCACCAGCAGCCTGTCGCCGTCGAACTTGCGGGTCATGCGGTGGCTGCCTTTTGGGCCGCAACCAGCTCACCCACGCCTTTTTCTGCCAGATCCATCAGCTGGTTCATTTGATCACGGCTGAAAACAGAGCCCTCGGCGCTCATCTGCACTTCGATCAGTTTGCCTGATCCGGTCATGATGAAGTTACCGTCAACACCAGCTTCGCTGTCTTCGGGATAGTCCAGGTCCAGGACAGGTTGGCCCGCGTAGATGCCGCAGGATACGGCCGCGACGGGATCGACCAGCGGGTCGGAAATGACGTCACCGGTTTTCATCAGTTTGTTCATGGCCAGACGCAGCGCCACCCAACCACCTGTGATCGAGGCGCAGCGGGTGCCGCCATCAGCCTGGATAACATCGCAGTCCACGGTGATCTGACGCTCACCTAACGCAACCCGATCCACGCCTGCGCGTAGCGAACGACCGATCAGGCGTTGAATTTCTACGGTACGGCCGCCTTGCTTGCCACTGGCCGCCTCGCGCCGCATGCGGGTGTTTGTTGCGCGCGGCAACATGCCGTACTCGGCGGTAACCCAACCCAGGCCCGAGCCCTTGATGAACGGTGGCACGCGATCCTCAATCGTGGCGGTGCACAGGACATGGGTATCGCCTATTTTGATCAGGCAGGAACCTTCGGCATGTTTGGTAAACCCCGTTTCGATTGAAACGGCGCGCATTTCGCTTAAATCTCGTCCTGAGGGTCGCATGGAAAATCCTTTGTTTGCTGGGTTGGGGATAACGTCCCCGTGCCTTAGGATGCAACCCCGATTGACCTTTCAGATGTCTGCGATTTAATGCCGATCCAGCAGAGGATTGCCGATGAGCAAAGCAAGTAGAGTTCTGGACGAAATGAATGACCGGTCACGCGAGGTGTTCCGGTTGATCGTCGAGAGCTATCTGGACAGCGGCGAACCGGTCGGAAGCCGCTCGCTGACCCGCACATTGTCGGAAAAGGTCAGCGCCGCCACCGTACGCAATGTGATGCAGGATCTCGAATTTTTGGGTCTTCTCGACAGCCCGCATGTCAGTGCAGGCCGGGTGCCCACGCAGATGGGTCTGCGGATGTTCGTCGATGGGTTGCTGGAAGTGGGTGATCTTGGTGTAGACGATCGGCAGAAGTTGGATGAAACACTAGGCTCTAACGCGGGTGATGTGGGCGGGATGCTGGACCGAGTTGGTTCGGCCTTGTCACACGTAACACATGGCGCATCGCTGGTTCTGACCCCCAAGCAAGAGTCCGAGATCAAGCATATAGAGTTCGTGTCTCTGGCCCATGACCGCGCTTTGGTGGTTCTGGTTTTTGCGGACGGGCATGTGGAAAACCGGCTATTTACGCCTCCGCCGGGACAGACACCCAGTTCGATGCGCGAGGCGGCGAACTTTCTGAACTCTCTGATCGAAGGACGAACGCTCAGCGAAGTGTTGCGTCAGATGCAGACCCAGATTACCGCGCGCAGGCAGGAAATTGATGTATTGGCGCGCGAGATGGTCGAAAGCGGCATGGCGGCTTGGGATGGGGACGGGACAGACTCGGCCCGTTTGATCGTGCGCGGGCGGGCGAATCTGCTGGGGGAGCCAGGCGAAGCCGAGGAATTGGACCGAATCCGAACGTTGTTTGACGACCTGGAGCGAAAGCAAGACATTGCTGAATTCCTCGAATTGACCGAAGAAGGCGAGGGTGTGCGCATTTTTATCGGCTCAGAGAACAAACTTTTCTCACTTTCGGGTTCCTCTTTGGTGGTGTCTCCATATATGAACGCTGATCGAAAGATAATTGGTGCGGTTGGGGTCATCGGACCCACTCGTCTGAATTATGGGCGGATCGTGCCGATCGTGGATTATACGGCGCAACTGGTCGGCAAACTGATTTCCGACCGGAGCTAGAGGGTAAGAGATGGCAGAGCCCAAAAACGAAGAATTTCTGGACGATATCGCAGCCGCCGAGGCGGAAGAGCTGGCCGAGGAATTTGCCGAGATCAGTGAAGAAGCGCTGGAACTTGATGCGCTGCGTGCTGAGCGGGATGATTTCAAAGACAAGTTCATGCGCGCGCTGGCGGATGCGGAAAACGCGCGCAAGCGGGGTGACCGGGCGCGCCGCGATGCGGAACAATATGGCGGATCGAAACTGGCCCGCGACATGCTGCCGGTTTACGACAACATGAAACGTGCGCTTGAAGCCGCGACCGATGAGCAGAAAGAAGTGGCAGGACCCCTTCTGGAAGGCGTGGAACTGACCATGCGTGCGCTGAAGGACGTGTTCCAAAAGCATGGGATGGAAGTGATCACGCCCGAAGTTGGCGACCGGTTTGATCCCAACGTGCATGAAGCGATGTTCGAGGCCCCGGTGCCGGGTACCCGTGCAGGTGACATAATACAGGTGTCCGCAGAAGGCTTCATGTTGCATGATCGCCTGCTGCGGCCGGCGCAGGTTGGGGTGTCGTCTACTCCGGCAAGTTAATTGGCTTCGTTGAAGCCAAGCCTTGGGCGAGAGTATTTTTGAAAAGGTGAAGGGGCGGTCAGGTTTTGGCCGCCTCTTTCAGTTTGTAGATCAGGTCGAGTGCTTCGCGCGGGGTAAGCTCATCCGGCAGAATATCGTTCAGCATGTCGGTTACCGGAGAAGCTTTGGGCGCTGATGGTGGCGGTGGCGGGGCGGCCGAAAACAAAGGCAGATCGTCGATCAGGGTCTTTTGCTTCCCCCCTTCGCGTTCGGTTTTTTCAAGTTGATCCAGAACGATACGGGCACGTTCAACGACCGAGGCGGGCAGTCCTGCCAATTGGGCGACCTGCACACCGTAGGACCTGTCAGCCGCGCCTTTGTGAACTTCGTGCAGGAAGATCACTTCGCCTTCCCATTCTTTGACAGCAACGGTGGCGTTTTCCACGCCTTCCAGTTTGCCGGCAAGTGCGGTGAGTTCATGGTAATGGGTTGCGAACAGGGCGCGACATTTGTTGGAGGCGTGCAGATGTTCCAGCGTGGCCCAGGCGATGGAGAGGCCATCATAGGTGGCCGTACCGCGACCGATTTCATCAAGAATAACAAGAGCGCGGTCATCAGCCTGATTGAGAATGGCGGCGGTTTCGACCATTTCGACCATAAAGGTCGAGCGCCCGCGTGCCAGATCATCCGACGCTCCGACGCGGCTGAACAACTGGCTGATAAGACCGATATGCGCCCGCTCTGCCGGGACGTAACTGCCCATCTGGGCAAGCAAGGCAATCAGGGCATTTTGGCGTAGGAAGGTCGACTTACCGGCCATGTTGGGACCGGTCAGCAGCCAGATCGCCGCGCCTTTGTCAGCACTGAGATCGCAGTCATTAGCAACGAAGGCGTCACCGTTTTGCTGGCGCAATGCCTGTTCGACGACCGGATGCCTGCCGCCCTGAACGTTGAAGGCGCGCGAGGCATCAACCTGTGGGCGGCACCAGTTCTCACCACGCGCCAGATCGGCCAGAGCAGTGGTCAGATCCAGTTCAGCCAAACCGCGCGCGGCTTGGTTGAGCCGTGCGGCCTTATCCAGAATTTCGCCAGAAAGCGTTGCATAGAGCCGCTTTTCGATCTCAAGCGCCAAGTTTCCGGCGTTCAGAATGCGGGTTTCGATCTCGGACAGTTCGACTGTGGTGAAGCGCACCTGATTGGCTGTGGTCTGCCGATGGATGTAGGTTTCGCTGAACGGCGGGTTCAGCATTTTCTCGGCATGGGTGGCCGTTGTTTCGATGAAGTAGCCCAGCACATTGTTATGCTTGATCTTAAGCGATGTGATGCCGGTGTGTTCTGCATATTTCTGCTGAAACCCGGCAATGACGGAACGACCTTCGTCGCGCAGGGTGCGGGCTTCGTCTAGTTCGGCATCATAACCCGGGGCGATGAACCCGCCGTCCCGGGCCAGCAATGGGGGTTCGGCCACAAGCGCTTCGTCAAGCAGGTACAGCAGGTCGTCAAATCCGACCAGATTTTGCAGGGCGGTGGCTAGGACAACTGGCAGGTCTCGACCTGCGCAGAGTTCGGCGATTGCTGCGGCCTGTGTCAGGCCGTTGCGAATGGCGGTCAGATCCCGCGGGCCACCCCGATCCAGTGACAGGCGGGACAGCGCCCGGTCCAGATCCGGAGTTTTGCGCAAGGCCTCGCGCAGGTCTGATGTGATCAGGCTGTCGTCGGCCGCAAAAGTTACAGCATCCAGCCGCCCATGGATGACATCCAGATTGCGGGATGGGCTCGAAAGCCGTTGATCCAACAGCCTTGCGCCACCCGGTGTGGCAGTACGATCCATCACAGATAGCAGCGAACCAGCGCGGCCACCGGACAGGGATCGGGTCAGTTCTAGATTGCGCCGTGTGGCGGCGTCGATCTGAACGACTCGGTCCTCAGATTCTTTCAATGGGGTTTGCAGAAGCGGCAGTTTGCCTTTTTGCGTGATTTCCAGATAGTCGATCAGTGCGCCCATGGCGGAAATCTCAGCCCGGCCGAAACTGCCAAATGCGTCCAGTGCGCCCACGTGAAACAGCCCGCATATGCGCTTTTCCGCCACAGTGCTGTCGAAGCTGGCACGCCCGATCGGAGTCAGCGAGATACCCAGATCCATAACGGGTTCGTTCAGTTTGTCCTGCACACCATCGGCCACGATCAACTCGGATGGAGCCAGCCGGGCCAGTTCGGGACTGAGGCGCACTGAGGTCAAAGGCATCACGTGAAATGCGCCAGTTGAGATATCGGCCCAAGCCAGCGCGGCCTCATCGCGAACCTCGGCATAGGCGGCCAAGAAGTTGTGGCGGCGAGCCTCAAGCAGGGCATCTTCGGTCAAAGTGCCAGGCGTTACGAGGCGCACAACATCGCGCTTTACGACCGATTTAGAGCCTCTTTTTTTCGCTTCAGCCGGGCTTTCCATCTGTTCGCAGACGGCCACGCGAAACCCTTTCCGGATCAGGGTCAGCAGATACCCCTCGGCCGCATGGACCGGTACGCCGCACATCGGAATGTCGGTGTCGTTATGCTTTCCGCGTTTGGTCAAGGCGATGTCCAGCGCTTCGGCGGCGTTGACGGCGTCCTGAAAGAACATCTCGTAAAAGTCGCCCATGCGGTAAAACAGCAAGGCATCGGCATGCGCTTCTTTGATTTCGAGATATTGCGCCATCATCGGCGTGACTGTGGACAAGGCTGACCCCTTTTGGCGTATTCCGGTCGCGACCTTACAAATCCACCCATCTCGACGAAAGGTGAAAAGTATTCTCGTTGAGGCGCGCGCCTGCCTGCGCTATGAGGCAAAAGTCCCGCAGATGTAAAGAAACGACCCATCACATGCCCAAAGCGAAGATCACCAAAGAAGAGGCGCTGGCCTTTCACCTCGACCCGACACCCGGCAAGTGGGAGGTTCAGGCCACCGTTCCCATGACGACGCAACGCGATCTGTCGCTGGCTTATAGCCCCGGTGTCGCTGTTCCATGTGAAGCTATCGCCGAAAACCCAGAGACTGCTTACGACTACACCAACAAGGGCAATCTGGTTGCTGTGATCTCTAACGGTACTGCCGTTCTGGGCCTTGGTAATCTTGGCGCGTTGGGTTCGAAGCCGGTGATGGAGGGGAAATCTGTCCTGTTCAAGCGGTTCGCCGATGTGAACTCGATCGATATCGAACTTGATACCGAAGATCCTGACGAATTCTGCCGCGCCGTGCGCCTGATGGGACCGACCTTTGGCGGTATCAACCTGGAAGACATCAAGGCGCCCGAGTGTTTCATCATCGAACAGCGCCTGAAGGAAGAGATGGACATCCCCGTCTTCCACGACGACCAACACGGCACGGCGGTGATCTGTGCGGCGGGCCTGCTGAACGCGCTGCGTATCTCGGGCAAAAAGATCGAAGACGTGAAAATCGTCCTGAACGGCGCGGGTGCGGCGGGTATCGCCTGTATCGAGCTGCTCAAGTCGATGGGCGCAAAACACGAAAACTGCATCGTCTGCGACACTAAGGGCGTGATCTACCAAGGCCGGACCGAGGGCATGAACCAGTGGAAATCGGCCCACGCGATCACCACCGAGTTGCGCACATTGGAAGAGGCGATGAAGGGCGCGGACGTATTCCTTGGTGTGTCGGTCAAAGGGGCAGTGACGCAGGATATGGTTGCCAGCATGGCAGACAACCCGGTGATTTTCGCCATGGCGAACCCGGACCCGGAGATTACGCCAGAAGAGGCGCATGAGGTTCGTGTTGATGCCATCGTCGCCACCGGGCGCAGCGATTATCCGAACCAGGTGAACAACGTTCTGGGCTTCCCTTACCTGTTCCGCGGCGCGCTGGACATTCACGCCCGCGCTATCAATGACGAGATGAAGATCGCTTGCGCCCATGCACTGGCCAATCTGGCGCGCGAGGATGTGCCGGATGAGGTTGCCATGGCCTATGGCAAATCTCTGACCTTTGGCCGGGATTACATTATCCCGACGCCGTTCGACCCACGCCTGATCCACCGTATTCCGCCCGCCGTGGCAAGGGCCGGGATGGACACCGGAGCAGCCCGACGCCCGATCATTGATATGGACGCCTATGAGCTGAGCCTGAAATCCCGCATGGACCCGACCGCCAGCATCCTGCGCGGCCTGAACGCCCGTGCACGTCAAGCGCAAAGCCGGATGATCTTTGCCGAAGGCGACGATCCACGCGTCTTGCGCGCGGCGGTGATGTATCAGCGATCGGGCTTTGGCAAGGCGCTGGTTGTTGGTCGTCCAGACGATGTGAAGGAAAAGCTGGAAGCCGCCGGCCTGGAGGACGCGGTGCGCGAGCTGGAGGTGATTAACGCCTCCACAACCACGCATCTCGAAGCCTATAAGGATTTTCTTTACAAGCGTCTGCAGCGCAGTGGCTTTGATCGCAAGGATATCCATCGTCTGGCCGCGCGGGATCGCCATGTGTTCTCTTGTTTGATGCTGGCGCATGGCCACGCCGATGGCATGGTCACCGGTGCAACGCGGAAATCGGCACATGTGCTGGAACGCATCAATCATGTGTTTGACGCTGATGCCGAACATGGGGCCGTTGGTGTAACGGCGCTGTTGCACAAGGGTAAGATCGTTTTGATTGGTGACACGCTGGTCCATGAATGGCCGGATGAGCATGATCTGGCCAATATCGCCGAACGCTCGGCCTCGGTCGCGCGGCATTTGGGGCTGGACCCACGCGTTGCCTTTGTCAGCTTTTCCACCTTCGGCTATCCGGTATCTGAGCGGGCTGAGAAAATGCACGTAGCGCCCGAGATTCTGGATAAGCGCGGCGTCGATTTCGAATATGATGGCGAGATGACCGTGGATGTGGCGCTGAACGTGGAACAGCAGGAGGCTTATCCCTTCTCGCGTCTGACGGGCCCGGCGAATATCCTGATTGTTCCAGCACGGCATTCGGCCTCAATCTCGACCAAGCTGATGCAAGAGATGGGTGGCGCGAACGTCATTGGCCCGATCCTGACCGGTGTCGATAAGCCGATTCAGATCTGTTCGACTGGCTCGACAGCAAATGACATTCTGAACATGGCCATTCTGGCCTCTTGCGATATTGGATAAACCGTGACGATCTGGAACCTAGGCTCGATCAATGCGGACATGGTCTATGCCCTGCCGCATCTGCCCACTGCCGGTGAAACCCTGGCCGCTTCGAACTTGGAGCGGTTTCTGGGTGGCAAAGGGGCCAACATGTCCGTTGCAGCGGCGCGTGCCGGATCGCGTGTGGCGCATATCGGAGGCATTGGGCCGGACGGGCGCTGGGCCTTGGATCGCATGACCGAATATGGCGTCGACACCCGGTTTATTGCCGAGGTCGACGTGCCTACAGGTCACGCGATCATTGCGGTTGACAAGCAGGGTGAGAACCAGATCATTCTGTATCCCGGCGCGAACCACGCCATCGAACAGGATCAGCTGGGACAGGCCTTATCGCAGGCTGTTCCCGGTGATCTGCTGGTTATGCAGAACGAGACCAACGCTCAGGTCGAGGCCGCCCGCATGGGCCGTGATCTTGGACTGACCGTCTGCTATGCCGCCGCGCCGTTTCAGGGTGATGCCGTGCAGGCGGTGCTGCCTTATCTGGACTTCCTGATCCTGAATGAAGTCGAGGCAGAACAGCTGCGCGAAAGTACGGGCCAATCCATCGCTGAATTGCCTGTTAAGCATGTACTGGTCACGTTGGGGTCTAAAGGCGCGCGCTACCTACCCAAGGATGGTGAGGCACTTGAGATTTCGGCACACAAGGTGAAAGCCGTGGACACGACCGGCGCAGGGGATACCTTTACCGGATACGTCCTGGCCGGAATGGACCGCGGGTTGCCGATGCCGCAGGCGATTGCACAAGCAAATCGTGCCGCGGCCCTGATGGTCACGCGGCACGGCACGGCGGATGTTATTCCCGACCTCAAAGAGGTGTTGGAGGCCCGGTTCGGTTAGGACCCGGCGAATGGTGCGTTGCTACCCCAGAGCTGCTTGACGCGCGCATCCCGACCGCAGGCTTTGCGGTAGGCTTTGTATGCGTTTTTCTGGCGTTTCGGACCAAAGCGGGTGAGCACCAGCTTGTCGCCCTTGTAGTAATCCTGATGGTAAGCTTCGGCCGGGTAAAAGGTGCCCGCGTTTAAGATGGGCGTAACTACGGTTTGACCCAGCGCTTGCTGCGCATTGGCTTTGGCTTTCTGCGCTAACGCCTTTTCGCCTGTGTTAGAGACAAAAACAGCAGTGCGATAGCTGTTGCCGCGATCACAGAACTGGCCGCCTGCATCGGTTGGATCAACGGAACGGAAGAACATGCTCAGCAGGGTTTCACGGGAAACCCGCGAAGAGTCGAAGGTGATCTGAACAGCCTCGTAATGTCCGGTGCCACCTTTCGTCACTTGGTCATAAGTCGGGTTGGCTGTCTTACCGCCGGTAAAACCGGATACGGCGCCAATCACGCCGGGAACAGATTCAAAATCGGATTCAACGCACCAGAAACACCCTCCGGCGACGGTCAGGGTTTCGGTGCCGGCAGCTGGTGCGGGCAGGGCGCGCAACATCGCGGCCAGTGTGATCAGGACAAACAGAAGCGACGGTTTAACGAAACAGAGGTATGCGGTCCGGGTCATGGCAGATCTCCTTCTGAGATCAGGCTGCCCCTACTTTTCTGCCGTTGCAATCCGCTGACATGGTTTGTCACGCGCTGGTGAGACGAGTTTATCGGCGCTTACCCCAGCAACTGTCCCAGTTTCATTGCCACACCCATATTGCCCGAGATCTTGAGCTTACCCAATGCCACGCCGGTCATTGGGTTCAGCTTGCCGGTCAGCAGTTTGGTCAGGTTTTCCTGTGAAATTCGTATTGTGCAGTCTGCATCCTGATCTTGCGTCGTCGCCTGATTGTCGATCAGCACGATCACCCCGTCATCACCGCAATCGAACTTGAGAGAGCCGTCAAACGTCTTGTCTTTCAGACCTTTTTGAATCCCGTCAGCGATGTCCTGAAGCATGGTCTACCCTTTCCCTGTTGACCCTTGCGTAAAGAAAAAGGGACGAAACAGGCAAGGGTGACGCTACTGGAACTGACTGGTCAGCGAAGACAAAGAAAAACCCGGCGCCCTCTTGGACACCGGGTTCGTCATCCAACAATGGCGTGACTTACTTGGACAGACGCTTTTCGCGCGCGGCCAGCAATTTCAGCCGCAGGGCGTTCAACTGGATAAATCCGGCTGCGTCTTTCTGATCATATGCCCCGGCATCGTCTTCAAAGGTCACGTGTTCCTCTGAATACAGCGAGTGATCCGACCAGCGGCCAACGGTCGATGCCAGACCTTTGTACAGTTTCACGCGGACGGTGCCGGTGACGTGTTCCTGCGACTTGTCGATCGCAGCTTGCAGCATTTCGCGTTCGGGTGAGTACCAGAAGCCGTTATAGATTGCTTCCGCATATTGCGGCATCAACTGGTCTTTCAGGTGCATCGCGCCACGGTCCATGGTGATCGACTCGATACCACGGTGCGCTTCCAGCAGGACGGTGCCGCCAGGTGTTTCATAGATGCCGCGCGATTTCATGCCAACAAAGCGACCCTCGACCAGATCCAGACGGCCAATGCCGTGTTTGCCGCCATATTCGTTCAGCTTGGTCAGAATGGTTGCGGGGCTCATCGCTTCGCCATTGATGCTGACCGCGTCGCCTTTTTCGAAACCAATCTCGATGAATTCAGGCTCGGTCGGCGCATCCTCGGGGTGAACCGTGCGCTGATAGACATAGTCGGGCGCCATATCGGCAGGGTCTTCCAGAACCTTACCCTCGGACGAGGTGTGCAGCAGGTTGGCATCAACCGAGAAGGGTGCCTCGCCGCGTTTGTCCTTGGCGATCGGGATCTGGTTCGCTTCGGCAAATTCCAACAGCTTGGTCCGGCTGGTCAGGTCCCATTCGCGCCAGGGCGCGATCACCTTGATGTCGGGGTTCAGCGCGTAAGCCGCGAGTTCGAACCGCACCTGATCATTGCCCTTGCCGGTTGCGCCGTGGGCAACCGCGTCGGCACCGGTTGCTTCGGCAATCTCAACCAGACGTTTCGAAATCAGCGGGCGCGCGATCGAGGTGCCCAGCAGATACAGGCCCTCATACTGCGCATTGGCGCGGAACATGGGGAAGACAAAATCGCGGACGAATTCCTCGCGGACATCCTCAATAAAGATATTCTCGGGCTTGATTCCCAGCATCTCGGCCTTTTGGCGCGCTGGCTCAAGTTCCTCACCCTGACCCAGATCGGCAGTGAAGGTTACGACCTCACAACCATACTCGGTCTGCAGCCATTTCAGGATGATCGAAGTATCAAGGCCACCGGAATAGGCCAGAACAACTTTCTTGGGCGCGGACATCTGACTTCCCCTTATTCATAAGACGATTGGCCCCTAACGGGTTTTGTGAGCGGGGGCAAGTTATCTGCGTTGACCCGGCGCCGGAATTGAGGTGAAACGTTCGTCTATAAAACAAGGATTGGTTGAGAGGGCAGTTTTCGGATGTTGGGTTGGAGAATTTTTAAGCACGCGCTTAACATGATTTTTAATGATTTTGGTACTGCGTTGCGAGTGTCGTCCCCGTTAATAGCGGTTTCCCTGTTCGGGGTTGTGCTTTTCATCGTAAAAGGGTCGGAATACGTCACCGGAGGACAGGGTCAGTTCGAGGGTGTCTTGCTGCTTGGGCTTCTGAGTTACATTGCCACCTTATGGGTTGCTGTTTCTTGGCATCGCTACTGTCTGCTGGAAGAGTATCCAGAAAAGACAATCCCGGATTTTAATGTTTCACGCATTTTAGGGTATTTCGGGTGGGGTCTTTTGTTAGGGTTGATCCTCTTAGGTATGGTAGCCCTATTGTTCGCCGTTGTTTACGCCGCCGGCGGTTTTATAGCAGGATCGCTGTCATTGTTTGGCGGCGTTCTATTGGGTGTCGGGCTGATTTTTACTATTTGGGTCACTCAGCGTCTGAGCCTGGTTCTTCCCGCAAGCGCTGTGGGAAAGCCGATCAGATTTGATGACTCGTGGCGTGCTACGCGGCCTATTGCGACAGCAATTCTTATCGTTTTCCCGATTTTGGGCGCGTTTGGTTTTGCTATTGGTCTTGTTGTAGGGTTCTTAGGGGTCTTCTCGGCACTATTAGGGTATGCGCTTCAGGCCATCGTAAATTGGATGATCGCAATGGTAAGCCTGAGCGTTCTGACAACCATGTACGGTCTTTGTGTCGAAAAGCGCGAACTCGCCTGACTCGCGTACACATATGTACTCCTTGCCCTTTCGGCGGTGATGCGGCACTGAAACGTTCATGACCGATTTCATGACCCGCGCCCGCGCCGCCGAACAGGTGATGCGTTCTGTTTTTCCGGCAACGCCGTTGCAACGGAATGCCCATCTGTCCGACCGCTATGGCGCCGATATCTGGCTTAAGCGTGAGGATCTCAGCCCGGTGCGGTCTTATAAGATCCGCGGCGCGTTCAATGCCATGCGCAAGCAGCAAGGGCAGGATCTGTTCGTCTGCGCCAGTGCGGGCAATCATGCGCAGGGTGTTGCCTATATGTGCAAACATCTGAACGTACGCGGTGTCATTTTCATGCCTGTGACCACGCCGCAGCAGAAAATCCAGAAGACCCGGATTTTCGGCGGCGACAACATCGAGATTCACCTGACCGGAGACTATTTCGATGACACGCTGGCCGCCGCGCAAGACTGGTGCGCCCGGCAAGGTGGGTACTTTCTGTCGCCCTTTGATGATGAGGACGTGATCGAAGGTCAGGCGTCCCTAGCGGTTGAGATTGAAGAACAGCTTGGACGGGTTCCCGATCATGTCATCTTGCCGGTGGGTGGTGGTGGCATGTCGTCTGGCGTGGCCGCATGGTTCGGGGATCGGACGCATTGTCTGTTCGTGGAGCCGGCGGGTGGCGCCTGTCTGCGCGCGGCTTTGGCGGCGGGCCATCCGGTGGCTCTGGATCACGTAGATACATTTGTCGACGGCGCGGCAGTAGGTCGGATCGGTGAAAAGCCGTTTGAGCTGTTGAAATCCCGCCATTTGTCCGACGTCTTGGTTCTGTCCGAAGATCGCATCTGTACCACCATGATCGAAATGCTGAACGTCGAGGGCATCGTTCTGGAACCAGCGGGGGCCTTGGCGGTCGAGGCTGTGGGCGACGTGCAGAGTTTTATCCGGGGAAAAACCGTGGTGTGCGTCACCTCAGGCGGCAACTTTGATTTCGAACGATTGCCTGAGGTCAAGGAACGGGCGCAGCGTTATTCCGGCGTCAAGAAATACTTCATCTTGCGCCTGCCACAACGTCCGGGTGCACTAAAAGAGTTTCTGGGCATCCTGGGCCCCGAAGACGATATTGCCCGCTTTGAATACATGAAAAAGTCGGCGCGCAATTTCGGGTCTGTGCTGATCGGTATCGAAACGCGAAAGCCTGAAAATTTTGTGCGCCTGTTTGCGCATCTTGATGATGCGGGTTTTACCTATACCGACATCACCGAAGACGAAACGCTGGCGCAGTTCGTGATTTGAAGCCACGATCAATTTGTGTGTCTCTCCGGCCTGTTCAATTCTCATTTCGATTTCTGGAATTGCCGGGAAATGTAGCGTCGCGAACAGGAAGAAGCCACGCTGACATTCGCTAAAGACTGCCGAGCCCCGCCTTAAATTCGGCGGTTGAGCGTTCAAAAATGCTGAGGATATTGGCAAAGTCGACCGCCTTGCTGTCCCCTTGTGCCGATTGTCGTTCCCCGTCCTGACACAGCTTGGCCACAGCCTCGAATCCAAGGCTCAGCGCGCTACCTTTTATGAAATGCAGGTTTTGTTCAAACTCTGTGCGGGCGGTGTCGTTCCGAAGCCGGGTAAGGGCTTCGTTCACCTCGTCAAGGAAGATCTGCATCACTTCATCAAACTCATTGGCGCCAACCTCGTCCCTTAGTTGCCGGACCCTGGACCAGTTGATCATGCCATCCTCGCTTTATCTGCCCGGGGATTTGGTATCGCGGAACCGGTAAAGAGCAGGTTAAGCGGATTGAATTTCGGCTTTCACCCATTGTTAAACTGCGGCGCGATAGGGTCTTCCCATTCCGATAAGCGCCGTTGAGTAGAGGGTTAAGGTGACGAGGGTCAGTCAGGCAGACAGTGGATCAGATCTAGATTTTGGTGTGATCCAAAAGGTGCTTGTTGTCGATGACAGCCGCCTGCAGCGCCGTATTCTGGTCGCCTCGCTCAAAAAATGGGGCTTCGACGTGCTTGAAGCCGATAGCGGCGATGTTGCGATTGAAATGTGCGCGTCGGACCCGCCGGATCTTGTCCTCAGCGATTGGGTGATGCCTGGGATGAGCGGGCTGGATTTCTGCAAGGCGTTCCGCGCCTTGGACAACAAGCAATACAGCTATTTCATCCTGCTGACCTCCAAAAGCGAAAAGCAAGAAGTGGCGCGCGGCCTGGATGCCGGTGCGGATGATTTTCTGATCAAACCGCTTGAGGCGGATGAACTGCGGGCGCGTATATCAGCCGGTGCGCGTATTCTGGATATGCAACGCGAATTGTCCAGGAAAAACCAATTGATCGAAACCGCGCTTGAAGAACTGCGCGTCGCCCATGACGCGATCGACAAGGACCTGATCCAGGCACGCAAGATACAGGAATCGCTGGTACCTGAGCTGACGCGCGATTTCGGCAAGTCCCGGGTCAGCATGTTGCTGAAACCCTGCGGTCATATCGGCGGCGATCTGGTGGGGATGTTCTCTCCGGGTGTGAACAGGCTTGGGTTCTACAGTATCGATGTGTCCGGACATGGCATCACGTCTGCGATGATGACTGCGCGCTTGGGGGGCTATCTGTCCAGCAATCATTTTGATCAGAACGTGGCGATGGCGCGGCGGTTCGACAAATTTTATGCTCTGCTACCGCCGGAAGAAGTTGCCGAAACCCTGAACTCGCGACTGATGGCGGATACGGGGATCGAAGAGTATTTCACGATGGTCTATGCCATCGTAGATCTGCGCAACGGGCATGTGAAAATGGTGCAGGCCGGGCACCCTCATCCGCTGTTGTTATGTCAGGACGGCAGAACGGAATTTCTGGGCGAGGGCGGGTTGCCTATCGGATTGCTGCCGGACGTCACGTTTCAGCGGACCGAGTTCTACATGCAACCCGGCGACAGGCTATTGCTGTATTCCGATGGGTTCACAGAATGCAGCCTCGCCGACGGTGGCCTGCTGGACGAGGATGGTTTGCGACAAATGGCGCTGGATTGCGGGCCGGATCGAAACGGAACGGAGTTCCTGGACGATATGTTCTGGCGGCTGACGCAAGCGATGGCACCTGGCCGAGGTATGGATGATGATGTTTCGGCTGTTTTCTTTGAATACAACGGACACTAAAGCCGCTGTTCATGCAGCCCGGCAAAGTGGCGATCTCCGTCATTGCCCAGCAAATGGACCGCATCGGCGGTGTCCATCCATATGGCTTCATGGAACGGCTCAGACGGTGGACCCATGCGCTGGATGGGACGCGCGCGATAGATATGGCACAGCTTTTCGGCCCACAAATCGTATTCGGGCATATAAGTGAAGCGACGAAAAGCGCCGATGCGGCGGGGCGACGCGATCAACCAGCCGGTTTCCTCGAACACTTCTCGGTGCAGGGCAGTGATGGGTGATTCGCCCGGATCAATTCCGCCGCCGGGCAATTGCAGATCGGGCCCGGGTTCTGTCTGACAGGTCAGCAAAAGGCTGCGGCCACGGGGCAACAACGCATAAACCCCCACCCGGCGTGTATATGTTCGCCCGGCCTGAGGGGTTTCACCAAACCGTCTGATCATGTATGGCCCCTTAAAACCCGAATAGTTCGACCTATATGCTGGCGGTATGCCAACCTGTGGCGTGTAAGGAAACCCCATGTCTCTTGGAACAAAAATCGCGTGGGACGACACCGTCCTGCCCTTTCAACTTGATGTATCGGATATGCGCGGCCGCGTGGCCCGTCTGGATGGTGTGCTTGATGGCATCCTGAGCCAGCATGACTATCCAGAAAAGGTCGAGGCTCTGGTGGCCGAGATGGCCCTGCTGACTGCATTGATCGGCCAGACAGTTGCGCTGCGCTGGAAGCTGTCCCTGCAGGTTCAGTCTAAAGGTCCGGTGCGCATGATTGCGACCGACTATTATGCGCCTCAGCAAGAGGGGGAGCCGGCCCGTATTCGCGCCTATGCCAGCTTTGACCGCGACCGTCTGACCGATAGTGCGCCGTTCGATCAAGTGGGTGAGGGGTATTTTGCCATCATGATCGATCAGGGTGAGGGGACCCAGCCGTATCAGGGGATCACCCCCCTGGCCGGTGGGTCGCTGAGTGCCTGTGCCGAGGCGTATTTCGCCCAGTCGGAACAGTTACCGACCCGGTTTTCGCTGAGCTTTGGAAAATCGACCGAACCCGGCGTTGGCGAACATTGGCGCGCCGGTGGTGTCATGCTGCAGCACATGCCTAAGGCTTCGCCCTTCGTGGCATCCAGTGAGGGCGACGGAAACATCCTGACGGCGGATGACCTTGTCGATGGTGAAGAAGGTGAAAACTGGGGCCGCGTCAACATCCTGCTGGATACGGTCGACGATTTGGAACTGATCGGTCCGTCGATTGCACCTACGGATCTGTTGGTCCGGCTGTTTCACGAGGAACAGCCGCGGGTATACGATGCGCAGTCAGTGCAATTTGGCTGTACCTGTTCGGAAGACCGTGTTCGACAGAGCCTGTCGATCTATTCGGCCAAGGACATCGAAAAGATGACCACGCCCGAAGGCGACGTGACGGCTGATTGTCAGTTCTGCGGTGCACATTACGTGCTGGATCCTGCTACGGTCGGATTTGATGCTGACAACGCCTGATCCAACAGATCAGCTGCGGGCGGCCTTGCGCCGCCCCGGCAACGGGTCCAGTGATTTTGACCTGAATCCCGATTTTGCCCTGCCTGAGGGTCGCAAACTGCGCCCCGCCGGTGTTTTGGTTCCGATTTCGGTAGCAGATGGCGCCCCGCGCTTGATTTTGACCAAGCGATCCTCGGCGCTTAAGCATCACCCGGGGCAGATAGCGTTTCCAGGCGGCAAGCAGGATAACGGCGATGCGGACGTAATTGCCACTGCATTGCGTGAGGCGCGCGAAGAGATCGGACTGCCGCAGGAAATGCTGGAAATTCTTGGCCACCTACCGACGCATGAAACAGTGACCTCATTCACCGTCACACCTGTGGTGGCGATCCTGCGGAAACCTTTCCAACCCGTGCCTGAGCCGGGCGAAGTGGCCGAGGTGTTTTCAGTTCCACTTGCACATGTGCTCAACCCTGCGAATTATATCGTTGAATCGCGCCGCTGGCGCGGACAAAGGCGGTATTACTTCACGGTACCATTCGGCCCTTATTACATCTGGGGCGCAACAGCCCGAATTCTGCGGGGATTGGCATCACGGATCAACGAATGACGCAAATTTCAGAAGACTGGGTGACGGAACCTGCAACGCAACGGGTTTGTGCTGCCCTGACCGATGCCGGATACCAAGCCTTGTTTGTGGGTGGATGTGTGCGCAACGCGCTGTTAGGCGCTCCGGTATCGGATATCGACATCGCCACAAATGCGCGGCCCGACACAGTGGTAGAGCTGGCGCAGAAAGCAGGGCTTAAGGCCATACCCACAGGGATTGATCACGGCACAATCACCGTGGTTAGTCAGGGTATCCCGCATGAGATCACTACCTTTCGCCGTGATGTTGAAACGGATGGCCGTCGCGCCGTCGTCGCCTTTTCGGACAAGGTCGAAGAGGATGCCGCACGTCGCGATTTCACGATGAACGCGATATATGCACGGCCCGACGGGACAATCTTGGACCCTCTGAACGGTTTGCCAGACCTGCAAGCGCGCCGCGTCCGATTTATCGGCACTGCCGCGAACCGCATTCGCGAGGATTATCTGCGTTCGCTGCGCTATTTCCGGTTTCACGCCTGGTATGGCGATGTCGAGGCAGGGTTCGATCCCGACGCTCTGGCCGCCATTGCGTCCAACCTGGACGGTCTGGCCGGCTTGTCCCGCGAACGCGTGGGTGCTGAGCTTTTGAAGCTTCTGGGCGCACCAGACCCCGCGCCGTCCGTCGCCGCAATGCGCAGCGCCGGAGTACTGGTGCAACTATTGCCGGGTGCTGATGATCGTGCATTGGCCCCGTTGATTGCATTGGAACAGCAGGCAGGCGCTGATCCGGAACCGGTGCGGCGACTGGCGGCGATTGCACCGCCGGAAGTCGCAAAAACCCTGCGCCTGAGCCGCGCACAATTGCAGCGCCTGACCCGAATGCGGGATGAGGCGTCCAGCCCGGCCAGCTTTGCCGAATTGGGATTTCGGTACGGTGAAACAGACGGGCTGCACGAAGCGCTGTTGCGATGTGCTTTTTTGGAAATGCCTTGGTTAGACTCAATAACGCACGATCTCCACGTTGGTGCGGGCGCGACCTTCCCGATTAAGGCAACCGATCTGATCCCCGAGTTCACCGGTCCTGCGCTGGGCAAGAAACTGGCCGATCTTGAGGCGAAGTGGATTGCTTCGGGGTTCACACTGGGCCGCGAAGATCTGCTTGGCGGATAAAGGAAGTCTCAAAAGGGGATGACAAGTAAAAGAGTTTATGATTATTTGCCCCTGTCACATGAATGGAGGGATGCGAATGTATTACGGGATCTGGGACAGCTAAGGCTGGAACACTTTGACCCGTAGGGGTGGTGTTCTGGCGCCATCTTTCTTCGCATGACTTACTTTTTGCTCAACCGGAGCACTCTCCATGTTTCGCTATTTCGAAAACCTCGTTGACCCTTTTGTTGCCTACAAGGAAACCGACACGCCGCCGACGCGGTTGTGGCCATTCATGCTGGACTACTCGCAACCGTTCATGCGGGTGTTCTTCTGGGCTGGTTTAATCTCTGTCGTCGTTGCCGCAGTTGAAGTTGGCCTGATTTACTACATGGGCCGAGTGGTTGACCTGCTGTCGGGCCCTCCGGCCGAGGTCTGGCAGAACCACGGCACCGAATTTATCTTGGTCGCGGCATTTGTGCTGCTGCTGCGTCCGATGCTGCATGTCGTGGACGTGCTGTTGTTAAACAACACGATCCTGCCGAATTTCGGCACCCTGATCCGCTGGCGTGCGCACAAACACGTTCTGCGCCAATCCGTTGGGTGGTTCGAAAATGACTTTGCCGGTCGGATTGCCAACCGGATCATGCAAACGCCGCCTGCTGCGGGTGAGGCCGTGTTTCAGGTATTTGACGCGATCTCATTCTCAATCGCCTATCTGATTGGCGCGGCGATCCTGTTGATGGCGGCGGATCCACGGTTGCTGTTGCCGCTGCTGATCTGGTTTGCGCTTTACGCCATTCTGGTGCGCTGGACGGTGAAAAGGGTCGGTCCGGCTTCGCAGGCTGCGTCCGATGCGCGCTCGGCTGTGACGGGTCGGGTGGTGGACAGCTATACCAACATCCATTCGGTCAAGATGTTCGCCCATAACGAACAAGAGTTGGACTATGCCCGCGAAGCCATTGAAGAAACGCGACGTACCTTTCAGGTCGAAATGCGGATTTTCACCATAATGGATGCGGTACTGGTCGCTCTGAACGGTTTGCTGATCGTCGGCGTGGTTGGTTGGGCCATTTCCCTTTGGATGCAAGGGAGCGCATCTGTGGGTGTCGTTGCGGCGGCGACTGCCTTGACCCTGCGACTGAACGCGATGACTGGATGGATCATGTGGGCGTTGACCAGCTTCTTCCGCCAGCTTGGTGTCGTGGCAGAGGGCATGCAAACAATTGCCCAGCCCGTTGACCTGCTGGATATGCCGGACGCTAAGTCCTTGCAGCTGAACAAGGGCCAGATCGAAATTCGCGATCTGTCGCACCATTACGGTCGCAAGACCGGCGGGCTGGATCACATCAATCTGACCCTCAATCCTGGCGAAAAGATCGGTCTGATCGGGCGGTCCGGTGCGGGAAAATCGACCCTAGTTAAGCTGCTTTTGCGGTTTTACGACGTTGAGCAAGGTGCGATCCTGATTGACGATCAGGACATTTCCAGGGTCACGCAGGACAGTTTGCGCAGCCATATCGGTATGGTTCAGCAGGACAGCGCCCTGTTGCATCGGTCGGTGCGTGACAACATCCTCTATGGTCGCCCCGATGCCACCGAAGAACAGATGATCGCCGCCGCCAAACAGGCTGAGGCGCATGAGTTCATCCTTGATTTGCAAGACCCAGAAGGGCGCACGGGGTATGATGCGCATGTGGGCGAGCGGGGTGTGAAGCTGTCCGGCGGTCAGCGGCAGCGCGTGACGCTGGCGCGGGTGATCCTGAAGGACGCACCCATTTTGCTGTTGGACGAGGCGACATCCGCTCTAGATTCCGAGGTCGAAGCGTCAATTCAGGAAACTCTCTACGGTATGATGCAAGGAAAAACCGTGATCGCCATCGCCCACCGGCTGAGCACCATCGCGCAGATGGACCGTATTCTGGTCATGGATGGTGGTCGGATCGTTGAACAGGGCGGGCATTCAGAACTGCTGGCGCAAGGTGGGCTTTACGCCCAGTTCTGGGCACGGCAATCTGGGGGCTTCCTGAACCCGGAGGCCGCTGAATGAGGATTGCCGACCTCATAAATCCGTTCAAGAACATCGAAACGCCCCCGCCGCAAACGCTGGGGGCGTTCATTCGCTGGTGTCTGTCTGGCGCATGGCCAATGATCTTCGTCGCAGCGTTTTTCTCGGCTACTGCGGGTGCGATGGAGGCGGGCACTGCGTGGATGCTGGGCCTGGTCATTGATGCAGCAACCACAAGCGGACCCGAGAACTTTCTGACCGCCAACAACGTCTGGATGATCCTTGGGGTCGTTGCGTTTTTCATGCTACTGCGGCCAGCCCTGTTCGGGCTTTCGTCGTTGACCAACAACTATATCGTCATGCCCAATATTACGCCGTTGGTTCTGGCCAAGCTGAACCGGTGGACGTTGGGCCAGTCGGTCACATATTTCGACGACGATTTTGCCGGGCGGATCGCGCAGAAGCAGATGCAAACATCCAACGCGATGGCGTCGGTGGTATCCGAGACGATCAGTGCGATCGTGTTTGCCTTGGCCTCGCTGGGGGGCTCATTACTTTTGTTAGGGTCTATTCATCCGCTGGTTATGCTGCCATTTGCGGCTTGGCTGGTCGTGTATTTCTTGCTTGTCCGTTGGTATCTGCCGCGCATCCGTAAACGCTCAGCGGCGCGGGCAGGCGCTCGCGCGATGGTGTCCGGGCAAGTTGTCGACACGATCACCAATATCAAAACCGTTAAACTGTTCGCCCATTCGGAATTCGAAGATCACGCCGCGCGAAATTCCATGGTTGATCTGCGTGAAAAGATGTTGGCGTTCGGAAGCCTGTCGGCCAGTTTCCGCTTTATCTTGATGTTGTTGGCCGGGGTTCTGCCGGTTTTGCTGATAGGTGCAACGCTGTGGCTGTGGCAAGCGGGGTCTGCGACAGCCGGTGACATTGTGGCCGCGGGTGCCATTTCGATCCGCATTGCCCAGATGACTGGCTGGGTCAGTTTCACCCTCATGGGTCTTTACGCCAATGTGGGTGAGATCGAGAACGGCATGAATACGCTGGCCAAGCGCGAACGGGTCGAGGATCAAACGGGCGCGGCGGAGTTGTCCGTGCCCGAAGGCCAGATCACCTTTGACCATGTCAGCTTTGCCTACGGTCGGGATGTTGGCGGTGTATCAGGCCTGAACATGACCGTGCACCCGGGTGAGAAACTGGGCATTGTCGGCGCTTCGGGGGCAGGGAAATCAACCTTGGTTTCGCTGCTGTTGCGCCTGTACGATGGTGAAAAGGGCACGATCTTGATAGATGGTCAGGACGTATCCGGAGTAACGCAGGACAGCTTGCGCCGTCAGATCGGCATGGTCACGCAGGAAACCGCAATGTTCAATCGGTCGGCGCGGGAGAATATTCTTTACGGCCGCCCTGACGCCTCGGAAGAGGAAATGATCGAGGCGGCCAAAAAGGCCGAGGCGCATGAATTCATCCTCAGCCTTCAGGATGCCCACGGACGCACCGGTTATGAAGCACATCTGGGCGAGCGCGGAGTGAAGCTTAGCGGTGGCCAGCGACAGCGGATTGCGCTGGCGCGCGCCATTTTGAAGGATGCGCCAATATTGGTGCTGGATGAGGCAACCTCGGCGCTGGATTCCGAGGTTGAGGCCTCGATCCAGACGGCGTTGCATCGGGTGATGCAAGGCAAGACGGTTCTGGCTATCGCGCATCGGTTGTCCACACTCAGCGAGATGGACCGGATTATTGTCCTGGACCAAGGGCGTATCGTGGAAACCGGCACACATGACGCGTTGTTGGACCAGGGTGGGCTGTATGCCCGGTTCTGGCATCGTCAGTCAGGCGGGTTCATTCAGGCTGAAGCTGCGGAATAAGGGTTTTGTTGCCGGCCAAGCCCCGGTATCAGGCACCCCATGACGCAAACCTACACTATTACCCGCCTTGGTCATCAGGGCGACGGCATCGCTGATGGCCCCGTTTACGCTCCGCGCACCTTGCCGGGTGAGGTCGTCAGCGGCACGCTGCTGGATCAATTCCTGACGGATATCCGTGTCGAGACGCCCTCGGACCAGCGGGTCAAGGCACCGTGTCGTCACTACAAGTCCTGTGGTGGATGCCAGTTGCAGCACGCCGCAGATGGATTCGTTGCGGATTGGAAGGTCGAGGTGGTGCGCACCGCGCTGGCGGCGCAGGGGTTGGAGGCGTTGATGCGCCCGATCCAGACGTCACCAGAACGGTCCAGGCGTCGCGCGACGATTGCGGTTCGACGGACCAAAAAGGGTACTCTGGCCGGGTTCCATGGCCGTGCGTCAGACACGATCACCGAGATCCCGGATTGCCATTTGCTCGACCCGGCCCTGATCGCGGCCATTCCGGTGGCCGAAGCACTGGCGGTTCTGGGTGGCAGCCGTAAAGGCGTGTTGGCGGTGACGCTAACCTTGTCCGAGGCCGGGCTTGATGTGGCGGTCAAAGGCGGCAAAGCGCTGGACGGCCCGCTTGAGTCGGCTTTGGCACAAGCGACCGAGAAACACGGTCTTGCCCGGCTTAGCTGGGACGGTGAAGTGATTGCCATGCGCCAGCCACCCGTTCAGCGTTTTGGTCAGGCAAGTGTTGTTCCGCCGCCCGGCGCGTTTCTACAGGCGACAAAAGACGGAGAACAGGCTCTATTAAAGGCGGTTTCTGAAGCTGTGGGTGGTTCCAAACGCATTGTGGATCTGTTTGCCGGCAGCGGCACATTCTCTTTGCCCCTGGCAGAGGAGGCCGAGGTTCACGCCGTCGAGGGCGAAGCAGCGATGACGCAAGCGCTGGATCAAGGATGGCGTAGGGCGCAGGGCCTCAAACGGATAACGACCGAAGCACGAGACCTGTTTCGGCGACCGCTGATGCCGGATGAGCTAAAGTCTTTTGATGCTGTGGTGATCGACCCGCCACGCGCCGGGGCCGAGGCGCAAGTGACCGAACTGGCGCAGGCACTGCGCCCGGTGATTGCTTATGTGTCCTGCAACCCGGTGACCTTCGCCCGCGATGCGAAAATTCTTGTTAATGCGGGCTACACCCTTGAATGGGTACAGGTTGTTGACCAATTTCGATGGTCGTCACACACCGAACTTGCGGCACGGTTCACCCTGAACCCTTAAGACTTACAGGAGACTACCCGAATGGGGATCACCCAACGCCTGCTGACCCTTATCGAAGCACCAGCTTTCGGGAAGTTCATTACCGGTGTCATCATCTTCAACGCCGTGCTGCTAGGGATGGAGACATCGCCCACCCTTATGGAAGCTGCAGGTCCATTGATCGTAACACTGGACAGCCTTTGCCTGACCATTTTCGTTGTTGAAATTGCGATTAAACTGCTGGCCACGGGGCGCAGGTTTTTCACCAACGGCTGGAATGTCTTTGATTTTGTGATTGTCGGCATCGCTCTTGTACCGGGTGGGTCCGGCCTTTCGGTGCTGCGGGCATTGCGGATTTTGCGGGTGCTGCGCGTTATCTCGGTCGCGCCACGCCTGCGCCGCGTGGTTGAGGGTTTTATTTCGGCCTTGCCCGGCATGGCCAGCGTGTTCCTTCTTATGGCGATCCTGTTTTACATCGGTGCGGTGATTTCAACCAAACTGTTCTCGCAGACTTTCCCGGACTGGTTCGGCGATCTGGGCCTTTCAGCCTATACGCTGTTCCAGATCATGACGCTGGAAAGCTGGTCCATGGGGATCGTGCGCCCGGTAATGGAGATCTATCCTTACGCCTGGCTGTTCTTTGTGCCGTTCATCATGGTGACCACTTTTGCGGTGGTAAACCTGCTGGTCGGTTTGATCGTAAATTCGATGCAGGATGCGCATCATGCCGAGGACGAAGTCAAAACCGATGCCTATCGTGACGAAGTGCTGGAGCGGCTTGAAAGCATCGAACGTCGCCTGACAGAGCAGCAAAACATCAAAAAGTGATTTCAGTTTTCACATTTTCTGGCATAATACAGAAAAAAAGAGCAGCAGGCAGTGAACATGGATCGTCGAGCATTTGGATTGGGTGCAATGGCAACGCTGAGCCTCTCAGCTTGTGCCTCGGCCAACCCCAGAATTCTAACTTACAACGGACCCGAAGTGACCTCTCTGGTCATCAACAAGGGCTCGCGGAAACTATATCTTCTGCACAATGATAAGATCCTGAAAGAATACAGGGTTGATCTTGGATTTGCGCCCAACGGCACCAAAGCAAAGCGCGGTGACGGGCGTACACCGGAAGGCAGCTACCTGATTGATCGGCACAATCCCAACAGCCGCTATCATCTGTCGCTGGGGATCTCGTACCCGAATTCTGAAGATGTTGCGAAAGCGAAGGCTATGGGTGTCGATCCGGGCGGCGATATCTTTATCCACGGACAACCGAACCGTCGCAAAGAGCGTAAGCGCGCCAAAAAGACGTCGGATTGGACTGCGGGTTGCATCGCTGTCAAGAATGACGAGATCGAAGAGATCTATTCAATGGTAAACCGGGGAACGCTGATTACTCTGCGTCCCTAATCGGTTTCCAGGGCTCAAATCCGAACTGCATATAGTCACGCTGGTACGCCTGGGCGGCCAGCGTTTCCAGTTTGTCGTCATAAATCTCAGCCAGAGTGAACGGGGTATCCGGTTCACTGAGTTCGGGTAGGGGCGGTGTGCTATGCCCCATCCTGCGCGCCAGATCGGGCAGGGCTGTCGTGACTTCATCCTCCCTCAGGATCAGGTCGGGCAATGCGAAGGACGCCATCCCCTCAAGGGCCTGTGACTGACTGCACCATGCCGCATCCACGCGTATGGCGGTCTGTTGGGCAAGGTTCTGACGCAGGAATGTCAGGAAAGCGGAAAACGCCTCGTAATGCTGCTCAACCGGGTAATTGCCGTCGCGCAATTGCCCGGGGATCGGAATCTTTAACCGGTTGCGCAGGACGTGTCGGATTTTCGGATACGCGTCGGAACCCGTGTTGAGGATATGTCTGCAAAAAGCGCGATGCGCGCGCGCCAATGGGTGTTGCAGCACGGCAAACTTTCGATGCCCGGGATTGGAAAGAAACCACTGACGCGTCTGCTTTCTGTTCTGATTGGTCAGCAATTGTTCAACATCAACATGGTCCAGCGCGGCCATCCACCTTGCTACCGGGCTTTCCATTCCCCCGCGGATGGGCATGTACATCAGTGGCGTCTTTGGTGCGGCAACGTAGTTCGCCACCAATGGACGTCGGCGTGGTTCGAAATTCGGAGTGCTGTGCAGGTTAAAGCTGTCGATTTGTGACAACGCCTGCTCCATCTCATCGGGGTTCGTCACTTTCGCCAGCGCCGGCTCGGGGTTTTGCGGTTTGAGTGTTTCGTCGATCGCCGACAGCCTGCCGGACACACCCAGCCAGGCGGCAAGACCATTCAACAAGTGCACCTGGTTCAGGTCTTCATAAGCAATGTAAAATGGGGTCTGGCCGCTTTGCTGCAAACGCTGCGACAGCATCAGGTGATACTCATGCTGCCGGTTCAGGTATTTCATGAACGCTTCGGCATCGAACTCAACCTGTGCTTCACGGCGACGCTTGATGTTTTTCAGCTGCCACTGCTTGGTTTCGCGCGCAATCTTCAATGAGATGAAGCTGTCCAGAGGGTTTCGGGTCAGAATGATCTTGGCGCAGCGCGGATCGCCCAAAGCTGGCTCTAACACACGTGGATCATGTCCCTGAAAAAGGCGAAACCCGTTCAGTTCCCCTGGTCCCTGCCGGATTGCCTCAAGCAATGTGGAAGGGTCACGATCCCTCTCTTCCACCGAGATGCCCAGCAGAGTGTCGGATTTCAGACGCCCGATGAAATGGGGATTGAACGCCTCGCCATGGCTGGTGACTCCTTCGATGGCGTTCAGGTTCGCCTCAAGCAAGTTGGAACCGGTCCGCATGGCTGCAAGAATGATAAAATAGTCAAATTGGGGCGTCATTTATCTTTACTGCACCAGATAGGGTTTTCGATATGGCCGGACCCGGTCCGTAAAGCTGTCGTCCGGTGGGAAATCGCCCATCAGATAAGGGTGCATGCCCTGGTTCTTCAGGTTTTGCAGGAACTGGCCAAACCCGGACAGATCCACCATTTTTGGCGCTTCGGTCAGGTGGCTGGTTTGGGTGGTTCCGGTATCCTCGACCGCGGTCTGCAAAGGCTCGACCGGAGATTCAACGAATTCTGCCAGCGTCCACCTGCGAACCCGCGCCTTGGTCCAGACAGAAGAAAGGATTTCCAGTTGTTTGGTTTCGATCTGCTGCAGCCGGGCGGCCTCGGCGCGGATATCGGCAAAGTTCAGGTTTGACCTAAACAGCGGGATTGCCCAGGCCCCGGTTATGACGGAAATCAGCGCATTCTTGTCCCGAGCCAAGAGCCAGTTGATCTCTTGCGTGTCAGCGGGGCCGAACTGAAAACACTGTTTTTCGCCACGCGTGTTCCATATCAGGTTCGAAAGGAAAGCTGTTGGGTTGTAATCCCGCAGCTTTGCGCAATCGCTGAGGCCGCCGTTGACGATGGTTTCTCCGCCGGCGAATTCAGCGCGCTTCGGGTCAAACAGATGCCCGTGGACACGCGCGCCAGTGATGTTGCTCAACCAGGGTTCAAAATCTTCGAACACTTCGGAAAAGCCCTGAAAAACCGAATACGGAGAGGACGTCAGCCCGTTTTCGTTGCCGTGCCGTGGAAACCGGCTTTGCATGTACAACCCGTCACGCCCACGTGTGCGCCGTTCGACCGCTTTGGAAAACACCCGGTCAATTTTGCTTGGGTTGGGCTCTGTGGGTTTCATGGCGCCTGCCTGATCGGTCAGAAAAGCCTGATACAGTCGATCCGCGTTGGGCCAGGCTTTGCGGGCAACAAAACAATCGGACCTGCGCAGTAGCTGCAGGTGATCGTCATAGAAAATATGCGGACGACCCTGATAGTCGAACTTGGACAGTGTCAGAGACCGGCTTTCGATATGGGTGGAATACAGGCGCGCCAGCGTCTGGAAGTAACTTTCGTCAGGTATCCAGACGCGCCGAAAATACCGATCATAGGTCTCGCGCTTTGGATCCTGCAATATAGCCGACAGGGTTTGGCGGGTCAGACACCACCACTGGCTACCCATATGCGGTACAAGCCCTTCGGGTATGTGGCGTCGAATGCGCAACGCGCGTTGCAGTTTCACATAGGCGTCAAACAGTTTGCGGTTCTTTCGCCACGAGAACGGAAATCTCAGGGTAAAGCGTTCCTGATCCAAGCCTCCGATGGTCCAGCTTACATCAGAGGTAGTGGCGCTTTCGATGAAATCCACGCGCGGCCTGTCCGAGAGGTAATTGACCAGTTCATCCACTGGCCGCAAAGGAAGACAGGATCCTGAAGTCAGGAAAACATGGCGGACATCGGGAAATGTTTCAAGCATCAGTGCGGCGGCAGACTGCGAGGCGGCAACGATGCCCCACCCCCCCCAGTTGCAGACATGACGGTCAGAAAACCGGATCAGCGGGTCATTCGCACAAGCGGCAACGAATTCCGCATAGACATTGTTTGGCACTTTGCGGTCCACATGGATCACCACCGGGCACCCCGAAGACGTCCAGTGGCGGGCCACTTGCCCGGCACGGTTCAGCGCGGTGTGAACCAGCATAATGATGCCCAGATTGCTCATGCCCAGTTTCCTTTTGACATGAGGCCTAAAATCTCAAGTTGTCGCCAATTGATATAAGCTTCGGACTTGTCGCACCAGAACTCGGGCATGTCCGCCAAATGTTCGGCATAGGCGCGATATTCCCCAGAGCTGCGGTAATGCTGGCCGCGCTCCATCTCTTCTTGGGCCTTCTCGCCCAATGTGCTGATGAGTTTGGCGTGCAACAACGCACCGCTTGTTTTTTCGCCACCCCATTCATCAAACACCTGGTTCAATCCGCGTGGCAGCAGCGCATGGGTCGAGCTGACATAGACATAGCGCTTGTCCCATTTCACCAACGGAATCTTGTTCAGCGCAGGCGCTTTTTTCGGCGTGTCCTTAAAGAACACACGCGCGCGGGGTCCGCCTTGAATCCAGAGATTTCCGTAGGTCGGGTTCTTTGTGATCGTATAATTTCCTGCATCAAACCATTTGGCGATTTCGAACGGGTTTTGCCCCTCGGAATAGATGGCGTCTTCGACCGGCCCTTCGGGATACATGTCGATCAGCATTGCGCTGAAGCTGCGCACAGAGCAGCCGTCCAGCCAGTCGGTAAGGGCACGGATAGGCCGTGTGTCGCAGAACGGGTAGATAAAGAACTCGTCCGGGTCGACTGTTAGAACCCAGTGTCGGTGCGCATATTTGCGCAATAGATAGTTTGTCCAGTCCACCCCAAACGACGCACGCCTATAGCTTGCATCAGCGCGCCAGACCGACACATCGGGTTGACCCGCCAGATATTCCAGTGATCCGTCATTGCTGGCGTTATCAACGAACAGAAAATGGTTGATGCCCAGCTGCCGGTAGTAGGTCAGAAAATACGGCAGGCGAATTTTCTCATTCCGTATGACGCTGACTAGCAGGACGTCTTTCCGTGTTATCGAATTTGTATTTACGGAAACGGGAACAAGGTCGCGCCGCTTTCGAAGGCAACGCAATATACGGCGCTTGCGCCGCAATCTCATTCGGTATGAATCCAATAGGCCCACGCGACTGCCCAACCTTTGTTATTTACGCGAGCGTGCCCGGAGGCTGTACAAGCCAGAGTGGTACCGGACAATTGCCGTTTTATGCCATTTTTCCATCTTTCGAAGCAACGACTTTAAAAACCGTTAGTTTGAGTTGTGGCTTTCCCAATCAATTGTTCCCATCAGACCCAGTTGCTGCAATGAGTTCCAACCGGTGTATCGCTTGGACTCTGGCGCCCACATGACCGGGCGATTCGTGATGCCGTCATAGTAGTCTGCAAACTGTTCGGGATCGTGAAAGTGTTGCCGGCGCTCTTTCTCGATCTTTGATTTTTCCACAACTTCGGGCAGGAATTTGGTGTGTAACAAGACACCAGATGGTGCTGTGCCGCCGGGCCCTCCGTAACTGGCGTTCAGATGTCGTGGCAATGCGGAATGGCACGAATTCACATAGGCGTAGCGCCGCGACCACCGGACCAACGGGATTTTGTTAAGCGTCGGGGATCGGCGTGGGGCGTCGGCAAAGAACATACGCTCGCGCGC
The DNA here is from genome assembly GCF_059610545.1 of Ruegeria sp. CDSC068. Taxonomy (NCBI): domain Bacteria; kingdom Pseudomonadati; phylum Pseudomonadota; class Alphaproteobacteria; order Rhodobacterales; family Roseobacteraceae; genus Ruegeria; species Ruegeria sp. CDSC068. The sequence goes on from NZ_JBXWNV010000004.1 coordinate 76,788, forward strand.
GCCGCCCTGCACCCAAAGGTTGCCGAGCGGGCTTTGCCGTTGTGTCCGGTAGGGCGCGGCATCAAACCAACTCACCACCTCGGTCGGGTCGGTTTCAGGATCGTAGCCTTGTTCCCCCAACGGGCCTTTGGGATAAAGATCCAGCATCAGCGCGCCAAACGCTACACGTCCCTGATCATCTAACCATTTCGTCAGGTCCGGTAGGGGCCGGGTGTCATGATCGGGGTAAATCAACAACTCATCCGCATCGACCATCAGAGTCCAGTGGTGGTGCCCATAGCGCATTTGCAACCAAGTCAGCCAATCCAACCCATAGCGCGACGTGCGATAGCTGTCCCGGGTCTGCCACAGTGACACGTCCGGCTGTTCCTTGAGAAAGGGCGCCGAGCCATCGTCGCTGTCGTTGTCGACGATCAGAAAGTGATCAACCCCCAATGCGCGATAATGGCGCAGGAACCAGGGCAGGCGGGTGATTTCATTGCGCAGCGTGGTGAAGGCCAGGATACCACCGGGTTTAATGTTCGCCGTGCGGTCGCTCAGACTGGACAATAGATGGCGGCTGCGAAAGGACCGCCACAACAACCGCTGTCGTTTTAGCCGCAACTTGTACATTTGCACCCATGAGATGGGCGGAAGCGTATCTTCCCCTGTACCAGTCACAATAAGCTCATTTTTCGTAGTGACCGTTCTGATGCCAGCGCCACGCATCGGCAATCATCGTCTCTAATGTGGACCTTTTGGGCGACCATCCAAGTTCCTCGCCAGCGCGCACAGAACCAGAGACCAACTTTGTGCAGTCCCCAGCCCGGCGCGGTCCGATTGCATAAGGCACGTCGCGGTTGGTGACGGCGTTGGAGTGGCTGATCACCTCCATCACCGAAAACCCCGATCCGGTGCCCAGGTTGAAGACGCGGCTGTCTTTGCCTTGTTCCAACCAGTTCAATCCCAAAACGTGGGCATCGACCAGATCGCAAACATGCACATAATCGCGGATGCAGGTGCCGTCTGGTGTTTCGTAGTCCGTCCCAAAAACGGTCAGCCCGTCGCGCTTGCCGTCGATGGCGTCCAGCATCAGCGGCACAAGGTGGGTTTCCGGGCGGTGGAACTCGCCCACCTCGCCATCGGGATCGGCACCGGCCACGTTGAAATACCGGAAGATCACGTGGTTCAGCCCGTGCGCGGCCTCGAAATCGCGCAGGATATCTTCGATGGCACGTTTTGAGGCGCCGTATGCGTTCAGCGGCAGTTGCGGCGTGTCTTCGTCCAGCACCACATTGTCATGCTCGCCATAGGTGGCGCAGGTGGACGAGAATACAAAGTTCTCACATCCGGCGGCCACCGTGGCTTCGATCAAATTCAGCGAACCGGTCACGTTGTTGGACCAGTATTTGCCGGGCTCGGACATGGCCTCACCCACTTGGCTGAGGGCAGCAAAGTGCATTACGGCCACGGGTTCGTATTTTGCGAACACCTCATCCAGTCGAGCACGATCCAGCAGATCGCCCTGTTCGAACGGACCAAACTTCACCGCGTCCTGCCAGCCGGTAACGAGATTGTCGAAGGTCACAGGCGTGTAACCGGCTTGAGAAAGCGCCTTACAGGCATGAGATCCAATGTACCCGGCACCGCCAGTGACAAGAATATTTTTCATGATCGTTCCAAATTGCGGTGCCACGCCCGGTTAGACGCCGTCTTGCAAGGGGTTAAGGTGAAAATGGGTCAATCTAACCCCATAGCGGCCATCATCTCTTCGAGTTTCGGCACATCTTGTGGGTTGTTCAATTCCCAGAATTGGCGGCCCTTCGCCTCCACCTCAACGCACAGAACCTTGCGACCATTTTCCATGAAGCGCAGCTGTTCCAGCCCTTCCAATTGCTCCAAAGGTCCCACTGGCCAGGTTGGATAGGCTGACAGCGCATCGGGGCGATAGGCGTAGACGCCGACATGGTGAAACACCGGTGTCGGTTCGGGGCCAGCAAAAGTTTCGGCAGTAAAAGGCACGACTTCTTTCGAGAAATACATTGCGCTGTGATCGGTGGCAAATACGGCTGTTGTGCCGCCGACCCGTCCGTTTTTACGATCATTCAGCAGGCTGTTCAAAGCATCTCCGTCACAACGCAGAACTGGCGTTGCGACCCCGGCATCGGGCGCGGCGCGCAGACCGGCGATCAGGTCTTCGACAAACCAATGTGGTGTCAGTGGTGCATCCCCTTGCAGGTTCACCACGATCTCGTAGCCCGCACCCAGCGCAGTATGGGCCTCGGCGCAGCGCTCGGTGCCGTTACCGCAGGTCTCGGATGTCATTACCACCTCGGCCCCGAACCGCTCGGCCACGTCGCGGATTCGGTCGTCATCGGTGGCGACAACCACCTTGTCCACACCTGACACAGAATAGGCGGCGCGCCACGATCGTTCGATCAGGGTCATCGCGTTGCCGCTTGCCCCGGTCAGCGGAACCAGCGGCTTGCCAGGGTAGCGGGTCGAGGCATAGCGGGCGGGGATGGCAATCAATACGGACATCAGGCCTCCATCAGGTCAACGCCCGGAGCGTAGGCGATAAAGAACGGGTTTGCATAGCCGTCCTTGCCGTAGGTCAATGTCGAGTGGTCATCGAAACGAACAACCTTACCGCCCGCACCCGCCAAAACGGCGTGACCGGCGGCTGTGTCCCACTCCATCGTGCGCCCGACGCGGGGATAGAGGTCCGCTTCCCCTGTTGCGACCAGACAGAATTTCAGGGACGAGCCCGCGCTTTTGCTGTCCTTGACCTGATATTTATTGATGTAATCTTCGGTCGCCTGATCGCGGTGTGATTTTGACGCGACGATCAAAAGTGCCGAATTGTTTGGTTCAGACACCGAAATCGGGGTTACGTCACCGGCCTGTGCCTTGTTAAGCGCGCCGGTTTCTTCAACCGATTGACCGTCTGCTTGCGTGTAGAACATGCGCCCCTTGGCCGGTGCATACACAACGCCCCGAGTTGGCACTCCGTTTTCGACCAATGCGATGTTCACCGTGAAATCACCGCGCCGGTTGATGAATTCCTTGGTGCCGTCCAGCGGATCGACGATCAGGAATGTGTCGCCTTTTTCGGAATGTGATGCGGCCTGTTCTTCGGTCACCAGCAGAATATCCGGGAACGCGGCGCGCAAGCCTGCCGATATCAGGGCATCGGCTGCCTCGTCCGCTTCGGTCACGGGGCTGGCGTCGGATTTGACTTTGACGTCGAAATCATCCGACTCGTAGATCTGCATGATCGTGTCCCCGGCTTCCAGCGCCAGACGTCTGATTACGGGAATAAGGGCGTCGTAGGTCACAAAAATGCTCCGTTGCTGTAGTTTGTTGATCGAAATCCTTGTGGGCCTTATGATGCGGCGGTTACGGAACGGCAAGAATTTCGTGGCAGTTTGCAGGCAGTTCAGCGGGAAAGAGTGTACTGAGTGTTTTATTTTAAGCGAAAACAGACGCTTTTGGGCAGCGCTTTCACGACCGCTGAGCTTATCTATCATGCGGTTGTGCACGGGATACGATCAAAACACGCGAATGCCGTGATCGCGATCATCATCAATATCGTGCAAATTCTCGCACTTGTGACCGTTTTTTATCTGATCTTGTCGATGTTGGGCACACGAGTGGCCAAGATCCGGGGTAACTTTATCCTGTTTCTCTTATCAGGTGTCTTTCTGTTCCTGACTCACATCAAAGCCGTCTCGACCGTCGCTGGCGTGGCTACAGGAAACAACCCGATGATGCTGCACTCTCCGATGAATATGATGGTCGCATTGTTGGCGACTGCCTTCGGATCGCTTTATACGCAATTGGTTTCGATCCTTGTGATCCTCTTCGCCTACAGCGTCATAATTGAGCCGCTGGAGATCCAAGAGCCCGGCGGCGCGTTCTATATGCTGATCCTGGCCTGGTTTACGGGATGTGCGGTGGGTGTTGTTTTCATGGCGCTCAAACCGTGGTTCCCCGGGACTTCTGATATTCTCAGAAACTTGTACCGACGCATGAACATGATTTTTTCGGGCAAAATGGTTGTAGGGAATGCGCTGGGTGGCTTCTTGCTGAGTTTCTTTGCCTGGAACCCGTTGTTTCACATAATTGACCAATGCCGTGGCTTTGTCTTTCGTAACTACTATCCACGTAACTCCAGTTGGGAATACGCGCTTTGGGTTGGGTTGGCCTTGCTGACAATTGGATTGCTGGGGATTTTTTACACCCGCCAGCATGTGTCGGCTAGTTGGGGGGCGCGCCGCTAACTCGCCACCCGTAGGGTCAGGTTGATCCGCCCGCCTTTGGGCAACAGCTTGGATGAACCGAAGCGGATGCGGTCTACCCCGTGATAGGTCAGGCGGGCGGGGCCGCCCATGACTACGACGTCGCCGGAGTTCAGCCAGATCGACTCGGTCTTGCCGCCCCGGGTTTCGTTTCCGATGCGGAAAAGGGCATCGTCGCCCAGGGATATCGACAGGACAGGCCAGGAAAAATCGGCCTCGTCCTTGTCTTGATGCAGCCCCATGCGCGCACCTTCGCCGTAATAGTTGATCAGACAGCAATCCGGATCGCGTTGGGTGCTGGCAAGCTTGCGCCAGATGCCCAGTATCGTATCAGGAATGTCCGGCCACACCGTTCCTTTAGGGTGCTGCGCCTGATATCGGTAGCCCCCTTTGTCAGTGACCCAACCAAACGCTCCGGCTGAGGTCATGCGCACCGACATTTCCTTGCCCGAGGGCGTAACCGGCCGGAACAGCGGCGCAGATTTCAGAATCGGCCGCAACGCCTCAATCAGTTGCGTTTGTGCCGCAACGTCCAGATAGGCTTTTCTGATGTCAAATCCGCGCAAGAGCAGCCGCGCCATTGAAGATTCCCCAATCCTTGCCAAAACCTTGTCAAAAAGGCCGCAGATTCCCGAAAACCTGCCTTTTACACCGCTTGCAGGCCTCTGATCTCGCCCTTATATACGCCGGGACGCGCGATGGTGTAGTGCTGTTGCGCAAACCAGATCGGGACCGGACGCCATAACGGGTCCGGACCTCGAGACATCGCCTTGAAGAGAAAGGGATTGAACATATGGGAAAAGTAATCGGTATTGACCTCGGCACCACCAACTCGTGTGTGGCCATCATGGACGGCTCTCAGCCAAAGGTCATTGAAAACGCAGAAGGGGCGCGGACCACGCCCTCGATCGTCGCCTTCACCGAAGATGAGCGTCTGGTCGGTCAGCCTGCAAAACGTCAGGCGGTCACCAACCCCGACAACACGATCTTTGGCGTCAAGCGTCTGATCGGTCGTCGTGTGGATGATGCAGAAGTCCAGAAGGACAAGAAAATGGTGCCGTACGCCATCGTGGATGGCGGCAATGGCGACGCGTGGGTGGAAGCCCGCGGTGAAAAATACTCCCCAAGCCAGATTTCGGCCTTCACTCTGGGCAAGATGAAGGAAACCGCAGAAAGCTATCTGGGTGAAGAAGTTACGCAGGCGGTTATCACCGTTCCCGCGTATTTCAATGACGCCCAGCGTCAGGCCACCAAAGACGCAGGTAAAATCGCCGGTCTGGAAGTGCTGCGGATCATCAACGAACCGACAGCGGCTGCGCTGGCCTATGGCCTGGACAAAGAAGAAACCCAAACCATCGCGGTTTATGACCTTGGTGGTGGCACGTTCGACGTGACCATTCTGGAAATCGACGACGGGCTGTTCGAAGTCAAATCGACCAATGGCGACACCTTTCTGGGTGGTGAAGACTTTGACATGCGCATCGTCAACTACCTGGCGGATGAGTTCAAAAAGGAACACGGTGTCGATCTGTCCAGCGACAAGATGGCCCTGCAGCGTCTGAAGGAAGCCGCGGAAAAAGCCAAGATCGAACTGTCCTCGACCTCGCAGACTGAGATCAACCAGCCGTTCATCTCGATGGGCGCCAACGGTCAGCCGCTGCACATGGTCATGAAACTGACCCGTGCCAAGCTGGAATCGTTGGTCGGCGATCTGATCAAGAAGTCGATGAAACCCTGTCAGGCCGCATTGAAAGACGCCGGTCTGTCGGCGGGCGACATTGATGAGGTTGTTCTGGTCGGCGGTATGACCCGCATGCCCAAGGTGATCGAAGAGGTCACCAAATTCTTCGGTAAAGAACCGCACAAGGGTGTGAACCCGGACGAAGTTGTTGCCATGGGCGCCGCCATTCAGGCCGGTGTTCTGCAGGGTGACGTCAAAGACGTGGTTCTGCTGGACGTAACCCCGCTTTCGCTGGGTATCGAGACGCTTGGTGGCGTGTTCACTCGCCTTATCGACCGTAACACCACGATCCCGACGAAAAAGTCTCAGGTTTTCTCGACCGCCGAGGACAACCAGAACGCTGTGACCATCCGCTGTTTCCAGGGTGAGCGCGAAATGGCTGCGGATAACAAGATCCTGGGTCAGTTCAACCTTGAAGATATCCCGCCCGCACCGCGCGGCATGCCTCAGATCGAGGTGACTTTTGACATCGACGCCAACGGCATTGTCTCGGTTTCGGCCAAGGACAAAGGCACCGGTAAAGAGCAGAAGATCACCATCCAGGCATCGGGTGGTCTGTCGGACGAAGATATCGACAAGATGGTTAAGGACGCCGAAGAGAACGCCGAGGCGGACAAGGAACGCCGCGAGCTGATCGAGGCAAAGAACCAGGCGGAAAGCCTCATCCACTCGACCGAGAAGTCGATGGAAGAGCATGCCGACAAGGTCGACCCGACCACCATCGAAGCCATCGAGCTGGCGATTGTCGCGCTGAAGGACGAGCTGGAAACCGAGAATGCCGACAAGATCAAGTCAGGCATTCAGAACGTGACCGAAGCCGCCATGAAGCTGGGCGAAGCCATCTACAAGGCGCAGTCTGAAGAGACCGAGGATGAGCCTGCGGCGGCGGATGCTGCTCCGGCTGGTGAAGACGATATCGTCGATGCCGAATTCGAAGATCTTGACGACGAAAAGCGTAAGTAACGGGAAACCGGGCCAATTCGGGCCGGTCCGGTCACCGGGCCGGCCCGATTACGTTGCGGCAGAAGGAAATACTGATGTCAAAACGCGACTACTATGATGTGCTCGGCGTGTCCAAGGGCGCATCAGCGGACGAGATCAAGAAGGGCTTTCGCACGAAAGCCAAGGAATTGCATCCCGACCGTAACAAGGACAACCCGGATTCCGAGGCTCAGTTCAAAGAAGCGAACGAAGCTTACGACGTCTTGCGCGATGCCGAAAAAAAGGCCGCGTATGACCGTTTTGGTCATGCCGCGTTTGAAAACGGTATGGGCGGCGGTGGTCGTCCCGGCGGCGGATTTGGCGGGCAGGGCGACTTCTCCAGTGCCTTCTCGGACGTGTTCGATGACCTGTTCGGCGATTTTATGGGTGGTCAGCGCGGTGCTACCGGGGGTGGTCGACGGGCCGCGCGCGGGTCAGACCTGCGTTACAACCTGCGTGTAAGCCTGGAAGAAGCATTCTCTGGCCTGCAAAAGACGATCAACGTGCCTGCTGCCGTGGCCTGCTCGGCCTGTGGCGGCTCGGGTGCGGAAGGCGGGGTTGAGCCCACAACCTGCCCGACCTGTTCGGGCATGGGGAAAGTGCGGGCGCAACAGGGCTTTTTCACAGTTGAACGGTCGTGTCCGACTTGTTCGGGTCTGGGTCAAATTATCAAGAACCCCTGTAAATCATGCGGCGGCGCCGGGCGCGTCGAAAAAGAACGCGCGCTGTCCGTCAACATTCCGGCTGGTGTCGAAACCGGCACACGCATCCGTCTTGCGGGCGAAGGTGAGGCCGGGATGCGCGGTGGTCCTCCGGGCGACCTGTATATTTTTGTCGAAGTTTCGGACCACAAGCTGTTCGAGCGCGACAGCGTAAACCTGTATTGCCGCGTTCCGGTCAGCATGGCCAAGGCAGCGCTGGGCGGTTCGATCGAAGTGCCCACCATCGACGGTGGCCGTGGTCGCGTGCAAATTCCAGCTGGCAGCCAGTCAGGACGTCAGATGCGCTTGCGCAGCAAAGGCATGCCCGCCCTTCGCGGCGGTGGCGTTGGCGATATGTTCATCGAACTGGCCGTTGAAACTCCGGTCAATCTGACCAGCCGTCAAAAAGAGCTTCTGCGTGAGTTCGACGATCTGGGCGAAGACAACCACCCGGAATCAAAAAGCTTTTTCTCGTCCGTCAAGTCATTTTGGGACGGTATGAAGGGCTGAACCTGCACACATGAACATCAAACAGAAGCCGGTCCGTTGAGGCCGGCTTTTGCATTTCATAAGTCCAGTTTGACCGTAATCTGCACCAAAATTGGCCCTTGATTCCCCCACCATCCCCTGAGAGTGTCGCCCCAACCGTTGGGGTGCCCTGTTTGGGGGCTGAGAGGCGTGAATGCGCTAACCCATCGAACCTGATCCGGGCAATACCGGCGTAGGGAACGGTCTTATAGTGCTTAGACGTTTTCCATGCCCGTTGCCCATTTTGAACCGGAGCAACGACATGGCACCCATTGCCTTAACAATCGCAGGATCTGACAGCGGCGGAGGGGCCGGAATTCAGGCAGACCTCAAGGCCATGTCGGCGCTTGGCGTCTACGGTGCCAGTGTGATTACCGCAGTGACGGCGCAGAATACTCGCGCAGTTACGGCGGTGCATAGCATCCCTGTGGACGTCATTGCAGCCCAGATCGAGGCTGTTCTGACCGACCTGGATGTTGGCGCGATCAAGATAGGAATGCTGGCGACCCCTCAGATCATCCAATGTGTCGCAGACAGTATCGCCGAATTTGATGGGCCGGTAGTTTTGGATCCGGTCATGATTGCGAAATCCGGCGATGCGTTGTTGGCAGAAGAGGCGGTGCAAACCCTGCGCGACGTATTGTTGCCGCGCGCGACCGTGTTAACGCCAAACCTGCCCGAAGCAGCCTGCCTGCTGGGCTCTGAGTCTGCGGACAGCCTCGAACAGATGATCGCACAAGGGCAAGATCTGTGTGCACTTGGCGCTGGTGCGGTTCTGATGAAGGGCGGTCACGGCAAGGGTGACATCTGCCATGACATATTGATCTCACATTCGGGCGTGATTGCTCAGTTTCAAGCGCCGCGCCGACAGACCCGCAACACCCACGGAACCGGATGCACCCTGTCCTCATCCATAGCGGCCGGGTTGGCTAAGGGCCTTTCGCTAACCCAAGCCGTGGCGCAAGCACATGACTATCTGCAGGGCGCCATCGCTCAGGCCGATGCTTTAAACATCGGGCAAGGTCACGGACCTGTTCATCACTTCCATCAGGTTTGGCCCGCGTGACCGTCTGGTCGATCATAGGGGCAGGTGTGGCCGGGTTGGCCGTCGCGTCCGAACTTGTCGCGCGCGGGGCCAAGGTTCAGGTGTTTGATCCCGGCGGTGGACCAGGGCCGCATGGCTGCTCCTGGTGGGCGGGCGGAATGTTGGCACCGTGGTGCGAGTATGAAAACGCGGAGGAACCTGTCCTGCGTCTGGGGCAATTGGCAATCGACTGGTGGGCCAAGCGAACTCAGGTCCACAGGCGCGGCACACTGGTTGTTGCTAACCCACGGGACCTGCCGGATCTGCGTCGTTTCGCCCGCAGAACTGAGGGGTTTTCCGAAGTTGATACCGGCGAAATCGCCGAATTAGAGCCTTATCTTCACGGTTTCGGAAAGGGTCTCTACTTTGATGCCGAGGCCTATTTGAACCCGCGTCAAGCCTTGTTGGATCTGTCACACCAGCTTCAGGATCACGGTGTTGAATTCCATCATGCGCGCGCTCCGACGGGATTGGACAACGCCATTGATTGCCGAGGTCTGCACGCGCGCGAATATCTGCAGGACTTGCGCGGCGTGAAGGGTGAGATGCTGGTGATACGGTGCCCAGACGTGACACTGACCCGGCCTATACGCCTGCTTCATCCACGCGTGCCGCTGTATATCGTTCCACGCGGCGACGGCGTCTACATGCTGGGCGCGACAATGATCGAATCCGAGGATAGCAGCCGAATTACCGCACGCTCGATGCTTGAGTTGCTGAGCGCAGCCTACGCCCTGAACCCCGCCTTTGGCGAGGCTGAAGTGTTGGAAATCGGCGTCGATCTGCGTCCCGCTTTCCCCGACAACCTGCCGCGTATTCGGCGACTGGGACCGACAATCTACGCCAACGGCCTCTACCGCCACGGCTACTTGCTGGCCCCTGCACTGGCCAAGGGCGTGGCTGACCTAGCGTTGGACAACAAACATTCGGAGATGGTCGATGAAGATCGTACTTAACGGCGAGATGCGCGACGTGCAGGCCGAAACTCTTTCCGGCCTTTTGCAGGAATGCGGGTTTTCGGGCCGGGTGGCGACGGCTGTGAACGAGGGTTTTGTGCCTTCGAGCCTGCGCAAGGCCCGTAAAATCAAGGATGGCGATCGGATCGAAGTCGTCGCCCCGATGCAGGGGGGGTGAGCGATGAAGACCGTCTACGGCACATCACTGCCGAACCCGCTGATGCTGGGCACCGCGCAATATCCAAGCCCTGCAATCTTGGAACAGGCATTTCGGGACAGCGGGGCCGGGGTGGCCACCGTATCTTTGCGACGCGAAGCAGGCGCAGGACAAACCTTTTGGCAGATGATCCGCGATCTGAGCGTTCTTATCCTGCCCAACACAGCAGGTTGCCATACGGTGAAAGAGGCTGTGACCACCGCCCATATGGCACGTGAGGTGTTTGACACCAAATGGATCAAGCTGGAACTGATCGGGCATACCGACAGCCTGCAGCCCGACGTGTTCCAATTGGTCGAGGCCGCGCGCATTCTGAGCGAAGACGGGTTCGAGGTGTTTCCGTACACCACGGACGACCTGATCGTGGGTGAGCGCCTTTTGGCGGCAGGGTGTGAAGTTCTGATGCCTTGGGGGGCCCCGATTGGTTCGGGCCGCGGTCTGAACAACGAATACGCCCTGCGCGCAATGCGCGCTGAGTTTCCCGAAATACCACTGGTGATTGACGCTGGTATCGGCCTGCCCAGCCACGCCGCACATGCGATGGAGCTTGGGTATGATGCCGTTCTGCTGAACACCGCGGTGGCACGGGCCGGCGATCCCGCCGCAATGGCCAAGGCGATGAAGCTGGCCATCGAGGCCGGGCGATTGGCCTATCAGGCCGACCCGATCGAAGCGCGCGATATGGCCGAACCCTCGACCCCTGTTATTGGAAAGGCGTTTTTGTCATGAACCTCGACCGGTTTTATCCAATCTTCGACCATTCCGACTGGCTGCGCCGGATGCTGCCCTTGGGCGTGAAACTGGTGCAGTTGCGGATCAAGGATCAACCGGACACGGTGGTACGCGAACAGATCGCGGTTTCGCGGGATCTGTGCCGTGCGCATGGGGCTGTTCTGGTGGTGAATGACCATTGGCAGGTTGCCATTGAGGCGGGCTGCGACTGGATTCATTTGGGACAAGAGGATCTGGATGACGCAGATCTAAAGGCAATCCGACGCGCAGGGCTGAAACTGGGTGTCTCGACCCATGACGATGACGAGCTTGAGCGTGTTTTGGCCATGAACCCCGACTATGTCGCGCTTGGTCCCGTCTACCCGACGATCCTGAAAAAGATGAAATGGGAACAACAGGGCCTGCCGCGTGTCACTGAATGGAAAGCGCGCGTGGGGGAAGTCCCTTTGGTCGGTATTGGCGGGATGAGTGTCGAGCGCGTGCCGGGTGTGTTGCAGGCCGGGGCGGACATTGTCTCAGTCGTGACAGACATCACCTTGAATGCAGACCCAGAAGCCCGCGTACGTGCGTGGATCGAGGTCACCACATGAGCCGCTACGCCCGTCAGATGATCCTGCCGGAGGTCGGCGCGCGTGGACAGGCCCGCCTGTCCGGCGCGCGGGTTCTTGTGGTGGGGGCCGGGGGGCTGGCAGCACCGGTTTTGCCTCTGCTGGCTGGTGCAGGGGTCGGACATTTGACCATCATGGATTCCGATGAAGTGGCCCTGTCGAACCTCCATCGCCAGACCTTGTTTGCTGAAGGGGACTGTGGCCGCCCCAAAGCCGAAGTCGCGGCTGAGCGGTGTCAGGACATAAACTCTGAAATTACGATCTCTACGAATAATCAAGCTCTAACTAATTCAAATTCGCAACGTTTTGTCTCACAAGCCGACGTCATTCTCGATTGCGCGGACAGTTATGCCGCAAGCTATACGCTGTCGGATACGTGTCACGCGCTGGGCAAACCGTTGATAAGTGCCTCGGTCCTGGGGTTGTCTGGTTATGTCGGCGGTTTTTGCGGCGGTGCCCCAACTTTGCGGGCGGTTTTTCCCGACGCGCCGGGCAGCGGTGAAAGCTGTGCCACTGCTGGTGTGTTGGGTCCGGTCGTCGGAATGATTGGCGCAATGCAGGCGCAAATGGCGCTGAGCGCTATTCTTGGGCTGGACCCTTCGCCATTGGGGCAGATGGTTCAGTTCGATGCTCGCACGATGCGAAACAGCACGTTCCGCTTTGACGACGCGCCCGAGCCCAACCATCACTTCCCGTTTGTGTCGGTCTGCCAATTGACCACCGATGATCTGATCATCGAGTTGCGCAGCCCGGATGAGGCCCCTGAACCCATTCATCCCAAAGCGCTCCGCGGGTCTTCTGAATTGGTAAAACCAGAGCCTAACAAAAACAAAAGGCTGGCACTGTGCTGCGCCACTGGTCTGCGTGCGTGGCGTACTGCCGAAAAATTGCAACCGGATTGGCCGGGCGAGATCGTTCTCGTCGCGGCCTCAACCTCGTGAACGAAAAGGATACGCGAGATATGAAAAAGCTGATGACAGCAATTGCCCTGCTGGCCGCCGCGCCGGCCTGGGCCGAAGACAAGATGACCGTTCTTCTGGACTGGTTCGTTAACCCCGACCACGGGCCCATCATCGTGGCGCAAGAGAACGGATACTTTGCCGACGAGGGGCTGGAAATTGAGATTGTGCCACCCGCGGATCCATCGGCCCCTCCGCGTCTGGTTGCCGCCGGGCAAGCTGATCTGGCGGTGTCCTACCAGCCGCAACTTCACCTGCAAATCCATGAGGGCCTGCCGCTGAAGCGCGTCGGCACCTTGGTCGCGACGCCGTTGAACTGCCTGCTGGTGCTACAGGACGGTCCGATCAAAACGCTCGCCGACCTCAAGGGCAAAAAAATCGGCTTCTCGGTCGCGGGCGTTGAAGAGGCCGTTCTGGGCGCCATGCTGAACGCCCATGATGTCGCGCTGGATGATATTGAGATGGTCAACGTCAATTTCTCGCTGTCGCCCTCGCTGATGACGGGACAGGTGGATGCGGTGATCGGTGCCTTCCGGAACTTTGAGCTGAACCAGATGGACATCGAAGGCGTCGCGGGCCGTTGTTTCTACATCGAGGAAGAAGGGGTACCGTCTTATGATGAGCTGATCTATGTCGCCAATCCCGACACGATGGATGCCGACAAGGTCGCCCGTTTCCTGGCTGCGACCGAAAAGGCGACCCAGTTCATCGTTAACAACCCGGAAAAAAGCTGGGATATCTTTGCCGCCACCTCACCCGAACTGCAGGATGAACTGAACGCGCGCGCTTGGGTGGATACACTGCCCCGCTTCGCGCTGCGCCCGGCGGGCTTTGATGCAGGTCGCTATGCCCGTTTCGAGGCGTTCCTGAAAGACAGCGGCATGATCGACAGCATCAATCCGGTCAGCGACATCTCAGTAGATGTGACCGTGCAATGAGCGACTATGGCAAAGCATTTGCGCTTATGCGCGATGCCGCGCAGGGGCCATGGCGGGATTACACCCGTCATGCCTTTGTCGAAGGGATGAAGGACGGAACTCTGCCGCGTGCGGCGTTTCTGCATTACTTGCGGCAAGATTATGTGTTCCTGATTCATTTCTCGCGCGCCTGGGCGCTGGCAGTCGTGAAATCGGAAACACATGCGGAAATGTTGGCAGCCTCGCGCACCGTGAATGGGCTGATCAGCGAAGAGATGAAGCTGCATATCGGGATCTGCGAGGCTGAAGGCATCCCGCAGGACCAGCTGTTTGCCACGCCGGAACGTGCCGAGAACCTCGCCTATACGCGGTTCGTGCTTGAGGCCGGTTTCAGCGGCGATTTGCTGGACCTGCTGGCGGCGCTTGCGCCTTGTGTGATGGGCTATGGTGAGATTGGCACAAGACTGGCGACCGAGGCGACGTCTGACACCTATCGCGATTGGATCGCCACCTATGCCAGCGATGACTACCAAGATGCCTGCGTGGCGGTTGGAGAATTGTTGGATATGGCTCTAACGAGGCGTATTGGCGAGAATTTCGAAGCATCCCCGCGTTGGACTCGTCTGTGCCACACCTTCCGTACCGCGACCGAGTTAGAGGTCAATTTTTGGCAAATGGGCCTGACCCCATGACCCCAGCCCCCGATCTGACCGTCCGTGGTTCGGCTGCGATTGGCGACGCGTTATTGTTCGCGCGATTGACCCTGACGCTTGCAGCAGGGCGGTGGACGTGTCTGCTGGGTGGATCGGGGGTCGGCAAAACCACCATTCTGCGCCTGATTGCTGGCTTGGACACTGGCGCAGAGTTCACCGGTCAGATTACCGCCAGTGACGGGCAATCTGTGCGGGAGCGGGTAGCCTACATGGCGCAAGACGATCTGTTGCTGCCTTGGGCGACTGTGGCGCGGAACGTCTTGTTGGGTGCGCGGTTGCGCGGAGAAAAGCCAGATTTGCGCCGCTGTGATCAGCTGATCGAACGGATGCGCCTGCAGGATCATATGACGAAGAAGCCCGGCGAACTCTCTGGTGGGCAACGTCAACGCGTGGCTCTGGCCCGCACGTTGATGGAGGATCGGCCCATCGTTCTGCTGGACGAGCCGTTCTCGGCCCTGGACGCCCGCACCCGCGCGGATATGCAGGACCTTGCGGCCGAAGCGTTACAGGGCCGAACTGTTCTGCTGGTCACCCATGATCCGGGCGAGGCTGCGCGGTTGGGTCAATCCATCGTGGTCATGACGCAGAACGGCATAACGCCCTGCCAGCCCCCACACGCACCGGCCCCGCGCAAGGTGGACGATCTGGAAACGCTGGAAACGCAAGGCGCGCTACTGCGGCTGTTGCGGGAGGAGGCGGCATGAAACTGCTGTCGGGCCTTGCCGCCACTCTGTTCGCGTTGGCAATCTGGCAGGCAATCGTCTCGGCAACCGGCCTTCCGAAATTCATCCTTCCGGGCCCCGCTTTGGTGGCTGAGACCTGGTGGCAAAACCGCTGGATCATTGCTGAGCACACATGGGTCACGGCCGTTGAGGTCATAATCGGCCTGGCCTGCGGGACGGTATTGGGGGTCGTTACCGCGCTCCAACTGGCGAATTCCCGCGCCGCGCGGGTGCTGGTGCAGCCGATGCTGGTGTTCACGCAGGCGTTGCCGGTCTTCGCGCTGGCGCCGTTGCTGACGCTTTGGCTGGGCTATGGTCTGTGGTCCAAGGTCGCGATGGCAGTGCTGATCATCTATTTCCCGATCACCTCTTCCTTTTTTGACGGGTTGATGCGCACGCCGCCCGGATTTCTTGATCTGGCGCGGACCATGCAGGCCAGCCGGCGCGCCTTGTTGTGGCACATTCGTATCCCCGCAGCTTTGCCCTCATTGGCTTCGGGCATGCGGCTGGCGGCCGTCTATGCCCCGATCGGAGCGGTGATCGGCGAATGGGTCGGGTCGTCGCAAGGATTGGGGTACCTAATGCTGCTAGCCAATGGGCGGGCCAAAACCGATTTGATGTTTGCGGCGATGCTGACGTTGGGGGTGTTTTCGATCCTGTTGCACATGGTTGTCCGACGGGCAACTGCAGGCATTGCGGGTGAGACGCGTTAACCATTCAGAAACCGATTCTGCGGCACGGTGGTCCAATGACTCAGGACGCCTTTGCCGAAGCCCCGATGCTGTTTGAAACCGACGAAGCCCCGGTGCAACCGCTGCCGTCTGGTCGCTTGCCGTCGTATATCAAAGATCACCGCAAACGATTGCGCGAACGGTTCATGTCTGGTGGGTCGGCGGCAATGCCGGATTACGAATTGTTGGAACTTGCCCTGTTCCGCTCAATCCCCCGGCAGGATGTCAAACCCCTGGCCCGTGCGCTGATGGATACGTTTGGCGACTTTAACCGCGTGCTGACCGCACCCGAAGAACGGCTGCGGCAAATCAAAGGCGTAGGCGATACGGTGATCACCGACCTGAAAATCCTTGAAGCGTGTGCCCATCGGATGACCCGCGCGCGGGTCATGCAACGGCACGTCGTATCAGGCTGGGACGCGCTGCTGGATTATTGCCATACGACGATGGCGCATCGCGAGACTGAGCAGTTTCGCGTGTTCTACCTTGACCGCAAGAACGTACTTATCGCGGATGAAGAACAGGCCAAAGGCACTGTCGACCACGTTCCCGTCTATCCGCGTGAGGTAGCCAAACGCGCGCTGGAGCTGAATGCCTCGGCGCTAATCTTGGTACACAATCACCCATCGGGCGATCCGACACCTTCGCAATCGGATATCGATATGACCAACCGAATTCAGGATGCCTGCGTCGCGCTGGGCCTGACGCTGCATGACCATCTGATTATTGGCAAATCGAATGAGTTGAGCTTTCGGTCCGAGGGCTATTTGTAAGGGTTACTGAACCCAGACCTCGACCCTACGATTGACTTTGCGACCCCAGTCCGTGTCATCACAGGCCATAGGCATCGCCTCGCCAAATGCGTCCACGGCTATCTCGACGCTATCCGGAATGGCTGTTTCTACCGCCGATAGCACCGCGTTGCGCACGGTTTTTGCCCGCAGCAATGCGATTCTGGCATTGGATGAGGCCGCGCCGTCACCATCACTGAAACCGACAAAGGTCAGTTTGCGCGCGTCGATGGCTCCGGTTTCAAGGGCATGGGCCAATTGCCGGATGTTTGAGCGTGACTGCGCATCGGGTCTTGAGGAACCTGCCTCGAACCGGAACGACAGCGACAGGCGCGATTGCGGGCGCAGCGTGTCGATCATGCGCTGCAACTCTTCCAACCCGACCTCGGCACCACCTGAAACCACTGCGTTGGCCAGACGATCCCCTTGCAACCCCATCCGCATGGTTTCGGGTTCTTGATCCACAAATCCGGCATCGCGGATCGCCATCTGTGCCTCGGCGCTTTGCGAATAGGCCAGGAATTGCCGTGCGATGCGGGGCAGGCGGATTTCCGGCAGATACAGGAACATCGGCGATGTCAGCGGATAGTCTTCGGTCTTGATGGATTGCCGCGTGGCGGTCAGCGCGTGACCGCAACCGCCGGTCAAAGGCAGGCCCCGGGCAGGCCCGACCTCGGCATGGCTGGCGATACCGATGGCAAAAGGGTCATCAGCAACAGCGCGAACCAGATCGCTGCTACGGGTGTGACGGACGATTCCCTCGGCCAGCGTGGATTGAGCGGGGGCCAGCAACCGATCCTCAACCCCTTGCGCCAAACCTGAACCGGCGTCTGGTAAGTGCAGGGAAACGGGCGCATCGGGTCCTCCTAATTCAGACCAGTTTTGGATCTCGCCGGAAAACACGCTCATCAGTTCTGCGGGCGAAATTTGCCGCGCCGGGTTTTCCCGGGCCACAATTGGGACCAGCGCGTCCAGCGCGATGACCCGGGAACGCCTTGCATCTGCCAGATCACCCAGACCAGCGGTCTGCGCAGCCTCCTGTTCCGATGGGCGAATTTCACGCAGTGCCATGACGATATCGGTCTCATCGGCGATCAGATCCGCAAAGCCGCTACCTGTGTTGTTGGGGGCGAAATAGAACCGTCCCAAAGGAGCATCGCGCCCGGTCTGGTGAAGCTCATAGGTGAATGCGCCCGAATCCAAACGCTGCGGCGTCGCCGACATCCCCTCTTGCTGGGCGAAACCAACGATCAGGGCCGGCAGTACCTTTTCCGCCATGACGGAGGAACCAGAGAACCGAACCTCGGCCACGAAATCCGTAAGGTTGGGGCAGGCGGGTCCTTCGCAGGTAACACCCGACCCATCCACTGTCAGCTCACCGAACTGCGTATCCACGCGATAGAACTCGCCATCAAAGCTCAGCAAGTTGCCTGTGACCTCGACCTTGCCGTCTTGCGAGGTCAGCGTGATATCCTGTGCGTGCACATATGACGCCAGAGTCACCGAAATCAGTGTGGCCACTGCCACACGAAAAAATGTCATAAGAAAGTCGAGCCTGCCTGCGGTTTAATTTGCCGCGATTGTCAGGTCTTGGAGCAGATTATTCAACACCAGAAAATCACCGGCCTGCGTGCAATCCGGCATGGGCAGCGTCAAATCGCGCGACCGCAGGCGGCGATCGCCACGCAGCTCGAGTGATTGAACGGCCAAATCCCGGCCGCAATTTGCCTCGGTCACTTCGGCCTCCACCGTCAGTTCGATCGAACCGGTCTGGCTGGTTTCGCCTGCAGGGAAGGAATAAATTTCGATATTCTGCGCGTCGCCGAACGCCTGTTGGCCCAGATGCACGACCTTACCCGCACCTTTCGCGTCAGGGTTCGACGATACATGTCCGGCGGTTCCATAGCTGGCCCCAAATTCCAGCGCATGGATCTGCAGGTCTGTCTCACCCTGCCATTGCAGTGCGATGCGGTTGTAGTTGGCCAGGTCGGGGATGTGAGTGGTGGCTACGGTCCCGGTCTGATCATCTACCGAGATCAGAAAGATCGCATATTCCGACAGGGCCGGGATCGTCAGATCCAAAGCGCCGTTTTTGTCCGTTCGTTGGGTAACTGTTAGTCCGCTGTGATGGATTTCGATCCGTTCATTGCCGTGGCAGGGGGCTTTGACGGTCAGGCGCGCCGCAGCGCCGGGGACGGATTTTGCGCGGGCACTGAGAGTGCAGCTTTTCTGATCAGAGAGGGTCGATCGGGCGGGTTGCAGGGCTCGCCGCGATGCCTTGATGTCGGTGGTTGCATCAGCGGCCGGAAGCGAGGAGGTCAGAACAATTCCTTCCAGCCCGGCAATCACCGAGGACTGATTGGCGGCAGCCACAGTTACAGGAGCCTGCGCGCCATCCGATTGCGCTGGCGATCCATTTTGCATCAGGTAACCAATGGCTAAGGCACAAGCGACGGTGCCGCCAGTGGTCACGTAATTCTTTATTACAAACAAAACACCCTCCCCAGTTGAAGGAGCGAGTCGCATCCTGAAGTTGAATCACGGCCAATATGTGGCCGTGAAACGGACTCAATGTGTTTTGATCAAGGTGACGTCAGGTCAGTCGGCCGTGGCAATGTTTGAATTTCTTGCCCGATCCACACGGGCAGAGATCGTTGCGCGACGGGTTCCCCCAAGTCGAGGAATCGTCTTCGACAAAGCCGGGGCGTGCATCGCCTGAAGCCTGAGCTTCGGCCAGTGCTTCGGCCTTATCGGTAGCTTGATCCACCGCCCGTTGTGCCTGTGCTTGCTGCGCCTGCATCTGTGCCAGCATCTCGCGCTGTTCCTCTTCGGTCAGCGGACGGACGCGCGACAATTGCTGAGTCACGGTTTCGCGCAGACTGTCGAGCATGGACTCAAACAACTGGAAGCTCTCGTTCTTGTATTCATTCAGCGGGTCGCGCTGGGCGTAACCGCGGAATCCAACGACCGAGCGCAAATGTTCCAGCGTCAGCAAGTGCTCGCGCCATTTACTGTCGATCGTCTGCAGCAGAACCTGCTTTTCGATGTTGCGCATATTTTCGGGACCAAAGGCCGCCGCCTTTTGCGCCATCATCTCATCGGCAGCATTGACCAGACGCTCGCGCACCTGTTCATCATCGACGCCTTCCTCGGCGGCCCAGTCCTGTACGGGCGCATCGATGGTCAGCTTTTCCTTGATCGCCTCGTGCAGACCGTCGGTGTCCCACTGATCGGCATAGGTTTTTGGCGGCATGTGTTCGTCGATCAGATCGTCGATCACCTGTTCGCGCATGTCCGAGACGATCTCGGACAAGTCATCGGTCGACATGATCTCGCGCCGCTGGCTGAACACCACTTTACGCTGGTCGTTCATCACGTCGTCGAATTTCAGAACGTTTTTGCGCATGTCAAAGTTGCGACCTTCGACCTTGGACTGTGCGCGTTCCAGCGACTTGTTCACCCAAGGATGAACAATTGCCTCGCCTTCTTTCATGCCCAGCGTGGTCAGAACCTTGTCCAGCCGCTCTGATCCGAAGATGCGCATCAGGTCGTCTTCGAGACTCAGGTAGAACACGGTACGGCCCGGGTCACCCTGACGGCCCGAACGACCGCGCAGCTGATTGTCGATCCGACGGCTTTCGTGACGTTCGGATGCCATGACGTAAAGACCACCGGCCGCCAGAACCTTTTCCTTTTCCTCGGCGTGGCGGGCCTCTTCCTTGGCTCGTAGCTCGGCAGGATCGGCCTCGGGGTTTTCGGCCAGCGCCTGCAGCACATTCATCTCGACATTGCCGCCCAGCTGAATGTCGGTGCCGCGGCCAGCCATGTTGGTGGCAATGGTCACCGCACCATACCGGCCGGCATCGGCCACGATCTGTGCCTCTTGCTCGTGTTGGCGGGCGTTCAGAACGTTATGTTCGATGCCTTCCTTTTGCAGCAGCTGGCTTAGCAGTTCGGATTTCTCGATCGAGGTTGTGCCCAAAAGAACCGGCTGGCCCTTTTCCTGCGCTTCTTTGGTCTCATTGATCATCGCGCCGTATTTCTCATCGGCAGTGCGATAAACCTGATCGTCTTCGTCAAGACGGGCAATCGGCCTGTTGGTCGGAACCTCGACCACGCCCAGACCGTAGATTTCGGCGAATTCTTCGGCCTCGGTCAGCGCGGTGCCGGTCATGCCGCCCAGCTTGTCATACAGGCGGAAGTAGTTCTGGAAGGTCACACTGGCCAGTGTCACGTTTTCAGGCTGAATCTGCACGCCTTCCTTGGCTTCGATGGCTTGATGCAGGCCTTCGGACAGGCGGCGACCTGGCATCATCCGGCCAGTGAATTCGTCGATCAGAATGACGTTGCCGTCACGGACGATATAGTCTTTGTCACGTGTAAACAGCTTGTGTGCGCGCAGACCCTGGTTGACGTGGTGAACGACTGTGGTGCTTTCCGGATCATACAAAGTATGGCCTTCCGGGATCAGACCGTTGGCGTTCAGCTGTTGTTCCAGGAATTCGTTTCCCTCATCCGTAAAGGTCACGTTCCGGGACTTTTCGTCCAACGAGAAATGGTCATCCTGCAGCGACGGGATCAGGGCGTCGATGGCGGTATACAGGTCCGAGCGGTCCTCGGACGGGCCCGAGATGATCAGCGGCGTCCGCGCCTCGTCGATCAGGATCGAGTCGACCTCGTCCACAATCGCGAAATTGTGGTACTTTTGGTAAATCTGATCCAGTTCCGCTTTCATATTATCGCGCAGATAATCAAAGCCCAACTCGTTGTTGGTGGCATAGGTGACGTCACAGGCGTAGGCGGCTTTTTTCTCGGCGTCCGGCTGACCAGACCAAATCACACCGGTGGTCATGCCAAGGGCACCAAACACCTTGCCCATCCATTCGGCGTCACGCTTGGCCAGGTACTCGTTTACCGTGACCACGTGCACGCCCTTGCCGGTCAGTGCGTTCAGATAGGCGGGGAAAGTGGCAACCAACGTCTTGCCCTCACCCGTTTTCATCTCCGAGATATTGCCCTGATGCAGGAACGCGCCGCCCATCAGCTGTACGTCAAAGGCGCGCAGACCCAGCGCGCGTCTGGCACCTTCGCGAACGTTGGCAAAGGCTTCGGGCAGCAGGTCGTCCAGCGCCTCACCATCAAGTGCGCGTTTACGCAGTTCGGCGGTCTTTTCGATCAGGCCCTCATCGGACAGTTTTTCGAACTCAGGTTCCAGCGCATTGATCTTTTCGACCAGCGGGCGGGTCGCCTTGATCTTGCGGTCGTTCGGTGTTCCGAACACCTTTTTGGCGAGCGTTCCGAGTCCCAGCATGTTCACTCCAGCGGATCTGTTCTTGTCTTGGTTGCGACAGGCTTGCCCACCTTGCTTGCAACCCATAGATACGGGGGATGAAAGGCGGCCCTGTCCAAGGCTTCAAAGCGATGTAAGCGGCAGGTCCCAGAGTGTCAACGCCACGCCCCGTCGCGGCAAAGAAATAGGATGATTCCATGCCCAAAGGCCTCACTTTTCTGCCATCGCTGGCTCTGGCTGCCGTGATGGCGATGCCGGTTGCTGCCGAAACCAAGCCGGACGCGGATACGGTTGTCGCCAATGTGAACGGGGATGAAATCACACTGGGTCACGTTATCGCATCTGTCGCGGCGCTGCCGCCGAATTACTCCGAGGTCGAAGATGATGTTCTGTACGAATTCGTCATCGAGCAATTGATCCAGCAGCAATTGCTGGCGCAGCAGCAGGACGATCTGAACCGGCTGAACCAGTTGGGACTGGAAAACGAAGGCCGGTCCATGCGGGCGGTGCAGACAGTAAATGCGTTGCTGGGCGATGTCGTGACCGAAGAGTCAATTCAGGCAGCCTATGATGCGGAATTTGGCAACTTCGAAGGCGAAGACGAGTTCGACGCCAGCCATATTCTTGTAGCGACCGAAGAAGAAGCCAAGGAAATCAAAGCCCTGCTGGATGACGGCGGCGATTTTGCCGAGACGGCCAAGGAAAAGTCGACCGGCCCATCGGGTCCGAATGGCGGGTCATTGGGATGGTTTGGCAAGGGCCAGATGGTTCCGGAATTCGAAAACGCCGTTGTTGCGCTGGAAAAGGGCCAGATCTCGGATCCGGTGCAAACACAGTTCGGCTGGCACCTGATCATTCTCAACGACACACGCAAATCCGAAGCGCCGGGGCTTGATGCCGTACGTGAACAGCTGGCCCAGTCCCTTCAGCAGGACGCGATTCAAGCCAAGATCGACGAGTTGACGCAGCAGTCGCAGATCGAACGCCCTGCTTTGGACGGTGTTGGCCCCGAAGTCATCCGTCAGATCGACCTGATTCAGGAGTAACCCCAGTGGCCGCGATCACCAAGGTTTCGCCGCTCGCGCCAGCGGGTTTCCCCGATCTGCCTGCCATTGACGGTGTGCGTTTTGCCACCGTCGAGGCTGGCGTGCGTTATCAGGGCCGTACCGACGTGATGTTGGCGGTTCTGGATCCAGGCACATCTGTGGCCGGGGTGTTCACTCGATCGGCCACCCGCGCTGCCCCCGTGCTGGACTGTCAGGACAAGATCGGCGGGTCCAGCGATGGGCCAGCGGCGATTTTGGTGAATTCGGGCAATGCCAATGCCTTTACCGGTCATTATGGTCAAACCTCGGTGGCTGAGGTCACGCAAGCAGTGTCCAAAGCGACCGGCGTTGCAGTCGAACGCGTCTTCACCTCTTCCACCGGCGTGATTGGTGAGCCGCTGCCCCACGACCGCATCGTGGCACAGCTTGAGGCGTTGAAGGCGGGCCTCAGCCGACACGCGATCGAGGACGCAGCGCGGGCGATCATGACCACGGATACCTTTCCAAAAGGGTCGAGCGTAAAGGTCGAGATTGACGGAAGAACAGTCTCTATCGCAGGGATTGCCAAGGGGTCAGGCATGATCGCGCCGGATATGGCGACGATGCTTGTCTACATCTTTACCGATGCACAGGTCGAACAGTCCGCCCTGCAGGCGATGCTGAGCGCCCAAACCGACCGGACATTCAACTGTATTACCGTGGACAGCGACACCTCGACCTCGGACAGCCTGTTGCTCTGTGCAACTGGAGCTTCGGGCGTAGATGCCACCGGCAACCCGGCGTTTGTCGAGGCGCTGGAAAGCGTGATGCTGGATCTGGCGCAACAGGTGGTGCGCGACGGTGAAGGTGCTACGAAATTTGTGGAAATTCGTGTAACCGGTGCCGCGTCGGATACGGACGCCAAGGTGCATGGGCTGGCGATTGCCAACTCACCGCTGGTTAAAACGGCTATTGCTGGTGAAGACCCGAACTGGGGCAGGATCGTTATGGCCATCGGCAAATCCGGTGCCGCCGCTGACCGCGACCTGCTGAGTATTTCCTTCGGGGATATTCTGGTTGCCGAAAAGGGCTGGGTCAGCCCGGATTACCGTGAGGATGACGCCGCCGCCTATATGAAAGGTCAAGACCTTGTGATTGCGGTCGATCTTGGGTTGGGCGAAGGCAAATCCACCGTTTGGACCTGCGATCTGACCCACGGCTATATCGAGATCAACGCGGATTATCGCTCGTGAAGACCTTACTGGTGTCCGCTGTCGCCCTGATCGACATTGAGGGCCGGGTGCTTCTGGCCCAACGACCCGAGGGCAAATCTATGGCCGGTCTCTGGGAATTCCCCGGTGGCAAGATCGAACCCGGCGAAACCCCCGAGGCCGCCCTGATCCGCGAATTGCATGAGGAACTGGGTATAGACACCTGGGCCTCATGCCTCGCCCCGCTGACCTTTGCCAGCCACAGCTATGACGATTTCCATCTGTTGATGCCGCTGTTTGCCTGCCGCAAGTGGGAGGGTATCCCGCAGTCTAAGGAAGGGCAGGCGCTTAAATGGGCGCGCGCGAATGAGTTGCGGAACTATCCGATGCCTGCGGCGGATGTGCCACTGATCCCGATTTTGCGGGATTGGTTATAGCAGAAAACGACAAATGCATTCGAGTTGATAAGTCCGGATATAGTGTACTCAGACAAAGCAGATGCCTCAGATTTAGTCGAAATTGCAATTTCCTTGGAACACTAAGATTGTCGGGACAATGTCGTAATCAGCTTGTTGCACAGTCAGCGTGGCCGGGGGATTGTTCGGGTCAAATCCGAGAGGAAAAGGCCGAAAAAAGGCTCTATGGATCGCCAGGGTATACACACCTCTATCGTCCATGTTGCTGGCAACAGCAATGGTCGGTGAATGACTGTTGCCTCGAAGTGGAACTACGCCGATTAAATCCAAGTCATTAACGTTTAAATTTAGTTCTCCTTCTTTTTCTGTGAGAATGACCTCTACTTTTTCTCCTTCTGTACTCTTGAGAGTGCAGCTTATTACGATTTCGGATTGATTGCTTTGCTCCCCAATTGCCGGAGAACAAGCAAGTCCTGCCAAAAAAAGCATAAATATAACTGACACAGTTTGAAAAAGTCGAACTGGCATTTGTCCACGCATTGCAACACAGCTTACTAGATCAACGTATGTGTTTGTTTTGAAACTGTCCATTTGGGCTTGAAGATGCCCTTCATGCACGCCGCATACCCATGGCCATATTCTCAAACTCAGCAGCCTTTTGGCGAAAAAGTGGAGCGCAGACTCAAGCTAGCTTTTTGAAGCACCTAACTTTGCAGTTTGTGCAACTTGTACAAACCGGAAGATTACGTCTCTACCCCTGTTACAATTCGTAAGAATTGAGAAAACATCAGGAAAAAGTTGACGCTGATCTTTCCTGCGTCCCTTATCGGGGCGTTGGCGTCCGGGGTTGATCCTCGGGTTTGCCATTTCCGGCTCGGAGGAGGGGTCGGATGGGGAGGAGAAAGAGATTGGCTCAGACGCAGTCGGGCGCTGAAGGGATGCACTCTCTTCCGGCGCTGCTACACCGCAATGCGACCCAGTTCGGGGACGCCCCGGCCTACCGGGAAAAGGAATTCGGAATCTGGCAATGCTGGACCTGGGCCGAAACGGCCAGGGAAATCCGTTCGATTGCCCTGGGCTTTCTGGAACTTGGCGTCGCGAAAGGCGACCACATCGCAGTGATCGGGCGCAATCGTCCGGCGCATTACTGGTCGATGGTTGCGGCTCAGATGGTGGGTGCCGTGCCGGTGCCGCTTTATCAGGACGCAGTCGCCGAAGAGATGGCCTATGTGCTGGATCATTGCGGCGCAAAATACGTCGTTTGTGGTGATCAGGAGCAGGTCGACAAGGTCATCGAGATTCAAGAGAACCTGCATCAGGTCAAACACATCCTCTACACCGACAAGCGGGGGATGCGGAAATACGATCACAGCCAGATGAACGCATTGGACGATCTGATGGCCGAAGGCAGCGCCGGTCACGCGCGTTTTGATGCGGAACTGGATCGTCGGATTGCCGAGATCGAATACGACGGCACCTGCGTCATGCTGTATACGTCGGGCACCACGGGTAAACCCAAGGGAGTGGTGTTGTCGAACCGCAACGTGATCGAAAGCGCCAAGAACTCGGCCGAATTCGATCATTTGAACCGGAACGAAGACATCCTGTCTTACCTGCCGATGGCCTGGGTTGGCGATTTCATCTTTTCCATCGGTCAGGCGTATTGGTGCGGCTTTTGCGTGAACTGCCCCGAAAGCGCCGATACGATGATGACGGACCTGCGTGAGATCGGGCCGACTTATTTCTTCGCTCCGCCGCGGGTTTTTGAGACTCAGCTGACCAACGTGATGATCCGGATGGAGGACGCAGGTAAACTGAAGCAACGGATGTTCCACCACTTCATGGCGCATGCCAAGAAAGTGGGTGGCCTGTTGCTGGACGGGAAGCCGGTGAGTTTTGGCGACCGCGTGAAATACGCGCTGGGCAACCTACTGGTCTATGGCCCGCTCAAGGATACGCTGGGTTATGGCCGCTTTCGCGTTGGCTATACGGCGGGTGAGGCGATCGGGCCGGAGATTTTTGATTTCTACCGCTCGCTCGGCATCAACCTGAAACAGCTTTACGGTCAGACCGAAGCGACAGTTTTCATCACGGTTCAGCCGGATGGTGAGGTGCGCGCCGACACCGTTGGTGTGCCTGCCCCGGATGTC
Organism: Ruegeria sp. CDSC068; assembly: GCF_059610545.1. Taxonomy (NCBI): domain Bacteria; kingdom Pseudomonadati; phylum Pseudomonadota; class Alphaproteobacteria; order Rhodobacterales; family Roseobacteraceae; genus Ruegeria; species Ruegeria sp. CDSC068. Next base: position 103,541 of record NZ_JBXWNV010000004.1, read on the forward strand.
GAACTGAAGATCGACGAAAAGGGTGAGATCCACTATCGCTCACCCGGTGTGTTCGTCGAGTATTACAACAATCCGGATTCAACGGCCTCGACCAAGGATGCCGAGGGTTGGGTCGCTACAGGCGACGCCGGATTCATCGAGGAAAGCTCGGGCCATCTGCGGATAATCGACCGCGCCAAGGACGTCGGCAAAATGGCCGATGGTTCGATGTTTGCTCCGAAATATGTCGAGAACAAGCTGAAATTCTATCCCGATATCCTCGAGGTTGTCTTGTTCGGAAACGGCAAGGACCGCTGCGTGGCGTTTATCAATATCGACCTGACGGCTGTTGGGAACTGGGCAGAACGCAACAACGTGGCCTATGCGTCCTATCAGGAACTGACAGCGAATCCTCGTGTGTTAGAGACGATTCGTAGCCATGTTGAAGAGGTGAACAAGTCTGTGGCCGCTGATGAGATGTTGTCGGGCTGTCAGGTGCATCGCTTTGTGGTTCTGCACAAAGAACTGGATGCGGATGACGGTGAGATGACCCGTACGCGGAAGGTGCGCCGTGGGTTTGTTGAGGACAAGTTCAGTGACATCATCGATGCGCTTTATGACGGGTCCAAGCAGGTCTCGACCACGACCGAAGTGACGTATGAGGACGGCCGAAAAGGTTCGATCAGCGCAACGCTTGAGATTATCGATGCACCGGTCGTGCCGGTTGCTCAGCACAAGGTGGCGGCGGAATGAGGGCCGGTCACGCGCCGCTCGACCTGCGGTCATCGCCCCGCCCACCGTCCCGTTTTTCCGCAAGTCAGGGAGTGACTGATGCTGGATAACTCCGAAGGATATGTCACCGAAGACGGCCGCAAAATCGGCGGCGTGGTGATGGAGATGAAGAACATCACCCTGCGCTTTGGCGGCGTGGTGGCGATCAAGGATATCTCGTTCGATATCCGTGAGGGCGAGATCCGCGCGATCATCGGTCCGAACGGCGCCGGTAAATCCTCGATGCTGAACGTGATATCCGGGTTCTATATCCCGCAGGAGGGCGAGGTCTGGTTCCATGGGGCCAAGCGTCCGCAGATGCGCCCTTATGAAGTTGCGCGGCAAGGTATTGCTAGGACGTTCCAGAACATTGCCCTTTTCGAAGGCATGAGCGTGCTGGACAACGTCATGACCGGACGGCTGAACTATATGAAAACCAACCTCTTTCAGCAGGCCATGTGGAAGGGCAAGGCTGAGGCGGAAGAGGTTGAAAACCGCGAAGCGGTCGAGAAAATCATCGACTTTCTCGAAATTCAGCACATCCGCAAGACGCCGGTTTCCCGCCTGCCGTACGGGTTGAAAAAGCGGGTCGAGTTAGCCCGCGCTTTGGCGGCCGAGCCTAAGTTGTTGCTGCTGGACGAACCAATGGCCGGCATGAACGTTGAAGAGAAAGAGGACATGAGCCGCTTTATCCTCGACGTGAATGACGAGTTTGGCACCACCATCGCGCTGATCGAGCATGACATGGGCGTGGTGATGGACCTGAGCGACCGTGTGGTCGTGATGGATTATGGCAAAAAGATCGGCGACGGTACCCCGGACGAGGTGCGCAGTAATCAGGAAGTCATCGACGCCTATCTGGGGGTGAGCCATGACTGAGCAACTGACAGACATGAGAGGGGGCGCACATGCCTGATCAGCTGATTTTCGCGATGGAGGTTTTCCTCAACGGTCTTATGGCCGGTGTGCTGTACGCTCTGGTCGCGCTGGGCTTTGTGTTGATCTACAAGGCGTCCGGAATTTTCAATTATGCTCAAGGGGTTATGGCCCTGTTTGCCGCCATGACGCTGGTCGGGATCATGAACGGGCAGGTCCCGTTTGCCCATCTCATCAACGCGACTTTCGGGACGCATATCCACAAGTTCGGATGGAATGTACCTGCGTTTGTGGCGATTATCCTGACGATGGGTGTCATGGTTCTGCTGGCCTGGGCGGTGCAGCGCTTTGTGATGCGGCATCTAGTCGGGCAAGAGCCAATCATCCTGTTCATGGCGACCATCGGCCTGGCCTATTTCCTTGAGGGCGTGGCTGACCTGATGTGGGGATCCGAGATCAAGACATTGGATGTCGGCCTGCCGCAGGGTATCAACTTGTGGATCGATGAGACCACGTTCAACATTTTTGGCTACGGCTTCTTTATCGACAATCTGGACCTTGTGGCGACGGTGATAGCCGCGCTGCTGGTGACCGCACTGGTCGCGTTCAGCCAATACACCAAGCAGGGCCGGGCGATGCGCGCCGTGGCGGATGACCACCAGGCGGCTCTGTCGGTTGGCATCTCGCTGAACTTCATCTGGATCATGGTGTGGTCGGTTGCGGGTTTTGTCGCGCTTGTTGCGGGCATCATGTGGGGTACCAAGTCGGGCGTACAGTTCTCGCTGTCGCTGATCGCGCTCAAGGCGCTGCCGGTGCTGATGTTGGGCGGGTTTACCTCAATCCCCGGTGCCATCGTCGGCGGACTGATCATCGGTGTCGGTGAGAAACTGTTCGAGTTTGCCATCGGCCCACTGGTCGGCGGTGCGACCGAGAACTGGTTCGCCTATGTTCTGGCGCTGATCTTCCTCGTGTTCAGGCCGCAGGGCCTGTTCGGTGAAAAGATCATTGAGAGGGTCTAGCGACATGACCAAGCTGATCGCCATCATCAACGTGATCGCATGGGCCGGGTTCTGGGCTTTTGGCTACATCGCGCTCACTTCGGACGATTTGACCGAAGGCCAGTTGGTGATTGCAGCAATTCTGGCTTTTGCCGGACTCGCCATGGGCATCCTGGCTTACATGAAACTTGTGCGCGCCTCAGAGGCGAGCGGATATGCAAAAGGCTCCAAGCAGCTGAACGCCGAGGCCCGCAACCGGGCGCAGGAAGAATGGGGAAAGTAAGACATGTTTTATCGTGAGGCCGGGGATTTCAAAACCTCCTACACAGATGACAGCCAAACCTTTCCGATTAAGTTCGACCGGTATCGGTATTATGTGGTTCTGGCGGTGGCTTTCGGGATAATTCCCTTCGTCATCAATGACTACTGGGCCAATGCGCTGTTACTGCCCTTTTTGATTTATGCCATTGCGGCAATCGGGTTGAACATCCTTGTGGGCTATTGCGGGCAGGTATCCTTGGGTACCGGTGGTTTCATGGCTGTGGGCGCCTATGCCTGCTACAAGCTGATGACCTCGTTCCCTGATGTCAGCATGTTCATTCATGTCATTCTTGCTGGCGGCATAACGGCCATTGTCGGGGTGCTGTTTGGCCTGCCCAGCCTTCGGATCAAGGGATTCTATCTCGCGGTGGCCACACTGGCCGCGCAGTTCTTCCTTGTGTGGCTGTTTAACCGGGTGCCGTGGTTCTACAACTATTCGGCTTCGGGTCAGATCAATGCGCCGGAACGGGATGTGTTTGGCATCATCATCACCGGTCCGAATGCACCGGCATGGGCCACCTATATGTTCTGCCTGATTTTCTTGGCCGTCAGCGCCCTTATCGCGCGCAACCTGACGCGCGGCACGACTGGCCGGACATGGATGGCAATCCGAGACATGGATATCGCGGCCGAGATCATCGGGGTGAACCCGCTAAAGGCCAAGATGAGCGCCTTTGCCGTCAGCTCGTTCTTCATCGGCATCGCGGGCGCGCTGTTCTTTGCAGTCTATCTTGGCGCGGTCGAGGTTGGCGAAGTCTTTGGCATCCAGAAATCGTTCCTGGTCCTGTTCATGATCATTATCGGCGGGTTAGGGTCTATTTTCGGATCGTTCGCCGGTGCCGCTTTCCTTGTTCTGCTGCCGGTGGTCCTGAAAGTGGTGGGCGTCGACGTTCTGGGCTGGCCCACGGATATCGTGGCACACTTGCAGCTGGTGATCGTCGGCGCGCTGATCATCATGTTCCTGATCTTGGAACCGCACGGGCTGGCACAACTGTGGCGCGTGGCGAAAGAGAAACTCAGACTATGGCCGTTCCCGCACTAAGGGGTCGGCCCAATGAAAAAACGGGCGGCACAAGCCCGAACGCAACATCGGACTAACCAAGGGAGGAGACACCCGATGAAATTGAAACTGGCAACCGCGGCGCTAAGCGCCCTGATGGCTGCAGGACCCGCTCTGGCGGATCTTGTGATCCCCGATCTGAGCTATCGTACCGGGCCTTACGCCGCTGGCGGCATTCCGTTCTCGGATGGCTATAACGACTATTTCACCCTGCTGAACGAGCGCGATGGCGGCATCGGCGGTGTTCCGATCCGGATGGTCGAATGCGAAACCGGCTACAACACAGAAAAAGGTGTGGAATGCTATGAAGCCACCAAGGGCGAAGGCGCTTTGGTGTATCAACCGCTGTCGACTGGCATCACCTATCAGCTGATCCCAAAGGTCACCGCAGACGACATTCCGCTGCACACGATGGGTTATGGCCGGACCTCGGCCAAGAACGGCGACGTGTTCAGCCATACCTTCAACTATCCAGCCAACTACTGGGACGGGGCCTCGGGCGCGGTCAATTACCTGCTTGAGGAAAACGGTGGTGACCTGAGCGGCAAGAAAATCGCGCTGGTCTACCACAACTCTGCCTATGGTAAGGAACCGATCCGTACGCTGGAAGAGCTGTCAAAAAAGCACGGCTTTGAACTGGTCGCCCTGCCGGTCGATCACCCGGGTCAGGAACAGAAGTCGCAGTGGCTGCAAATCCGCCGTGATCGTCCCGACTATGTCCTGATGTGGGGCTGGGGGGTTATGAACCAGGTTGCCGTGCAAGAGGCCGCCAACATCCGGTTCCCGATGGAAAACTTCATCGGCATCTGGTGGTCCGGTTCTGAAAACGACGTGCTGCCAGCGGGCGAAGCTGCCAATGGGTACAAAGCATTGACTTTCCACAACGTTGGCACGGACTTCCCGGTCTTTGACGATCTGCAGAAACACGTTGTCGATGCAGGTAAGGCTGCAGGCGCGGGTGATCAGGTTGGCACGGTTCTGTATAACCGTGGTCTCTATGCGGCTGTTCTGGCTGCCGAAGCCATCAAGAAAGCCCAGGAAATCTCGGGCAATGCGGACATTACCCCGTCTGAGATGCGTGCCGGTATGGAAGCACTGGAGATGACAGAAGAGAAGATGGCCGAACTGGGCCTGGCGAACTTTGGTCCGACCTTCTCGGTCTCATGCGAAAACCATGGCGGTGACGCCCTTGTGGGTGTGACGCAGTGGGATGCAGCAAACAAGACCTGGACGCTGATCTCGGACTTCAAGCAGACCGATGGTGAAGTGATCGGCGCGCTGATCGATGAAGATTCTGCGGCCTATGCAGCAGAAAACAACATTGAAGGGCGTTGCTGATACAGCGCTTTGAACAAACCGGGGCGGCGGCAGACCGCCGTCCCGAACCCCACACTCGCTTAAGGACACGCGCAGATGCTGGATGCGGCACAAACCACTGACACCAAGTCGGAAACCCTGCTTGAGGTCAACAATATCGAGGTGATCTACAATCACGTGATCCTCGTTCTGAAAGGCGTCAGCCTGACTGTGCCCAAGGGCGGTATCACGGCCCTGCTGGGCGGCAACGGCGCAGGAAAAACGACGACGCTCAAGGCTGTTTCGAACCTGCTGCATTCCGAGCGCGGTGAAGTCACCAAGGGAACGATCGAATATCGCGGCACCAGCGTGCATGAAAGCGATCCCGCCGATCTGGTGGAAAAAGGCGTCATCCAGGTGATGGAAGGCCGCCATTGTTTCGAACACCTGACGGTCGAGGAAAACTTGCTGACGGGCGCCTATACCCGCAAGGATGGCAAGGCCGCCATCCAGCAGGACCTTGAACTGGTCTACACATATTTTCCCCGTCTGAAAGAACGCCGCCGGTCGCAGGCAGGCTACACTTCGGGTGGTGAGCAACAAATGGTTGCAATGGGTCGGGCTTTGATGTCCCGGCCCGAGACGATCCTGCTGGACGAACCCTCAATGGGTCTGGCGCCGCAGCTGGTTGAAGAGATTTTCGGCATTGTTAAGGATCTAAACGAAAAAGAAGGCGTGTCATTCTTGCTGGCCGAACAGAACACCAATGTGGCTCTAAGGTTTGCGCATTACGGCTATATTCTGGAATCCGGGCGCGTCGTGATGGACGGTCCGGCAGCAGATTTGCGCGAAAACCCGGACGTGAAAGAGTTCTATCTGGGCATGTCCGACGAAGGCCGCAAAAGCTTCCGTGACGTGCGATCTTACCGCCGCCGCAAGAGGTGGTTGTAAGCGAATGGAGGATCTGGCGATGACCTACTACGACGCTCTCGAAACCCGATCAGCCGATGAACGCTCCGCCGATCAGGCACAGGCGCTGCGTACTCAGATTGACCGCGCCCTGTCCGCTCCGGGATTTGCCGCGCATCTGGCCGATGCAGATACTAACTCGGTGACCTCGGTCGACGATCTGGTCAAGTTGCCTGTATTGCGGAAATCGGACTTGGCGGCGGCGCAGGCGTCCCGCCCGCCATTTGGCGGATTCACGGTCAAGCCAGCGCGGCACTTCCATCATGTGTTTCAGTCGCCCGGTCCGATTTATGAGCCCGGCAGCACGGATCATGATTGGTGGCGCATGGGGCGTTTCCTGAACGCCGCCGGCGTCGGACCCGGAGATATCGTGCAAAACTGTTTCGGCTATCACCTCACGCCAGCTGGTATGATTTTTGAAAGCGGCGCGCGCGCGGTAGGTGCCGCTGTGCTGCCAGCGGGTACCGGCCAGACCGAATTGCAGGTGACCGCGGCGCGTGATGTGGGCTGCACGTCTTATGCGGGCACGCCGGATTATCTGAAGGTCATTCTGGACAAGGCAGATGAGATGGGCGTGGCCCTGAACTTCTCGAAGGCTGTTGTGGGCGGCGGCGCGCTGTTCCCATCTTTGCGTCAGGACTATGCTGATCGGGGTATTTCCTGCCTGCAATGCTATGCCACGGCTGATCTGGGCAACATCGCCTATGAAAGTGCCGCGATGGAAGGGATGATCCTCGACGAACATGTCATTGTCGAGATTGTCACGCCTGGCACCGGAACACCGGTAGAGCCGGGTGAGGTCGGTGAGGTTGTGGTAACCTCTCTGAACCCTGATTACCCGCTGATCCGCTTTGCCACTGGTGATCTGTCCGCGATCATGCCGGGCGTGTCGCCTTGTGGGCGGACCAATCTGCGGATCAAGGGATGGATGGGTCGTGCGGACCAGACCACCAAGATCAAGGGCATGTTTGTGCGTCCTGAACAGGTGGCAGCATTGGTCGACAAACACGAGGAAATCGTCAAAGCACGGGTCATCGCCGCCCGTCAGGGTGAGATGGACACGATGACCGTCCAGATCGAAAGCGCGGGAGGCGACGACATGGCCTATGCCAAATCCGTAGTCGAGGTGCTGAAACTGAAAGGCGCAATCGAGGTCGTAACCCCCGGATCACTGCCGAAGGACGGGTTGGTGATCGAGGATCAGCGCGTTTACGAATAACCCCGAGCCATGTCTGCGGCAGTATGTGCCGCAGATTTGTTTTTCCTGCACTGGTGTTTCTTAGCATTTTGGTCGATTAAAGGCTGATCAATAGCCAACGCCAGTTACAATCCAGGTCCATGGCCGAAATCGACTATTCAGAACACGGGAAACGCAATCGCGGCGCGCTGGGCACCCGGTTGGTGGCCACTGTGGCCTATATGGTGGCAGCGGCTTGTCTTCTGCCGATGGTTGCGGTTGTTCTGGCGGCGGTGACGGGGGGTACGGAAACGGTCTCGCATCTGTTTGAGACGGTTTTACCCGGGTATGCACTGACAACCGTGATCCTTGTCGTTCTGGTGGCTATCGGCACGTTCTCTATCGGGGTTGGCGCGGCGTGGCTGGTGACGATGACACGCTTTCCCGGTGTGCGCTTTCTGGAGATTGCTCTGGTCCTGCCGCTGGCTTTTCCGGCCTATGTTCTGGCTTATGCCTATACGTTCATTCTGGATCATCCCGGTATCGTGCAGACCACGCTGCGCGACGTGACGGGTTGGGGGCCGCGCGATTATTGGTTCCCGGAAATCCGCTCGACCGAGGGCGCGGCGGTGATGCTGATCCTAGTGCTCTACCCTTATGTCTATTTGCTGGCGCGGGCCGCGTTTCTGCAGCAAAGTGCCACCGCTTTTCTGGCCGCTCGTGCGCTGGGCAAAAGCCCGTGGTTGGCGTTCTGGCACGTGTCTTTGCCGATGGCCCGCCCGGCCATTGCCGGTGGTGTCCTGCTGGCCATCATGGAAACCATCGCCGATTTTGGAACCGTCGCCTATTTTGGCGTTCAGACCTTTGCCACGGGCATCTACACAAGCTGGTTCTCGATCGGCGACCGGGCGGGTGCGGCGCAGTTGGCCTTGTGCCTGCTGGGCTTTGCGCTGGTCATGGCCGTAGCCGAGCGTACGCAGCGCGGCAAGGCAAAGTACTATCAGGCAGGCAAAAGCCATGCCTCGCTGCCTTCGGCGCAACTTAAGGGCTGGCAATCCGCAGCTGCCATAACCTTGTGCGCTATTCCAGTGGTGCTGGGGTTCTTGCTGCCGGTATTTATCTTGATCCAGATGGGCCTGACCTCGGAACAAAACCTGCTGTCGCGGCGTTACATTGGGTTCATTCAAAACTCGCTGACACTTGCAGGAGTGGCCGCCGTGGTCACGGTTTGCGCCGCGATCTGCGTTGGGTTCTTTCAGCGCCTTCGCCCGGGTCGGGGATCATCGACCACAGGCTATCTGGCGCGGTTGGGCTATGCGGTGCCTGGCGGCGTAATCGCCGTTGGCCTGATGGTACCCTTCGCCAGATTCGACAACGCGCTGGATTCGTGGATGCGCCAGACGTTCGACGTCTCGACAGGTCTGCTGGTGACGGGGTCAATCTGGTTGCTGGTGGCGGCTTACATGGTGCGCTTTCTTGCGGCAGCGCTCAGCGCGTATGAAGGCGGGCAGAGTACTGTACACGCCAATATGGATGCTGCGTCCCGGTCTTTGGGCCAATCGCCGCTGGGTACCTTGCGACGAGTGCATCTACCAATACTGACACCCTCGCTGCTGACAGCCTTGCTGATTGTATTTGTGGATGTGATGAAAGAGCTGCCCGCGACCTTGATCATGCGCCCATTCAACTTTGATACGCTTGCGGTCCAGGCCTATCGTCTGGCCTCAGACGAGCGGTTGGAGGGGGCAGCGGTTCCCTCGCTTGTGATCCTGGCAGTTGGGCTTTTGCCGGTGATTCTGATCTGTCGGCAAGTTGGGCGGCGGTAGGACGAAACGATTCAAATTTACCACACCTGTTGGCACCGGACTTGATTCAAATGCGTTTTCCGGCAAGGCTGAGGGTATGAACATGCAGCCTCCCAGCCGGTTTTCTGCAAACTCGGCCCAGATGCCCGTCGCGTTCGACCGGCGCGAGATGTCACATATACTGTCTGTCTATGGCAAGATGGTTGCCGCCGGAGAATGGCGTGACTATGGCATTTCCAACCTGCGCGATATGGCGGTTTTTTCCATTTTCAGACGTACGGCAGAGCATCCGATCTACCGGGTCGAAAAACACCCTCGTCTGCGGTCCAAACAGGGGATGTATTCGGTGATCGGCATGGACGGGCGTATCTTGAAGCGAGGCCATGACCTGCGCACCGTGCTGCGCGTGTTGGAACGCAAGCTGATCCGGTCTGTGGACCTTGACTAGAGCCTTTTGTGAGAAGTTACTGACCCGTCGCCCTGCTCCAGAATCCGTGTGATTGCTTGATCCATCGGCTCGAACGTCACGTCCATGTGGTAGGCGTTGGCATGAAGCAGCATGTTCTCGCCATAGACCCATGCCACGTGGCCTTTCCAGAACAACAGATCCCCGCGCTTTGGTTCAGTTCCGGCAGGCAGCGCCGTACCCAGTTCGCGTTCCTGATCGTTGCTATCACCGGGGCAGGGTATGCCGCAGGCCAGCAAACCGGCCTGAACCAACCCAGAACAATCAATACCGAAGCGACTGTTTCCCCCCCAAAGATAGGGTGTGCCCAGAAACAGTTCGGCCACCGCTACGGGATCGGTCAGGTGAGTTGCGCTGAGTTTGGCGTGAATCGCCGGAATGAACCCCAGTTCTGTTTCCAGAAACCTATTCTGTTCCGACAGCACGCATAATTTGCTGCCGAAACTCAGCGATACGCGGTCCTGGCTTTTCATGTCGGGTTGTTTATAGGCATGTGTCGCGGGCGCGGTGACCCAGTGGGTCTGTTGGGCCTCAGGTCCCAACTGATCGGCCCTGACCCAACCGGGATAGCCGTCCTTGTCCGAGGTGATCCGGCTCCACCCATCGGTTTTGTCAACAACATCTACCGGGTCGCCAAACAACAGCTGCCGGTCCCTGGGGCCATTCGGGCTGCGCAACAAATCAACAACCGGCTTTATGACGCGCAGGCGGGTCATAGGTTCAGAATCTCGGGCAGGGCGGTCAGCAAGGCACGCGGCCCTTGGCCCAGACCGCCTTTGCTGCGTCCGGGGGCCTTGCTGGGCTGCCAGGAATAGATGTCGAAATGCATATAGCGGCTCTCACCCACAAAGCGGCGCAGGAACAGGGCCGCGGTGATCGAGCCTGCGAACCCACCTGAAGGCGCATTGTCCAGATCAGCAATGCCGGGTTCGATCATCGCCTCATAGGGTTCATGGAAAGGCATCCGCCAGACAGGGTCGGCCGATTGCCGACCAGCGTTGGCCAGTGCGTCTGCCGCGCCATCGTCATCGGTGTAAAAGGGCGCCAGATCGGGGCCAACCGCGACGCGCGCGGCACCGGTCAGCGTCGCCATCGAAATGATCAGGTCAGGTTCACCCTCATCCGCCAGCGCCAATGCGTCAGCCAGAACCAGCCGCCCTTCGGCGTCGGTGTTGTTGATCTCAACCGTCAGACCTTTGCGCGATGTCAGGATATCCCCCGGACGGAAGGCATTCCCCGCGACCGAATTCTCAACCGCCGGGATCAGCACGCGCAGTTGCACAGGCAGCTTTAGTGCCATGATCATCCGCGCCAAACCCAGCACATTGGCCGCACCGCCCATGTCCTTTTTCATTAGGGACATCGAATTCCCTGGTTTCAGATTCAGTCCGCCAGTGTCAAAGCACACACCCTTGCCGACAAGGGTCAGTTTGGGCCCGGTGTTGCCCCATGTCATCTCGATCAAGCGCGGAGCTTGCGCGGCGGCGCGTCCGACCGTGTGAATCAGCGGGAAATTTTGATCCAACAGGTCGTCGCCTTTGATTACCGAACAGGACGCGCCGAATTCCTGCGCCAAATCCTCGGCTGCGGCCTGCAGCTGATCCGGTCCCATGTCCGAGGCCGGTGTGTTGACCAAATCGCGGGTCAACGCCTCGGCACTGGCAAGCGCCTCAATTCGCGCGGCATCGACACCTTCCGGTGCGACGAGTCGCGCCTTGGCGGGTGATTGATTGGCGTAACGGTTAAAGGCATATCCTGCGAGCAACCAACCAAGGCACTCGTTGCTTATCGCATCAGCGGGCACACCTGATGCGATGCGATAGGTTCCCTTCCGCAAGGCTTCGGCCGCCGCTGCCAACGGGAACCGTTTGCGCGCGCGCTTGTTGTTTTTTCCGTAACCCGCCAAGGCCATTTGGGGGGTACCATCCGATTGCGGGATCAGCAGAGCTTGTCCCATGGCCCCGGTGAATCCGCTGACCTCGACCCACGATGCGATGTGGCTTGGCTGGTCTTTCAACCAATCGTCAAGATCGGGTTGCGAAATGACATGCAGCGGAACAGAGGGTTCGGACGGCGAAGCGAAGGACAGGGTCATGTGTATCTCGGCTGGTTCGAATTACGCTCAGCCTAGCCGCCCACGATCCGTCCGCAAGCCCCGTCAGAGGGAAAGATCCTGCTGATCCCAGATCACGGTCAGCGATTTCTCACCTACACGGATCAGGCGCGACAGGGTGGCCCCCGTCGCGACCGCATCCCCAACATCCACAGATTGCGCCACATCACCGGCGACTCGGGCCAGCGCGGTCATGCCAATCTGTTCGGCGATGGCCACCAATGACCGGGCGCATTTGCGCAGCCCGGCCCAGTCGCGCTGACGCCAAAATCGCTCGCAGTTTGACAGGCGCACGGCCAATTCTTCGACCGTACGGCACAACACATCCAATGCGTTCTTGTCGCCCAATTGGCGATGCAGCCCGTTCAAGCGGTCCGTATCCAGCCGAACGGTTTCCTTTTGTTCAAGCGTGACTATTGTATCCACCACATCTACCCCAATTCTCTACGCCCCCACGGCATAGTTGGACATTGGCGGTAGAATCCTTTGCAAAACCTTGCGTCGATGCTGGAAAATGGGTCGAATTTTCTGCGAATTCAGGTTACAGCAGCCGACAGACAAAAGAACGGGGACATGAGAATGGACTTAGCCAAACCTCTGCCGACCTATCTGGTCAAGCGGTACCACGGATGGAAAGCCACCACCTATTCGGAGAACCAGGTCTGGTATCGCCGCCTGGCCACTGAAGGGCAGCGCCCGCGTGCGATGGTGATTTCGTGCTGTGACAGCCGGGTTCACGTGACATCGATCTTCGGTGCCGATCAGGGCGAGTTCTTTATTCACCGCAATATCGCAAACCTTGTGCCGCCTTACGCACCTGATGGCGATCACCACGGCACCAGTGCGGCAATCGAATATGCGGTTACGGCGTTGAAAGTCGCGCACCTGATCGTTCTTGGCCATTCGCAATGTGGTGGCGTTCAGGGCTGCATTGACATGTGCAAGGGAAAAGCCCCGCAACTGGAGGCGAAAGAAAGCTTTGTCGGCCGCTGGATGGACATCCTGAAACCGAAGTATGACTTGGTTGCCGATGTTGAAGACAGCGTCGATCAAGCGCGGCAGTTTGAACGGCAGGCAGTCGTGGCATCGCTGGAGAACCTGATGACCTTTCCCTTCGTTTCATCTGCGGTAGATGACGGCTCGCTGAGCTTGCATGGGCTGTGGACCGACATCGGTGAAGGTGGCCTGCAATGTTATGACCCGGCCGAGAAGAAATTCGTGGTTGTCTAAACGGGCTGACATCTGAGAGTTTTCGAATGGCGCGGATCAGGTCTCTGATTTCGCGCCATTTTTTGCTATGATCGAAAACACACTCTTTCGATCAGGAGCGCGTCATGCGATTCATAAAACGTATTTTCATCACTCTGCTTGTTCTTATTCTGGTTCTGGTTGGCGTGTCTTATCTTTTGCCGGGCAAGGCCGAACTGTCCCGCAGCATTACGATCAACGCACCCGCCAGCGCGATCTTTCCTTACGTGAATTCGATGCAGGAAACTGAAAAATGGTCACCTTGGTTGACGCGCGATCCCGAAACTCAGCTGTCCTACAGCGGCCCTGAGGCGGGCGTTGGCAACACCTTGAATTGGGCATCTGAACACCCGCAGGTTGGTACTGGATCACAGGAAATCGTCGAAAGCGTTCCGGATCAAACCGTCATAACGGCGCTTGATTTCGGTCCGATGGGGTCCGCATCGGCCTCCTTCGATCTGACGCCCGAGGGTGAACAGACGCAGGTGACCTGGGGGTTCGAGTCCGATCTAGGCATGAACCCCATGTCACGCTGGATGGGCCTGATGATGGATAAATGGGTCGGAGGAGATTACGAGCGCGGTCTGACAAACCTCAAAGCATTGGTCGAGGGGCAGGGATAAATCAGGCGCTTCGATGCATTCGCGACGGCTGGGTTTGATCGGTCTGATCACCCCTCGGCTGGGGAAACAGCCCTTTGGTAAAGATGCCACGTGGTGTGGCCCAGAATCGGAAGGGTGAAGATCAGGCCTAGAAATGCAGGTAACATCGACAGCAACATCGTGACCGAGATAATCGCTGCCCAGCTGAGCATGACCACTGGGTTTCCGGTGACAACCCGGATGGATGTGATCATCGCGGAAATGAAGTTCGTCTCTCGATCCAGCAGCATTGGCATGGCGACGACCGTTACCGAGAACAGGACTGCCGACAAAAATGCGCCCACACAGGTACCAATGGTAAGGAACGTCCAGCCCTGCGGCGTAAAGAAGACGATGTTCAGAAAACGGTCAAAATCAGAAAACGATGCATTTTGCAGCGTGATCGCCAGCCAAAGCCGTATTTGATAGGTCCAAACCCAGAAAATGAACAGGGTTACAAAGGCCATCCAGCCCATTTCACGCTTTCGCTGGTTGGCCATGACGGTGAGGATATCAGACCATCCGAAATCCTCGTTGTTTTGCATCCGCCGAGACATCTCATAGAGCCCGGCGGCGGCAAAAGGCGCAACCAACGGAAAGCCAACAGCCGCGGGAATGATCATCCAGATTTTGCCAAGCCAGACCAGACACCAGACAAACAGAATCCCAAAAATTGCATAAAACAGGCCAAAAAAGCCGCTCATGACTGGGCGTGCCAGAAAATCAGCTAATCCGGCTTTTAGCGATGCGCTGATATCTGCCGCCGTCAATGTGTTCACCTCGGGCATGGCTTGCTGCTGCGGCGTCAGGTTGTCCGGGGGCGAGGACCCATTGGTTTTGGATGTCATGACACACTCCTCCAAAAGGGCGGAATCGTACTTGTCGGTTCGACAACAGGCTTTGCGGCGAAAGTAGTCCCTGCTGCGTATCGAAGTGTGTATCAGCTAAAGGACAAGAGCAAGGTTTCCTGGCGATCCTGGACGCCCTTCGAGTCCGCGAAGACTCCGCGTCCCGCCAAAAAAAAACCCCACTGACAGCGCAGCAGGGTTTATACAATTCGCAGTTTCGGGTCGGGGCTTAGCCCTTCTTCAGAACCTCACGGCCCAGCAGTTCCGCAATCTGCACCGCGTTTAGCGCTGCACCTTTGCGCAGGTTGTCCGAGACGCACCACAGGTTGATACCATTCTCAACGGTCGAGTCCTGGCGGATACGGCTGATGAACGTGGCAAAATCGCCTGCGCATTCGATCGGGGAGACGTAGCCGCCGGGTTCGCGCTTGTCGATCACCATGATGCCTGGGGCTTCGCGCAGGATGTCACGGGCCTCGTCTTCGTCCAGGAATTCCTCGAACTCGATATTCACCGCCTCGGAATGGCCGACGAAAACCGGCACGCGGACGCAGGTGGCTGTGACCTTGATCGACGGATCGACGATCTTTTTAGTCTCAACAACCATCTTCCACTCTTCCTTGGTCGAGCCGTCTTCCATGAAGACGTCGATCTGGGGAATGACGTTGAAGGCGATCTGCTTCTGGAACTTGTTTGGTGGCACGTCCGTAGTGGGATTATAGATCGCTTTGGTCTGATCCCACAGCTCGTCCATGCCTTCCTTACCGGCGCCAGACACCGACTGATAGGTCGACACGACGACGCGCTTGATGCGCGCGCGGTCATGCAGCGGCTTCAGCGCGACAACCATCTGCGCGGTCGAGCAGTTGGGGTTGGCGATGATGTTCTTGTTTTTGTAGTCGTGGATCGCCTGCGGGTTACATTCCGGCACGATCAGCGGAATGTCCGGGTCATAACGATAGAGCGACGAGTTATCGATCACCACGCAGCCAGCTTTGGCCGCCTTGGGGGCGTAGACCTTGGTCGCCTCGGACCCTACGGCAAACAGCGCCATGTCCCAGCCGGTGAAATCGAACGTGTCCAGATCCTTGGTAGTGAGTGTCGTGTCGCCAAAGCTTACTTCGGTGCCCAGCGAACGACGGCTTGCCAAAACAGCAAGTTCATCGACGGGGAACTGGCGTTCAGCCAGAATGTTCAGCATTTCGCGGCCCACGTTACCCGTGGCGCCGACGACTACGACGCGATAGCCCATTTCATGTCTCCAATGTTAAGGACGCGCGTTCATAGCCGCGTTGCAGCAAATAAAAAAGAGTTTTCGGGGTTTATTTCGCGCAATGACACCGATTTGACGTGGCGCATCGCCTCAGGTGTCGGTCAAAAGGCGTTCATAGAGCGCGACAAGCGTCTTTGCCTCACCATTGATGTCGAAATTCTGCTCGACATGAACGCGGGCGACGGCTCCAGAACGCGCAAGGGAATCGCGGTCGGACAACATCTCGGCGGCGGCTTCGGCCAGAGCGGGGATATCACCGGGTTCGACCACGCGGCCCAGCGACGGGTCGGTGACGATCTCGGAGAACGCGCCTACATCGGTCGCAACAACCGGCACGCCGCAAGCCATTGCTTCCAGCGGCGTCAGGCCGAACCCTTCCCACCGTTGCGGGGCAATGAACAGGTCCAGCACCTGATACCATTCGGCGATCTGATCGACGGTCACCTCGGGCATGAACAGAATGCGGTCGGACAGGCCCGCCTTGGCGACCTTGTCTTTCAATTCGGTCAGGAAGCTCGTATGCTTTTCCGTGGCGCGGCCCATGACGATGCCATGGACGTCGTCGAAGCGGCCGCACAGGTCGATCATTGCGTCGACAAAGGCATCGGTGCCCTTCTGGTGACGAATGCGGCCGTAGCAGCCCAGCAATAGACCATCTGGCAAACCCAGTCGCGCCCGAACAGCTGCTTTGTCTTCGGGCGGTGTGAAATCCTGCAAGTTGATGCCATGCATGATGACCTGCGCATCTCTCTCCAGATACTCGGCGGTTTTGCGCGAAGTCGCGACGACCGCGTCCATTTTGTCGATCAGCCATTTGGTGTAGCCGCTATGCGCGCGTTGCGAGGCGCTGGTGAACAGCAGCTTCAATCGCAACCGCAGCACATTGCGCAGGATCAGGCCCAGCAGCATCTCGGTATTGCGGCGCGCGTGCCAGACGCGCAGTGTTTTGCGCGACAAAAAGGGCAGGCGGCCCAGCGGGATATGTGGGATGTCATCCGGCAGACCCGGCCCGGTGGCCGCGATGTCGATCCATTGCACCTGCAGCGGCACCAACCGGGCAATCGTCGCGGTCACACCCGAAAGTCTGCGTTTGAGGTTGGGGGCAATGACGCGCGGGTCGGACATGGACACTCCTGGCAGTTCCAGCGTTAGTCGACGCTGTCGCGGCTGAACAAATAGATCACGCAGCCGATGGCCAGCGTGACCGCAAAAAAGCCGAATATCGCTGTGTAGGGCGCGGTCGGGCTGATGTCCACCGTGGCGGCATGGATGCGGCCGGTGACGAATTGCGCCAGTCCTACACCGCCAATGCCGAAGAGGTTCAGGAGGGTCATGCCGCGCCCAACCAGATGCGGCGGAACAAAGGCCCGTCCATGAGCCATGATGACCGGGAAGCTGGCCCCCAGAAACCCGATCGCTGCCATCAGGACGACCGCCAGCCCAACTGCGTTGTCGACCCAAAGGCACATCAGAACCAGCCCCACTGTGCCCAGCGCGTTGCCGCCAAAGATCACCCATTTTCGCGTGCCCAGCATTCGATCGAGCGGCCCATACGCAAAGGTACCTGCAATCATCGCCGCCCCCATGATCAGGGTCGCTGTCCCGATCTGGGTGGTGCTAAGACCGAAGATATCGCTGAGGTATGGCCCGGCCCAAAGGCCGCGCGTTGCCGCCGACGGGGCATAGGCCACCAGCATCAGCGGCAAGATCGCCCACAGGGCGGGCTCTTTCAGCAGGTCCAGCACCGATCCCCTGTGTTCGGTCTCGACACGTTTGGGATCATGCACGCTGAACCAGATGCCCAACGCGATCGCGGCGGAAAAAACGGCCAGCGTCCCCATCGTGGCCCGCCATCCCATCAGCTCGACCGCCAGCGCAGTAGGGTACGAGGCAACCAGATTGCCGACCGATCCAACGCCCAGCATGACAGCCGCCAAAGTGGCGAAGCGGGCAGGTGGGAATTCTCGGGCGAAGATATAGTAAGATGCCATCAACACCGGTGAGCAGCCGACCCCGATCAATCCCATGGCGATGGCGATGTGAAATGGGGAGCTGGATAGGGCAAACAATGCCGCTCCGCCGGCACCACCGACCAGCAGCAAGACCGCCGCCGTCAGGCGCGGTCCAACTCGGTCCAGTGCCCAGCCTACGGGCAACTGCATGGCAGCAAAGATCAGAAACCAAAGACCGGACGCAAAGGCCAGATCCTCGGGTGTGGCCCCGATATCGCGCCCCAGATCAACACTGAGAACCGCGAGAAAGGCGCGAAAGAACTGGCTGAGCACATAGCCCAGGCACAACACCACCAGACCTGCCTTCATGAAAACCCTCTCCCCCAAACCGGCGAAGAAATGCTTGGCACGTCACGGTGCCACACACAAGCGCGTGTGCTATACTGATTTTGCCGGACAGTGATCACATTCGGGCTATCCTTGTCCTTACCGATTATCCGAGGTGCCAATGAAAGACGCCCAGGCCGCGTTCTATGACAGTCTTCCCCTGTTGCGGGACTTTACCCGTTTGGTGGATCCGGCGCGTTTCTCTGCTGTTCCGGGCGATTGGGCGTTGGGCGTGGCAGATATCGTCGACTCCACCGGTGAGATTGCAAAAGGGCGCTACAAGACGGTGAATATGGTCGGCGCGGCGGTGATCTCGGGCATGATCAACGCGCTCCACGGCAAGGATTTTCCATATGTTTTTGGCGGTGACGGCGCAGGGTTCGCCGTGCCCGCAAGTGAAATCGACACCGCAAAAGCGGTATTGGCAGACCTCAGGCGCTGGGCGGAAGAAGAATTCTCGATCTCGCTGCGCGCGGCGTTGGTTCCGGTTGCCGAAATTCGTAAGGCAGGTAAGGACCTGCGGGTCGCGCGTTATGCGCCGTCTGATGGGGTGGATTACGCCATGTTCTCGGGTGGCGGGTTGGCCTGGGCTGAGGCGCAGATGAAGGCTGGTACCTTTTCGGTGCCGCCTGCCAAACCTGGTGCACAGCCCGACCTAACCGGTTTGTCCTGCCGGTGGTCCAACAGCAAGGCACGCAATGGTCAAATCGTCTCGGTCGTCGTCCAGCCCACAGCAAATGCGACCGAAAGTGACTTTGCGGATTTGGCCCGCTCGGTTCTGTCGGCGTCAGAAGAGTTGGAGCGTTCGGGTCATCCAGTACCAGAAGATGGCCCACCGATCAGTTGGCCGCCGCCGGATGTTGGCCTGGATGCCCGCGTATCACGAGCCGGGAACAATTTGTTGCTGCAGCGGATCAAATTGCTGGGCCAGAACTTTTTGATCGCCCTGTTGTTCGCATCGGGCAAACGGTTGGGCAATTTCGAACCCGGCCATTACAAGCGCATGGTCAGCCGCAACGCCGACTACCGTAAATTCGATGATGGGCTGAAAATGACGCTGGATTGTGACGCTGCCACGTTGACGCAAATCCGGATGATGCTTGAACAGGCACGCGGACAGGGCAAGATCCGCTATGGGCTGCATGCGCAAGACGAGGCGATGATGACCTGTATCGTCCCCTCGGCGACGCGCGACGATCATGTTCACTTTGTGGATGGGGCTTCGGGTGGTTATGCGCAGGCCGCCGCCGCCATGTACGCCTGACGCGCTATTTCGCTTTCCATTTTGCCGCCAACGCCCGGGATGCTTGCGCCAGCAACATCACATCAATGCCGACCGCAAGAAACTGTGCGCCCATTTCATAATAGGCTTGGCTGGCCTCGTCACTGGTTCCCAGAATGCCGGGCGCTTTGCCGGCGGCCTTGATACGCGCTATGGCATCCGCAATGACAGCGCGCACTTCGGGTGCTGCGCTGTTTCCCTGAAACCCCATGTCCGTGGACAGGTCCGCTGGGCCAATGAACACCCCGTCGATGCCGTCGACCTTCAGGGTATCATCCAGCGCGGCAATTCCGGCGCGGTTTTCCACTTGCACCAGAAGGCAGATTTGGTCGTCTGCAGTTTGAATGTACTCGGGGATCGAGCCGTACATTGTCGCCCGGGCCGCACCGGCCCCAACGCCGCGCACACCCGTCGGGGGATAGCGGCAGTCCCGAACCAACTGTCGCGCCTGATCGGCGGTCTCGACCATCGGTACCAGAACGGTTTGCGCCCCGGCATCCAGCACCATCTTGATCAAAGCGGTGTCGCCAACCGGAACCCGCACCACCGGATGCGAGGAGCTGGCAGCCAACGCCATAAGCTGATCACGGATTGATCGGATATCGTTCGGCGCGTGTTCACCATCAATGACCAGCCAGTCGAATCCGGCGGTGCCCATAATTTCGGCAGTGATGGATTCGGCAAAACTCATCCAGCAGCCTATCTGCCGATCACCCTGTATTAGAGCCTGTTTGAAGCTGTTTTTTGGGACTGGCATGGCCGGACCTCCTGTTTATGTCAGTGAGCGGGCGATTTCGGTTATGACGTCATAGGCCATTCGGACATCGTCTTCGGTGGTTTCGAACTGACCGGCCTGGAACCGGATCACCAGATCGCCATCCACGCGGGTTTGCGTCAAATAGATGCGGCCGTCGTCATTGATGGCGTTCACCAAACGCAGGTTCAGGTCGTCCAGATCCGCATGACCTTCCGGCGCATAGCGGAACGTCCACAATGACCACATCGGCTGTGTGACGATTTGGAAATCCGCCTCGCTCGCGAGCCGATCATGCAGCGCTACGGACCAGTTCACGTGATTGCGCAGGCGTTGGCGCAACCCTTCCAGCCCATATGCCCGGATCACGAACCATAGCTTGAGCGCCCGGAACCGACGGCCAAGTGGCACAGACCATTCCGAATAGTTGATGATACCGTCCTTGCCATGGGTCTTGAGGTATTCAGGGCTGATCGCCAGCGTCTGCACCAGATCATCGGGGTCTTTCAGGAAATGCGCACAGCAATCGAACTGCACACCCAGCCATTTATGCGGGTTGAAAACGATACTGTCGGCCTGATCCACGCCGGGCCAGTAGTGGCGGTATTCCGGGCAGATCATGGCCGATCCGGCCCAGGCCGCATCTACGTGGGAGTAAAGCCCGTATTTCTGGGCGATCTTCAAACATTCATCTACGGGATCGGTGGCCCCCGTTCCTGTACCGCCAACGCAAAGGATGACGCCCGCCGGATGCAAACCAGAGTCTAAATCGGCCTGGATCGCTGCCTCCAGTGCTGCGGGATTCATCCCGCGCCAATCTCCCTTGATCGGAATCCGAACCAGATTGTCTTGCCCGATCCCCGCAACCCAAATGGCACGATCGACTGACGTGTGCACTTCGGCCGAGCAATAGACGCGCAGAGGTTTTTGCCCAAAAAGACCCTGTTGATTTCCCTGCCACTTCAACGACTTTTCGCGCATCGTTAGCACAGCAGCCAATGTTGCTGACGAGGCGGAGTCTTGAATAACGCCAGCGAATCCCTCGGGCAGGTCCAGCGCGTGGCGCAACCAGTCCATCATCCGTGTTTCCATCTCGGTCGCAGCCGGTGACGTTTGCCACAACATACATTGCGGTGCGATGGCGCTGGCCAGAAACTCGGCTAGGACCGATGGGGCAGAGGCGTTCGAATTGAAATAGGCAAAGAACCTTGGATGTTGCCAATGGGTGATCCCCGGCATCACGATCTGTTCGAAATCCTGAAACACGTCCTCCAGTGACTGTGCGTGCTCGGGCGGCAGCGCGGGCAAGGCATTGAGGATATCTCCCGGCTCAGTCCGGGCGCGGACGGGTTTGTCACCTACAGTCAGGTGGTAATCCTGCGTCCACTCAGCAATTCGTTTGCCCCAATCCGAAAACTCATCCCACTTCATCTTAACCCTCAGATTTCTGCCAACCCCGGGATCGGACCGGGACTTAGTTTCTTTGTGCGTCCAGTGATCGTCATTCTGAAGAAAACGTCAATATTAATTGCTTTGTTTACTAATTTTGAGATGCGGCTCGAAGCTGCGGTGTGCCTAAAAGGGTAGTATATTGCACGTTCAAGTTACTGATATCATAAATAAAATTCTTGGACAGTTGCAGTTTGATCCAATTTGGGCAAAAATTCCAATATGACCAGAGACCTGCCTAATACGTCCCGCTCATTGCCGATTGCACTGCTGCGGGCGCGCGAAAGGGTCATGGGGCCCATTCGAAATATGCTGGCTGATGCGGGTGTTACGGAACAGCAATGGCGCGTTCTGCGTGTTCTGAAAGAAGAAGGCCCTCAAGAGCCAACGCATATAGCGGATCGATCGTGCCTTTTGCTGCCCAGTCTGACGCGCATTCTGCAAAAACTGGAAGCCAAAGATTTGATCCGGCGCCGGGTCCATCCCGAGGATAAGCGTCGTCAGATCATCGATATCACGGCCAAAGGCGAAAAGATCATCCAAGACAACATGCAGGTGACACTACGTCTGGCTGAAGAGATCAAGACTCAGCTAGGCCCGGATCGGCACGAAGCGCTGCTGGACTTACTGAACGATCTGCATGATCTGAAGACCTGATTGCACGTCGCGCATGCAAAGGCTTTTGTCCCCGCCAGAGAAGTATGGATATCCTCCGGCGGGGTGGCCAGACTTTGACTGGACTGCGTGTCTGGCCCGCGGCCGGATGGATTTATCCGGCTCACACCTCAGAGAAACAGCCACCTGAAAATAAGCGGACATCCGGACGCAAAGACCGTGTGGGGGTACAGGTCTTTGGCCGTCGCTCTCTGATTCAGTTGCACTCGCCTACAGGCAAATCACCTGATCAGCGACGAGTGGATTTCGGATATCGCCAGGGAATGAGTGTCAAAACGATGGTGGCGTGATCCATTATACAACCAAAGGTAGCGCGCACCCAAGGCTTTCCAAGGCAAAACTTTGAATTGTGAACAGCCAGCCACGGGGCTAGTTCGCGTGATGGTGATGCCTGGCGCGAACCTGCATGGCTTGTTCAACTGGTCCCGCCAACTTAGAAACAAGCTGCAAGTTGCAGTTAGGGGGCTTTGATACCGGACAGCTTGTTTTCCTTACCCGACCCGATTTCGATCCCGGTTGAGGGTGAATTGTCGACCTATCCCGTGGGGCGCATTTTCTGTGTCGGCCGAAATTATGCGGCCCATGCGGCCGAAATGGGAAATGAGGTCGATCGTGAGGCGTCTTTCTACTTTACAAAATCTGCTCTGAACGCGGTTCTGTCGGGTGCAACCGTGCCTTATCCGCCTGGAACTGAGAATTTTCACCATGAGATGGAACTGGCGGTCGCGATCGGCAAACCCGTTTTCCGTGCGACGCGTGCCGATGCGCTGGATGCGGTTTATGGCTATGGTTGTTCGTTGGACATGACGCGCCGTGACCTGCAAGTCCGCGAACGGAATAAACAGCGCCCGTGGGATTTGGGCAAGGATCTGGAAAACGGCACTGTGTTGGCCGCTTTGACCCGCGCGGCAGATTGGTCCCCGGACGACAAGAAACGCATCTATCTTAACGTGAACGGGGAAACGCGGCAGGACGCGACGCTGGAAGAGCTGATCTGGAAGATAGATGAGGTCATCTGCCATTTGTCCGGATATTATCACCTACGGCCCGGTGATCTGATCCTGACTGGTACACCGGCTGGGGTTGGCCCGGTGTTGGCGGGCGATGTCCTGGAAGGCGGGATAGACGGGTTACAGTCTATCAGCCTGAGTCTGATCTGAAAAAAGACCCTATTTAGGGTCTTTTAACCAATCACGGGCGAATTCCACGTTGTCCAGCCCGGCAAATCGTCGGACTCGGTCGAGCTCTGACTGCAACCTTTTGGTTCTGGCATCTGACCAGCGCACGGATCGTTCCGGCCATAAGGCGCTGATTTGCAGCGCCCCGCAATCCCGGTTGGCTTTCATGTCAATACGCCCGATCAATCGGTCGCCCTCAAGCAACGGGAACACATAGTAGCCGTAAGTGCGCTTTGGGGCAGGTACAAAAACCTCGATGCGATAGTGAAAGCCGAACAACCGTTCGGCACGGTTACGGTCGCGCAGCATGGGATCAAATGGGCTAAGGACCCGAATGCGGCCTGGGGGACGGGGTGCAGCCTCTGCATCCTCGGAGATGTTTGGTCGGGCGATCACTTTGCGCAGCTTGCCGTCCGCGCAGGTCACCTCGATCTCTTCCAATTTTCCCTGAATTAGACCCTGTTCACACCAGAATTTTGCCTCGCTTGTCGTGACAGTGTCCCAAAACGCAGCCAATTCACCCGAGGTTGCAAACCCCAACCGATCAAGCGCCGCGTTGCACAGCCAATCCACTGTCTCCTCGGCATCACAGGGCATATTGCCCGGGCAAAGATGCGTTTCGATCACCCGTTCTGTCAGATCATAGCGCTTTTGAAATCCTTGCCGCCCTATGACCGTCAGTGCGCCCGAGCGCCAAAGAAACTCTAGCGCCGTTTTTGACGGATGCCAGTCCCACCAGCCGCCGGACCCCTTTTTCTCGTCTTTGCCAACATCGGACGAGGATACTGGCCCGTGATCCCGGATATGTTGCAGAACGGTTTCAAATCGCTGCTCGAACCCGTCGCGGCGCCAGTTTTTCCATCGGGACTTCAGCAGATCTGCATCGCGCTGAAACCGCAAATGCCAGTGCGGATAAAACGCCATCGGAATGACAGCGGCGTCATGGGTCCAGTGTTCAAACAGCGCCCTGTCGCTTTCGTACAAGCGTTTGAGATTGCCTGCGCGATAGGATGGGCGCCGCGAAAACAGGATCATGTCATGGGCGCGCGCAACCGTGTTGATGCTGTCCAATTGCACAAAGCCAAGACGATGGATCAGGTCCAGCAATTCCGCGCCTTTTGCGCCGCCCGATGGCGGCTCGGCCAATGCATGACGATCCATGAACAGCGCGCGAGCTGTTCGGTTGTCCAGCCGTTGCAGCGCCACGCGTTCAGCGCCGCTTTAGGGTGTCGCCAAAGCTGATCCTGGGGGTCAGGGTCACACGCGTGTCGACCTCGGCATTGGGATCAGCCAATTGCGCCGCGATGATCTCTGCGGCTGTGCGTCCGATCTCCAACCTGCAGGCGTCCATTGTGGCCAGCTTGCGCGGCAGACCCTGCAAAAGCTCGACGTTATTGAACCCGGCCAGGCCGATCTGTCCCGGCACATCAATACCCTGATCCAGCAGATATAGCAGCCCACCTGCACCGATCATGTCGTTGGAGTAATAGAGGAAATCCAGATCGGGGGACCGTTCCAGCATGGTCTGGGTCATCTCACGCCCTTTGGCCAGAGCTGATCCGCCAGAGTAGAATTCGCGATCCTCGATCTCAACCCCGTGTTTGCCCAGAACTTCGGTGAAGCCTTCGAACCGTTTGCGCGCCCGGTGATCCAGCGGCATTTTGGTGCCCATGAACCCTATATGCTCATAGCCCGCCTTCAGGATCGCCTGCGCCATTTCGCGCCCGGCACGGCGATGGGAAATCCCAACCATCGCGTCGACCGGTTTGCCGTCGGTGTCCATGATCTCGACCACTGGAATACCCGCGGAATCCAACATGGCGCGCGCGGCCTCGGTGTGTTCGAGGCCAGCAATGATCACTCCGGACGGCCGCCACGAGAGCATCTCGTACAGCACTTTTTCTTCCTTTTCCGGCATATAGTCGGTGACGCCCACAACCGGTTGCAACTCGGTGTCTTCCAGCACCTGATTGATACCTGTCAGAACCTCGGGGAAGACCATGTTCGACAGCGAGGGGATAATCACCGCCACCAAATTCACCCGGCTGGAGGCCAATGCGCCTGCGATTTTGTTTGGCACATACCCCAGCTCTTTCGCGGCGGCCAAGACGCGGGTGCGTGTGGCGTCCGAAACATCGCCCCTGTTCCGTAGAACCCGACTGACCGTCATTTCCGACACTCCGGATGCTTCCGATACATCACGAAGGGTAAGCGGGCGTTTGGTTTCTGTTGTCACTGAGGCACCTGCGATGTTGTTTTGCCCGATGGTAGCGTGAACAGCGCAAGTTTTACAACCGTCGCGCAAAGGTCATGGCGACCCCGAAAAACCCGGTTAGAAAGAGCCGTGCGCGGGTCCGTGGCTTAACCGGATAGAGCAGCCCCCTCTTAAGTGCTCACGAATCCTGTCTTAATGACAGGCAAGCATGCCAAAGTGCTATGAACTGGCCGTATAGATCAGGCGACGCGTGATAACACTCTGCCAGACATCGACAACACAGCACAAAAACGTAATGGAAACTCGACCGCACAACCAATTTCCATTTCTACTTTAGCATCATGCATATTGAGGATTTAGTGTGGGGTTTTTAACCGAAAATCTTCAAAAAAGAGAGGTTGATCAGCGGTAAAAATTGGGTAGATGCTTTTAACCTCACGTTAACAGCTAAGTCTGTTGTTTTTTCTTTCAATTTCACGAAAGTGAGGTTTCGTCGCCTTAATTGGGTCATCATTTTTAGAGAAAACCCGAGCAATCAATATCGTTTAAGTTGAGAATCCCTAATGACTGCTACTACATTTGTCGCAAGACCGCCTGCATCCTCCCCCCTCAGTGCAATTCAAGGTACGCGCGCATATGGCGATGGCAACCCTGCGACCGTTACCACGATTACATACCATTTCGGGAATTTCCTAGATACACGGACGTGGACTTCAGAGTACAAAGCCGAGTTTCGTGCGGCGCTCGCTGCGATAGAAGCTGTGGCGAACATCAGATTTGTCGAAACTCCATTTTTTGGGTCGGCTGATCTGGTGGAAGCTATCGCGCCGGCGACATTTTTTGATTCACCGAATGTTCTTGGGTTTCATTCCACCCCATCCGATGGGGTCTCTGTTGGCGCCTTCAACACGAACTTCTGGACAGCCGGTTTTAACAGCAACGGCGACCCGGGTGGATTCTTCTTTACGACATTGCTGCACGAATTGGGCCACGCGCTTGGGTTAGGTCATCCACAGGATGATGGTCTGGGCACGACGGTTATGGCCGGGGTTACCGCGCCTTTTAACTCATTTGGTGTCGGCGGCCTTAATCAGGGTGCCTACACAGTCATGTCATACAATGACGGCTGGACCTCAAAGAACGGAACTCTCCCGGCAAATGCGACTTATGGTGGGTCGACCGGGTTAGGTGCTCTGGACATCGCGGCGCTTCAGGCCATGTACGGTGCGAACACCTCGACCAACTCGGGGAATAATACATATGTCATCCCGTCCGCGAACGTCGCAGGTGTCGGATATCAGGCTATCTGGGACACCGGCGGTTATGACTCGATCTGGTATCAGGGTAGTGCGAACGCAAGGATCGACTTGCGCCCGGCGACACTGGATTACACTGACACCGGTGGCGGTGTAATTTCGTTTGCCGAAGGAGTAAAAGGCGGCTTTACCATCGCGCAGGGTGTTGTGATCGAAAACGCCTATGGCGGTGCAGGTGACGATCTGATCTTTGGCAACAATGCCCAGAACATTTTGCGCGGCAACAGCGGCCACGACACGTTCCAGTCACTTTCGGATGGAAGCGATAACTCAATCTTCGGCGGGTACGGTAACGACTTGATTTACGTCGCGGTCAGCACCGGTGCAGATCAGGTATTTGGCGAACAAGGCAATGATGTTGCCGTTATTTCAAGCAATGCCGGATCTTTTTCCGGCGGAACCGGCACAGATATCGCTAGGTTTGTCAGTGCGCTGAGCGGTTATCTGTTCATTAGTAACGGTTCGACTTACCAGTTTCTGAACATCGTCACGCGTATCACGTTTTCGGTTTCAAGTGACGTGGAGCTGATCCAATTCCAGAACGGTTTGATTCAGTATGACCGATCGAGCATCATAAACGCGACACAGCTTTCGGATATCGACACTACGGGATTGACACTGAAGCACGCAAATCAGGGTGTCTATGTAGTGGATGCGGGCAACTCGAACGTCGGTGTGACTTTGAATGGTCAGGCGGTCGGACAAAACTCGATTGCAGGTTGGCAAGCTGTTCAGACCGAAGTGTATTTAAGTGGCTATAAACTGCTTTGGAAGCACGCAAGCGGAGCATTCAGCGAGTGGTACATCAACAGCGCGGGTCAGTTTGTCGCCAGCGCCGGCATCCAAAACATTGTCGACTTCGAAACATACTACAATGTCGATCTAAATAACGACGGCCGGACAGGTCACTTCTCGACCCTTGTTGAAAACACGGGGGGCACTTCGCTCTTTTCGTCCACTCATGAAGTTTATCTTCTGAACGACAATATTGGCTTGACCCTGAACGGCGGCCTTATCGGTGCTAACAGCATTGCCGGTTGGCAAGCGATTCAGGCCGAAGCCATCGAAGGTGGTTTCAAGGTGCTGTGGAAGAATGGGGACGGCGCTTATAGCGAATGGACCGTCAATAGTGCTGGCCAGTTTATTGGCAGTAACGGGGTCGGAAATGTCATCGACGTCGAGGCGTTTTACAATGTCGATCTGAATAACGACGGTCGGACTGGACACTTCTCGACGCTTATTGAAAACGACGGGGACACGTCTTTCTACTCGTCGACCCACGGCGTTTATCTACTGAACGACAATATCGGTCTGACTCTGAACGATGGGCAGGTGCTGGTCGGCCCCGGTACTATTGGTGGTTGGGATGCGATTCACGCCGAAGCCTCTGGCGAAAACTATAAGGTGCTTTGGAAGAATGCGGACGGCGCTTATAGCGAATGGACCGTCAATAGTGCTGGCCAGTTTATTGGCAGTAACGGGGTTGGAAATGTCATCGACGTCGAGGCGTTTTACAATGTCGATCTGAATAACGACGGTCGGACTGGACACTTCTCGACGCTTATCGAAAACGACGGGGACACGTCTTTCTACTCGTCGACCCACGGCGTTTATCTACTGAACGACAATATTGGACTGACCCTGAACGGCGGGCTTGTCGGCCCCGGTACTATTGGTGGTTGGGATGCGATTCACGCCGAAGCCTCTGGCGGCAACTACAAGGTGCTGTGGAAGAACGCGGACGGTGCGTACAGCGAATGGACCGTTGGCGCTGACGGCAAGTTTAAAGGCAGCAACGGGGTCGAAAATGTCATCGACGTCGAAGAGTTCTACAACGTCGATCTGAATGATGACGGCCGGACTGGGCATTTCACGACTACTATAGAAACGAACGGATCCACCACGCTCGCCTCATCAACACGAGGTGTTTATCTGATCAATGACTCGATTGAACTGACATTGAATGGAGCCAAAGTCGGCCCCAACAGCTTTCCTGGCTGGCAGGCGATTCACACCGAGGCCTTTGACGGTGGCTTCAAGGTGCTTTGGAAGAATGCAGAGGGTGCCTATAGTGAATGGACCGTCAATGGCACCGGGGAATTTGTTGGTAGCGTCGCTATTGCGGACGTGATCGATGTGGAGAGCTTTTACAGTTACGATATCAACGGTAGCGGAACAATTGGATACGAAGAACCAAAGTTGACCCCGTTCTTGTCAGCCACAGCGCAATCAGTGAGTGCCAAGGAAGTGTCGGAAAAAGCGATTTTTGAGGAACCTGCTGATCTTCTCAAATTCGCTTCTGACCTCTTGCCGGCGGACGAAATTGAAGATGACTTTTCTTTGTTGTTCTCAAGCCGATCTGAACTGTCTGGTAGCGAAGGGTCCGAGCGGCAAGCTGGGTCTCTTATGAAGGAATTCGAAGGCATTGAAGACGATGATCTGGTGATTTCAACCTTGTTAGAAGACGACGCCTTTCTTCTGTAAAAGCAATAATGAAGCTAATGTCAGTCCCGTCGGTTTTGACGGGGCTGTTTGGCGCAGAGCTGGAACGGCGAGAAGTAAAAATGTCGTATCTGTTTGGGATAGCTGACGTTCTGAAGCTGCGTAGGGTATCCAGATTTAAACCGTCGATGTAGGCAACGCTTAGATCAACCGCGCGCCCTATCTTTCAAAAAGCGAGGGCTCAGGCCCCTTGGAATGCGTTCACTGATCGAATAAGCAAGGCTAAATGAACCGTTTCTGTGTTCTCAAATCGTCTGCTGCAAGACAATATGACCTGTTGTTTTTCAAAGGACGGCCCCGTGGCTCAACTGGATAGAGCAGCCCCCTCCTAAGGGGCAGGTTGCAGGTTCGAATCCTGCCGGGGTCGCCATTTGGTTCTTCTTTAAACTGTGATGTCATACCGGGAATTCGCACGTGGCTGTACTATCTAACGATGCGCCTGTTTCAGCTTTATTGGACGTTCGCGTGATGCTGTGGCTGGGTTTTAAGCCAACTTAGGCGAAAGGCTTTGAAAGCTGACGGGTGCAGTAACTAAAACTAGGTGAAATTTCGTATCAACGGTGTATTAGACGTCGGTACAGCCAGATTAGTGTGAAGAAGCGAGCATGACTGAGCAATCATCAAACAAAAAAAGCCCGATCGTCGAGAACATTAATCAACAGCTTTCCAATATAGAAGCCAACGAAGAAGTCGCCGAAATTGATATCTGTCTGACTTTCGACCGGAAATTTGTTCCTCATGCTGCCGTCACTTTGTTGTCGGCCATCCGTTCAGTTGGGAGCGAGTGCAAACTGAATGTGCATATTCTTCACGTCGATGACATAGATGATCGATCCCGGAGTTCGCTCGAAGGGTTGTCGCAGCGTGCCAACATCCTGTGGTATCGGGTTGATGGTGACCGATTTGACAGCCTCCCTGACAACCGTGAGCATATATCAAGGGCAACCTACATTCGCCTGCTCATTCCGGAAATCCTGCACAAGTTTGCCGACCGGGTAATCTACTTGGATTGTGATACGATCATAACCGATCGATTGAGTATATTATGGGCGACCGATATTGGCACTTCGCCGATTGCTGCAGCCCCGGATGAGGGCGGCGTTACACAAGCTGAGCGCCTTAACTTTTCCAAAACGGCTTTCTATTTCAATGCAGGGGTACTGATTTTCAATCTGAATGCGATCGATCCCAAGAAATTCGCCGCCAAGGTTGAAGAGACGGTCTCGCGTACGGATGTCGAGATCGAACTACAGGATCAGGACATTCTGAACCTGATGTTCGAGGGACAAACGGCAAAACTGGATCTGCGGTGGAATGCGAATACGCGCTTGTACACCCTCAACAAATTAGAGCCGGCCTATACGCCGGAAGAAGCAAAAATTGCCAGAATTTCGCCCGGCATCCTGCACTTTACCGACAACAGAAAACCGTGGAATTCAAACTGCAACCATCCCTTGCGAGAGCTCTATTGGGATCTTCGCAACCAGACGCCATGGCAGGAAACATCCAGCGAGCGATTGCGCCGAAAAATAATAGATTTCGCTCGTAGCCGATTCAGTAAGTCACGCAAGATGGTCAGCGCAGACAACTAGTGGAGCCTGATATAGAAACGGCAATCGCCAGCGTGGTTGTCAACCACGCTGCGTTTTTGGGAACCCGCTCTGATTCAGTCGTTTTTTGGCTGCATCATTTTGTCTTCCAACAGTAGTCTCAGATAGTCGGCGTACTGCGTTTTCTTGAAGATTTCGGCTCTTTCAGCCAGAACAGAACTATCGATCCAACCTTGCACCCATGCTATTTCGTCGGGGCTTCCGGCCTGCATCCCTTGCCGTTCCGTGAGTGTACGCACAAAGTTGCCGGCATCCAGAAGGGACGCGTGCGTTCCGGTGTCAAACCAAGCAAAACCACGCCCCAGTGATTGAACATTCAATAGGTCGTCCGCCAAGTATGTTTCCAAAAGCGTAGTGATCTCCAGTTCCCCGCGCTCAGACGGCTGGATACCACGGGCCCGTTTGGGAGCGTCTCCATCCAGGAAATACAGACCTGTTACGGCATATCTTGATGGAGGGTTTTTGGGCTTCTCAACTATGTGACGTACCTTGTCGCCATCAAAATCCACGACGCCATAACGTTCGGGGTCAGCAACCCGATAGGCGAAAACCGTTCCACCTTCAGTATTATTGTTCGCGGCGTCCAGGAGCTCGGGCAATGCGTGACCAAAGAAAATGTTGTCGCCCAGGATCATTGCAGATGGCGCACCGTCCAGAAAATCCTCGGCAAGCAGATAAGCTTGGGCAAGCCCGTCCGGCGAGTCCTGAACGATCCAGGTCAGGTCTAGCCCGTATTGGCTTCCATCTCCCAAAAGTCTTTGAAACTGGGCTTGGTCTTGCGGCGTAGTGATAATCGCGATTTCCCGAATACCCGCCAGCATAAGAACGCTAAGGGGGTAATAGATCATCGGTTTATCGTAGATCGGCAATAGCTGTTTCGAAACAGCCATTGTGATTGGGTACAAGCGCGTACCCGAGCCGCCAGCCAGAATAATGCCCTTACGTTTCATTTTCTTTCCTTTGTAATTGCTGTGATCGATCCGCCGGAAATTTGGCGAATTTCACATATTCTGCAAAAATGATGTTAGCCGGAAGAACCCAAACGCTGACCCACCCCCGTACGGGATTTGAGGTTTTCCAACCAGTCCGCATTTTCAAGGTACCATTGAACAGTCTGTTCCAATCCTGTCTCTGGCGTGTGAGATGGGCGCCAGCTCAACTCTTCACTAATGCGTGTCGCATCAATTGCATAGCGCTTGTCGTGGCCCGGGCGATCTTTCACAAACGTGATCAGTTCGGAATAGGGAGCACCTGCAGGTCTCAAGCGATCCAGGACCCCACATAGTTTTTCAACCAGCTCCAGATTGGTCATCTCGTTTTCGCCGCCGATATTGTAACTGCGGCCAAGTTCGCCTTTTTCCAAGACCAAAAGAAGGGCTTCGGCATGATCTTCGACATGTAGCCAGTCGCGAATATTATCGCCTTTTCCATAGATCGGAATAGCCTCGCCGGCCAAAGCCTTGAGGATCACCACCGGGATCAGTTTTTCGGGAAACTGAAATGGCCCGTAATTGTTAGAACAGTTGGTCATCACAATCGGCAGCCCGTAGGTTTCATGCCATGCACGTACCAGGTGATCTGAGCCGGCTTTGGAAGCCGAATATGGAGAGTTCGGCTGGTAGGGGCTGTCTTCAACAAAGAATCCGGTTGTCCCAAGTGAACCAAATACCTCGTCGGTTGAGATATGATGAAAACGAAATCCTTCTGGCCGACCCTGCGATACCCACCAGTGGCGGGCTGCTTCTAGCAGCCGATAGGTTCCGACAATATTGGTTTCGACAAATGCGCCCGGACCGTCAATTGAACGGTCTACGTGGCTTTCAGCGGCAAGATGCATGATCGCGTCAGGCTTATGCTGTTCAAGTAACTCCAGCATTCTAACGCCGTCGCATATGTCGGCTTTTTCAAAAATGTGGTTCGGGCTTTGGGCGATGCTGGCAACATTTTCGGTGCATGCCGCATAGGTGAGTGAATCAACGTTGATCACAGAATGACCGCTACGGATTGCCAGGCGCACCACTGCCGAGCCGATAAACCCCATTCCGCCTGTTACCAGTATTTTCACGTCACTACCTCGTTCATGTGTGGGCTGTATGATGGCACGATTGCTTCCGTGCAAAAGAAATTTAATACGTTGCGAAATCTGGCAGGAAACCTGGAAGCAGCAAAGATACCCCCGCCGGACTTTTCATGTGAGCTTTCTCATAACACGCTGCCAACTGCTACTGTTTCAAATAGCTTTCTGATCTCTAGGTCCCTTCAGTAAGGTTGACAATAGCGATTGGAGTTATGTCCTGAGACGACGGCATCGCAACGGCGCATCGCTGTAATTTAACCTGGTTCCCATTACAAAAAGGGTCAATTGCTTGAATAGCATAACCAGACAATTTGAGGGCGGATCGCAATCGGATGTGGACAATGTGTGGCATTCTTTGCTGGCGCGGATTACCGCCGATCTTTTTAGATTAATGTCGTTCTATGAGTGTGAAATAAATCCAAATCCGAAAAACCGTGGAAGAGATTGCCATCAGCCATGCCAACAGGGTTTTGAACGGTTGCTAAGGTGTACAGATCATCCAGCCTGTCTAAGAAGACGTCCCTACGGGAGTCATTATTCAGGCTTTCAAATTGCCGTGCTGCGGTGATTTTGCGGTCACCATTTGCGTCCATCAAATCCAAAACCTGGTCAATGAACTCGTCGTCCGTCCGGATATATTCGGGTTGATCGATCAGATAGTCCATTTGCCCGATAAAGGTCTTTCTGGAAACCACCGGAAGACCATTGCTGATATAGTCCATAGCAGCGGTGCAGCCGTTTTCTGGCAGGGTGTCCAGTGCAACATCCGCTGCTTTCAGGTAGCTCTTGAACTGGGCTTCGTCGCAAGCAAGAATTGGTATCACCCGCTGGAGGTCGTGCGCGTCGCATCCGACGGCGATCAATTGTTGTCGACAGAAGGTCTCTGACACACCAACGAGAAGTATCCAAATCCGGTTGTTTCGCCTAAGTATTTTCTTGACCGTTTCGAAGAAGTTCAAATCTAGAAACGGCTGGAATTTGTATTGCGATGCTGACGCAATCGCGATTTTGGCTTCTTTTGGAATCGAAAATTGGTCGCGGCTGAAACCTTGATCAGTGCTTGCCGCTTTTTTTTGGACGGACAGAGGGATCCCCAGTCGCTTGCTGTTTGAAATACCGCGTCTTGTCCCGGTCAACGCTCTTCCCCAGCTACGGGTTTCCGCAACCGCATGCGCCACCTCCATTCCGACTGAGAAACG
Source organism: Ruegeria sp. CDSC068 (assembly GCF_059610545.1). Lineage (NCBI taxonomy): Bacteria > Pseudomonadati > Pseudomonadota > Alphaproteobacteria > Rhodobacterales > Roseobacteraceae > Ruegeria > Ruegeria sp. CDSC068. Next base: position 137,978 of record NZ_JBXWNV010000004.1, read on the forward strand.
ATGATCGGCATGATTGTAAAAAATCACGGGCACAGGAAAAGAGGGCAGCCCGAATGCGAGGGACGGCACAATATCGTGCATATGAATGTGCAGAACAACGAATGCGTACCCAAGCGCAATGGACTTGAGTTCCTCGGCGCGTGTTCCGATCGATTTCTTGTCACGTAACCTATGTACTGTTCCACCTGCATTGGTCACGACGTCGTTCAATAGTTTTGGAACCGGCTGGGTACCCTGTTCCGTCAGAACCACGGATTGTGAACGCTTTTCACCATCCAGGGCTATCCAGCGTTCCACGACGCGTGTGTGCCCTCCCCATGGAAAGGCTGTGCTCATAACGTGCAAAACACCAGAACGGTCGGTTTTCCCCGGATTGATTGGCGGCCTTATCGTTTTGGCCAATTCGGAGAGGGCGGCCTCCAGTTCGCGCGACCGATAGACACCGGCACCGGTGCCATTGGCAAAATGCGCTGCCACCTCTATGGCCTTCATTTTCTTAGAAGGCGTTTTAATGGCGGCAAGTTCAAAACAAATACGTTCAAACTTTTGGGCGTTCGCAATCGTCCTAGATAGCAATTCACGCCGTGAATGCATTCAACGCCTCGCAAACATCACGCACGTCTTCATCCGACATTGTCGGATCAATTGGCAACGACAGCACTTCTTCATGAATGGCTTCCGTTAGGGGAAAGGAAAGATCGGCCAGTTCAGCATATGCAGCCTGCTGGTGGGGCGGTATGGGGTAATGAACCAGAGTTTGGACACCGCGTTCTTTCAGGTGTTTCTCAAGCAGGTCGCGATGTTTCGTGCGAATGACAAACAAATGCCAGACGCTGGTCAGCGCATCGCTTGGGAATTCCGGCAACGTCACGTGATTGCTTTTGATGCCATCACAATAAGCGCGCGCGATTTCGCGGCGTCGCGCGTTTTCATCGTCAAGGTATCTCAGCTTGACCCGTAGAATGGCAGCCTGAATCTCATCCAGTCTGGAATTTCGGCCTTTGGCTTCATTTACATATTTTTTCCGCGAACCATAGTTCGACAACATGTCCACTTTTGCCGCCAGGGCATCGTCATTTGTCACGACGGCACCGCCATCTCCTAAGGCGCCGAGGTTTTTACCTGGATAAAAGGAAAACGCCGAGATATCGCCAAAGTTTCCTGCTCGTATTCCATTAAAAGTTGCGCCATGGGATTGCGCGCAGTCTTCGATGACGAACAATCCGTGTTCCTTGGCAAATTCGCATATGGCTGGCATGTCCGCCAATCGCCCATATAGATGCACCGCCAGAATTGCCCGTGTTTTGGGCGTCAGTGCTTCAGCCAGCCCGTTCTTCGACAGGTTAAAGGTATTGGGATCCGGCTCAACCAGAACGGGCGTCAAACCAACTCTGGATATGGCAAGGACGGTCGCAATGTAGGTGTTGGCCGGAACTAGGACTTCTGCACCGGCGTCCAAATCCAATGCATCCAGACAAAGCTCTAGTGCATCCAGGCCGTTGCCTACTCCGATTGCATGCTGAGTGCCGCAGTACTCGGCGAATTCCCGACAAAAATCCTGATACTGTGTACCACGTACGTACCATCCGCTAGCGAGAACGTCTTGCATAGCCTGAGCGATTTCTTCGCTGTGGCGTGCGTTAATCTCTTTCAAATTCAAAAAGCTGATCATAGCGTCTTCCTTACTTTCAGCTGTCTACGGAGCGCGGTTCGCAGATCAGGTTGGTATCTACTGCGATTGACATGTCCAATGGTTTTCGAACCTTGAATTCGTATTCAACACCCAATTCTTCCACCCACTTCCGGGCCTTAAAGAACTGATCAAAATTGTGATAAATACTGATGAGGAGAACTGGCTTTTGCTCGATTATTGTCTTTCGAGCACCTTCCAGAACATCGAATTCCATGCCCTCAACGTCAATCTTAATCAAGCCGACTTTGATCCCATGTTCTTCCACCAGAGAGTCCAGAGTCCGGACGGCAATTTTGTCATGCTCGACGGACTGATCGTCCGACTCTGTTATCAAGCAAGACTGATCTCCACGATCCAGCACCGCCATTTCAGACGGCTCACTGCCAAGCCCGATATTCAATGATCGAACGGCTTGTATGTTATTCTGTTTGATCGTCTCATTCAGGAGATCAAAGCTCTCGCGGCTAGGTTCGATAGCCCAAATGTCGCCGTCGCTAAACTCGCGCATTATCAGCACGGAATCGCCGAAATATGCACCTACATCGATCATTGCCCTGTCTTTCAGGAATTCAGGACGTTCAAGTTCAGTGATGAAGTGTTTGTAATAGAACACCGTTGAAGAGATATCTGCGGACGGCAAACGATATTTTCCGTCATATAGATACCACTTGTCCGATAGTCTCAGGATGCGATTGTAGTGGAAATCCATCAACTCGCGGAATTTATCTTCCTCTTCGCGTGTAAGCTGGAAGGCCCCGGCATCGTCAATTGCATAGTCGCGGATACGTTTCAGGACCCGAGTTATGATGCGGCGGCTTTCCTCGTCCAGACCGGCAATCAAGTCCAAATACAGCTGCTCTACATCGCCGCTGAACTTTTCATAGGACACTTGATCAATTATTGATTCACACGTGTCCATATGTGCGATGTGCGTGCCATTGTTTACATAACTTGTTGGTGGGCCCAAAACCGTCGCTGAGGTGTTTTGGTAGACTTCCTGAACAATCTCGGCCTTCAGCGCCTCAATCCGCTCGGATTGAGATGCGATTTGCGACGCTTGTTTTTCGAGTTGAGCGGTTTGATTGTCCATCCGCTCAGCCTGAGCGCTCAATTGTCCGCCTTGGCTTGCAAGCTCACTATGTTGCTGGTCCATCTTGGCGGTGAGCGACGGGACACGGTTTGTCACAAGATCAAAAAGTTGGGTGTTAAGTGCCCTCGTGGCCCGACTGTTCTTCTTGGCTTTCCGGAACATGTTCGCCCCGATCAGCAACAATGTAAGCGGAAGAGCAGCAATTGCGATCAATCCAATCAGCAAGAGCCACAACTTGTACTCCAGGCTCTTAAACTTCATGCGCCGAATTAGCTTGTCCTTGTACCGCAACTCCAGCATGCCGTTAGTATAACGCACAGCCCGCAGTTTCCCTTTGAAGCCAAGTCGGTACGTTTTCTTCTCGATTTGCCACCCAAGGAAAGCCTCTTTCGCGTCCCGGTACGTGAGTGTTGATTTCGAGGCCGCTTTCAGGAATTCATCAGCTGCAAATTTGGCATTGTGAAATTTAGAAACGTACTGATAGACGTCTTCGCCGAGTTGCTTTTGTTTTTCTGCGTCCAGTATGTCGCCCATGACTTCTGCACATTTACGGATCGGAATGTCAAAGGACGGTGCCTGTTCAACCTGCCAGCCCAGACAGAACCCTTTGGCTTCCTGAAGGTATACGAAAATGTCGTCATCATAGTCATGTATTTCGTTGCAAACTACGACTGTGGGAATAGCCAGCCGGCCCGATGCCAAGGCAGACGTGCCCATCGCAAACATGACATCGACATTCTCTATCAGGAATGCATCAAGCTTTTCATCAAACATGGGTCCAGTGAGCACAATGTTCACAGACGGGTAGTCCTCTGGCACTACCTTGCTTTCTTCCGGACCATTTCCGATGACGTACAGGGTTTTCTTGCCTTCAAACGGATAGGCATCGAAATGACGAGCCAGATTTGTTACCGCAAAGACTTTGTCAATAGACAGGCGCCCGAGGATTGCAACTTTCAACTCGCCTTGAGGGGCCACATAGTTTGTCTTCCTAGTAGAGCTGGGTTCGATGCCAATCGGAACATAGTTCTCGTCGAAAGGGATCCCATAGTCTGTTTGCGCTTGTCGATGCGCTGCATCGCAAAAGAAAACGGCATGATTGTCACTGACCGTTTGAAGAAACTCAAGAAGACGGTCCGAGTCTATATTCCATGAATCTTTGAGAACCGGAACACACAAATTGTGCCAATTCACAAATATGATCTTGCTGTCGGGGTGAAGTTCGGGCAGCCAATGAGCCCAATAAATTGGGATGATGAGCATAACGGGCTCTTGCAATGCAACGCCGAAGTTCCCGTCTTCCAGCTCGAGTTTCTCCACATTGGACCCCTCGAGCATTGGGTCCGTAATTCCGTCTTTGAAATCTGTGTAGTAAACCTTGCCGGAATAAACCTCAGCCAATCGCCGTGCAATAGACGTCAGGTATACCGGGCCGCCGGATGCCTCGCGCCACGGGAAGTAGAATACAATTGGCAAATTCATTTTTCGGAAATCTCGATAAGTTCGACAATAAATCGGTTGGGCATTACCATGAAGACAATTGGCGTCTGAAAATAAACGGATTTCTTCACCGGAGTTATGGGGCGAATACCCAGGCGTCCCATGGTGCTCATGGCCGTCTCAATGTCTTTTACATAGTACGCGAAGTGATAGGGTGCCACACTATGTGAAAGCCAACTGTCCAGCGTCTTCGAGCCTTCCATGTTCTCGAGGAGCTCAATGCGGGGTTGGGATTTTGCGGTCATAAACAGACCGTGTACGCCTTGACCGGGGTCCGTGAATCGAGCCTCATCCGTGTAGCCGACGAGGCGATATCCAGCGGCCGCGGCTTCAATTGATTTTGCAGCAATTCCGATATGATGGAATTCAAATACACCTAACTCTGCCTGCAGGCGACGGTTAAAGATGTTCTGACAAAAACTTCCCCATTTCGAAGCCGTCGTTTCAACATATTCTTCTTTAGTTAGAACATGCTCGACCAACTCGAACGTTTCACCACGCAATTCCACGGTATTCGGCGCGGCCGCAGCGCGCCGCTTTGCATAGCCATCATGGAACTTCACGACACTGGTATTTTCGGAAACGGTCCGGCAATAGATTTCAGCCAAACCCAAATCATGAAAGCCAAACGACATCAGAAGGTTGACGCTCTCGATGGCGGCAAGACTGCCATCTTCGATAATCCATCGGCCCCATTCGGCCTGGCCTTCATTGATATCGTAAAGCCCGATCAGACCAACCTTCTGTTGGGTGAAACGATCCAGGACCAGAAAGTAATAATCCTGATCGGCCTGGGCCTGCTTCCGCAACCAAGCCCGCTGCGCTTCTACGTCGGGGGAAATCGGGTTGAGATACTTTTGTTTTTGGCTGTCTGCGCTGCGCAAGTTGACGATGTACTCTGCATCGTCTTCAGAAACGGGGCGCAATTGAAAGGATAACCCCGTCAGACGACGCGAGCGAAGTACATCTGTCACGAACCCGCTCCCTAGTTTCCGTTCAGTTTCGATTGAATTGCATCAACAAAGCTCTTGGGAGAGCCAAGTTCCGTCAGCTCCTCTGGTGAGAACTGAATCCCGAATTCTTCTTCGGCGGCCAAAGCGTGTTCGATGCGGTCAAATGAGCTCCAGACTTCGGCATCTTCGTAATGCGCTTGGAATTTTTCACCCAGGCCCGCACGGCTTTCTACAAAGGACAAAACGTTTTCAGACATGGTTAGTAACTCTGCTCTTCTACATCTAGTTCAGGGACGGAGATCTCGACGATTCCCTGAGGGAATGAATAGTCTAGCTCCGAAGGTACGTTGGCGTGTTCGTTTAGATATTTCGCGACGAAATCCTCTGCCGGGCCATTTCGGTCGCCTTTTTGAAACTCGATCCCGACTTTCGAACACCCCAGTTGATCCGCTGCGCATTTGATAGCGCCCAGAACAACAACGTCGTCCAGGCCACGACCCAACGCCCGGCAACTGACAAACATGTCTTCTACCTTCAGGGTGTCCTCGTGTTTATGCGCAACCAGACAGCCAATGATGCCACTATCGATCAGCTTGTCGCTCATCGAAACGGTCATTACGCAAGAAGTCGGGCTTTCCGCCGCGGCTTTTACTTCGGCAAGTGAGTATCGCTTGTAGTTGAAGATAAACTGGTTGGTCTTCCGGGAGAGTTCCGAAACCCGGGTCACCTGTTCAGGATCGTTTGCCTTGAAGCTGATCTTAATCTCAAGCGAACGCAGATAATCTTCGGGGGACATCTGCTCTCGCAGGCGTCGCCGTTCTTCATTTGCCTGTACGTCTTTACTTCTGGCTGCGTCTTCTGCAGTGACTTTCGATTTCAGAAGGCCCGGGTATATGCTGACGCCACGGGCATTGGCATCGCTGTCAGGTGAGGCCCAGAACTGCTTGATGTCCGGCAACGCGTTGCTTACTTCAAAAAGCTCACCCATATTGTCGTCGACAAACAGCATTGAAGAATGGTGGATATTCAGGAATTTTTCCAAACCTTGGATGTTGGAAGATTTGGAATCCCAGTTGACCATAAACTTGGTCACGTGTTCAGGGCGAAGAGGGAAGTCAGTGCGGCTGTTGAACAGATGCTCAGCATCTTCCGCTTCGTTCTTCGACGCAACGCAAATAAAGAATCCTTGGCCCGCAAGTTCAACCAGCTTCTGCTGCAGTGCAATATGTCCGGGTTCCAGAACAACTCCGTCTGCGCCGTCCTCGCCAAGCACGCCTTTGTAAAGGGTATTGTCGAGATCAACTACAACTGCTTTCAATCCCGGCAAGATAACAGCAGGAATGATGCGCAACCCAAGCAGCCTGGACATTTCCATACATGCCGCCGGACTACAGCGGGTGCCGGTGAAGTCAGCGAGCCGCTCATCAAAGAACTTGTCCCCGAGGCGGGTGACTATCGGCGTAACGTCCGCTTTGAACAGAGGCTCCTGAGCTTCAAATTCCGCACCAATTGGTACAATAATGACGGGGTCCGCCGCGCTTTGGCTGAGTTCATTTAGGCGGGCAGCAATGTGTTCACGCCCTTTGTCATCGTACCGATCCAGATCAACCCAGAGAATATGCGCATCTGCACCTGTCGAAAAATCGACATTTGCAAATGCATCATCGTAGTCGCTGTAATTGAACTCTGCCTTCAAGCCCGAGATTTCCAGGAAGGCATTCAGAGTCGCAGCGACCAATTCAAAAGAGTGGTTGCGGATGACATTGATCTTCAGGTTGCGAGCTTGCTCGTCCACCCGGCCAATAAGATCGCTGCGCTTTAGATTTTGGCTTGATGTGAGGCTGTGAAATTCGAGAAGTTTATCCATTTTAGCCACTTATCTTCATGTTTTTGTAGTCGTCATACGAGTGGATGTATTCTTCGGGGTCGTAGAGATTATCTGATACAACAACCAGAACGCAATCCTCGCTAAAGTCATACATCTCTTTCCAAACCATTCTTTCAATCCAGAGGAGTTTTGAAGGAGAGTCCAGCTCAATGCTGGCAAATTCACCGTCAGGAGCTGCCAGCCTGACTCGGCAGCGCCCGTTAAGGCACAAAAATCCAAAGCGTGATCGCAGGTTCGCATGACTGCCGCGCGGCTCGTCGCCAACCGCTCCGTAAATTGCAAACATGCGCTTGAGTTCGAATGGCACTTCTTTGAGTTGCTCTACGACGACCAGGTTACCCCGATCATCGCCGCGTACCTGTAGTTCAACAAGCCCGAATAGTTCATCATAATTATTTTCAGACCGGTCCATGCAGCACACATCCAAAGGTTAATCAATTTTTTGCGATTTAGCACCGTTTCCGCAGCGCGTATATAGTAGCGTTACACCCTTCGCGATCCAATTTCAGAATATGCGAATTTTTTTGCCTGTTCGTCGGCCTGGTTTCAAATGAGTGCAGCATCCGTCATTGGGCCAGACCGAAGCCCAGGCTTTTGAAATTGGTCCGAGGCGCCAACTTTGGATGTCCGGTGCTAGCCGGTGTAAGGTGAGCATTGTCAGTCCTATCCATCACGCCAAATGTAGGTGAATGCAGATGTGGACAGACCGAAGCTGCGGTACATCACTCCGCGACTTCGGCTTTTGCTTCGGCCGCAGGTTCGCGTTTCTTGAATTGCTGATCGAAGAGTTTTTTGAACTGACCTTCGAGTTGCATAAGTTCGTCGAGATTGCCCTGTTCAATGACGGCGCCGTCCTGAACAACGATGATTTTATCGGCCTCCAGAACGGTCGAAAGTCTGTGCGCAATTACGATCACCGTCATGTTCTGTGTCAATGTGTCCAACGCAGACTTCACCAGAGCCTCGGATTCTGCGTCCAGCGCGCTGGTGGCTTCGTCCAGCAGCAATATCTCGGCATTGCGCAGGATTGCGCGCGCAATTGCAATCCGTTGCTTTTGCCCGCCGGACAGGAAGGTCCCGTTTTCACCAACCTGAGTGTCATAGCCATTGGGAAAATCACAGATGAAATCATGCGCGTATGCTGCCTTTGCAGCTTCGATGACCTCTTCGTCTGTCGCGTCTGGTGCCGAACAGCGCAGGTTTTCCATCACTGACGCTGAAAACAAGAACGTGTCCTGACCTACATACGAGATCTTTTTTCGGAGCGAAGAAAAGCGGGCGTCCTGCAAATTTTGACCGTCTATTTCGACGGATCCTTCATCAGGGTCATAGAACCGCATAATCAAGCCAAAGATCGTCGATTTTCCGCCACCGGACTGACCAACCAGTGCCGTGGTTTTTCCAGCCTCGAAGGTTACGTTCATATTTTCGATTACCGGAATTGACCCGTGGTATCCAAAGGTGACATTGCGCAAGCCGATCTCGCCGGGCCCGTCCAACAGATCGCGCGCTTCGGGGCTTTCTTGCATGGTGTCTTCTTGATCCAGCAAGCCAAACAACATGCCAACACCGACCATGGCCGCCTCAATCTGAACGCGCATTTTCGACAGACGTTTGGCGGGCTCATAAGCCATCAGCAACGCTGTGATAAAAGACATCAACTGCCCAGCTGTTGGTTGTTCCGTACCTGCAATTCCCAAGGTCGAAACGACCAGAACGCCGGCAACGGCCAGACCGGCCAGAAACTCCATCAGCGGGCTAGCGATCGACTGCAGCCGCGCAATATCGTTCGAGCGTTCTTCGACCTTGAGGATGGCTGTTTCCATACGGTTGATCATCCGATCCTCAAGAGAGAACACCTTGATGATCTTGATGCCGGCCGAGGTTTCCTGCAGCACACGAATAATTTCTGCCAGCGATTTGAACTCTTGCTGCATGATCGAGCGCACGCTTTTCAACAGATAACGCACGCCCAGCAAAGCCACGGGTCCGACAACAAAAAACATAATGGACAGAACGGGCTGCTGGTAAACCATAACGATTATCAGGCCCACCAGGGTCAAGGCGTCGCGAACAAAACCGGTAACCACCACATCAATCAAAGTTCGGGCAGCTTGTGCACCGTGTGTCGTACGCATGAGCAGGTCAGAGGATTCATTCTGGGCGAAGAACGAAATGCCATGCCGCAACAGCTTACGATACACGCGGTCTTGTTGCATCGCAATGATCCGGTTCCCCGCACGCGCCAAGTATATAGACTGGATATAGGAGGCCACCGCTTTGGTTAGAAACAAGAGAACAACGCCTAGAGCGATTGCAAACGCCCACTCACGCATATCGGGGCTGGTCATCGCATCAACGATGTATTCCATCATGAAGGCCGAGCCAGCAGTGGTCGCGGCAACGGCGATCATCGCAACAATGGCGACAGCATAAAGAGGACCTTGGGCAAAAAAACTCTCGCCAATGAGGCGGCCCATATAGCCTGATCGCCATTCGGTCCAGGCACGCTTAATCATTGCATTCTCCAGATCGTGAAATCATGCGCTCGCTCAGATAACCTATAATCATTCCCGCCTAAAGGGCAGATCAAATGGCGCGACAGTGTTGCCCAATCAAAAGGTTGCGCAGAGGCTCCGTCAAATAAGGGCTGGCGCTGCGATGTGCAAGGTTTTGATGTTCTCTTTTGACAAGATGACGCGGTGTATTGTGGGCTTTCGCGCGCGGGGCCTCTGCGTGGTACTTAAAGTCAAAGCCGGAAGGTGTCAGCACAACTTTATAGCGTCCTGAATGTACTTTCTGCCACGAAAGATCCCTGAATTCTGACCAGTAGATTGAGGTGCCGGCAGTTTCTCGCGTTACCGCGAGTGATCAGGTCAAATGATTTTCTTTTTGGATTCATTGTGATATGTATATGCTTGAAAAAATGGAAGCTCTGATATTGTGGGGCAGATTACTGTAGCGTGAGAGTAACGACTGAAATTCAGCGATTTTTTGCCGCTGGAAATCCTTGATGCGTAGGGGGAAAAGGGTAGACCTTTTGCCCTTGTGCTTGGTAAATATGGCCCATAGTAACGCGGTGCATGTATTATTGGTAATGGAACAGTGTCGATTAAGGCTGTCATTCTGAGTTTGCCGAAAGATGTTGAACGGCGACGATTCTGCGAAAGCGAATTTGCCCGCTTTGGCTTGAATCATGAATTTTGCGACGCTATTGCCGGAGATCAGCTAAACAACTCAGAGTTGCATCATTTGTATGATGCCGACATGAACCGGATTAAATTCAAGCGCCCGCTCAGCCGCAACGAGGTCGCCTGCACCCTTGGGCATCGTCAGATTTGGCAGGAAATTGCTGACTCTTCCGACTATGTCAGCCTTGTTTTGGAAGATGATGCGACGTTCGTGCAGGATCCCAGACCGTTTTTCAGTGAACTGGCTGCCTGTGGTGAATGTTTCGAAGACGTCATGATCAAAATCGACGGCGTGTCGGGAAATAACGGGCAGGTCATTAAATCAATTGCAGATCAGGACCTTGTCTTGTCGGACCGTCTGCCACCCAGAACTACGGGCTATATCATCGGCCGACGTGCTGCCGCTCGGCTTTTGGCGATTGAGGCCCCGATTGCGCGCCCCATCGACATCGACCTGAAATTCTATTGGGAACACAACGTACCCATCCTCACACTTGCCGAGCAGATGGTCGCGGAGCGCAAAGAGGTAGACAGCACGATTGACCGCTGCCGCAGTAAAATGAAACCCGGCTCGCCCATGGCCAGATTCGTTCGAAACCTAATGTACCAGACAAAGTACACGTACGGACGGTTGAGCCATCCGTTGAACCCAGACATGATTGAAGGGCTCGGCCCGTTGATGCAGGCAGGAAATCGGGTTCGGAACCGCGCATGAAGAATAGCCTTGTGGTTGTCCGTGCGGGCAACAAGTCATTGCACCATCGGTGGCAAGAAATCCCCTATGAAGATCGCACCTACGATCTTCTGATCAGCTATTTCTCGGACGAGGCTTTTGCGGCATTCAAACCTGAACCCGGTGTCGAGGCTGTGCTGGTAAAAGGCGGCAAATGGGATGGGTTGTTCAAAACCCTCGCTGACCGTGACCTTGATAAGTATGACTACTATTGGCTGCCAGATGACGATCTGGACATCAGCGCTACGGATGTAAACGCGCTGTTTGATGCTATGCAGGTTCACGGATTGCGTATTGCACAACCGTCGCTGACCCCCGAAAGCTATTTCTCGCATTTTGTGTTCAGCCAATGCCCGGGCTTCGTGCTGCGGTACACAAACTATATTGAGATCATGGCCCCGTGCCTGCACAAGGATATCCTGCAGAAAGCACTGCCGCTGTTTCAGGGCACCATGAGCGGCTATGGTCTGGACTATATATGGTGCCGATGGGCCGAGGCTGGCGCGTTTCGAACCGCCATTCTGGACGAAATTGCGATGCACCACACGCGGCCGATCGGAAAGAACCTGAAAGCTGCGATGGCCGAGTCGAATAACCTCAGCTCAGAGGAAGAAGAGGCCGTTCTAAAGCAGATGTTTGATCTGTCGCGGCGCACCGTTCCGGTCGTCTTTGCCGCGATCCTGCAGGGTGGGCAACCCATCTCGGGTCGTCTGCAGCTGGGGTGGCATATGTGCCGGGCATGGATGTCGGTCCTGCCGAAATTCCGCAGTGCCAGCGAGGCGCGGTCGGGGATTTTCAAAATTGCCCGCCGTCAGCTGATCAAACCCCTCGACATGACGACGATCTCGATGAAACAGGAAAGCCCCTGATATGCAGTTTTTGATGGTTGGGGCCGGATTGTCTGGGGCTGTGATCGGTCGGGAACTTGCGGAACAAGGGTATGATGTCACCGTGGTCGACAGCCGTGACCATATCGGTGGAAACTGCCACACAGAACGGGATGCCGATACCGACGTGATGGTCCATGTGTACGGGCCACATATCTTCCATACGGATGATGAAGAGGTTTGGCAGTATGTGAACCAATACGCCAACTTCCTGCCCTATAAGAACCGGGTCAAAACCACCTCGCGGGGGCAGGTTTATTCGTTGCCAGTGAACCTGCATACGATCAATCAGTTCTTTGGCAGGACCATGCGCCCGGACGAGGCGCGCGCGTTTATCAGTGAAGAGCAAGCCGATACATCCATCACCGACCCGCAGAGTTTCGAGGAACAAGCGATGCGGTTCGTCGGTCGTGATCTGTATGAGGCGTTTTTCAAGGGCTACACGATCAAACAGTGGGGATGTCACCCATCCGAGCTGCCCGCGTCGATCCTGAAACGCTTGCCGGTGCGGTTCAACTACGACGACAATTACTTTTTCCATAAATTCCAAGGCATGCCCGAGAACGGGTATACCGACATGATTGGTGGCATCCTTGATCACCCTAGTATCACCGTTAAGCTGAATACCACTTTCGATCGCAACATGGCGGATGGCTTCGATCACGTGTTCTTTTCTGGCCCGCTGGATGGCTATTTCGACTACGAGCTTGGCCGCCTGGGTTATCGCACCCTTGATTTCGAACGGTTCACCTATGATGGCGACTATCAGGGTTGCGCCGTGATGAACTACGGCGAGGAAGAGGTGCCCTTTACTCGGATCACGGAGCACAAGCACTTTGCCCCTTGGGAAACGCACGAGGGCTCGGTTTGTTATCGCGAGTTTTCCCGCGCGGCGGGTCCGGATGACATTCCCTATTACCCGATCCGTCAGGTAAAGGAAAAAGCGCTGCTAGGTGAGTATGTTGCGCTTGCTGAAAGCACGCGAAACGTCACATTTGTCGGTCGCTTGGGAACCTATCGGTACCTGGATATGGATATCACGATCCGCGAGTCGCTGGATACCGCTCAAGCCGTGCTGTCCGCGATCTCGGCAAAAGAACGTTTAAAACCGTTCTTCGTTCCAGTTCTTTGACGAAGGTTTGAATGCGCCAACTCAATTTATGTTGGCGCAGGTTCGGGGAACCGCGCGCGCGTTCGGTTTGCAAATGCCACCAACGACAGCATCACCGGGACCTCTACCAATACGCCGACCACAGTCGCCAGAGCCGCGCCCGAGTTCAGACCGAACAGGCTGATGGCCACAGCGACAGCCAGCTCAAAGAAATTGGACGTGCCAATCATTGCGCAGGGTGCGGCGATCCGGTGCGGCACCTTTAGGGCATAGGCTGCACCATAAGCCAGGGCAAAGATGCCGTAGCTCTGGATCAGAATGGGTACTGCGATCAGGACGATCACCAGCGGTTTGGCCAGAATGGTCTGTCCCTGCAAGCCAAACAGAATGACGACAGTGGCGATAAGGCCCATGACCGACCACGGTTTGACACGTGCGGAAAACGTGTCGATGGCCTGGGGCGATCCCAATGTACGGCGCGTTATCAGGCCGGCGATCAGCGGCAAAACGACATACAGCACAGTTGCCAGAACAAGTGTCTGCCATGGAACCTGAATGTCGGTCACACCCAACAGAAAGGCCACGATTGGGGCGAATGCCACCACCATGATCAGGTCGTTCACGGAAACCTGCACCAGCGTATAGGTCGCATCGCCCTTGGTCAGCTGAGACCAGACGAACACCATGGCGGTGCACGGTGCAGCACCCAGCAGGATCAGCCCGGCCGTATATTGAGCCGCGTCTTCAGGTTCGATCCATGGTGCAAAGACGTGCTCAAAGAACAGAACCGCCAGAAAGGCCATGGTGAACGGCTTAATCAGCCAGTTGACAACCAGCGTCACGATCAGCCCGCGTGGCTGGCGTGCAACGCCCGCCACTGCGCCGAAGTCGACGCCGACCATCATGGGGTAGACCATCGCCCAGATCAGCAAGGCCACGACCAGATTGACGCTGGCCACTTCGGCCGAGGCGATCAGTTGAACCAGGCCGGGTGCAACCAGTCCGATCAATACGCCGCCAACCATGGCCAGCGCGACCCAAACGGTCAGGTAGCGTTCGAAGATGCTCATGTATATGCCTCATTCGTCTGGTCGGTTAGTTTGCCGGATGTCAGGGCGGCCAGCGCGACCATAGCAGCAGCGGTGCCCAGAACCAGTGGAAGCCCGCCAATCTGATAGGTAAGTCCCGACAGGACAGTGCCGACCAGGCGGCCAGCCGCGTTGGCCATGTAGTAAAAGCCCACATCCATCGTCACACGCTCGGACTTGGTGAAGGCCAGGATGAGGTATGAATGCAGCGCCGAATTGACGGCGAAGATTGCCCCAAATGCCAATAGGCCCACAACCAGCGTAACGGTCAGCCATGTCTCGGGGCCGGATGAGAGAAGAACCGCGATGGTTAGGGTAGCAGGCACGCAAAACAGCGCCGCGGCCCAATTCTTGGCAGCGTGGATCAGATCCCCTTCCGAGCGTTCCTTTGCACGCAGGATTTTCGGCGCGCTGGCCTGAACAGCACCGTAAAGTATGACCCAAACGGCCATGAATGTACCGATCATGAAAAATGCGGCACGGTTGCCATCCTCGGTTCCGTCCGACAGCACCGCGTAGAAATAGATCGGTATGCCGACCACGAACCACACGTCCCGCGCCCCAAACAGGAAGACACGAGCGGCGGATAGCCAGTTCACATTGGCGGATTTTGAAAAGACCTCGGAGATTTTGGCGCCTTTGCGCCCTTTGGGCAGACCGGTCGGCATGAACAGGATGACGGCGACGAGGAATGCGGCAAGTATGATCGCCATTGCCAGAACAGCCCACATGAAGCCCACTGTCGCCAACAGTGCCGCCCCAAGCAGAAACCCAAACCCTTTCACAGCGTTCTTCGAGCCGGTCAAAATCGCGACCCAGCGAAACAACCCTCCGCCCTCGGTCGGGGCCAGCAGTTTGACGGCGGATTTTGAGGACATCTTGGCCAGGTCCTTTGCAACCCCACTGGCCCCTTGCACAATCATCACAAAGACAACTTTTACCGGGATCGCCCAATTAGGGTCTAGTTGCGTAAGAACCAGCAACGCTGCAATCTGCAGTGCCAGCCCTGCATAAAGCGTCGAGGTCAGCCCGAACCGCGCCGCGATCCAACCGGCGGCAAGGTTCGTGCCCATGCCGGCGATCTCATACAGAACAAACAGATATGCCAACTGAACCGGCGAGAATCCCATGCTATGAAAGTGCAGCAGCACCAGCATACGCAGGGCCCCGTCGGTCAGCATGAAGGCCCAATAGGCTGCTGTGACCGTGATATAGGCCGACATACCTTCGGGCCTTTGGGTCACAGCGATGCACCAACCATCAGGGCAACGTCGACCAGACGATGCGCGTAACCCATTTCATTGTCGTACCAGGCATAGATCTTCACCTGTGTCCCGTTCACCACCATGGTCGAGGGCGCATCCACAATCGAGGACCGTTCGTCGTTGGTGTAGTCGGTGGAAACCAGCGGCCGCGTCTCATAGCCAAGGATATCTTTCAACTCACCTTCGGCCGCGGCCTTGAAAAGCGCGTTGACCTCTTCGACTGTGGTTTCACGCTCAACCTCGAAGACGCAGTCGGTCAGCGAGGCATTCAGCAAGGGAACCCTCACCGCGTGGCCGTTCAGCCGCCCCTTGAGTTCCGGGTAGATCAGCGTGATTGCCGTGGCCGACCCGGTGGTGGTCGGGATCAGAGAGTTCAAAGCAGATCGCGCCCTGCGCAGATCTTTGGCGGGGCGGTCCACGATGGTTTGCGTGTTGGTCACGTCGTGAATTGTGGTCATCGACCCGTGGCGAATACCAAGGTTTTCGTGGATGACCTTGACCACTGGGGCCAGACAATTCGTGGTGCACGAGGCCGCCGTTACGATGCTGTGGACATCCGGATCATAAGTGGCCTCGTTCACGCCCATAACGATGTTGGCGGTCGGGCCATCTTTGACCGGGGCCGAGACAACAACCTTCTTAACACCCGCTTCGAAATAGGGGGCCAGCTTGGCCTGGGTCTTGAAAACACCGGTGCAGTCGATCACCACATCGACACCGTCCAGCGGTAGTTCCGCCAGATCTCTGGTGCCGATAAAGGGTAGGCGGGTGCCGTTGATCGTAACGCTGTCGGCGTCATGCACGAACGCGGCATCCCAGCGCCCATGAACAGTGTCAAACTCCAGCAGGTGCGCGTGCATTTCGGGATCGCCTATTGCGTCATTGATCCAGGCGATCTTTGCGCCTTTGTCGAGCAGCGGTTTCAAGGCCAGTTTCCCCATCCGGCCCAATCCGTTCACAGCATAAGTCGTCATTTCATGTCCTCAGTGGGCGTCCTGCCGATGTCATCAACAGCAGATTGCAGTGCGATCCGGTCGAGGCTTTCGACCGGCAAAGACGTAAAGGCCTCAATCCGGCGCTTGAGCGCGCCATATGCATGTTGAAATGCAAGGCTTCTTTCGGCATCCGTGCCCTCGGCCCTGACCGGGTCTGGCATGCCCCAATGGCCACTGATTGGCTGGCCTTCCCAAGCGGGGCATTCCTCATTCGCGGCCTTATTGCAGACCGTGAAGACGAAATCCATCTCGGGCGCGCCGGGGGTTGCAAATTCGGACATGTTCTTGGATCGCAGGATGGATGTGTCATGTCCTTTGTCGTCCAGAACTTGCACGGCCATCGGGTTGAGCTCGGATGTGGGTTGCGTGCCGGCCGAGAAAACGTTGAACCGTTCACCTCCCAGCGTGCGCAGCAGGGATTCCGCAAAAATCGACCGCGCAGAATTGCCCACACACAAAAACAAGACGTTGAATTTCCGATCTGTCGCCGCCTTATTTCCCTGAGCAAACGGCATGCAGATATCAGGGCGACCGCGACAGCAATCGACAATCAGATAGTCGAGCATCTGCTGCACGTTTTTCATTTCAATCGAATAGAGCAGAGATGTCCCGGAACGTTCCTGCTTGACCAGCCCGGAACGCTGAAGCGCGTTCAGATAGTTCGACAAGGTGCTGGCCTTCACGTCGAGCTCCGCCGCCAACTCGCCCGCCGGAACACTGTCAGGAAAACGTCGCATGAGCATGCGAAACACAAGGATACGCTGCGGATGACCCAGGATGGCCAATTGGTCTGTTATCTGTTCTATCATATTTCATGAAATATTAAAATAAGACAGCCCAGTCAACCGAAAATACATGGCCATCGAAGGTGCGCGTAAGCGTTGGAGCAGGCGTGATATTCTTGCTGGAGCGTGGTGATGGAATGGGCTTCAAGCGATCTGAGCTGCGGGAATCACCATCACACACCGGTAGGCGTCCGAGGATATCGAGACTTGCACGCATCTGCCCGAGGGTTTAAAGGAACCGTCGCTTGCCTCAATAGCTCAGCTGGTAGAGCAGGTCCTTCGTAAGGACAAGGTCGGGGGTTCGAGTCCCTCTTGAGGCACCACTTTCCCTTGGATAGTTAAGCTAAACTAGCGGCCTACCTCGTATCTCACTTTTGGTTTGATCCTGCGGGCTATCATCGGATGCTAGCGCAGCTCAATCTCCGTAGCTATTTGCCTGCGTGATTTTGATCCGCAAGGGCCATGCTTGCGATCGGTAAGCAGGTATCAGGGAATCGTATGTGCGGTGGAAAAACGCTTTCACGTGACGGGTTCTGATTCAAACGAGAATCGTCAGGAAATTTTCAATTACCTGTTTTAAAACAGATATTTGAAGGTTTTGGGTTAAGCTGCTCTGGTGGTAGCATTCAGCTTAAAAAGTTGTTTCCACGCCAATTCTTAGACAAAGCCAAGGAGTTTCATCATGAAAGGTGACAAAAAGGTAATTGAATACCTGAACAAAGCTCTGCGCCACGAACTAACAGCCGTCAGCCAATACTGGTTGCATTATCGCCTGCAAGACGATTGGGGCCTTGGCAGCATGGCCAAGAAAAGTCGAGAAGAATCCATTGAAGAGATGGAACACGCCGACAAACTGATCGAGCGGATCATTTTCCTGGAAGGTCATCCCAACCTGCAAAAACTTGATCCCCTGCGGATCGGCGAAAACCCCCGGGAAACGCTGGAATGCGATCTGGCGGCGGAACAAAGCGCGCGCGCGCTCTACAAAGAGGCGCGGGATGTCTGCAAAGAGGCAGGAGACTATGTCTCGATGGGATTGTTCGAAAGCCTGATGTCGGATGAAGAAGGTCATATCGACTTTCTGGAGACTCAGATCGAACTGTATGATCGCGTCGGACCCGAGCTTTTCGCGCAACTCAATGCAACCAAAATGGAAGATGCCGAATAGGTAGTCGTGTTGGCGACGATGGCCGCGGGCATAGGGTTTCCTATCAGCGGGTGGTTGCAGGATTAGGGCGTCGTTGCCCTAAGCACATTCCTGCACGCCGAGACCTATCAGGTACTCGCCGGTCACGAACAAAAGTTCATTTGGTCCGGCGAACCGCGCTTTGGACATAAACCAGTTTCTGACCGGGTTTGGGTAGTAGCTGGACAGTGACGCGCTTTTCCTGTCGAACTCATCTGCCGTCATTTTCTTTCGGTTCGAGCGATGGGGGCCATGAAAGCCAAAGATAGTCTCGGGCGAAACGCAAACTTCGTCCGCACCCAGCAGCATAGTGCAGCTAGAGTGGCAAAAATCTCCGATGATTTGAAACTGCGCGTTTGTCCGGTTGGCGATTTCGATCTGAACCATGCGATCCACAATCCGCCCACCCGGATCATTGCCAACCTGAATCTCTTTTGAACTTGCCGGCATACTCATCAGAACGAGCGTAGCCAACGCTGCTATCGTGTTTCTCATCCGCCCGCCTGCTCAAGGGTGGAGTTTTCGTTTTTCTTACCATTATCAGAAAAGCGGGCGTGCAGGAACGGCGCGCCGGGACGCAAGTGGTTTCTGTGTTCTGAAGGACTCACCCGAAACCGGATGAATTCGACGGCTTTCCGAAAATTACGCCAAAAACGCTGCTTACGGATTTTCAAACAACGGTGAAATTCAGTTGCCTAGCATCGTGCCTCAGGCGCGTTTTTCGCCGATGGTTGCTACACCCAGAACGGATAGCACTTTGGCCTCGATTTGCTCGGCATTCAGGCCCGCTACTGTATACATATCTGCGGGGTTGGCCTGGTCAATAAAGGTATCAGGCAGAACCATCGAGCGATACTTGAGACCCTGGTCAAAGACGCCTTCATCGGCCAAAAGTTGGGCAACATGGCTGCCAAAGCCGCCGATGGCACCTTCTTCAATGGTGATCAACGCCTCGTGGTTGGCGGCCAGATCCAAAATCAGGTCGTGGTCCAAGGGCTTGGCAAATCGAGCATCAGCGATAGTGGGGGTGATCCCACGCGCAGTCAAAGCTTCGGCCGCTTTCTGTACTTCGGCCAGCCGTGTCCCGAAGGACAACAGTGCGACCCGTGCGCCTTCTTGGATGATCCGGCCTTTGCCGATTTCCAGAACCTCGCCACGTTCCGGCAAGTCGACGCCGACACCTTCGCCGCGAGGATAGCGGAACGCAATCGGGCCTTCATTATGCGCGACAGCGGTGGCCACCATATGCACCAGCTCGGCCTCATCCGCTGCGGCCATGACCACGATGCCGGGCAGGTTGGACAAATAGGCGATATCGAACGACCCCGCATGGGTCGCGCCATCCGCGCCCACCAACCCTGCACGGTCGATCGCAAAACGAACCGGCAGGCGCTGAATGGCTACGTCATGCACGACTTGATCGTACCCACGCTGCAAAAACGTGGAATAAATTGCGCAGAAGGGCTTCATCCCGCCGGCGGCGAGAGCGGCGGCGAAGGTCACGCCGTGCTGTTCGGCAATCGCCACATCGAAACAGCGCGAGGGGTAGCGTTCCGCAAACAAGTTCAGCCCGGTGCCGTCGGGCATCGCAGCGGTGACAGCAACGATTTTGTCATCGCGCGCGGCCTCTTCAACCAGGGTCTTGCCAAAGACCGATGTGTAAGACGGTGCGTTTGAAGGTGCTTTCTTCTGCTCGCCCGTGACGACGTCGAACTTCGCTGTCGCATGGCCTTTGTCGCGGGCCTGCTCGGCTGGGGCATACCCCTTGCCCTTCTTTGTCAGCACATGAATGAGGATCGGGCCCGTGGCGCGGGCCTTGACCGTGCGCAGGACAGGCAACAGCTGATCCATATCGTGCCCGTCGATCGGACCTAGATAGGAAAAGCCCAGCTCCTCAAACAATGTGCCGCCCACGGCCATGCCCTTGAGCATTTCCTTGGCGCGCTTGGCGCCCTCGCGGAAGGGTTCCGGCAACAAAGACACTGCACCTTTGGCGGCGGCTTTCAGATCGTGGAATGGCTCTTCGGCGTAAATGCGCGACAGGTAATTGGACAGCGCGCCGACGGGCGGTGCGATGCTCATTTCATTGTCATTGAGAATGACGATCAGGCGTTTCTTCAGGTGTCCGGCGTTGTTCATCGCCTCAAAGGCCATGCCTGCAGACATTGAACCGTCACCGATCACGGCAATCGCGTCACCCAATCCCTCGGGCGTCACACCGCCCAGATCGCGCGCAACGGCAAACCCCAGCGCGGCACTGATCGAGGTTGAGCTGTGTGCTGCGCCAAACGGGTCATAGGGGCTTTCGCTGCGCTTGGTGAAGCCGCTCAGCCCGTCCTTCATGCGAAGCGTACGGATACGGTCGCGCCGTTCGGTCAGGATTTTGTGTGGATAGCACTGATGACCAACGTCCCAGATGATCTTGTCGCGCGGCGTGTCGAACACGGCGTGCAGGGCGGTCGTCAATTCGACCACGCCCAGACCCGCGCCCAGATGTCCACCGGTGACGGACACGGCCGATATTGTCTCGGTCCGCAATTCCTGCGCCACCTGATGCAACTGCGCGTCCGAAAACTGCTTGAGATCCGCAGGGCGGTTCACAAGGTCCAGTAGGGGCGTATTCGGGCGGTCAGACATGTGGCGTTCCTGGCTTAGCTGTCCCGGGCAATAACGAAGCGTGCCGCGTCCTTCAAGGTTTCAGCCTTGGCACCGTATCCATCCAGCGCGGCGCAGGCCTGATCAACCAATTCTGCGGCGCGGGATTTCGCGGCGTTCAGGCCCAAAAGCGAAACAAACGTGGCTTTGCCCGCCTGGGCGTCCTTTTGCAGTCGTTTGCCGGCCTTCTCGGCATCACCTTCAACATCCAGAATGTCATCAGCGATCTGAAAAGCAAGGCCAAGCGCCTGGGCATATTGGCGCAAGGGTTCGGGATCTGCCTGGGCCAAACGCGCACCGGCGCAGGCGGACCATTCAATCAGCGCACCGGTTTTGCCAGCCTGAAGCGTGGTGATCTGCTCCAGTGTCAGGGGCGCGGCCGCTGTTTCAGCCGCCATATCGAGCGCTTGCCCCAGCACCATTCCCTGCGCACCGCTTGCTTGGGCCAGGGTTAGAGCCAATTCAGCACGAATTTCTGCATTTCCGACCTCGGGCCGGGTGCACAGCTCAAAGGCCAGTGTCTGCAGGGCATCACCGGCCAGAACGGCGGTGCCTTCGTCCCACTTTACGTGCACGGTCGAACGTCCACGTCGCAGATCGTCATCGTCCATGCAGGGAAGGTCATCATGGACCAGAGAATAGGCGTGTAGGGCTTCGATGCCTGTCGCAGGCCAGATTGCCTGTGTTGAGTCGATGCCATGCATCCGCGCGCTTTCCAGAACCAGAAACCCGCGCAATCGCTTGCCGCCCTGGGTGGTGTAGGCCATCGCCCGGGTAACATCCAATTCGTCCAGCGCTCTCAGGACCAGATCGAACTGAGCCTGAATCCGCGCGGCATCCTGCGCCAGAATTTCCTTGAACATTTACTGACCTTCGACAGGCGTCGTCCCGGTTGGCTGCCCATTGGCATCCAAAGTAATGGCTGCGACCTTTTCTTCAGCCCGCTTCAATTCGTCTTCGCAGCGTTTCTTCAACGCGGCACCGCGCTCATACAGCGCAATGGACTGATCCAACGCCACGTCCCCACGCTCCAGCTGGCCGACAACGGCCTCAAGCTCTTTCATGGCTTGTTCGAATGTCATCTGATCAACAGGAGTATCGGTCATCGGGCTGCCTTCATCAGTTCTTCCACATGGGCACGAGTAGCCTCGGCAAGGGCGTTCAGATCATACCCGCCCTCCAAAGTCGAGACGATACGACCCTCACACAGCTCATCGGCGACCTTGCACAGCTCAGCCGTAACCCAGGCAAAATCGCCTGTGGACCAGTTCAAGTTGGCCAGCGGATCGTCCTGATGCGCATCAAAACCTGCCGAGATGATGATCAGTTCCGGCTTGAATGCGCGCAGTCTCGGGAAGGCTTGCGTTTCGTAAGCTGTCCGCATCTCGGTCCCACCAGTGCCGGGTGCCAGCGGGATGTTCAAAACGGTCTCATAAGCGCCGGTTTCATCCGGGCGCCCCGATCCGGGCCACAGCGGCATTTGCTGGCTGGTGATCACCAGTGCACGTCTTTCGTCCCACAGCAGATCCTGCGTGCCGTTTCCGTGGTGAACGTCGAAATCGACGACGGCTACGCGTTTCAATCCATGATGATCCAATGCGTGCTTGGCCGCCAGCGCGGCGTTTCCAAACAGGCAGAACCCCATTGCCGTTTCGGTTTCGGCATGGTGACCGGGCGGGCGGATGGCGCAAAACGCATTCGAGGCTTCTCCACCCAAAACCATATCTACCGCCCGCACAACCGCACCTGCAGCCCGGTAAGCCGCATCCACCGACCCCGGAGACATGAAGGTGTCGCCGTCAATCTGTTTAAAGCCATCGGATGGCCTGCTATTACGGATTTCACGGATATGGCTTTCCGGATGCACGCGCAGTAGGTCGTCATCCGCCGCCAAAGGGGCGGTTACACGTGTCAGTTCCAAGCCTTCTAACGCATGCAGAATATGCTCTAACCGCGCCACCCTCTCGGGGTGACCTTGCGGTGTCACGTGATCAAGGCAATCGGCGTGGGTCAAAAGGGCGGTTGTCATCGGGATCCCATCTTCATCTGGCCATAATTATCCTCGCCCAAGGCAAGAAAGCGCCGCGCCACGGCTGAATCAATCTGGTGCCAGCATATATCCGGCGCCGCGGACGGTCTGCAGGTAACGCGGCTGCTTGGGGTCCTGTTCGATTTTGCGGCGCAGACGGGTGATCTGAACGTCCACTGCGCGTTCCTGCGCCTGACCCTTGTCGCGGCCCAGATCTTCGACCAGTTTGGTTCGGCTGATCGGCTCTCCGGGCTGGGCCGAGAAAATCTTCATCAACTGGCTTTCGGTCGCCGTCAGGCGCACCGGGTCTTCGCCCTGCCACATCTCGCCACGCTCGATATCGTACCGGATCGGACCAAGATGCAGTATCTTCGCCGTCGCGTCCTGCGCAGGCGTTTCCGGCATCCGCCGCAGGATTGCATTGATCCGCAACAACAGCTCTTTTGGCTCGAACGGTTTGGCTAAGTAGTCATCCGCACCGGCCTCAAGCCCGGCAATGCGATGTTCGGTTTCGCCGCGCGCGGTCAAAAGCAGGATAGGAGTGGTATGGGTTTCGCGCAGCGCCTTGGTCAGGCTGACCCCATCCTCGCCGGGCATCATCACGTCCAGCACGATCATGTCGAAATCCAACCCCGAAAGCACCCGCCGTGCATGTGCTGCATCCCTTGCAGCCGTGACCAGAAATCCGTTCCGCATCAGAAACTTCTTCAACAGATCGCGAATGCGCTCGTCATCGTCGACGATCAGCAGATGGGCATCCATTTCGTTCATGAGGTGGTATCCCGCAGTTTCGTATAGGCATGACGCATATCAGCATCCATCATTGCTTCAAGCACTTTACGAAACCCCGACACAGCCTCGGGTCCCGCCTTTTTGTACGCCGCACGCATTCGAACGCGCTGGGCCTCAGACAGTTTGGCCTCTAGCGCCTTGCCCTGTTCTGTCAGAAATAGGTGTCTTTCGCGTTTGTCCACTGATCCGACCCGGCTTTCGACCAGACCGTCGTCGATCAACGTCCGCAAAACCCTGTTCAGAGACTGTTTTGTTACGCCCAGAATGGCCAGAAGGTTGTTGACAGTCGTACCCGGTGCGCGGTTGATGAAGTGGATTGCCCGGTGGTGCGCCCGTCCATAGGCCATTTCGGTCAGTATGCGATCAGGATCTGCGGTAAAGCCGCGATAGGCGAAAAACATCGCCTCGATCCCCTGCCGCAACTGTTCGTCGGTCAAAAACAACAGGCTCTCGCCACCAAAGGCTGGGGCGGGGCGGGTATCCGACATAGTATGCCTCATTCGTTACTCGACCCGAGTTTATGTCAGCGTTATTGACATTCCAAGAGTGGACGGGTATCGAATCGCAGTTTTTGCGCAACTTTATGTCCGATGTGGACTTAATTTACGCAATAATCGGAAATTGATCCCATGTCAGGAGGTTTCGCATGGCGGGGTATGATGATCGTGATGGCGTCATCTGGTTGGATGGCAAACTTGTGCCCTGGCGCGAAGCCAATGTGCATATCCTGTCCCACGCGATGCACTATGCGTCTTCGGTGTTCGAAGGTGAACGTGCTTATAACGGCAAGATTTTCAAAAGTCGCGAACATTCTGAGCGTTTGATTGCCTCGGCCGAAGCGCTGGACATGCCTATGCCCTATTCGGTGGATGACATCGAGGCCGCCAAGGACGAAGCGCTGAAAGCCAGCGGTCTGCAGGACGCCTATGTCCGCGCGCTGGTCTGGCGTGGCTCGGGGGAAGACATGGGTGTGGCATCAGCCAAGAACCCGGTCCGGATGGCCGTCGCCGTGTGGCCTTGGGGTGCCTATTATGGTGACGCCAAGATGCAGGGTGCCAAGCTGGATATCGCGGAATGGAAACGCCCCAGCCCGGAAACTATTCCGGTGCACGCCAAGGCGGCGGGTCTGTACATGATCTGCACCATCTCGAAGCATAAGGCCGAGGCCAAGGGCTGCTCGGACGCGCTGTTCATGGATTGGCGCGGTTACGTGGCCGAGGCGACCGGTGCGAATGTGTTCTTCGTGAAAGATGGTGAAGTTCATACGCCCCTGGCCGATTGCTTCCTGAACGGGATCACCCGTCAGACCGTCATTCAGATGCTGAAAGACAAAGGTATCACCGTCCACGAGCGCCGCATCAAGCCCGAGGAAATGGCCGATTTCGAACAGTGCTGGCTGACCGGCACCGCAGCCGAGGTGACCCCGGTGGGACAGATCGGCGATTATACGTTTGAGGTCGGAGACCTGACCCGCGAGATCGCCGCCGATTATGAGGCGCTTGTGCGCGCCTGATAACTCTCAGATGCATTGAAAGAAGCCCTCGCGCTTTCGCGGGGGCTTTTTCATTGCCGCACGTTCAAGAATCTTTGCAGATCGTTCACATAGCTGGACGAACGCGCGGCCGCGTCTATCTTAATTCAATGTTGGATCTGCTTAGCGATATTCTCACCCGCCTGTCCTTGAAGGGCACATTCTACTTTCGAACCTCTTTCACGCCGCCCTTTGGTATACAGGTGCCGGCCTATCAAAATGTGGCCAGATTTCACTTTGTACAACGCGGAGAGTTGAAAGTTTCTGTCTCTAACACAGGGCAAACCCTGCGATTGAAGCAAGGCGATCTGATCGTGATCCCGCACGGATCAGCCCATGCGTTATTGTGCAATGAGGTTCAACCGCTGGATGCCCTGCCGCTTGAACACGTATTGGAAGAGGCCGGGTACAAGGGCGACGGGGTTCTGATTTATGGCGGCGAAGACAAAAGCCGCGATACGCAATTGATCTGCGGTCATTTCTCTTTCACCGGGCCGCCGGGGCGACAGGGAACAGGGCATATGCTGATTGATCGGCTTCCCCCATACATCCTGATCGAAAACTATGGCGAGGAAGCCGGAGCCTGGATCGAAGCCACCCTGCGTATGATCGGGTCCGAGATCAACGGCGCGCGGATCGGTGGTGACCTTATAGCGCTGAAACTGTCCGAGGTCCTGTTCGCGCAGGCCATCCGGGCCCATCTTGAACATCAAAGCCCCAGCGACACCGCGCTTGCCGGGTTTGCTGATTCCCGCATTTCGCGTGCATTGACTGCGTTTCATCATTCGCCCGCGCAAGAGTGGAGCGTCGAGTCTTTGGCACGTGAGGCCGGAATGTCTCGCACTGCGTTCGCACAGCTATTCGCAGACAAGATGGGGACAACGCCCATGCAGTATCTGACCGATTGGCGGATGCAGATTGCGTGTCACGGATTGACTGAGGCCCGCTGGAACGTGGCCGATGCCGCGGCCGAGGTCGGCTATGCTTCGGAAGCCGCCTTTTCGCGGGTGTTCAAAAAGCAGGTTGGCGTATCGCCAGCCGCCTATCGATCAATGCACTGATCGAATTGAAACTCTGGACGATCTGCAACGTTTCACGAACGATCCAGAATTAAACGTTCTGAGTTCCTTTCCTAGTTTGAGGTCATCCCATATCAGGAAAGGAACTCTCATGTCTCTCCGCTTTGTCACCCGCAATATTCACGCTTATCTGGACTATCCTGTTGCCATTGCGCTGATGGGGTTGCCCTTTTTGCTTGGACTGGGGCAATCCAACCCGATGGCGTTGTGGCTGTCGGTGGTCACCGGCGTCGCGGCGTTTGTTTTGACGGTGTTGACGGATCACCATTTGGGGATCTGGCGCGTTCTTCCCTACAACTTTCACTTGGCGGTCGATCTTCTGGTCGGCGTTGTTTTCCTGGCCGCGCCCAGCCTTTTTGGGTTTTCGGGAATGGATGCGATCTTTTACTGGCTGAACGGGGCAGCGGTGGTCGCCGTCATCTCGCTTAGCGCGCCAGAGCAGGGTGTTACTGCTTGAACCTGACGCAGATTGGGCTCACCGCAACAACATGAACGTCCAAAATCCCAGAGCCGCTTGTCTCACCGACAGACGGCTCGCTGTTCTGTTTATTGCGCCGAGTACCGGCAAATGTGACCCTAAAAAGGAGATTTTAGGAAAATGGTTTTCTCAAAACGCCTGAAGTAACTCCGTTCCAAGCCGATCAACTGTGGGGCTATCCAGGAAGTGTTATTTTGATCTTGCAAATTCCGACAAAAATAATCAGATAAAGATCAAGGCCAGATGTGTTAGCATCCAGCACGGGGTTTCGAGGCGGTCTGCGGGCTTAGCGTATAGCCTGGTGAGAGCGCGCCACCGCCTCGGAAACGACACGCGCAACAGGAAATGACGATGGGTGACCCACTTGATGAAATCATGGCACGGCACGAAGCGGCCACCGCTTGCGGATGTTGCTGTGACGACGATTATTGCGCCTATGTCGACAAACCCAAGGCGGCCCAAGGTGACAGGGCTGAACAACCGTTGCCGGATAGCGCCGCGTGTCGACGCGGGTCAGTTAGGTTTCTCAACGAAAACCCGCCAGCTTAACAGCCCCTGAGGGGGGGGCTGTTAAGACCCTGATGCTCAGAAATCCACGCCGCGCTGGGCTTTGATTCCGGCCTGAAACGGATGCTTTTCCTCGGTCATCTCGGTGACCAGATCGGCATAGTCCCGCAACGCCTGCGGTGCGTCCCGACCCGTCAGGAACACGCTGGTCTTGTCAGACCGTTCTTTCAGCCCATCGATCACCTGTTCAACCGACAGGTATTCGTACCGAAGCGCGATGTTGATCTCGTCCAGTACGATCAGATCGTATTCGCCGCTGGACATGAGGGCACGCGCCTTGTCGAAGGCGGCGTTTGCAGCGGCGATGTCGCGTTCACGGTCCTGAGTGTCCCAGGTGAAACCTTCGCCCATCGTGTGCCATGTCACTAGATCGCGTTCTTCGAAAAAGCGACGTTCGCCGGTTTTCCACTTGCCTTTGATGAATTGAACAACGCCGACCTTCTGGCCCCAACCCAGCGCACGGACCACGACCCCGAACGCGGCCGAGGACTTACCCTTACCCTTGCCAGTGTTGATCAGCACCAGCCCGCGGTCGGGATCAACTGCCTCGGACACTTTCTTGCGGTGCTGGGCCTGCACCTTTTGCATCTTTTCCTTGTGGTCCTGTGCGTCGCTCATGGGAAACCCTCATCTTGTGTTGGGCACACCCTAGGGGAAGTTCTGCAAAGGTAAAGGTCAGGCTTTGGGATCCGTGACCGCGCGTGCCTTGCCGCGCTCCAAGCCCAGTTGATGTTCGCGCCAGATCACCACGACGTTACCGACAATCACCAGCGCCGCTCCGGCCAGCATGACCAGCGTTGGCAGTTCACTGAACCAGACATAGCCAATGACGATGGCAAACAGCATCGAGGTGTAATCATAGGGCGCCAGCATCGAAGCCTGCCCAAACCGATAGGACGAAGTCACTAGAATCTGCGCCACACCTCCGATCAGACCAGCCAGAATCAAAAAGCCTGCCTGTTCCCATGTGGGCATGACCCACCCCCAAAAAATAGTCAGCCCGGACAGGATGGTCGCCGTCATCGAGAAATAGAAGACAATGGCCGCAGGATGGTCGACCTGCACCAGCTGCCGGATGTGGATCTGCACAAAGGCCCTGGCAACGGTCGCACCCAGAATACACAATGCGCCGAAGGTGGCAGCAGCTTCCATGTTGTTGCCACCCAGTCTGGGCCAGATCATGATCAGGACACCCAAAAGCCCGATGGACACAGCCGCGATTCTGATCTTACGGATGCGTTCGCCTAACATCACCGCGGCAAGGATCAGGGTGAAAATCGGGGTGGCATAGCCAATCGCCGTCGCTTCGGGCAGCGGGATCAAGCCAAGGCCGGTAAATGTAAGCCCCATCGCCGTGGTGCCCAACACGCCGCGCCAGAAATGACCCGAAGGTTTGCGGGCTTTGAACCCTTGCGCCAATTCTCCGCGCGCCATCAGCCAGATGACAATCACCGGAATGGCAAAAAGGGACCGGAAAAACACCATCTCGCCAGGTGGGAAGTGATCGGACTGCGCTTTGACAATCGCCGCCATGACCGTGAACAAAAACACCGCGCTCGTTTTCAGAGCGACGGCCAGCAAAGGTCGATGCGATGTTAAGGGTTTTGCCATCGGCGCGAACCTGCGCTTTTGGCGGGGAAAGATCAACGCGTCGTTTACAGATTCGTCCAATCGGTCGGCAGTGGGCTGCCGATCTCTTGCGCGAACTCTTCCAGAAAGCGGATCATGCGTGCGATTCTGCGCTGCGCGATCTCTTTGCCACCCTCGGTCAGCATATCGCCAGGAAGGCCCAGTAGTTTGACCTTCCAGTGGTCGATTGAAAAATGCAGGTCGTCCAGCGGACGGCTGGCAGCAAAGGGATCTGCCGGGTCATAAAGCGACCGTCCCAAAGCACCGGAGACCGAGAAATTCCGGGCAACTCCAATCGCGCCCAGCGCGTCCAGCCTGTCGGCATCGCGCAGAATGCAGGCTTCGAGCGTTTCCGGCGTGATGTTGGCCGAAAAACTATGTGCCTCGATAGCATGTTTGATTGCGTGGATCTGACCTGCAGAATAGCCTAAGTTTACCAAAATAGACTCTGATTCTTCGGCCGATCGGCGCGATGCCAAATGGCGGTCTGGGTCGTCCTTGGACAAATTTACCAGATCATGCAGATAAGCGGCGGCCAGCAGCACCGGCATGTCGGTCTGGTCGTTTGCAATGGCCTGCGCGTTTACCCAGACCCGGTCCAGATGGGCCAGATCATGCGCCGGGTCGGTTTCCATACGCTGCGCAACGACGGCCCGCAGGCGCGTGCGCAGATCAGCCGATCCGTCCACGGTTCTCTCCGATCTGGCCGCGATGCAGCAGCAGGTGGTCGAGGATCACGCAAGCCATCATCGCCTCACCCACCGGAACGGCGCGGATGCCTACGCAGGGGTCGTGACGGCCCTTGGTGATGATCTCGGTCTCTTCACCGGATTTGGTGATGGTTTTGCGTGTGGTCAGAATGGATGAGGTAGGCTTGACAGCAAACCGCACCACAATGTCCTGCCCAGTTGAAATCCCGCCCAAGATACCGCCCGCGTGGTTCGAGCTGTATTGCGGGCCGTTCTGGCCCATGAAAATCTCGTCCGCATTGGCTTCGCCCGTCAGTTCGGCAGCGGCCATGCCTTCGCCGATCTCGACACCTTTGACGGCGTTGATGGACATCATCGCAGCGGCCAAATCAGTGTCTAACTTGGCGTAAACCGGC
Source organism: Ruegeria sp. CDSC068 (assembly GCF_059610545.1). NCBI lineage: Bacteria > Pseudomonadati > Pseudomonadota > Alphaproteobacteria > Rhodobacterales > Roseobacteraceae > Ruegeria > Ruegeria sp. CDSC068. The sequence continues at coordinate 168,208 of NZ_JBXWNV010000004.1, forward strand.
GCGCCGATGCCTGCGGGGACACCGCGGGCCACAACCTCGACAATCGCACCAACCGAGTTCCCGGATTTGCGCAATTCGTCCAGATAGTTGGCCCAGTCTTCGGCGGCTTGTGCGTCCGGGGTCCAGAACGGGTTCTGTTCGATCTGGGACCAGTCGAAATTGCCCCGGTCAATCTTGTGCGGGCCGATCTGGGTCATGTATCCGGTAATCTGCACATTGGGCGCGATTTGCCTGATCGCTTCTCGCGCAAGCCCGCCTGCGGCCACACGCGACGCAGTTTCACGGGCCGAACTGCGCCCGCCGCCGCGATAATCGCGGATGCCGTACTTCTGCCAGTAGGTGATATCGGCGTGCCCGGGACGGAACTTGTCCATGATATCACCGTAGTCTTTCGAGCGCTGATCCGTGTTCTCGATCATCAGCTGCACCGGTGTGCCCGTGGTTTGCCCTTCGAACACGCCCGACAGGATTTTGACCTGATCTGGCTCGCGCCGCTGGGTGGTGAACTTGTTCTGACCCGGTTTGCGCTTGTCCAGCCATTGCTGAATCATCGCCTCGTCGATCGTAACACCCGGAGGGCAGCCATCGACGGTCGCACCCAATGCGGGCCCGTGGCTTTCACCCCAGGTGGTGACGCGGAAAAGGTGGCCAAAACTGTTCATCGACATGGGGCATGCTCCTTTGCGCGTCGTGATTAGCGGGCAAGGCCCTTGGCCTCAAGCGGATTTGCGGTTGGGGCAGGGGAACCCCAACCAGCTGTGCCTATGCGGCACGGGTCAGCGACGCACGCGTTTGGGTGATCTTCAGGGCCGCCTGCGCAGCCTCGCGACCCTTTTCGACAAAATGCGCGCGGTAGATGGCATTGTGGTGATCGGTTTCCTGATACTGGTGCGGCGTCAGCGAGACTGACAGTACCGGAACACCGGTGTCCATACTGGCGCGCATCAACCCATCGACTACGGCTTGCGCGACGAAATCGTGCCGGTATATGCCGCCATCCACGACAAACGCCGCGCAGGCGACCGCGGCATAGCGCCCGGTTTGGGCCAGATCGCGGGCCAGCAGCGGCATTTCGAATGCGCCGGGGACGTCGAAAACGTCAACCTTTTCGGCGGGGACAATCTCCAGAAACCCTTCGAAAGCCTGGTCAACGATATCGGAATGCCAGTTGGCTTTCACAAAAGCATAGCGGGTGTGTGTCATCATGATCTCCTTTCGCAACAGACACGTCACCCAAGGCGATCACGGGCAGGCGCAAGCCAGGGCCGACGCGCTGCACGTTCTCTTTCATCCGGACTATAACCGTCGGCTCTGGCATCTCACCAGATCTGCTGACACCCCGCACACCGGGGCCGCTCGCGGGCTTACGGATCATCGCCCGCATACCGCCGGTGGGGAATTTCACCCCGCCCTGAGAACGGGCGGACCTTGCCAAGGTGCGGCCGGTTCTGCAAGAGATTTTGCAGGAGGACAGCCATGCATCCCAATCCAGCCTTCCGCGCAGAAGAGACCGAGCGCCACGTTACCTTTGCGCGTGACCGCGCGTTCGGGGTTCTTGCGGTGTCGACGGATGAAGCGCCGTTGATTAGCCACGTGCCGTTTCTGCCGTCTGAGGATGGCGCGCTGGCCGAGCTGCATCTTGTCAGATCCAACCCGATCGTCCGCATGCTGAAAGAGCCTAAACCGGCAAGAATCGCCGTCACCGGACCAGACGGATATGTATCGCCGGATTGGTTCGGGATCGCCGACCAGGTTCCGACATGGAACTATGTCGCTGTGCATCTGATCGGTCAGTTAGAACAGCGGCCGCACGCGGAGTTGCTGGACCTGTTGAACCGCCAGTCCGCCTTTTATGAGGCACGCTTGCTGCCTAAACCGCCTTGGACGACCGGCAAGATGAGCCAGGACGCGTTGGATAAGATGATGCGCATGATCGTGCCGTTTCGGTTTCGCATTGACGACATTCAAGGCACCTGGAAGCTAAACCAGAACAAGCCCGATGCAGCCCGCCTGAGCGCGTCAGAACATATCGCAAACGACGGGATCGGGTCCGAGCTTGATGCTCTGCAAAAGTTGATGAGAGGGTGAGGTTGGCGCACCAATTGACGGGTTTTGTTTTGCATTGGGTGATGTAGAGTTCCGGCAATTCAGGGAGATCTCTTATGAAACTCTATTTTAGTCCCACTTCGCCCTATGTCCGTAAGGTTATGGTTTTGTTGCATGAAACAGACCAGTTGCAGGATGTCGAACTGCTGAACGTTGCGACAACGCCAATGTCCCCGGCCGAGCCGCTATTGGCCAAGGCTCCGCTGACAAAGGTGCCCGCGTTAGAGCGCCCAGATGGACCGACCCTGTTCGATAGCCGTGTTATCTGTGCGTTTCTGGACGCGCGCGGGCAGGCCGGTCTTTATCAGGACGGTGCCCGGCATTGGGATGTGATGACGCTTGAGGCGCTGGCGGATGGTATTCTGGATGCGGCGTTGCTGATCACCTATGAGGCTCGGATGCGGCCCGAAGATAAGCAATGGGAGGGCTGGGCCGATGCGCAATGGGACAAGATAGAACGCGCCTGCGCCGCGTTGAACCAACGGTGGATGGCGCATCTGTCCGGACCGTTGGATATGGGGCAGGTCGCAGTGGCCTGCGCGCTGGGCTATGTCGATTTCCGCCACGATGCGCGCGGGTGGCGCAAGGGAAATGACGCGCTGGCCGCTTGGTACGAGAAGTTTGTCGAACGCCCCAGCATGGTCGCAACGCAACCGCCGGCCTGATCGGGGATCAATGCGCTGGTCGCTCTGACGGCAGAACGACCAGCGACAGACATCATTCGTTGAACGTCGCCAGATAGGCCGCGATGTCATCGGCGCCCTTTTTCAGTTTGACGCTCATGTTTGGGCGCGCGGTTTCGTCATCCAGATATTCCTGAATAAATGCGATCGGGTTTTTGGAATACGTGGCGATATTCTCTTGCGTCCAGACCAGCCCTTCCTGGCCCGCCCGGATCATGTCGTCGGTGAACATTCCGATGGGCAAACGCTCGCTTCCGTTCAGGTAATCTGACTCGGTTCCGGCGATGCGACCGACGACGCCGTAAAGATTCGGGCCAGTGATGCCGCCTTTGACCAGAACTTGGCCATCTTTGATGATCGCGTGGCAAGAAGAGCAGCGATTGTAGAGTTTTTCGCCTTTCGCCGGATCACCGGCCGCTATCGCCTGAAAGGGCACGGTCAGTGCGAGGATCAGGGTTGTTGCAAAGAGCTTTGACATGAGGGACGTCCTGCAGAGATTGGGATTTCCCGCCTTTCGATCATTTGCGTCCAAAGTTCAATCGAAATCAACCACGACTAAGCCTTTGTAAAATATCTATTTTTAACTCAGAATTTCTACATTTATATACCTTGCAGAAGCGGCGCGTCTTGCTATGTCGGGTGTCACCGTGAATTCGAGCTTAAGTCAAAGGTATCGGTACATATAGGTCGTTGCGTGACGGGATTTTCCGTTCGGGTCGAATGCGAAATCGGGGATGACACCTGCCGGTTTGAACCCGACAGACCTGTAAAGGGATTCCGAGACGTCTCCGGTGCGCGTGTCTAGTGTGATGAGTGTCTTCCCGGCTTCTTGTGCGGATTTCAGGGCCTCTTGCATCAGGGCCTTGCCCAAACCGCGACGTCTGGCATCAGGGTGAACGATCATCTTCGAGATTTCTGCCCGGTGGGGCTGATTTGGGGGCACGGCAAGCAACAGCTGGACCGTACCGATCATGCGACGCTGATAAAATGCGCCAAACAAGTGCCGCGCGCCTGTTTCAATGGCGGGTTTGACGTCATCCGTCCAGAATCGCGCGGCGCTGTCATGGTCGAGCGGCATCATGAAGCTGATCGCGGCACCGTCGGCAACGCTGTCAACAAGCGTGCGGCATAGATATGTCAGATTGTTGTCGATATCCGTCGGGGTAAGGCGGAAGACGTTGGGTGTCTGAACGGTCATGACAATGCGATCACGTAAGTGCAGGGACTATGGGTCGTTTCAAATACGGTTTCGCCAAATAAAATATACCGCAGGCAATCCCCTTGTCGAAGGTCATAAGCTTTCCTCTCGACCGTGATTTCGATCTGCCCGGACAAGACATACAGGTGATGCTCTTGCCCCGGCACTGCGGGTGCATCATAGGCGATGCGCTGCCGCGCGGTCAGGGTTCCTTCGATCAATTCAACCGAAAGGTGCCCACTGGGCGGCGAAACGCTGCGACGTTGAAACGCGCGCCCACGATCCGTCCAGAACGGCTGGTCGTGCCGCCGGACGATCGGTTGGAAACTTTGCTCCAACGGGGTAAGTAGCTGAGAGATCGGTACTGCATAAACCGTTGCCAGACGGCTTAGCGTCTCGGCGGTCGGGCTGACTTCGTTTTTCTCGATCCGCGACAGGGTGGCGCGACTTAGACCGGTTCTTCCAGCCAAAGTATCGAGGGTCATGCCGTGCTGCTCTCGCAATCCGCGCAAATGCGTGGCCAGTTTGTCAGAGGTGGCTTCCATGGAATTTCTCATATACGGAAATATTCCCGAATATGACGAAAAGTTCAAGATGGGCGGATCGGCATTCTGTAAAACCTTTTGGGGCTGGGTCGGTTCTGCACCGTTCTATCCCGCCGAAGCGAATCGAATCACATTTGGAAAAGCCGGAGGACCGGAGTGTTTTTGCCAAAAAACAGGTCCGTATCTTGAAACTTTCGCCCCTCGTTGTGACATGAATGCCCTGTTGTGGCGCACTGCGCGCCTATGACCGCTGGACGAACCGAATTCTCCCGGATAGATAGCCGCGATGAGACGCCGCTTTGATGCGGTGCTGATGCATGTTTGCTCGGGTTACCCCCGGGCGCCGGAATCGGAGAAAACCTCGTGTCCCACGCAGAAGACCACGAAGGCACCCGCAGAGATTTCCTCTACTACGTCGCAGGCGGCGCAGGTGTCGTCGCGACGGGTGCAGCCGTATGGCCCCTGATCAATCAAATGAACCCATCGGCAGACGTTCAGGCGCTGTCCTCGATCCGCGTGGATGTGAGCGGCGTTGAGCCAGGTACGCAGCTGACCGTGAAATGGCTGGGTAAACCTGTGTTTGTCCGCCACCGCACAGGTGCCGAAATTCAAGAAGCGCAGGAACAGGACGCCGAAGGCGTTGATGCACTGCCTGATCCGCTGGCCCGCAACTCCAACCTGAACGCGGATGCTCCGGCAACCGACGCCAACCGCGTGATGCCGTCGCCCGAGGGCGAAGCGCCGGGCGCGTGGATCGTTCAGATGGGCGTATGTACGCACCTTGGCTGTGTGCCGCTGGGCGATGCTGGCGACTTTGGTGGCTGGTTCTGCCCCTGCCACGGATCGCACTACGATCTGGCCGGACGTATCCGCAAGGGTCCCGCACCTGAAAACCTGCCCGTTCCGCCCGCTGAGTGGACCGACGCCAGCACCATCAAACTCGGCTAAGGGAGACCCAAACTTATGTCCGGAATTCCCCACGATCATTACGAGCCGAAGACAAACGGCGAGAAGTGGCTGAACAGCCGCTTGCCCATCGTCGGCCTGATTTACGACACCATCATGATCCCCACCCCCAAGAACCTGAACTGGTGGTGGATCTGGGGCATCGTCCTGGCGTTCTGCCTGGCGTTGCAAATCGTCACCGGTATCGTTCTGGTGATGCACTACACCCCGCATGTCGATCTGGCCTTCGCTAGCATCGAGCACATCATGCGCAACGTGAATGGCGGCTATATGCTGCGCTACATTCACATGAACGGCGCGTCGCTGTTCTTTGTTGCGGTCTACATCCACATCTTCCGTGGCCTGTTCTACGGCTCATACAAAGCCCCGCGTGAGATCACGTGGATCATCGGTATGCTTATCTATCTGATGATGATGGGTACTGCCTTCATGGGCTATGTTCTGCCTTGGGGTCAGATGTCCTTCTGGGGTGCGACCGTGATCACCGGCCTGTTTGGCGCGATCCCGTTTGTGGGTGACGCGATCCAGACTTGGCTGCTGGGCGGACCCGCGGTGGACAATGCGACGCTGAACCGCTTCTTCTCGCTGCACTATCTGCTGCCGTTCGTGATTGCGGCTCTGGTCATCGTGCATATCTGGGCCTTCCACACCACCGGCAACAACAACCCCACAGGTGTTGAAGTTCGCCGCACGTCGAAAGCCGATGCCGAGAAAGACACGCTGCCATTCTGGCCGTACTTCGTGATCAAGGACCTGTTCGCTCTGGCCGTGATCCTGGTCGTGTTCTGGGCCATCGTCGGCTACATGCCGAACTATCTGGGCCACCCGGACAACTACATCGAAGCCAACCCGTTGGTAACGCCTGCACACATCGTTCCCGAATGGTACTTCCTGCCATTCTACGCGATCTTGCGCGCCTTTACCGGTGAAGTCTGGGTTGTACAATTTGCCAGCTTCATCACCGGTGGCATCGTCGACGCCAAGTTCTTTGGTGTGATTGCGATGTTCGGTGCGATCCTGGCAATGGCGCTGGCGCCCTGGCTGGACACGTCGACCGTGCGTTCGGGCAAATACCGCCCAATGTTCAAGTGGTGGTTCTACCTGCTGATCATCGACTTCTTTGCCCTGATGTGGCTGGGTGCGATGCCCGCGGAAGAGCCCTATGCGACCTTCTCGCTGATCGCGTCCGCCTACTGGTTCGCCTATTTCTTCGTGATCCTGCCGATCCTGGGTGTCATCGAAAAACCGCTGCCACAGCCAGAGACCATCGAAGAAGACTTCAACGCGCATTATGGCAAGGCTGACGCCGACGCCACGCCGGCCGAGTAAGAAGAGGGACCGGAAACATGTTCAAGAAACTTGCAATCGGTGCCGCGTTTGCTTTGGCCCTTACCCCTGCTGCGTCCTTCGCAGCAGGTGGGGGCGAGCAGCACATCGAAGACTTCCACTTCTCGTTTGAAGGCCCCTTTGGCACCTGGGATCAAAACCAGCTGCAGCGCGGCCTTCAGATCTATACCGAGGTCTGTGCAGCCTGCCACGGCCTGCGCTATGTGCCTCTGCGTGATCTCGAAGCGCTGGGCTATTCGGAAGAAGAAGTCATCGCCTATTCGGCAGAAAACTTCGAAGTGTTCGATCCCGAGCTGGACGATTTCCGTCCGGCCATCCCGACCGACCACTTCCCGGTCAATGACGGTGTTGGCGCACCGGACCTGAGCCTGATGGCCAAGGCCCGCGCTGGATTCCACGGGCCTTATGGTCTGGGGATCAATCAGTTCTTCAAAGGCATGGGTGGCGCGGAATACATCGCCTCGCTGCTGGACGGCTATACCGGTGAAGAAAAAGAAGAAGCAGGCACCATCCTGTATGAGAACAAGGCCTTCCCCGGAGGCTGGATCTCGATGGCACCGCCGCTGTCCGAAGATCAGGTTGAATTCGCCGATGGCCACCCGGCCACTGTCGAAGCCTTGTCCGAAGACATCGCAGCCTTCCTGATGTGGACGGCCGAGCCGAAGATGATGGAGCGCAAATACTCGGGCTTTGTCGGCGTGCTGTTCCTGTCGCTGTTGTCGGTGCTTCTGTACCTTGTCAACAAGCGCCTGTGGGCAGGCGTGAAAGGCAAGAAACGAGGCTGAGTTTCACAGCCCCACAATGTTTGAACCCCCGCGCCACCGGCTGCGGGGGTTTTTTTGTAGCAATCGGGTAGGGGGCCAGATGAAGGCCGGATCAGGCTTGTAGCTGCGTGCCGGTGACGCTTGTGATTGTTGCCTTCACGATTTGCCCTTCGGGCTGTGGTGCCTCAAAAGCGACCTCGGTGAATTGTTCGGTGCGGCCCATATGCGGGTTTTCCATCAGGATGTGATGAGTTTTGCCGATTTGGGTCTGCAGGTGTTTCGTGACCTGCGCGTTACCGGCCGCGCGCAGGCGGGCGGCACGGTCCTTGATGACGTTCCCATTCACCTGCTGCGGTATGCGGGCGGCTGGCGTGCCGTCGCGTTTGGAGTAAGGGAACACGTGCAACCAAGTCAAATCGCAATCGGTCACCAGTCTCAGCGAGTTTTCGAAATGATCATCCGTTTCGGTCGGGAAGCCAGCGATGATATCGGCGCCAAAGGTCATTTCGGGGCGCAGCTTGCGGGCTTCTTCGGTGAACCGGATGGCGTCATCGCGCAGATGGCGGCGTTTCATCCGTTTCAGGATCAGATCGTCGCCATGTTGCAGGGAAAGGTGCAAATGCGGCATCAGGCGCGGTTCGGTCGCGATGGCCTGCATCAGGTTCTCATCCACTTCGATCGAGTCGATCGAACTGATCCGCAGGCGTGGCAGGTCGGGCACCAGTTTCAGAATCCGCATGACCAGATCGCCCAGCTTGGGTTGCGCAGGCAGGTCGGCGCCCCAAGAGGTCAGGTCAACGCCGGTCAGTACGACCTCGTTATAACCCCGATCCACCAACCGCTTGATCTGATCCACAACAACGCCGGCAGGGACGCTGCGCGAGTTCCCACGGCCATAGGGGATAATGCAAAAAGTGCAGCGATGGTCACAGCCGTTTTGGACCTGAACATAGGCGCGTGAGCGGGTGCCAAAACCGTCGATCAGGTGGCCTGCGGTTTCGGTGACGGACATGATGTCATCGACCTGCACGGCCTCGGTCTGGCCAATAAAGTCCGCCGCCATGCCTTTCCAGGTCTCCGGCTGCATTTTCTCGGTATTGCCAATGACCGCGTCGACCTCATCCATTTGGGCAAAGGTGTCAGGCTCGGTCTGGGCCGCGCAGCCTGTCACGATCAGCCGCGCGTTAGGGTTTTCCCGCCGCAGCTTGCGAATCTCTTGCCGGGCTTTGCGCACCGCTTCTGCCGTGACGGCGCAGGTGTTCACGATCACCGCGTCGGTGAGCCCGGCCTGCGCTGACAGCTCTTTCATCGCCTCGGTTTCATAGGCGTTCAGGCGGCAGCCCAGGGTGGTGAACTTCGGTGCGCTCATTCCAGTGATTCCAGAAATTCCGGTGTCAGTGTGCCCGAGAAGACGTGGCGGGTTGGTCCGGTCATCCAGACGCCATCGTCGCGCCAGTCGATCCAGATCGTCCCGCCATCCAGTTCAATTTGCACTTTGCGCCCGGTCAGGCCGCGACGCGCAGCAGCAACGGCTGTGGCGCATGAGGATGATCCCGAAGCCAGGGTGATGCCCACGCCACGCTCCCACACGCGCATGCGGATGTGGTCCGGTCCAATGATTTGTGCCACTTGGACATTCGTACGCTCAGGATAGAGTGGAAGGTGCTCGTAACGCGAACCGAACTCGGTCAGAGGGATAGCCTCGGCATCATCAACAAAAAAGGTGCAATGCGGATTGCCCATCCCGGTGGCCGTCGGCGCTCCCTCGATGGGCAGTTCCAGCGTGTCGACCTCCTCAGACAACGGAACCTCGTTCCAGTTTAGTTGGGGGTGTCCCATATTAACTGAGGTCAGGCCGTCTCCGGCGTCCTTGGCGTAAAGAGTGCCGCGTTCGGTCGTCAGTGTCAGGTCGGATCTATCCGATTCCTGCATCAGGAAACGGGCGATGCAACGGGTGGCATTTCCACATGCTGCCGAGGTAGATCCATCTGAATTGTAGAACACCAGATGCGCATCCGACCTGCCGTTTTCGATCACGGCAAGCTGATCGAAACCTACGCCGAATTGACGATGCCCGATTCCCCGCGCAAGTGCCGGGCTAATCCGCGTCGCAGACGCGCGCGCGTCCACAACGACAAAGTCATTGCCCAGCCCGTGCATCTTCATGAAGGGCAAACCAGTGTTCTGTAATCCTTGCATGGCGCGCATATAACCCTGCGCCTGAAAGGAATCCACCCTGCGACGCAGATTCCTTTAAAAAGGGGGTTGACCCCCCAGCGCCACCTGCCTAATTAGGCCGCCTATCGGGTCGCCGGAAACACTGATTACTTTGGCGAAACGAGGTGCAAATAAGGTCTTGAACCCGGTCGGGAAAATGACTTAAAGAGCGCCACGGATCGACAAGATCCAACAAAAGAGTGGGCCGTTAGCTCAGTTGGTAGAGCAACTGACTTTTAATCAGTGGGTCGCAGGTTCGAATCCTGCACGGCTCACCACTTTTTTAATTATCCATCCTTGCTACAAAGTGATCAAAGAAGCACCGTAGCATTCATTGTATGTAGGGATCTGATTTCAGCCGAAAGAAAATAGTGGATCGTTCGTCCGTTCACCGCTTGGGAATGGACTCATCCTGAACACCTGCGAAACGAGTATTCAGCCTAAGAAGCCCCCTTTTGCTTAAAGTGATCTGCAAGGCGAATCGATAGGGACATCATCATAAGTGTTGGATTTGCGTGTCCCGTCGTTGGCATAACGGAACCGCCGGCAGCATAAAGTCCCTCAATATCTCGAATTCTCAAATCAGTTGTAACGACCCCTTCCCTTGGTGACAGTGACATTCGCGTGGTCCCCATGGTGTGCCCGACATCAAACATATCCGCCTGATCCGGCTTTCCATTGCGCAGCCACTCGGAAACCTGAGGGGGTGGTAAGCCGCATTTCTTGAACTCGGATACAAAGTTCTTCCCCATTTGAAGCAGTGTGTGGCGCTCTTCAAAACCGGTCGACCAGTTTACCTTGGGTAGGTGTTGTCCCAGTTGATCTTGACGATCTGAAAGCACGACTCTGTTTTCAGGATTGGGCGCTTGTTCGATTATTGCATGGGCCACGATGCCATCCAGCTTGTGTGGGAGCCCTCGATAACGAAATTCGCGGACAGAGGAATTTGGAAAGAGTGCAGCAGCAGCTTCGGCGATCTGATTGCGAACGGATTTGGGGAGCTTTCCGCTATTCAGTGCTTTCATTCCAGCGACCTTAAGAGCAAAAACCGGGCTTCGCGCCACAACCATCACGTCTTGCAATCTGGATTGGCTCTTGCCGCCCAATAACCGCCCTAACGCACTGACCGGATCTTCCTGAGAACGTTCCTCCAGAAAAAAGATAGCGCCGTTTAACAGCTTTTCGGTTCGCTGAATTGCCGGGGAGGTTGCAAGCCCACTAGAGTACATATGCGTGCGCCCATCTGTGGGGAGGCCAAAAAAGCCAAATCGCTGCGTCATTCTCTGTGCGTCGGAGGCGTCAAAATAACCGAGTTCCGCCTGCAGATGGCCACAAAGATAGCGTCCGACCAAGTCGAAACGGTTGCCCAAGCCATTTGGGTGAACATCGTTGGACACCAGTAGCAACCTTGCGTTTTCGATTGCTCCTGCCGACAGGACGCATTTTTCCGCATGGATTGTAACATTACGGATTTCTGGCGACAGCGTTGCAAAACTCACGCTTTCGAAACGGGTTCCGGTAGTGTCGACGTTTATCTTAGTTGCAGTAGCGTTGAGCAGAACACGCACGTTTTTGGCGGTCAAATTGGCGAATTCGCTCCCCATTCGCAAAAGGTCGAGAGGGTTTTCTCGGCCACGCGAAAACTGCCAGAAACAATCCTCGAATACCGCCGGGTCGATTGAAGGTTGCGCCGGAGTCGTCCCTAAAAGCTCCCACAAAGCAGAGTTGTATACCTGTGGACCAAGGTTAAGTATTTGTCCGGCTCGCTCGATATATGGTGCAAGCTCGCGCTGTGAAATCGGCCAACCCGAGCCGATAACCCATTCCCGCTGCTGATAGTCGATTTCGCTGAAAGCTGCAGACTTCCCAGCCCACGCCAATGTGGACCCACCGAGGCCGCGACACCGGACGCCGAATGGCTGGCTGTCTTGATCCCAATGTGTCGCCAGACCTGAATTGAATTTGGCCCGAGCTTGGGATCGAACTGCATCGGGCATGTCCACGGTGTTGAGCGCTGAATGTTCAGGTGTTTCTTGTTGCAGACCGCTTTCAGCCACGACCACATTTAGACCTGACCCGATCAATTCTCGGGCAATGGTCAAACCGCAGGCTCCGCCGCCGACGATCAGTACGTCTGTTCGAATCACCTGTTCATGCGGTACTTCTTGGAGTTGAATAATTTCCATATTGTTGTGTCGGAGCGCTTTTTATCTGGCGCGATTGGAAAAAGTTATTTGGTGAATTTTGCGAGTAAATTAGAGATGAATATTGGAAACATCTTTTTAGCGATCTGTAAACCTTCGCACGGCCATCTGAAAACAGGGACAGGGGGACGGTCGCGTGCAGCGTTTGGGATTTAGAGAGTGGTTGGCAGCGGGAACAGCGATCGCTCGGGGTGATCTGCTTCGAAACTCTGGGTCTGGCCAATACTGTCGCCGTTTTGAGCAACGATTGTCCGAACTGACCGGTGCGAAACAAACGCTGATGGTTAACAGCGGAACCTCGGCCCTTACCGTGGCCCTTGCATCTTTGGGTGTCGGGCCCGGTGATGAGGTGCTGGTTCCCGCATATACATGGATGGCAAGCGCGGCGGCAGTCGTCCACGTTGGGGCGGTGCCAATTCTGGTCGAAATTGATGAGACGCTGGCGATTGATCCAAGGGACATAGAAAACAAAATTTCACCCTACACACGGGCGATTTTGCCGGTGCACATGAGCAACCGCCCGTGCAACATGGACGCAATACTTAAAACCGCGAAGAAACACGGTTTATTGGTTGTAGAGGATGCGTGCCAGGCCGTCGGGATAAAGTACAGGGGTCAGTACTGCGGAGCAATTGGCGACGCTGGCGCCTTCAGTTTCAATCAGCACAAAAACATAACCATCGGCGAAAGCGGCGCAGTTTTGTTAAGCAGCGATCACGACTACTTTCGTGCGTTTAACTACCACGACATCGGGATTTCCTATCGGAATGATGCGTTTACCGAACCCTCTCCTTTGTTCATTGGGCTGAATCTGCGGGCAAACGAGATTTCTGGTGCCATGATGAATACGCAACTGTCTAAACTGCACCGCGTTATCTCACGTATGAAGCAGCGATACGAGGTGGTGACAGAAGCGCTAGAAAAAGGTCGCTTCCCCCTCACTCCACAAAATGACCCCGAGAATGCACTTGGTGTCGTCGTTACATTTGATACGGAAAACGAAGCCGAGGCTTTTGCCGAACGCCGCGGGGTTAGTCGTGTTTTTGACAGCACTAAACACGTTTATTCAAACTGGGATCCGATCCTGGAAAAAAGGACCTTCCATCCAAAGGTCGATCCTTGGGCATGGGCGCAACGGCCGATCGAATATGCTCCGGACATGTGCCCGCGAACACTGGATATTTTGCGGCGCAGTTGCCGGGTCGGGATTGGAGAGCGATATCCACTCGCATTGGTGAAAATGGTCGCGCGCGATTTTTCCAAGGGATAATTTCATGCGCCTCGGACTTTGGTTTGCGCGATTGTGAAAGTAGGTATCTAGATTGAAAGGGGCCCAGAGTTGACGCGCAAAGCACCGTCCTGCCGCCCGAACTGATGTGCAGTCGACATCCAAAAAGGTCTCGAGACGTCAAAAACTGTCCTTCTTCACATCTGAAAGAAACGTTCTGCTTCCAATGATTTAGGGAAACAGCATCTATTCGCAAATGCGGCAGCAGTCTTATGTCGAAACTTGATCTGTTTTGCGACCACGTCAAAAAATCGTAGAGTCGTCAAAATATAAACGAATAGTGATTGATATGCGTGTGCGTCTAATGCCCCGGTAAAAGGTTCTTTATGGATAACAATGTAAAAAGTCCGCGCAGGTATGTTCCGCTAGACTACTCGTTTCGCTTCAAACGCAACAAGTCTACCGGCCTACCGTTTTTTCTCGATAATCTTGGCGATGATTTGCTGTTGGTTCTGTTGGCATTCGTGCCATTTTCATCGGATCCAATCAGCGTCGCCCTAGCCATTTTTTTCTTCCACATTTCTTTCTGGACCGTCTACGAGATCGGCTACTTCGAAAACGACGCGGTGTCGGAAAGCCTTGAACATGAAGCCAAGGTAACGCCTGGCTTTGACAGGGCCGCGACGTACTTCTCCGAACGCCAAGCTTGGTTGTGGGCGGTGGCGTTTGCGGCGCCTGGGGCATTGCTGGCTGCGTGGGTTACAGAACCCGAAGCAACCGGGCTATTTGTACTCTTATACCTGCTTACTTGGATCACTTTACTGGGTTGTCTTCGGGCGGTCTATTATGCGTACAACCGTATCGATAAGTTGAGCCGCGTATGGGTCTATTTACCCTTACAGATCCTGAAATACGGGTTTCCGTTGCTGTTCTTTTACCTGCCTGCTGCGGGCGCAGCCCTCATATTTGCGCAATGCCTGCGCCGTTGGGTGCCATACATCGTGTACCGATACGGACGCAGTGGCCTTGTAGGACTTCCGTCTAAAGTGTTGCGAATACTCTCGTTCGTGTCGATCTGGCTATTGTTGTTGCCATCCAATCTGAGCGAAAGCTACCTTATTCACGGGGGCATTATTCTGGGGTGGCTCTGCTTGCGAGGGTTCAAGCAAACAAGAAAAGTGGTACGTGAGATGCAGCATGTACAGCACGACAAATGGTCGTCTTCAGGCGGTATGGACAGTTAATGGTGATGCAGCGTCCCCTTTACGAAACTGCTTCTCCTGAACAGCTCACACATGCCATGGAAAAAGCTGCGGGCAAGCTGCTGATCGTCGATTTCGATGAGACACTTTGGTTGCGCAATTCTACCGAGTGCTTTCTGGCCCATGCGCGTCCTGCTCCTTTGGCAGCGGCAATCTTGCGCGGTCTTGATTTGACACGCCCGTGGAGGGTCATTGGCGGGCGGCGACGGGCGCGAGACTATCGTGATTGGCTTCGTGTGATGGCCATCGCGACGTTGATGCCATGGACCCTTCGCAGTTGGGCACGCATCGCTCCCAAGCTTGGTCGCACTTTCGCCAACACAGCACTTGAGGACCTAATAGGCAAGGCTCGACCGGCGCGGTTTGTCGTTTTCTCAAATGGTTATGAAGCTATTATCGCGCCCTTACTGCAATGCTACCCCGGAACCCGACCTGAGCTTGCAGCAGCTTCCTTAAGATCCGGCTGGAAGTGGCGCCGCGCAGGCAAGCTTGCGAATGCCGAAGCGTATTTTGATGCTGGACAATTGGATGATGCCACAGTGGTGACGGACCACGAAGATGACGCCGAACTGTTGGCACGGGTCAGTAACGGTCTGCTGTGCGTCTGGCCTGACGCCCGATACGAAAAGGCCTTTGCCAAACGTTAGCGGCCTCTATTAAGCAGCAGATGTTGGGTGATGCACAAATTCAATGGATCTGGTCCAGCGGCCGTTTGATGCGCACGTCAACCCCAACCGACACGCGTTTGCTATTTGTCTTTTTGCACAGGGGTGATCGAAGGTATTGCCCAAGCGTCATGTCGATGAGCCTTTGGCGTCGCCATTGTATGTGGCTTCGTGTGAGTGATTCTGCCTAAGAGTGTTTCGAATTTAGAAACATAACACTAGGGTGGTTTCAAACTGTTACCGATTTTGTTTGTGTCGTCTAATCGAGTTGCGTTTATTGAAGGTAGCGCTGTCAACGCGGCGTCTGTGTTAATTCTGAGGCTGTAATTGCAGACTTCAATTTACTGTCGCACCAACAAATTTAGCATGTAACAGCGTTGGTAACAAAGAACTTCAAGTTGTTACGGTTCATTTTGAATGATTGTCGAGGCACCCATACCCATCTGAAGATCCACTGCGTCAAAAAGTACTAGCATTGCAATTTGAATTTCGCCCGGTGGTGTATGACACTGGAATTGTCTACGTTTGTGCAACCTTCGTGGCGACATGCGTCAATTTTTTTAATGAGTTTGAGGTGCACTGGAGAATGGCGGACAAAATCAACATTGCCGTTGTTGGCCTGGGTAAAATGGGCTTGTCACACTATGCCATAGCCAATGTGCATCCGATGGCCAATGCGGTAGCCTGTGATGATTCCAGATTCATCAGCGATGTGCTAAAAAAGAACGCGCAAGTTACAATTCACAGTGACTACGCAAAGATGCTTGCCACTCAGAATTTGGATGCGGTCGTCATTGCGACCCCGTCACGTCTGCATGCGTCCATGGCCTACGCCGCCTTAGAAAAAGGTTTGCACGTCTTTTGCGAAAAGCCGTTTTGCCTTAACTGGCAGGATAGCCTCCGTTTGGCGGAGTTGGCGAAAGACAAGGGCGTCGTCACGCAGGTTGGCTATCACTACAGATATGTTGGCGCGTTCCAGGAAGTCAGGAGAATCCTGAATTCCGGAGCACTGGGTAATATCACACACGTGCAGGCCGAAGCTTATGGACCCGTCGTACTGCGTCATCGGCGTAGCACATGGCGCACTGACAATTCCGAAGGCGGCGGCTGCCTTTATGATTATGCGGCTCACCCTTTGAACCTTTTGAACTGGTTCTTTGGTACTCCAACGCAGGTTTCCGGCTCAGTTCTCACGCGCGTTTTCTCAGAAGATGCAGATGATCAGGTGATGTCGACCCTACGATGGGATAATGGACCCACGGCACAGCTTTCAGTCAACTGGTCTGACGAGAGCCATCGAAAAATGTCGACGAAGATCACAATGATTGGAACCAATGGACGCCTTTTCGCTGACCGTCAGGAGTGTCAGCTTTATCTGCGAAATGCTGATCCTGAATTGCCGACTTATACCAAAGGCTGGAACGTCAGATATACGACAGATCTTACGGACGACGTGTGGTTCTATCTGCGAGGCGAAGAATACTCAGCCCAGCTTGATGGATTTATCACCGCTGTGGCCCAAGGAAAACCAGACCTCATTTTAAACGATTTTGCTTCTGCCACCGAAACCGACAAAACTATGTCGATGATATTGTCCAATGCCGACACCGGTATGCCTGTTGGTGAAGCCCCGATCGTCACGCAGCCCGCGCCCGCGAAAAGGCGTGGATGGTTTCGTCTTTAAGGAGTGCATGACGTGGATAAGTTGCTTTTCGGCGATAATCAGTTTTTTGGCGTCAACCACATGTCCGAAGAAAAAGCGCGGGCGCAAGCGATGCGTTTTCAGAGAACTGACGCGATTATGGACGTTCTGGATGTTGCCTATGATGTGGGTATTCGCACTTTCATGTGTACGACCCACGATCAGATTTCAGAAGTGGCTGATCGTGTTCGGGCCGATCCCGTTCGTTACAGCGATTTCCAGTTCTACCCCTGTATGCCCTACGCGCATAAATACGCCAACGCCGTAACTGACCACGGTATGTTGGGGGCCATAAGACACCTCATGCCTAATGATGGTCTGTTTGCAACCGCGCTTGCGGGGACAAAAGCCCTAGCATCAAAAGAAATGGATGGCATCGCCAGGGCAATGATTGATATGGAGATGAAGATGTTCACGGGAGCAAAAACTCCTGTTGTTTTCATACAGAACGTCTTTGCTGATTTGTTGATTGGCGTGGGGTTCCATCGGGCTTTCCGAATTTTCCACGATCACATCCAAGAGAAATACGGCGCCGAGCCTGCTTACATCACAATGAACATGCCGCTGCTTCTTGATATACTGGAAAAGCAGGGCATTGAACGCCCAATAATCTGTTCGAATATCAACAAGATCGGCTTCCGTATGTCTGGCGGATATGATGCCTATCTTGACGCATTGAAATCCGGACGTGTGCGGGCTGTCGCTATGTCTGTTTATGCCTCTGGGGCGATCCCCGCAGATGAAGCAATCCACTGGATATCAGAGCTCCCGGGCGTTGAGTCGATTGTGTTCGGGGCTTCAAGCGCGGGAAATATTCGTGGGACGAAGGCGTTGGTTGACAAATACATTGGCGGGCGACGCAATGCATGAATTGAGCCCGTCAAGCTACTCGGCCGTTCCGACACTCCTGATGTCCTTATTGTCAAACTTTTGCAAACAATAAGGCATGCCCGATACAATTGCGTTTTTTGGATCCGGGAGCATGCATATCTATTGGTTTGGCCGAAATCCGATGCGCATTGCTTTGCGCGCTGACGTCGTGATTTTCAACCATAGTGCAGGTGTTAAAACCGGTCTAAGGGCCAGAGCGCTAAGCGCCGATGATTCCTGACTAATCTTGAAAAGCCAGAATCAAACGGTGACCAGCTGTTTCATATGCCTCATTTTTCACAGATCAACGAAACCGATACTTAGGTTTGATTGGCGACCTAAGAGTCTACCTAGTCAGGAAAAATGGCTTTGGGTGACGTTCCATCTATGCTACCAAATTCGTGTTTGTTCATTGTTTTGAATGTTGTTATGCCCGATCAGGTTTTTCCAAAGAGCGTCAAGCTTTCGTGCCGAGGTTGCGGCAAAGGTTTAGCCGAAACATTTGTCGATCTAGGCGCCACGCCGCTGGCGAATTCGTATGTAGATCCGTCCAGAGTTCTCGAGCCAGAGCCATTTTATTCGCTTCATGCATATGTTTGCCCACACTGTTGGCTGGTCCAGTTGCCAGCTGTCGAACAGCGCGAAACCATATTCAATGAGGATTACGCTTATTTCTCGTCCTTCTCGTCGACGATTCTGAATCACGCAAAAGGCTATGTCGCCGAGATGACCGAACGATTTGGGATCGGCCCGGAACACCGGGTTGTCGAGATCGCGAGCAACGACGGCTATCTGCTTCAATATTTTCACGCAAATGGCGTATCTACGCTGGGGATTGAGCCATCGGCAGGAGTCGCAAAGTTCGCGCGCGAAAAAGGTTTGCCAACGGAAATTCGCTTTTTCGGCCGAGAAACTGGTGAGTGGCTGCAAAGCGAAGGCCTGCAGGCTAAACTTCTTCACGGTGCAAATGTACTGGCCCATGTCCCGGACATTGACGATTTTGTGAGCGGCTTCCATCCGGCCCTGGCAGAGGGCGGGGTGCTTACAATGGAGTTCCCGCATCTGCTGAATCTGATCGAAAAGAACTATTACGACACGATCTATCACGAGCATTATTCCTACCTCTCATTGATTGCAGTTCGGGAGATTTTTGAACGCCACAAGCTCAAGGTCTTCGAGGTGCAAGGGATCGCGCCACAAGGTGGGTCGTTGAGAGTGTTCGCCTGCCGTGCGGAGGACGTGGATACCCATCATCCGGTGTTGCCTTCCGTGGCCGAACTTGAAGTTCGCGAAGTGGCTGAGGGTTTAACGTCGCTCAATCGATACCGGGATTACGCGAAACAGGTTCACAAAACAAAGCGGGATCTGTTGAGGTTCCTGATGGACGCACAGGAAGCTGGAAAAACCGTCGTCGGGTACGGAGCACCCGCCAAGGGAAACACCCTTTTGAACTTTTGTGGCGTCAAGACGGATCTTCTTGAGTACACCGTTGATGTGAGCACTGCCAAAATGGGCAAGTTGCTGCCAGGAACACGTATTCCGATTCACGCGCCCGATAAGATTTTCGAGACTCGGCCCGATTATGTGCTGATCCTTCCGTGGAACATCAAAGAAGAGATCATGGACTCGATGAAGGGCATCGTCGAATGGGGCGGAAGATTTGTTGTTCCATTGCCCGAAGTAAAGGTCTTAGAGTAGTGATGATGGCGGATCGCACGAATACCCCCGTCGGGGAGTTGCTTCATTCTCAGCTCGTTCGCCTATATCCAATATGCCGTTCAATCACGGGCCCAGGTGTACGCGAAACGCTTTCGCTGATAGGCGAGCATATTCCACTTTCCGTCACCGAGGTCCCTTCAGGCGAACCCGTTCTGGATTGGCATGTCCCAAAGGAATGGACCATTCGCGACGCTTGGGTTGCTGATGCCTCCGGGAACAGGGTGATCGATTTCCAAAAGCACAATCTGCATATCGTAAGCTATAGTCGTTCGGTGCACACCCGTATGTCACTGTCGGAACTGAAGCCACACCTGCATTCGGATCCTTCGAATCCCGAATGGATTCCCTATAGAACCGGGTACTACGCGGAGAACTGGGGTTTTTGTCTGCCGCACCGTGATCTTGAGGCTATGCAGGAAGGGGAATATGAGGTCGTCGTGGACGCGACGCTTGAGGACGGATCTCTCACCTACGCTGAGTGTGTCATACCAGGGCAAACGAAGGATGAAATTCTACTGTCGGCCCACATTTGCCATCCCTCTTTGGCTAATGACAACCTATCATCGATTGTGGTTGCGACTGAACTTGCACGTCGACTATTGGAAGGGCCGCAGCCGCAGCACACAATCCGTGTTCTGTTTATCCCCGCCACAATTGGCTCGATCACTTGGCTCGCGCGCAACACTGCAACCGTTGACCGGGTCAAGCATGGTCTGGTGCTGGCAAACCTTGGCGATCCGGGGGCGATTCACTACAAGAAAAGCCGCCGAGATGACACAGAAATCAACCGGGCAGTCAGATTGGTGATTCAGGATCAACCGGATCACAAAATGCTGGAATTCGAACCCTATGGTTATGACGAAAGGCAGTTTTGTTCGCCGGGCTTTGACATGCCAATGGGCTGTTTTTCCCGAACGCCATATGCCAGTTTCCCAGAGTATCATACCTCGGCGGACAATCCCGAATTCGTCAGACCGGAAGCGTTGGAAGACTCGTTGACTAGGTTGGAGAAGGTAATCGATATCCTTGAGCGTGACAAAAAGTTCATGAACCTCAACCCGAAAGGGGAACCGATGCTTGGACGACGTGGCTTGTATGACGCGATTGGTGGCAGATCGGATTCCAAGGAGCAGCAGATGGCGTTGCTTTGGGTGCTGAACTATTCGGATGGGGATCACAGTCTTTTGGATATCGCGGAGCGATCTCAACTTGGGTTTGATCGTGTGGCGCGTGCGGCTGAAATTTTGCTGCAACATGGCTTGCTGGTAATCGCGTCATGAGGTTGGCTCGATTTGAGTCGCAAGTTGCCTTGGTTACAGGGGCAAGCGGCGGAATCGGCGGCGCAATTTCCGAGGCTTTGGTGGCCGAAGGTGCCGAAGTTCATGCATTGTCGCGTAAAACTAAACAGAGTGACCGACTTATCTGGCATAAAGTTGACCTCTCTGACGACGGGGCGATGGAAGCTGCTGCCGACAAAATTTCATCCACTATCGATGAGCTTGATATACTTGTTCACGCCGCTGGCGACTTTGCCATGGGCACCGTTGCGCGTGCGCCGATCACGGAATTAGACCGGATGTGGAGAATAAATTTGCGCGCGCCTTGGGTTCTGACGAAGGCGTTATCGCGCGCGCTATCAGCCCGACATGGATCGGTAGTATTTTTGAACTCATCGATTTGGAACAACGCCCGAGGTGGCACCGGCGCCTATTCAGCCAGCAAATACGCGCTCAAAGCCTTTGCCGACGCCTTGCGTGATGAGTTGAACCCGGTCGGCGTCCGTGTCTTAAGCGTCTTTCCTGGGCGAACGGCAAGTGCCATGCAGCAAGGTATTTTCGCAGAAGAGAACCGAGCTTATAATCCAGACCTTCTACTGCAGCCGGATGACATATCGCAGATTGTGCTGCAGTCTTTGTTGTCGGCAAACACAGCGGAAGTGACCGACATTCATGTGCGCCCGGCTAAAAAGTTCTAGCCGTCCAGGTAAAAAACCAAGCTGCAACAATGCAACTTGGATAGTTGCAGCATTCACTCCGTTTGACTTGGCGGGGTCGCAAGTTGAATTCACTTAACAATCTTTTGCTTCATCCACTGCGGTGCATGCTAAGATCTAAATGAAATTTTTCTTCGGTGAATCAAGTTGAATACAGTCGACACCAACCCAGGTCTCCGTTTGGTTTCAAGACTTCGAACCAGAAAGAATTTGCCTGCAGTAAGCAGCGTTGTGTTCATCGCGAGATTCAAAGTTCCGTATCACCAATCATTGAGTTTGCAGAGAGAAGCCTCGTGAAAACCGCTCAAGAAGTTGTGTTCACCGATTTGGAATATATCGCTTCCAAGCTTGGACCAGAATTTGAAACCATGTCAGGCCGAAGCCTTTTGATTATCGGAGGGGCAGGTTTTTTGGGGTATTATTTGGTGCAATCCGTGGTCCATTGGAACAACGTTTCGGGTCAAGCACCGATCAAGATAACAGTGTTTGACAATTACATGCGCGGCGTACCGGATTGGCTGAAGTCCATACAGGATGATGACAACCTAGCACTGGTAACCCATGACATTACGGAACCGTTGCCGGATGACATGGCCGATTTCGATTACATCATCCACGCGGCCTCGATCGCTTCGCCAATCTATTACCGCCAACACGCGCTGAAGACGATGGACGCCAATGTCGGTGGATTGCGGTATATGTTGGACTACGCTTTGGCGCAGCATTCAAAGGAAAAACCGATCAAAGGGTTTCTCTTTTTTTCAACATCCGAAATCTACGGTGATCCAACCCCCGAAAACATTCCAACTCCGGAAACGTACCGGGGAAATGTGTCGTGCACTGGCCCACGAGCTTGCTATGACGAGTCCAAGCGATACGGCGAAACGCTTTGCGTCGTGTTCGCCCAACAACACGATCTGCCGATCACGATAGCGCGCCCGTTCAATAACTACGGCCCAGGCCTGAAAATTTCGGACCGCCGAGTGCTGCCGGATTTTGCCCGCGATATCTTTGCTGAACGCGATATCGTGATGTTCAGCGATGGCGCGCCCACTCGGACATTTTGCTATGTCGCGGATGCCGTCTGCGGTTACTACAAGATTCTGTTGAACGGAAAGCCGGGCGAAGCCTACAACATTGGTATTGAAGACCCCGAAATCTCTATGGCTAATTTGGCCGAGCGTGTTATCGCAATTGCCCGCGACGAATTTGGCTATCAGGGCAAAGCGGTTTTTCAAGTCTCGGAAGACAAAGACTACCTTGTCGACAATCCCAATCGTCGCTGCCCAGTCATCGCTAAAGCCCGGTCCGATATTGGCTACGACCCCGAGATCGGAGTAGACGAGGGGCTGCGTCGCGCAATGATTTGGTACAGCGGCAACCGAGAGGCAGAGGATATGTGATGCGTGTATCAGTCATAGGAACGGGATATGTTGGTTTGGTCTCGGGCGCTTGTCTGGCAATGAAGGGTCACGACGTGGTCTGTGTCGATACGGTTCAGCAGAAAATAGATCAGATCAACGCCTGCACGCCACCTATTCACGAAGACGGGTTGGCAGATCTCTTGTGCCAGACTGTACGCCAAACGTTGCACGGAACGACAGATCTGCGCGATGCGGTTTTGAATTCGGACATTTCGCTGATTGCTGTTGGCACGCCGTTCGATGGCAACGAAATCGACCTGAGGTATATCCGCGACGTGTCGCGCCAGATTGGTGAGGTAATCAAGGACAAGGATGCCTATCACGTCGTAGTGGTAAAAAGCACAGTCGTTCCGGGAACAACCGACACGGTTGTCACGCCAATTCTGGAGGAGGCTTCGGGCAAAAGAGCGGGCCAAGATTTCGGTATTGGCATGAACCCCGAGTTTCTCAAAGAGGGCGAAGCCATCACGGACTTCATGCATCCTGACCGCATCGTTATCGGCGGAGGTGATGACCGTGCGATAGCCGCGATGGACGAGCTTTACTCCGTTTTTCCTAATGTTGATATCGTAAGGACAAACCCTGCTACCGCGGAAATGATAAAATACACCGCGAACTCTTTGTTGGCGACTTTGATCTCATTCTCGAATGAGATCGGAAATCTCTGCGCCAAAGTGGGAGTTGATGTAGTCGAGGCGATGGAGGGTATGCATCTGGACAAACGGTTTACTCCTATCCTACCGGAGAACGCGGAGCGCATCTGGCCCGGTTTCATAACTTATCTGGCGGCCGGTTGCGGTTTTGGTGGCAGCTGTTTCCCCAAAGATGTAAAGGCGCTGATTGCGTATGGAGAAAACGCCGGATCTCCGATGCCTTTGCTGAATGCAGTAATGCAGACCAATAATAAACAACCCGGCCAGATGCTGGACCGATTGAAATCTCATTTCCCTGACCTTCGCGGCAAGCGGATTGCTGTCTTGGGCCTGGCTTTTAAACCGGGAACTGATGATATCCGAGAAAGCCCAGCTTTGACCATTGTCCACAAGTTACTGACCGAACAGGCTGAGGTCGTCGCCTATGATCCGGTTGCGCGCCACGAAGCTGAAGCTCATTTTAGCGACTCAATTGCTTATGAGGACGAACTGAGCCGGGCGATCGAAGGTGCGGACGCGTTGATGATAGTGACCCGATGGCCCGAGTTTTCAAAATTGCCCGAATTGGTCAAAACGTTTGTCCCACAACCGCTGGTCATCGACGGACGTCGGATGATCCCGAAAGACAGTGTCGCGAATTACGAAGGAATTGGGCTGCAGGGTTTGGTGCGCTGATCGCCCAAACGTCCGAAGGCGACCTGGCCGGACAAACGATCCAGAGAGAGTGGAGAGCGCAAGAGGGTTCCCAAGGGTATATGGCCGTACTTATTGCCTAGAACGCAAAGTGGTCCACAGTTTGGATCGTGAATAAACGCCCGAAACTGCTTGGCTTGAAGTCGTTTTAGGAAATCGTTTCGAGGTCGGGCTGTTCTGGCTGACTTATACCTAGCTGTCGGGACATGTCATTCAGGCGACTGTGGCGATCTATCATGGCCACGGTTTCCGGCAGATCCAAATATTCCAATACACTGGCCCAGCGGTGCACCCAGTCGTGCCTTTGCAGCGAATTGGCGAAGTTTATTTTCCGCCTACGATGTTGTTCAGCCGGGTTGTCCAGCAACGCCAGAAGGCTTTCCAAGGCCTCGTCCGAGTCTTCAGGCAAACGGAACACTGCTTCGGGCCAATCAAAGTACTGATAGTAGTCAGGTGTTTCTGGCGCGTATCCAACCTGAACTGCACCGCCCGCCATTCCTTCGATTTGTCGGGGGCCCCATGCGAGATGTCCTGAGCATTGGTCCTTGTGGCCAAATTTTGCGATGTCTACTACGAAAAGTTTACTGTGTTGGATGATACTGGCCAGTAGTTCGCGGTGCGCGGATTGCTGCTCGGTGACCGGAGGTTTAGTCGCCGTGTCGTACAGGTAGAAGCCGCCACGGGCTTTCATTGCTTTTACCAGCTTCTCATGCAGCTCTGGACGCCTTCTACCCATTGAATAGACGTCAACAGGCCTTTCAACACGTGACGCAGCCGGTGCAAATCGCACCATGTCTACAGCTGCAGGCATTTGGATAACGGGCTTACCCGTCAAGCGGTGTAATAGTTCGCAGGTTTCGGCAAACGCGCAGGTTATCAGATCAAATTCGGACAAGGATTTAATCAAAGGGGAATAAAGAGCGACGTCAGCAGCCCAGACCTCTTCGAGAACGCAGATTGCTACACCCGTTCTTTCGCGCCAATTCGGGATGGCATCCAAGGCAAGCAGCTCAATTGGTTTTTGGACATTGCAAACAAAGACATCATAGTCTTTTTCAAGTCGTGCCTTCGGCACGCCAGATGTCCAATATTTGAAAAGACCCGTGTGTTTAGACAGCCATCTTTTGGGATTAACCTGAACGCGTGTTTGTTGGGCGCGGGCTGGCATCAAGATATCCGCGCCCTCAACCTGAGCGACCACATCTTCGAATTCGTACCCAGAGCAGCGTGAAATACCTGTGTTCAACTTGCGTTGAGAGAAAATCAAGACATCTCGTCGGGCTTGTTTGAAATTCATAGAACTCGTCAACCTAATACTCCTACTAAACACAAAATTAACAAATCTCTCACCCGTCCGAAACGACGCTCAATGACGAGTGATCGTCCAGACTGTACGGCAGGGAGCAATGGGTGTCTGGCATAGGTGAAACCACTTGAAGCATTGTGCAGCCCGAGGGCAGGTGGCACTAAAGTGATTTATATCGCACCCAATCACCGGGATGCGCGCCACGACCAATACCCAGTCGGTGTCTGTCTCCATTCTGCCCCGACACATCGTCCCGAGCGCCATTTTTTTCTTCCCAAGTCGCCCACGGACGGTTCCCGCTTTTCCACATTTCTTCTAACCGTCTTTTGTCTGCTAGGTGGTCCATGCAGTACCAGAAACCGGAATGGCGATAGGCCATCAATTCGCCCAGCTCCATCAATTTAGGAAGAGGCCCCTCTTCCCACATGATGTCGTCCCCATTGACGCTTGCAACCGCGTCGAAAACTTCGGGTTCGAGCACGAAGAAGCCGCCATTGATCCAGTCAGTCGCTACTTCTGGTTTTTCCATGAAACCTTCCACAAGCCCATCTTCGCGCACCTGAAGGTGACCGAAGGTCGTTAGCGGCCGGACCATGGTTATGGTTGCCAGTTTGCCATGAGATTTGTGGAAAGCCAATAACGCGTCCAGATCAACATTCGAAACCCCGTCGCCGTAAGTCAGCATGAACGTGTCATTGCCAAGATAAGGTTGCAAACGGGCCAGCCGACCCCCGGTCATCGTTTCGGTGCCCGTGTCAATAAGATCGACAGTCCAGGGCGGCATCTGGGTGTCTATGGCCGAATTCCGATACTCTGGCTCGCCAAACAGTTCGCGCTTGGCGAAATCGACGCGCAGATTTCCGTCATGCTGACAAAGATCCGATATGTACTGTTTGATCAGATCGCCCATGTACCCCAGGGCCAGTACGAAATCGTGATGACCATAGGTCGAGTAGTGCTGCATGATGTGCCACAAGATAGGGCGGTTCGCGATCTCAACCAAAGGCTTGGGACGAACGCGTGTTTCTTCGATTAGGCGCGAGCCCTTGCCGCCTGCAAAAATAGCTGTTTTCATGTGGGTCTCCCACCGAATAGGAACTCGTTAAGGCTTAAAAAGATAATGCCTAAATTCCATACCACTCAGCCGTAGCTGTCAATCTCGCTTGGATCCAAATATTGCTGAAATGGTTGTCGTTAAAGAAACGGTCGCAGGAAATCGCAGGTTTTGGTCCGCCCACATAAACCGAAACTAATGCGCGGCGGCATAGTTCGCCCGCGCCGAGGCCCTTAGCGCTTTCGCGACAAGGTTCATCTTTGTGGTGTATGCAACGAAGAAAATCCAGCTGGCGCTCATCCTTTCCATCACCATGCTCTCAGTGATGTTTGAGAAGATGAACACCATCCCCAAAATGAAAACGAAGACTATGGGTTCACGGTCCGGGATGAAGCGTAGCCCATAAAACATCGAGAAGAAAAAGCGAAACAACCCTAGAAGCAAAAGAGAAATTCCCACAAAGCCCACATTAAGAAATGTTTCAAGCAACCCATTGTGGGAATAGTGGGGCAGGAAGCCCAAATTGGCCTTGCTCGAATACACACTCAGGTGCGAAGCATTTTCATACCAGTGGGCGGCATATCCGTAGCCGACCCAGAACCGATCCATAATATTGGGCCAGACCAATTCCCAAATTGGAATCCGGGCCGACAACGTGGGCTTTCGTCCGATCAGTGAAAACAGAGGCTCTGCAAGTGTCGAGGCAAGTACAAATGCGACCATGCCTACAAAGATCATTGAGAACAGTATGTATCCTATGCCCCAAATTGTCTCCATTCGAGGCATAATTTTGCTAACATACAGCGCTGTCACAGAGAACAGGGCGATGATCTGAGATGACCGTGATTCTGAGGCAATCAATAGGAATAGTCCCAAAATTGCCGTCGCAACAAAGACAGTCTTTAGTTTGCCAGTGAATTGTCCAGATGCATAGGAACACGTTAGCAACGCGAACATCCCCGCAGTTCCCAGGCCGTTCTTATGCAGGAAAATCCCGTTCCATGTATTCCCCCACGGTGGAATGCCTCGTGCTTGGGGCAAGGCTATGATGGCCACCATAGCCAGCAAAATCACGATGCCATAGAATGTCGCCAAAAACAAAAGCAATCCCCGTAAGGACATAACACTGGCCAGCACTAGTCCAAGCGCGGTTGTTACGACCAATGGAACCGCGCGCTCGAAAGAATGTCTGGGAAAGTCGCTCCAAAGCACTGAAAAAAATGCAAAAATAACTAGCAGTGTGATTTCGGGGGATGAAACCGCACCGCGGATAAGGTGCCGAAAATACAATAGGGTGATCGTAAGTACAGGAACTAGCAGTAGAACTCCGATCTTGTTTGCGATGCCTTTCTGCCAGAACACGATTGCCAGAAAGTGAGTGCCAATCACCACCAGAACACACAGGCAAAAAGCAAGCACAAGGTGGTTAAACGATGTTCCTGCGTGATATTGATACGGTAAGCTGCGGGTAACAGGTTTCATGGCAAAAACTGGTCGATGAAAGAGACGTTCACAAAAAAGGATCACTCAGCAGAAGAGGGCTGCTGAAGCCACAAAACCGTACAAAGATGGCGGACGCTTGTCTACAAGCACCGCTTCGCTGCACGGTCGTAGGCTCAGATATCGTTCCCATAGACAATAGTGACCAGTTAATCCCAAATGTAAGATTAAAAATTCGGATGTTATACACTCAGATCACGCATAGGGCATTGCGACGAACGGTCCGCGTTTGTCGTTCACGATTACCGGTCCAACGATTTGTGCCGATTCAATTCTCCTGGTTGCTCCGAAATGGGCGATTGTATCTAGCTTTGTTTAAAGTTTTTTTCTTGTAAGGCGTTCTGAAATGACCTGGTTTTTTGTCCCTCGAGTTCTGTCTGCGGTTTTTGCGATAGCCATTTTGATGGTTATGACGAAAGTTTTGGGCCCGGCAGAGTTTGGACGATACAACTTAACACTTTTGGTCGGAACGATCCTGTTTTCATTTTCGTTTTTGTGGCTGGTTATTGCGATCGCCCGGTTTCATCACGCCAAGGAGTTTGAGGGTAGGACAATTGCCACCGTTATGGGGGCATCGGTTGTGCTGGCATTTATTCTTGTGGTTTTGTCCAGCCTCGTAACGCTGGTCTTGCCCGGAGAATGGGTCGAAAACCTTAAATTTGCGGCGATTTTTTGTATCAGCCACGGGATGCATGAGCTTGGGGCAGCTTGCCTGCGCCAGTATCACGAAGGTCCAAAATATGCTGCGGTGACTTTGTTGCGACACGCACTAGGGGTCGCGCTGGCGGTTGGCTTTATCCTGAACGGAGGGGGCTACGAAAGTGCCGTGATTGGAATGTCGATTGGGGCTGCTGTGACCGGAGGTTACGCATTGCTCATCGCGTTTCGGCGTTCAGGCATCGTTGTTCCCAAATTAGCCGAATTGAAAACATACCTCTCATTCGGCTTCCCTTTGGCCATTGTGTCCTCCAGCGCAACATTCTTCGCGATGTTTTCTCAGTCGATATTGGCGATTTTGGCGGGGATGGAGGCTGTTGGATACTTCGCCGCTGCACAATCCCTTGCGGCACGGACACTTCGCCTGCCAATGGGAACGCTGTCACGTGTAATTGGCCCATCGGTCTTCGAGGCCCAAGAAGTTCAGGGGAAAGCCTCGTCAGATGCGGTTCTCTACCGGTACTTCTCGTTTTTGATGCTGATCTCAATGCCGATCCTTGCCGTGTTGATATTTTCGGCGGACGTTTTTGCCAATCTTCTGTTCGAGCCTGCCTTTGCAGACCAGACCGCCGGATACATTCGTATCCTGACGCTCTCATCATTTGTGTTTGGATTACAGGGTGCCTACCTTAGTTTCGCGTTTACACGATCAAAGAAGACGGTCCTGCAGCTGATTATCTCGGTGACAACGCTGCTTGGTCATGCGGCGATATCGTATCTGTTCATATATTGGCTGGGCGCAAAAGGAGCGGCATATGCATTTCTTGTGAGTGCAATTCTGAGCTTTCTGGTCTATTTTCAATACGGGCGTCGGATTGACCGTATCAGCATCCCGTTGGCAGAATTTGGCAAAGCACTTGCGGGCTTAGTTGCATTTGCGCCCTTAGGGTTGTGGGCGAACGCATCGACGGGCTTGATGCAGCAATTTGCGATCTTGGCCCTTGGCCTGACGATAATGTTCGTTGCATTACTGTATGTCGGCCAGACCGCCGCATTGGCTGTCGTGCGAAAGCTAAAGCGGCGCTTGCTGATCGGTGGATTTCCTTCGTCCAAGTAGCTCAATCCCAGCGACAGGTGGACACCCTAAAGCAGACTGGGTGTTGCAATTCTGGCATATTTTTGCCGAGTGGATTTGGTTTCTTCGTCAGACCTGTCGCAGTCAAGGCGCGTCAATACTATGTAGGCGATCGATGGCAATCGAGTGCGTGTCGCCTTGCTGTGTTCGACCAAAAAGACGTCGCGACAGCAACAACACTGGGGTTGCCTTAAAAAGACCACAAATTGGACTGAGCATCAATAAGTACCGGCTAAATGACAAACACTGAGAGCAAACACTGAACATGGTCATTGTTTACTTACTGTCCGGACCTTTGGTCGCCGCATTGTGTTTTGTGGCGTTCATCCTCAACGGCATGGGGGTCAGTTCAGCCTTGCTTTTTGGTTTTTTGATCGGGATGTGCACTCCTCTTCTGATCATGGGGCTCAAAATCTTGTGGGGGAGCAAGCTGCGCTTGAAAATTGCAGGTAAGCTCCCTTTGAAATCCGGCAGCTAGCCAAAATTGCCGGAACGTGCCGACTTGGTGGTGAATTCACATTTATTTGCCGCCTCGTCCCTGCTGCTTTAGGAGATAGCAACGCAGGGAAGGGCATGGTGGACCTGTGAACAATTTTTGTGCGATTGCGTATTCGCGGGCTCAGCCTCAGCAACAAAAAAGTTGTTTCACGTTGCCTTTAGTGCGATGCTCGTCGCCAGGGCAATTCCGGTACGGTTTTTTGTGCGAATCGGATTAATAACTATGGGTGGGTGGCTGTTTAAGGCGGTTACAGGTCCAGGTCTATTGAGTAGAAAATAGTTAGGCAGCAGCGTTCTGGCCTCATTTTAGGTCACAGCGTTATTTGGCCATTCGCGAGTTATTAGTGTGGGGACGTCGCTGTCCTGCGTGTTAGGGGGTTAATATGAGTGATATTCCCGGTTCGTTTAGATTTGAAGAACCTAGAATTTATAATAAAAATCAGACATCTAGCGTAAAGAGTGATGTCAGCCAAAGGCTAAAGGGCTTCTACGCGTTGAAAGGTAAGCGCCTGCTTGATCTTGCGCTGGTATTGATCGGCGCTCCTTTTGTTTTGCCGCTCATGCTTGCCATTGGATTTTTGGTTAGGCTTGATGGCGGTCCTGCGATCTACCGCCAGAAACGAATTGGTATCGGTGGTGACGAATTTGATTTCCTGAAATTCCGCTCGATGGTCGAAGACGCGGATGAAATTATGCGGCAACATTTGGCTGAAAATGAATCTGCTGTTGTCGAATGGGAAACAAAGCAGAAGCTGGACAACGATCCCCGCATTACAAAATTTGGCCGTTTTATTAGAGCGACGTCTTTGGATGAGCTGCCTCAACTTTGGAATGTCTTGATCGGCGACATGAGCCTTGTTGGCCCGCGGCCGATGATGCCGGAGCAGCGGAAGCTGTATCCGGGCGGGGATTACACCCTGATGAAGCCAGGAATTACCGGTCCATGGCAGGTGTCCGAACGCAACGATGTCGAGTTTGCTCATCGCGCAATCTTCGACAGTGAGTATGTGCGAAAAGTCGGCTTCTGGTTCGACCTTAAGATTTTGTTTCGAACCATTGGTGTGGTGTGCAACGGAACAGGACAGTGAATTCGGAGCCCTTGACTGAGCTTATTTTGGCTTAATGGGTGAGAAGATTAAGTAGCAAAGGTGGTTTGGGATGCTTGAACCGATCCGGTACTTGTCGAAGCTATTCACAGCATGCGCACTTGGTTTGTCCTGCCTTATGCTAGCCACAGCGGCGATGGCGGACTTTGACCTTGAACCAGGAGATCAAGTCAGCGTTTCGCTAACGGGGCTGGATGACCTGTCCTTTGACGCCACAATAGACGCTCATGGCGATGTAAACCTGAAATGGCTGGGGCAATTTCGTGCGCAAGGGCTATCTCTGGAGAGACTGGAACTGCTCGTCCGGCAAGATGCCGCAGGTAAAATCGTCAAACAGTACGACCTTAACGGCGACATCTACATAATCCAGCTCGCTGGTGATGAGATTGAGATTGCTCGAAATGGATACCGGCCCATCATAATCGGCGGCGACGTCGCTCGAACCGGCGAAATAGACTACAGACCAGCAATAACCGTGCGCGAGGCTGTCGCCTTGGCGGGTGGGGTCCGCAGCATGTTGCTGGCCGATGATGTGACAATCGACCCAATCCAGTTGCTGCGCTGGCAGACTGCGTATGGTCAGGCTGCCCTGCAACATGCGCAAGCGCTTGTCCAATCTTGGCGCAGCTCGAGTGAACTCGCACAGGACATGGATCTTGAGCCGCCAGTTCCCGAGTCCGTCACAGTATCGCCTAGTGTTCTGGCCGAATTGATCGCCGAGCAAATCAGGATCCGCAGTATCAACCAGGAAAACGAGGCCGGTGAACGCGAGTTCTTTGAAGATGCGAGACAGCAGGCGGCCGAGAGAGTCAGAATTCTGGAAGAGCAAATAACTGAACTGGCGAAGGCGTTGGAAGCTGATGAAGAAGAAGAGGCTCGCGTGGTCAGTTTGGTCGACAAAGGATTAGCACCCGGATCGCGGCTCGCGGATACGCGTCGTACAACGGTGTTGTCCGCGACGCGCCTGCTGGAAGTTGAAGAAGATCTGGCGGGAACCAGTCTCATTTTGACCCGGCTAATCCGCGATGAGGAACAATTCGAACAAGAACGGACGTTGAGATTGCTGCAAGAGCGCCGGGTTGCAAGCCTATCCGTACGCGACGCCAAGCATCAATTGGACACAATTTCGAAATACTTGGCAGGTGCATCCAATGAGATTGGAACGGAAAGCCTCATAACCGATATCGACTATACGGTCACAATTTTTCGAACCGAAGACGGCCAGCTTCAGCAACTTGTCGCAGACAAACTGACGCAATTGCGACCGGGTGACAGTCTGGAGATTTCTGTTCAGGAAATCACCGAAGATGCACCACTTACCGAGTGAGCGTAGCGAGATTCTGGCTACGTAATGCCCCATAGAACGTGAGTTAGTAGATCATCAAATCCAAATTTTATGAGTTCAAAAAGTTGACGAGTTAAGTTTATGCATTTGTGTACAATTCCTCCTGCGTATTTAGGCCCGAGAGTTCAGCAACCCGGTGCCCCAATTTGTTGGACTGACGTTCGAAAAAACCTGACGGGTATGCGACGTCATACGGCAGTAGGCGTCTGAAATGGGTTATGAAACAAACATGAGTGCGACGATCAGGTCTCGGCGCGGACCCGATTTTCTGTGCATCGGGATGCCAAAATGCGGTACATCGACCCTGCAGGTTCTATTTAAGGAACGTACCGAGATTTACGTGTCACCTGTAAAAGAAATCAAATTTTTTGCGCACAATAAAATCGGCTACGATGGGGGTCTCAGGAACTTTCTGTTCTCGAAACACTGGGCGGCCCGTCAAGAGCGCCGCGCAGTTGCTCAGATAGCCAAACAAGTTGCAACAGGGAAAGAGGATCTAAAGCGCTTAAACTGGGCTGTCAGTTTTGCTACCGCTCAGCGGGACCTGGACTGGTATCTTAACCTTTTTCCAAAGAACCGAATAAGCGGTGACATCTCGCCTTGTTACCATATGCTTGACGACGACGAGGTTCAAAACCTCAAAAAACATTTACCGAACTTGAAAATAGTGATCCTTCTGCGAAACCCTTTTGAGCAATTGTGGTCGCATTGTCGAATGTCCACTCGTGCTGTCAGAATCGATGATGAGGTCGCATTTTACAGGGAAAAAGTCGAGTATCAGATGAATATTTGCCGGCGCTATGTCGATCTGGTTGAAAGGTGGCAGAACGCCTATGGCCCCGATAATGTGATTATAGATTACTTGGAAAGCCTGAGCGCGGACCCGGCGGAAGTACTTAGCCGCATTGTCAGCTTCGTTGACCCGGCGAAGGGTGCTGTGAAGCGGATCGCGGCAGTCGACGCACCGCCTAGGGTTTTTAAGGGTAAGAAGATGTTTATGCCCGATGAAACTCGTGAAATGCTGCGGGATGCTGCCCTGCAACGGCTGGAAGGCTTCGAGCGCATCAATGAGGAATGGCGTCGACGGTGGCATTCCGAGATCAGACAACAGTTCGCAAATTAGTGTGCTGATTGGCGAGCGCCAGATCTTTCGCTAACCATATCAAAAAACTTTAGTGAACTGCGTGCCCAGCAATACCATTAAATGCGATTACCCAAGAATTGGATCCCCGTAGAGCTTGACGCGTTTCATGTCTACGCGTGTAGCGACTAAGGCTGAGGGTCGTACACCGGCGTTCTCAAGTTCACGCATGGCTTGAAGGATGGACTTTCGCCGCGTGTCGTTCCATCGAACAAACAGGATCACTCGATCAGAGAGCTGCGATAGATAGCCTGATTCCACTGCGCTCAACAGCGGCGGCGTATCCAGAAGGATGGTATTGTAGGTTCCGGAAAGTGAACGGAGTAGGCTAACAAAAGCTGTAGAACACAGAAAGTCCTCCACGGACTTTATTTGACCTTCGTTCTCTTGGGCACCGATCAAGGGAAGGATGTCCAGACCATCCTGAGGTGTTCCAACGATATAGTTTTCCAGTGAAAGAGGATGAGTTGTCGCAAGTTTCAGCGACTCTGCTGTCATCTGAGACAGGTCGCGATAAGTGGACGTTAATGTATCACAATCGATGATTAGCGTTCGATATCCTGCTTGCGCACACACCGATCCGATCAGAAGAAGAGTTGAGGTATTTCCCTCATCTGGCAAAGCCGCTGCACCAGATAAGATAGTACATCCTTCTTCGGCGACCCGCTTTCTATGCTTGTTGTCCGAGTTTTTGGCAAATAAATCGGCCGACTGCGGTGTCGCAGTTTCGTCATCGGGTCGCATTGTTCGCAGGCCGATGGCGCTGCTGGCCAAAAGTTTTCGGCCGTAGTGCATCAACGTCGGATCAAGCTTTCCGTTGTTCATAAAGAAAGTTTCGAACGGCGGTTCGTTTTTGACCTCCGGAATGATCGCCGAAAGCTTTACTCCCGTTGTGTTCTCCAATTCAAACGTGGTTCTCAGGCGTTTTTGCAGCAGTTCGCGAACCACGGTAAAACCGAGGCCCAAGAAGATAACTGCAAACATGGTCGTTAGAGCGACGGACGACCTCTTGGGGGCAGATGGGTCAACGGACACGCGAGCCCGTTCAATAATATGGGCTCCCGCATCAAGGTAATTCCTTTGCTCGGCTCTGCGACCAAGTTGGGCAACAAAGTCCCTGTAGATTGTCTCAACGACAAGGATCTCATTTTCTATCCTCTTCGTGATCGAAGCGTGCTGGACCTGACGCACCTGCTGTTCCTTGAAGGTTTCAATGCTCTTTTCGAGGGTTACCTTCTGGCCGTTGAGGACCTCTAGTTTGGTTTCCAGAGCCTTGACTCCGGTGTCCAGCACTTCGGCCTGTTCCTCCGGTGTGTCCATTGCTTCAGAGGGGAATATCAAACCGACTTCGGAAGCAAAATAAATGGCTTCCTGTGTTTTTCCCTCGTTGATCAGGTTTTGAATGGTACTGAGGTGCCCGTCCTGCGCGACGATCTCTGCGTCAACCAGCTGCGCCCGTTTCTCTGATTTGATGCGTTGCGCTTTGATCGTTGCATATTCCTCAGGCGAGAACGGCGTCTCGATCGAATGCGACTCCAGTTCGGAGCTTAGAACATTAAGATCCTCGCGAATCTGGTTAATCCGTGTCGACAACCATTGCTGTGCCTGGTCAAGGTCATCGCGCTTCATTCGCGTAAGAACAGTCAAGTATTCAGAGGCCAGGTAGTTTGCGATACTTGCTGCTTTTTGCGGGGACTTTGAAGTGACGCTAATCCTGTAAACCGCTGATATCTCCCCGATCTGCTCTACCTGCCTGGATTCAAGAAGTTTTTCAACAGTTGCCGCGCGCTGAATTTCACGCAGTTCCTCGGGTTCTAGATCGCCTGCCGCACCATTGTCTCCGCCGATCGCGTTCACAATCACATCTTTCAAGCTGCGGGCCCACGAGATTGGGTTTAGGGAAAACCCAGCTTCCGCGCCCGAAAACTCGGGGTCGTCTTGCAATTGCAGACGATCAACAACGCTTTCGATGATGTCGGTGGAGCGCAGCAGTTCAAGCTCACTCTCCAAAGAGGTCAATGACAATGGAAGTCCGGACACTTGCGTCGTGAACTGCGTCTCGGTTTGGACGCGGGTGTCGATCATCACCTTCGCACTCGAGGTGTATTTGGTATCGGAAGTGTAGGTCAGAACATAGGCGGCAAACGCGACTGCAAAGGCTGCCAGGAAAATCCAACCGATCGAGCGTCTGATCGCCCAAGCAATACTCGAAATCACTCGCAGTTCAGGGTCTCCTGCCGGAGCAACGCCTAAACCGGAAAGCTCTGCGTCCAAAACTTTTCGGTACTGATCAGTCATAACAATAAACAATCTCAAACAACGATAACTGGACAATAAGGGTTTACGGGCGACGGCAACAGAAAAAACTGTATTTACCAAAAACAATGTATCGGAATCGCTCATATTGAAGCCAAAATCGAAAAGTGCCGGCTTTGATTGCTGACCTTGTCAGCGCATCCAAGATCAATACGGGATCAGAGAGCAATTTTAGTTTCAAAAAAAATGCGGTCTTTGATAGTGTTGCTCAAGTTAGAAGTATTTGTACTATTTGTTTTGAGAGTGAGTAACGATGGAGCGAGTTCTGAAGATGCGCTTGCCACATGTGATTGTAAGTGGGATGCCAGTTGCGCTTGTCAGCGATACCGAACTTAGCTCAGCGATGGTCGAAGATGTCAAACGCCGGCGAAGCGGTGAGGCTCAACGCGCATTGACTGTTTTCGATGCTAATGCATACGGTATCTCGCTGTACGAAAAGGACCCGCAATTTGCCAAGGCAATTAATTCTGCGGACATAGTGCATGCGGATGGTCAGATCGTTGTCTGGGCTTCCAAATTTGCGCGAGGTTCGAAGCCAATACCAGAGCGCACGGCGACAACAGATTTCATCCACACAGCAGCCGGACCTGCCGTTAAGCATGA
This sequence comes from Ruegeria sp. CDSC068, assembly GCF_059610545.1. Lineage (NCBI taxonomy): Bacteria > Pseudomonadati > Pseudomonadota > Alphaproteobacteria > Rhodobacterales > Roseobacteraceae > Ruegeria > Ruegeria sp. CDSC068. The sequence continues at coordinate 205,108 of NZ_JBXWNV010000004.1, forward strand.
TATCAGTTACTATCTGTTGGGTGGCACGGAAGAGATCAACCGTTCCTGCGCTGAAAAGCTGATTGAGCTTCATCCTGGCTTGACCATAGCAGGTCGGAGGAACGGCTATTTTGACGAGTCTGAAGTTGACGCGGTTGTCGCTGACATCAATGACAGTAAGGCCGATGTTCTTTGGGTTGGGTTGGGTAAGCCAAAGGAGCAACTCTTTTCACTCGAAATTACGCCTCGTCTGGAGCATTGCGCTTGGATCGTGACATGCGGCGGTTGCTTTCATTATGTGGTCGGAGATTATGCGCGCGCGCCTGTTTGGATGCAAAAAATCGGATTGGAATGGCTTCACCGTACCGCGACTGGCCCCGGTCACATTCGAAAGAGGCATTTTCGCAGGTACCCCCATACGATCAGCGTGGTTCTTAAGAAAGATATTTTGAAGTTAAAGTGAATTGTTAAAAAGGCTCGGGGCTTTTTCCCTTGTCTTGTTAGTGGGTTGAGTTGTTCAGAAGGGAATTCATGTGTCGAAAGTGGATTTCATAGGAATTGGCGCGCAGAAAGCTGCAACCACTTGGTTGCATCATGTTCTCTCAGAGCATCCATTGATTGCGACCAGCGAGCCCAAGGAGCTTAATTTTTTTACGGCGAATTATGACCGTGGATACACATGGTACGAGAGCTATTTCCATGGCAGTTCTGAAAATGCGATCAAGGGTGAGTGCTCGCCGACTTACTTCTTTAGTCGTGACGCCGCTGAACGCGCAGCCCAGTATAGCCCGGATCTGAAGCTTATATGCATATTGCGAGACCCAATCGAACGGGCATTTTCGAACCATATGCACGAGATCCGCAAAGGCCATATCCCACCAGAAACAACATTCGAAGCCGCATGGAAACGAAATCCTGCATATTCACTACAAAGCCAATACAAGGCTGTTCTAGAGATCTGGCTGGCGAATTTCGATCGCGATGCTCTGCTGGTTTTGTTTTCCGAGGACATCGCGTCGAATCCAAATGTAATTTATGAGCAAGTGTGTGGTCATCTTGGTGTTGAACCCAAACGGCACCCAGCGTCACTCACAGAACGGCATCACGAAAACGTAACTTACCTTTACCCAGTAGTTCAAAAAACGCTGCGCTACGGAGGGGATGCGATGCGTTCGCTGGGGATGCAGGATCTGGTGAAAAACCTCAAAAAAGCGCCTGGGCTCAAGCAGGCTATTTCGATGAACAAGCAACACTTGAAGACGAAGGTAGCACCTCCGACGCCAGAAATGCGGGAGATGCTGGTCGAGCATTTCCGATCAGATGTTAAGTATGTGGCGCAACTTACTGGGCGTGCGGTTCTACCCTGGCCGACCTGGCGCGATATGAGTTTTGTCAATTCTGCAGCGAATGAGTGAATTATGAGCGTATCAAACACTTTGAACATGGCTGGAGATATGCGCTTGAACCAAGTGGTGCGGATGACCCGGCGTTTGCTGGGCGCGCGCTTTCTGGATAGCGAGGATTTTCTGCCGGTTATCTCTCCGGAGAAAGGGGAGAAGCTTGCCGCATTAGCTCGAAAAGCGCGTGGCAGCATCGAGACTCCGGTTTTAGTGCTTGGTGTGATGCCGCGATCAGGCACCAATTTCTTGCGCGACCTCATCGCAATGCACCCTGATGTTGGGGCTGATCCGGGTCGTCTATATGAGTTCCCTCTATTGCACGCGGCTGGGGATGCTGCGGCTTTTACTCGGGATTTCTTGCGATACTTCCCAAGAAACGAAGAAGTCTTGGGCCAGTATGACGTGCTGGCCATGCTTGCTGGCAGCTGGTTCAGAGAACTGCAAGCGCAGGTTGATGGTAAGAACATATTGCTGAAATGCCCCCACGTTCATGACCTGTCACTGGCGCGGTACATCTTTCCCGATGCAAAGATCATCCTGTGCATTCGGGACGGGCGTGATGTCGTTGACTCTTCGCTCAAGACATTTTCTCGGTTTTCACTTACGAGCAAAAATTTCCGCCAACTGGCGGATGAATGGCGTTTGGGTGCCGAGGCCATCATGACATTTGCCGAAGGTGGCCTGAACCGTAACGACGATACAATGGTCGTCCGCTACGAAGATATCCTTGCCGATACGCATGAATACGTAAGAAAAACCTTGTATCATATTGGGTTGGATGAAGCCGTGTTCCCTTGGGATGAAATCGACAAGATGCCCGTTCGTGGATCGTCCCGCTCGAAGGCTTCGGATCAAGAGCGCTGGCAACCAGAGACCAAGTCAGTGGATTTCAACCCGATCAAGCGCTGGGCATCATGGTCAGACGGAAAAAAGGCGAGGTTCGACAGAATAGCAGGGCATGCGCTAGAGATGGTCGGTTATGAGCGTTGACGCACGATCTCAGGCGGGAACCCACGTTGCGATCTGTATAGCGACCTATAAACGTCCACAGGGATTGCGGGCATTGATTGACAGTCTGAACGATCAGCAGCTTGGCGCCCGCGATGTGCGCGTAACGCTCGTGATTGCAGACAACGCTCCAGCTACGACGGCCCGTTCGGTTCTGGGCGAAATTCAGGATTTGTCATGTTGGCCAGTGATTTACGTTCTGGAACACGAACGCGGGATTGTATCGGCGCGCAACCGGACATTGGCCGAGGCCCCTCCGGATGCGGACTATTTTGCATTTCTTGATGATGATGAAACCGCCTCTGAAAACTGGTTGGCAGAGTTATTAGGAACCATGATTTTACCAAACACTGTTGCGGTTCAGGGAGCTGTCGAACCGCGTTACGACGAAGCCCCACCCGCTTGGGTCAAACAACTGAACCTGTTCCGAATGGGTCCCTATGAGCAGGGGGCTGAACTTCCATCAGCTGCCACCAACAATTCAATGGCGGATGCTGCCATCATTAGAAAACAGACCATGAGGTTCGACGCCCGCTTTAACACCACTGGCGGAGAGGATGAGGAGTTTTTTTCGCGACTTCGGATCGAATCGGGCGGAACTATCCGCGCTGCTGCGCAGGCTCTGGTCTGGGATCATATCCCAGCTCACCGGGCGACGATGCATTGGCTCAGGCGTCGTTGGTTTCGCATGGGGCATACACTGGCGCGGATAGCTCAAATCCGTCGCAAGGGAATACCGATACGTGTGGTAAAAGGTTTTGCGGCTATAGGTTGGGGGCTTGTGATGTGCGTTTTCCTTGGTTTCGGGTCAAAGGCAAGATGCTGTAAAGGAGCGCTCGAAATTTATCGTGGGGCCGGGATGTTGGCGGCCTTTTTGCAGATCCGTTTCGACGAATACAATACAGCTGCCGTCCGCTTGGACCGAGCAGGAGGGGGCTGATATGGACAACTCAAAACCTGAGTTTTCGATCATCATTCCCGCTCGGAATATGGAGCGCTATGTCGAGGAAACGCTACAAAGCGTATGCCGGCAAACAATGACGGAATTCGAAGTTTTGTGTATTGACGATGGCTCGACAGACGACACCCGTGAGATCTTGGAGCGTTTCGCTATGCGCGACGTGCGTTTTACCCCAGTGACTGGCCGGGCCAAAGGTGTCGGTGCGGCCCGCAACCTAGGTTTGAGTTTAGCGCTCGGAAAGTTCGTGCTGTTTTTGGATGCGGACGATTTGCTGCACCCTGAAGCGTTGCAAAGATACTCGGATGTGCTGGCAACGTCCGACGCCGTTGCAGCCATCGCCGGTGTTCAACGGATCAACACCGTGGGTCAGGAGATGAATGGCGCGGACAACCGCTTACTTGTTCCTAGCAAGGACCAATTGGCTGTGTTGTTGCGTAAAAACTACGTGGTGAATGGCGGTGCGCTTGCGATGAAAGCCGATGCAGCGCGGCAGTCCGGCGGTTATGAAGAAGACCTCGTGTATGGCGAGGATTGGGAGTTCTGGTGCCGTGTCGCTTTGATCGGAGGGTTCGCCGTAGTCGAAGGACCGCCACTTTTGTATTATCGGCAGGTGGCCAGCGGAGCGAACTTCAGAGCCCGTGATCCCGCTTTTGCCCGGCGAGTGCCGTGCATCGAAAAGGTTTCAGCCAACCCGGCAATGCGGCAAGCCTTCGGGTCGCGGTTGCGATTCCTGCTGCGTGCGCGGAAGATTGATATCTTCTGGTCCGGGGTTCGGAACCAATATCAGTATGGGCGCAAACCGCTAGCGCTGTTGGAGGGCGTCTGTGGGATGTTTATGTATCCTGACAGCCTGTTTCGCCCAAAACTGATCTATAGGTTCATGCGCAGTTTGGATCGAAGGGTGTAAGCTTAGGCTAGGGGCTTTCTCGCGCCTATGGAGGGGATGGGGCAAATGCAACTTTCACGGCGGGCATTTTTGTTGCGGGGCACGGCGGTGGCCGCCGCGCCAATTGTGGTTACGCTAGCGCCCAGTTTTACAGCGGCCGCCGCCGACAAGGCCGATATTGGATATGTCGGAGAGAATGGGTTCCAATTGACGGTGATAGACACGATGTTGGACATGTCGACCCCGGTCGAAGTGTTGCGTTCCGACCGGGTTCGCTGGTCACCGGACCCGGCAAACGGGTTTGGTGCGTCCGGCAAGCTGAACGGATTGCCGGGCTATTTCTCGGGCGATGCGCATACCACAGCGCCGCAAATATTTACTGCCTGGCCTAAGGTTCAGGAGCAAAGTCGGAAGGACGGTTTTCGCATCGGTAACTCTGCGATTCAGCCGCAGGCAGCGGCGGATCGAACCGACAACTGGCGTGTTCTGATTGACGGACAGCCAGCGGGCATTGTCGGTCTCTGGCGCAAGTCTTCGCCCATTCGCACGCTAGCCGTTGCTGATCGTCGGTGGGAAAGCACCAAGCGGCATTTGGTGACATTGGAACTTGACCGCGCCATTCCTCAAGGTGCTGTTCTGAGCATCACGGGTCCATCCTTTGCCGAGACTGAATATGTAAAAGACCCAGACGTATTCAGTGAATCCATCCATGTGTGTCAGGCGGGCTATCCTTTGACCGGGCCCAAAAAGGCTTATGTCGGCAGTTGGCTGGGACAGGATCAGGTCGGCAAAAATGGCAGCACTGATGCATTGTTGTCACCCGCAACTGAATGGAGCTTGGTATCTACGCAAAATGGCGCCGTTGTTCGATCGGGTCGTTTGACCTTGGCCAAACCCTCCGAAGAACCACATCGGAATGGCCTTAACTTCAATGGTTGCAGTATTTATGAGGCCGACTTCTCCGACCTTGAACTTGATGGTGAATACCAGATTCAGGTATCTGGATTAGGGCGGTCATTCCCGTTCAACGTATCCCTAGCGGCCTATGATGAAGCGCTCCGCCTGGCTGCCCGATGGTATTTCCATCAAAGGTCTGGCTGTGAGATCGCCGCACCTTATGGTGAGGGCCGAACCCGTCCCCGCAACGGGCATCCGGCAGATGGGCTGACGGTCTGGCAGACGGATTTGAAGCTTGGGAATATGAGGGATGGCTACGGCAAGGTGCGGGCCCCAAAAGCGCTGTCAGAAAATGTAAACACTCTGGGCGGGTCAGACGCGGCACCCGAGCGCTCATCTATGAAGGCCAACCCCAAAGCTTGGGGCGGTTGGCATGATGCCGGGGATTGGGATCGGCGCATTCAACATATGGATGTCGTCTTCCACATGGCCGATATCGTCGAGACCTTCCCCCATTGTCGCAGTCTGAACCTGAACCTTCCGGAAAGCAAAAAAACCTTCTCGCACGCAGATGTCGCATCGCGCAAAGACGATGACGATAGGGGTGACGGCGAAACCGTTCTGCCTGATCTGATCCACGAGGCACTTTGGGGGGCATCGCTGTGGCGTCGAACTCAGCACGAAAATGGTGCGATTATCGGAGGGGTCGAGTATTCCATCAGCGGAATTCTGGGCTCAGTATCATGGAACCCTGTTCAGAAAGCATATGCATATGGCCCAGAGGATTGGGCTGCTTATCGTTTTGCTTATGGGGCTGCAAAGCTGGGCCATGTGATCCATCATGTCTGCGGCGATACCGTTCTAGGAAGTGCCATCGTCGCTGAGGCAACACGCGCTTGGCTTTGGGCCGAACAACAGCCAACCGACGGGTTTTCTGACTCTGCACTTAGTAGAGTTAACCAGATCCGTATCGCCGCGGCCGCAACTGTCTACCGAGCTAGCGGAGATCCTCAAGCGCGCAAGGTATTTGAAGACCAAAACCCTTTCGTGCCGCAAGCCGAGAAGCCAGACTCTTCATTAAAAAAAGAAGTGTTTCCGGCCGCTTATCTTGAATATGTGCGAGCCGCGCGCGAGGGTCGAGAGGTTAATGCCGCGATCGTCGGAACCATCGAAGGGTGGATCAAACAGCGCGCCCTGAACGGTAAGCGCATGGGGCGCGACTTCGGGCTGCACAACACTGCCGCTTATCCCTGGGGCCTGGGATGGCTACGCTTTGGCCCCGGTTCGAACTGGCGGGCGGGGCAAATGGCAATGTACTTCGCGTCAGAAGGTGAGGCGACCACGGAGGTGCATAACGCTGCAGTTGAGGGAATGTGGTTCGGACTGGGATGTAACCCCGCCAACGTGAGTTTCGTGCAAGGGCTGGGGCATCGGGAATTTTCTGACCCGCTCTTTACGGACGAACTCAGTGGCAAAAAAATCCCCGGACAGATCAGTTTCGGCGTAGCGGGGGGGAAGTTGTATGAATGGGAGCAGCGTAAGACCGCCGGAGCGTTCTACCCACCCAATCAGGAAGCCTGGCCTATCTACACACAGATTTTTGAAAGCCGCAGTATTGCAATCGCGGCCGAACATGGGATCAAGTCGAATGCGATGGAATGGCTGGTGGCCTGCGCGTTTGCAACTCTGCCTGACTGACCCACGCAATAAAACCTAAGTTCTCGGAGCACCGGATCGTGGGCCTTTGAAAAGCTGTTGAAACTCTTTGACACTCTTGCTGTCTTGACTATGTGTACTCCAGCAGCAGCGGAGCCTTGCCGTCTATAGATTTCCGCATTGATTAACTAGGAGCGTGTCAATGTTGTTTCTCCGTTCGGCACTTGTTTTTCTTAGCTTTTGCTCTTTGCCAGTAGCAGCATTGGCCCAGTCAGAGGAAAACAAACCAACCGGTTTGATCATGGAACTCAATACGGTTCAGGATGTTGGCCAGGCATGTAGGTTGACCTTTGTGATCGAAAACAAAACAGGCGCAGCAATTGATGCTGTTAGCTATGAAACCGTAATTTTCGATGCCTCTGGTAGTGTGGTCAGCCTATCATTATTCAATTTTCGTGATCTGCCTGTCGATCGACCACGCGTTCGCCAGTTCGATCTTCCCGGCATGACATGCGGCGCTGTTGGTAGAGCCTTGATCAACGGTGCAAATACCTGCGTTGTCGCCGGATCGGACAGTCAGGTCTGTCATGAGGCCTTGAAACTGCAAAGCCGAACAGATGTGGAGTTGATTGGATGAGCCCCTTTGATGCGCTGCGCGAAATCCTTGATCTGGGCGGGCCTGTTGTTGCGATCCTGATCGCGATGTCAGTGGTGACCGTTGCGGTCACGCTTTACAAACTCTGGCAATTCGCAGCATCCGGGGTCGGGCGTCACCGGGTGTTGTCCGAGGCGTTGGCTGCCTGGGATGCGGGCGATCCGCAAACCGCCCACGCCCGTCTGGACAAAAGCCGCAGTTACCTTGCCCCACTGGTACGGGTTGCGATGAATGCCTCAGATACGCCGGGTCTGGACCAAAGGCTGGATGCCGAGGCAGGTCTGGCGCTTGCCGGGCTTGAGCGCGGCTTCAGACTGATGGACACCGTGGCGCAGCTTGCGCCGCTGCTGGGTCTGTTTGGCACGGTCCTGGGGATGATTGAGGCGTTTCGCAGCCTGCAATCCGCTGGATCGTCTGTCGACCCATCCCTGCTTGCCGGAGGTATCTGGGTTGCCCTGCTGACAACGGCTGTGGGGCTTGCCGTGGCGATGCCGACCTCGATGCTGTTGTCCTGGTTCGAGAGTCGCACGGCGCGCGAACGGGTCTTTGCGGACAAGGCGCTGCGCACAATTCTGGTGCCGGGGCAGGCCGTTCCGCAGGCCGACGATGTGCAGGCTGTGGCGACCGCCCCCGGACATGCGTAACACCGCACCCTTCGTACGGCGTCCCATGTCGATGACTCCGCTCATCGACGTGATTTTCCTGCTGTTGCTGTTCTTCATGCTGACCTCTACCTTTTCCAAATATGGCGAAATCGAGCTGAGCAACGCAGTGGGCGGCAGTACGACTTCGGCGACACCGACCGAGCGCTTGTTCCTGCAGTTGGGGTCGGAGCGGCTGGTGCTGAACGGGCAAACGGTCTCTCTCAATGATCTGGAAACGCAATTGGAGGCCGGGCAGGTTCTGGTCAGTTTGGACCCGGATACAACGGCGCAGCGTGTCATCGACGTATTGGTCCGGCTGCGCGGGCGTGACGGGTTAAGCGTTCTGGTGCTGGAATGATCAAGTACAGGCGCCCCAAACGCAGACGTGACTCGACGATTGCCCTAATCAACGTCGTTTTCCTGATGCTAATCTTTTTCCTGCTCACCGGCACGCTGGCCCCGCCGTTGGATCCGGATCTTGAGCTCGTGAACACCGCAGACCTTGAAGGGCGCGAGCCACCTGATGCGCTGATCCTGCACGCCGACGGCACGCTGAGCTATCGTGGAACGCCAACAGATCCCGAAACGCATATGCGTGGCCAAGGGGACGAAGCCGTGCGCATCGTGCCCGACCGAAACGCACCGGGCCCGCGTCTGATCGAGGTGACCGGTGCTTTACGCCGTCTGGGCGCGTCATCCGTCTTTGTTGTGACCGAGAAGGCGCTGGAATGATCCGCCGGTCGGTTATGATTGCGGTGGTGGCCATTCTGGTGTCGCTGTTTTTGCACCTGATGGGGTTAAGCGTGACCGGGCAGCGGCTTGCAGAAGACGCGCCAGGCGGCCAAGCGCCTGAATCAATTGAGCTAAGCACGACGTTCGAGGATCTTGCCGAGGTTTTCGCCGAACCGATTGAACCTGAACCGGCCGAGGCACCAGAGCCACCGGTTGAAAGGCTGCCTGAGGAACCGGAAATCCCGGTCAGTGAGGCGCTTGTGGCGTCTGAAAACCCGCAGGAGGTTTATGCGCCTGACATCGGCGAAGCCGAAGTGGTCCAGCCGACTGCCACGGAACCGGTTGAGCCTGATGTGGCAGAGACCGAAAACACATCCGAAGGCGATGCCGCCGCCAGCGAAGATGTCGACGAAACCCCACCGGTTGAGGCGGAAACAGCGACCGATGTGCCCGAAGGAATCCCCGAGGCAGTCGCGGTCGAGCCAGAGGTCGCGACCGAGGTCCAGCCCGTATCGCCCCAACCGCAAGAGCTGGCGGCGCTGCCGGTCAACCCGTCGCCCGAGGCCGCGATCCCTGTTGTACCGTTGGAGTCCGAGGCGATTGAGCCGGATGATCCGGTTGATCCAACCGACCAGGATGCAAATGAAGACGTGACAGAACTGGCCGTGACGTCTTCGATCCGGCCGCAGCGCCCTGAACGCCAACCGACGCCGGAACGGCGGGGCGTGCTGAATGGTGCGCGGGACTTCAGCGAGTTGCAGTTTCCGTCAGAGGTGGTTGAATCGCCCCTTTACGCCTATCGGCGCGAAGGGTTGGATGCCTTCACGTCCGGCAGTAGCAGCAGCCGTTCGGGCGGGCGTGGCCCCGGCAATTCGGACACCACCAATTATGCGGGTGAGGTCTTGGTCCACCTGAACCGCGCACCCCCGGTATTTGTTGCTGCCCGGGGATTTGCCAAGGTGTTTTTCGAAATCAATCCCGATGGCACGCTGGCATGGGTCGATGTCATCGACAGTTCAGGGTCGTCCGATGTTGACCGGGCCGCAAGGGCGCAAGTGCAGGCGGCTTCGCCCTTTCCGCTGCCGCCAGGTGGGGTCAGCCGCAAGCTGTCTTTCTTCTACACCAGCAATTGATTGGTGGGTTTCATCATCCGATTTACCCATCACAGAACCCGTTTTGAGCGGGATTTTGCCCGAATCTGCCCATTTTCGGAAGGTGGGGTCAGACCCCGGGAAGTCTCAATTGCAAACATGTACGTTTTTTGGCATTTAAAGGGGCATCGTCGCATTTCTTTGATCAACTTTTTGTAACGAAACACTGCTGATCGCGAAACATACGTAAATACTCAGGAAATTGGGTTTCGTGCGGTATTCTGCATTTGCAAAGATGCAACAAATACCAACCTTGCCCAGAATGAAATGCAGCGAAACCATTGCGCGCGCTCGGAATTTGTCCGAGTAGGCCAGCAGTCGCCCTAGCGGCTGCACTCCTCTCAAAACTTGTGGGTTTACCATGAAAAATCTTCTCATTGCATCGACGGCTCTGATTGCAACTGCAAGCGTTGCAGCGGCCGACGTTAAATTCAGCGGCTACGGTCGTTTTGGTATTGGCTACCAAGAAGATCGCACCGGCACTGTTAACAACTTTACCACGGATGCAAACGGCGACATCGTCGCTGATGGCACCGCGAACGTCGACACCGACAACACCATCCTGGTCTCGCGTTTCCGCCTGAACATCGACGGCACCGCAGAAACCGATGGCGGCGTTGAGTTCCAGGCACGTGTGCGTCTGCAGGCTGATGACGATTCCGGCAACGGCGAACAGAACAGCGCGGGACTGAACGGCGCACGCTTCTCGGTCATCTACGGTGGTCTGCGTGTTGACGCTGGCAACGTTGCAGGTTCCTTTGACAACCTGGCAAACTACTTCGGTAACGAACCGGGCCTGGAAGAGTTTCTGGGTCAGTATTCGGGCGTGAACTACAGCTTCCTGGAGTACACCTCGACCGGTTCAGGCGCGAATGCTGTGTTCTTCCAGTACGCAGTTGGCGATTTCGCATTCGGCGCGTCATATGACCAGGCAACGATTGCTTTTGACGGTGTTGCGCAGGACGCAGACCGCTGGGACGTCAGTGCAACTTACACCTTCAACAACATCACCGCTGCACTGGCCTATGGTCAGACCAAGGCGAACGTGAACAGCGCGAGCGAAAAGCAGTCGCTGACCGTTCTGACCCTGGGTGCAGAATTCGGTGACTTCTCGGGTACTCTGTTTGTTGCGGACGATGACGTTGTTGATGATGCCGAGAACGGTACCGCATACGGTCTGTCGCTGGCATACAATCTCGGCGCCGCAACCACCCTGCAGTTTGCTTACGGTGACGGTTCGGCTGACAACGATACCCGCAATATCGGTATTGGCGCCATCTACGACCTGGGCGGCGGTGCATCGCTGCGTGGTGGTATCGGCGAAATCAAAACGGGTGACGAAGACGGGCGCATCCGCGCTGACTTCGGTGCTCAGTTCAACTTCTAAGTTGAGCTAAACTACAAAGTTTAAGGGCAGGTCTTCGAGCCTGCCCTTTTCTTTTGCTAGCTTATTTCTTCTCAAAGAACAGGATGACCTCGCCCAGCCGGACGCCATAACGCGAGACATAGGCTCGGTTCAGCAGACGGTCATCGTCCAGCAGCCACATCCAGTCGTCAAAGTTGACCCGCATGGTGCCCTCTTTGACCGGCAGGTCGATCTTGTATGTCCAATTGAATGTATCGCCGCGCTCGACCCCGGTGGCGGTTCCCAAAACGCCGGGCGCCGTGCCGGTCCAGGTGTCCTCGCCCGTCTTAGTCAACGTCCAGACACGCTGCTCGGTGGCGCCGTCATCATAGACGAAATCCTCAACCAGGGTCAGGATTTCACCATCCCACGTTCCGTCGATATCCACCGTAAAGCGGCGCGGAACGTTGCCCAGAACATCCTGAAACTGGCCATAGGCGACGGTCTTGCCCTCAAAAAACTCTTCAAGGTTCAACTGCCGATCAGACAGAAAGGTCTTGGGAACGCGCGGTTTAGCTGAACAGGCAGTCAGAACGGCCAGTCCGGCGACTGCCAGGCCCGCAACAAGGACCCGACGCGAGATCATTGCAGCGGCCTTTGTTCTGCGTCCGCATCATAGCCGTTTGAACTGGGGACATGTGCGGATTTAACCTCGGGCGCGGGGCGCATCGTGGCAATCAGCTCTGCGACCTTGATGCCGAACTTGCGCATCTCGGACCGGTTCATGATTACACCGTTTTCGGTCAGGTACATCCAGTCGGTGACGTCCAAAGTGTGCCCACCGGCATCCTCGGGAAGAATAATGCGGTAGGTAAGTTTGACAGTTGATCCCGAAATTGTTCCATGACCTTCACCGACGATGTCATCCGCCGTGGCGATGAACGTATTGCCGGTGCCCAGCGTCAGATACCATTTACGTGTCATCTGTTTGCCGTTGGAATAGGTGAAATGCTCGGACAACGTGCCGGTGTTGCCATCCCAGTTCCCAACCATACGGGCGACAAAGCTGTTCGACATCTTGCCGTTCGGCCCATAGATCAGCCCCTCGGACAGGATTTCTCCGTTCAGTACCTCTTTCATTTTGAATGCAGGCCCAGTGCCGGTGTAGTCGGCCGGTGTTTGCGACCGGAAGCTCAGGAACCGGTTCTTGGCAATAAACAAAGCGAGAGCGGCGAACAGTAAAACAACAAGCGTTTTCATTTGGCTGAGACCTCCGTGGGCAACGTCAGGACCATGCCAAACGCGCCAAGTTTCAGGATGCAGGGTAGTACCGCATAAGCCAGATTGAGTGTTTCCAGGGCTTGGGCGGAATTTGATTGGCCAGGTGAAAAGCCGCTGCGTTCCAGCAGGGGCAATGTAAAGAAGGCGGCAAGCGCGAGGCCCAGCTTGCCCGCAAAGGACCAGATGCCGAACGCGGCTGAGGCGTTCAGGCCGGCGCGGGTCAAAACGACCGAGAACATGGCCGGCAGGACCACCATATCGGCCCCAAGTGCCGCACCCGAGGCAAGGCAGATCAGAGCAAAGCCCAAAAGCTCACCCGCCGGCAACATCGCAGCACCTATGAAGCTGGCAATAGACAGCGGCATAGCAATGATTAGGGTCTGTTTTGGACCAATGCGATTGCTGAGCTTGGCCCAAAGCGGCACACTGGCGCCGGCGCTGAGGAAAAACAGGATCAACAAGGGACCCGCCTTGCCCGGCAATTGCAGCCTGTCTTCGACGAAGAACAGAAACAGGGTTGAGGTAATGGCGACCGGCAAGCTGTTGACCAGCGCCAGCGCCAATAGTCGCAATGCCCCGGCCTGACCCAGCCCTGCGAAAGACAGGCCCTCGCCAGTAATCGGCGTGCGCCGCCACATTGGAAATGTCAGCGCGATGGTTACGATCGACAGGACGCCCAGAAACAGCCCAAAGGCGGGGTATCCCTGTGCGCTCGCCCCTAAAGCGACGAACAGTGCAGGCGCGCTCGCGGCAATGACAACCCCCGCCAATTGTCCACCTTCACGGAAGGCTGCCAGTGTCATTAACTCTTTTGCGTCTGGTGTTTTGGCCAGGGTTGCGCTGCGCCCGTAAAGCAGGATGGTCCCGAGGCTGTAGGCCGAGAACAGCAGGATCAGGATCAGGATCAGCGATGTCACGCTTGCGCCCTGTGGCAAGGCAAAGAGCAGCGGAAAGCCGACCGCCAGCCCAACAGCGGCCATGGCGGCGAACAGCAATTGACCGCCCGGCCATCGGTCAATCGCCCAGCCTATCAGCGGGTCTTGCACAAGATCCACAAGCCGGATCAACAGCAGTACCGTTCCAATCACCCCAAGGCTAATCCCAAGGTTAACCGCAGCAAAACGCGGCAGGTGGATGTAGAGGGGAATACCCGCCGCTGCGAGCATCAGCGCATAGAGGCTGACCCGGGGATACAGCATCACTGTCCCTTCAATTGCCGCGTAAAGCTTGCGGATCTGGTATTGTCTCCCAGAAAGATCGACATGAATGTCTTTTTGACGCCTTGCCCGGACAGGGTGCAGGTTTTGCGCCCGTTCCGCCAGAAACCAACCTTGTTCGGCCCTTCCGAGATGGCCAGATAGCTGTCGCCTTTGCTGACAGCCTGAAAGCACTGCTCAAGCTGGGCTTGTGTCAGCCCGCTGTTTCCTTGCCGTGTCATCTCATCCAGCGTGGATTCGACGAGAGCCTTCTGCTTGAGGTTTTTGCGGTAGGTCAACTGCAACCCGAAATCGTCGCTCCAACTGAACGGGTCACCGACGGGCGTGAAGAGCTTTGCGTCATAGATGGGAAGGCCTAGATACCGGAAAGTCGCGGAACCGCGCAGTTCGGCATTCGGCAATTCGTTTGACACGGGTGACGCCGCCAGCCCGGCTGGGGCCAGCAAGGTCAGCGACAGCAGAGCGACGCACCAGACCGAGCTATTCGGCCGCGACAGGGATGACCGGGTCATTTTTGGCAACGCCATTGTCAGCTCCGATGGTTTGCGGGGTGCCATTCAACTGCGCGACAACATGCATCGCGCTGGCAATCCCGTCTTCGTGAAAACCATGCCGGTTATATGCACCGGCAAACCACGTTTTGTTCTGTCCCTGCATGTCGCGAATTTGCCCCTGGGCCTTCAGTGCGGCTTGATCGAAAACCGGATGGGCGAATTCGACTTCGTCATAGATTTTGTCTGCGGGAATATCCGCCGCAACATTGAGCGTTACAAACATCGGATCACTGTCCGGAATGTTCTGTAACCGGTTCATCCAGTAGGTGACGCCGACATTTCCGGCCTGTGAACGATAGGTCCAGCTGGACCAGCAGGCCCGCCTTTTGGGCATCTGACCGGGATCGCAATGCAAGACGGCCTTGTTGGGCTGGTACTTGATCGCGCTAAGGGCTGCTGTTTCCTCGGCTGTGGCGTTGCCGCCCAGAATGGCCAGCGACTGGTCGGAATGGGTGGCAAGGATGATCTCATCATAAAGGTCAGCCTGGCCTTCGCTGAGTACGGTCACGCCTAGTTCATCCCTCTGAACATGCTGCACGGGGGAGGCGACGCGGATTTCGCAACCGCGGGCGCGCAATGCAGCCTCGATCCGGCGGACATATTCAATGCTGCCACCTTTGACCGTCCACCACTGATGCTGCTTTGACCGATCACCGGCCAGCAAGGCATGGTTTTGGAAGAACTGCACCAGCGAACGTGCGGGAAAGCGGTCAATGAATTCGACGGGGGTAGACCAGATCGCCCCGCACATGGGCATCAGATAGTTGTGGCGGAACCAGTGGCCCAAACGTAGTTCGTCGATCAGTTCGCCAATCGTAGTGTCATTGTTCTTGGCAGCTTCCGGGGCTTCTTTGCCAAAGCGCAGAATGTCCGAAATCATCTTGTAATAGGCCGGACGCATCAGGTTGCGTTTTTGCGCTGTCAGGGTGCGCAGATTGTTCAATCCGTATTCAAGGCGACCATTGTCTATCGTAGCGCCAAAGCTCATCTCGCTTTTGGTGACCGGGACGTTCAGCTCGTCGAACAGTTTGGTCAGGTTGGGGTAGGTGGAATAGTTGAACACGATAAAACCGGTGTCGACCGGTTGATCACCGTTTTTGCCAGCCATGACCGTTCGGGCATGGCCGCCCAGTCTTGGCTCGGCCTCATAGACCGTTACATCATTGTCTTCGGATAGATAGTAAGCTGCGGATAGGCCTGATATTCCTGCACCTACAATTGCGATTTTCTTGCGTGCGCCCCTTGGTTCGTCGAACATGTGATCCCCTTAGTTCGGCAATTTAAATGGATTACGCATCAGATGCGTGTACGGATCAATCACGTTGGACTTTTTTTGAACGTGCGTTACATCGTGATGTCTTGCCCGGTTTTTTGAGCGTTAACGTGATCCAGCTTTGTTGCCGATCCGTAAAATCCTTAAATTGTCTGAATCAACACGAAACCAATGTCCGGGCCATATGTACCCGACAGTCCGGATGGCCCAAGCATGAGCAGTTTTGACGGAAAAACCTATTGGATCGTTGGCGCCAGTGAGGGGCTTGGCCGATCTTTGGCCCAGGCGCTAAGCCGACAGGGGGCAAAACTGATCCTCTCGGCGCGCAATGCGGCGCGATTGGCCGAGATTTGCAAAACCCTTCCGAACGCGCGGGCGGTGCCGTTTGATGTGACCGACCTGGCGGCTGTGCGCCGGGCCGTTGCAGATGTCGGCGTGGTGGATGGGCTGGTCTACAATGCCGGTGCCTACGAGCCTATGAAATCGGCCGATTGGGATACCGAAGCTGTTCTGTCCATGACAGACGTGAACTACCTTGGCGCGCTGCGTGTGTTGGGTGAGACGGTGCCAGGGTTTCTGCGGGCCGGACAGGGCGACATTACCCTGATCGGGTCTTTGTCTGGCTATCGCGGGCTTCCGGCTGCTGTCGGATACGCGGCCAGCAAGGCGGCGCTTGTCTCATTGGCTGAAACGATGCGATTTGATCTGGCAGGCACGGGGGTAACTGTTCGGATCGTCAATCCAGGTTTCATTAAGACCCGCCTGACCGAAAAGAACACGTTCAAGATGCCGATGTTGATGACGCCGGAGGACGCGGCGGACCGGGTGGTCAGGGCGATGTCGCGCCGCCGGTTCCGCACCGATTTCCCGGCACCGTTCTCTTGGGTGATCCGTTTGCTGGATTACCTGCCGGATTGGCTGATTTACCGCGGGAAATAGACTCTAATCAGAGGTTCTAACCAAACTGCCCCTGACAGAACCAGCCTGCCGACATCGTGCCGCCATGGCCGTAAAACAGCCACAGTCGCTCACCCTGTTCGGTGACCACCACCCAATAGTCACGCACGCCGCTGCGCCAGTTGGGGTCATCCAGCCACCATTCGGGTGCGATCCGTTCCGGGCCGGTGGCCTGGGCCAACTGCCAGTCGCGTCCGCGCCAGCGAAAGGCGGCTGGAATATCCGGGGCTTCAGCGGCCATCACCGGCTCGGGCTGCCACATCTGCAAGGGGCGCGGGCGCGGTGGGGCAGGCCAGTCGCGCGCGGGTTCAGACCATGCTGCCGCCAAAGTCTGTGCCGTTTTTTCGGGGATATGCGACGCGGCCGGATGGCGGCGTGTGATCACCTCCAGCCCGACCCGCGCGCCCAGTTTGCCGATCAGATCATCTACGGCTGTATTGCCCTCCAGCCGCGCGCGGGCCACACGGCGCGCCTCGGCGTGCCCGGCCACGGTGCGGGCATGGATGGGCTCGGTCTGGATCGCCTCAAGCCGCAGCATGTCGATGCCATAGCCTGCGTCTATTTTGTCAATTTTCATCTCTAACAAAGGGCGAATGCGGTGTTTGTCATAGGTTGGACGGGCCAGACCAACCTCGATGATCTCGGCCGCCTGATCGGCGCGATGCGCCTCAAGCCGTAGGTTGCGGACGCCACGCGCCTTCTCTTCCAGCTTCGCGCACAGCGTGGGCAGCACCCGGTCGATTGCGGCCATCACATCCTCGATCAACCCGATCGGGTTGGGCAGGGTCATCCGCACCGCAAAGTGATGGGGCGGACGCGCGGGGGATACCGGTTCGGGCGCGCTGCCCATCGCTTGGTCCAGTCTCATCACCAGCCCGCGCCCGAACCGTCGGGCGAGAGAAGCCCGGGGTTGGCCCAAAAGATCGCCGATCCGGCGTAGGCCCAGCCGGTTCAGTTGTGCCACAACCTGATCTTCCAGCCGCAGCGCCGCAATCGGCAGAGGGCTGAGCGCGCCATAAGATTGCCCTGGTGCTGCGATCCGCGCGCCACCGCCCAGAGCCATCACTTGCGGTGCGGCCCCGCCCTTGGTCCAGTGCCGCCGTTTCCCTGCGCGCGCGCGGGTGGCGCGTGCCTCTTGGCTGATGGCGTCGCCGTTGCGGTCAGACGTGGCCTCTTGCCCCGCATAACGCGCCAGCGCCCAGGCTGCGCCCAACGTGTCGGCGATACCCATCTGAACGCTCAGCCCCATATCGGCGCAATCGGTTTCAATGACGCTCAGCAGCGCCTCCTCCCCGCCGAACAGATGCGTGCAGCCCGACAGGTCGACGATCAGACCATCGGGGATCTCTTCAGCCACCCATGGGCTGAACTTGCCGGCCCAGCGGCGCAGCGCGGTCAGAAACGCGGCCTCGGCGGGGGCGTTGCGGTGTCGCGTGATCAGGGCCGCGCACATGGCATGGGCATCACGCACGGGCTGGCCCACACGCAGGCCTGCGGCCTGCGCTTCTGCGTTCAATGAGGTGATCACCTGCATGTTCGACTGTTCCGCAACCACCGCCAAAGGGCCAGCATGCAGCCCCCGCGC
The DNA here is from genome assembly GCF_059610545.1 of Ruegeria sp. CDSC068. Taxonomy (NCBI): domain Bacteria; kingdom Pseudomonadati; phylum Pseudomonadota; class Alphaproteobacteria; order Rhodobacterales; family Roseobacteraceae; genus Ruegeria; species Ruegeria sp. CDSC068. The sequence goes on from NZ_JBXWNV010000004.1 coordinate 223,289, forward strand.
AGCACGGATCAGCCGTTCAGCCCCCAGACGGGGGAACCACAGTGAGAGTATTCGGCGTTTTGGCATTGGCAGACATCAAAATGTTCCCATTTTGTTCTTATCGTAGAATCATGCCTCGAGTCCACGCTTACCCGCAGGTCAGGCGTTGAATGATTCCGGCTCCGTTCACGAAAACATTCAGCCGGTCGATGCGATAATCCTGTGTGGCAATGTCATCAGGACCCAGAACACGCGACCGTTCGGGCAACTGGGCTTGGATGGTCGAAACCGGTTGGCCGATGGAATCGGCAAAATCGTCGCCCAGGCAAAAGGCCAGATCAACCGGCGCGTCCGTTGAGGCGGGTGTTTCCACGGGTGCAGTCGTCTCTGCACAGCCTGCCAGCAGGACCAGCGCGGGAATAAATCGGTGCATTGGCGTTTCTCCTTCTGACAATGTCGTTACTGCAATATCAAACATTTAGCCAACCTGCCACCAAAGCGCAGTTGAAAACACCCTGCAATTGACGCAGGGTCGGGGCAAATAAGACAGGGAGACAACGATCATGCGCACCCGTGCCGCCGTCGCCATTCAGGCGGGCAAACCTTTGGAAGTGATGGATGTGAACCTCGAAGGCCCCAAGGCGGGCGAGGTTCTGGTCGAAATCAAAGCCACCGGCCTTTGCCACACCGACGAATTCACCCGGTCGGGTGCTGACCCCGAAGGCCTGTTCCCGGCCATTCTGGGCCACGAGGGCGCGGGTGTGGTTGTCGACGTCGGTCCGGGCGTCACCAGCCTGAAACCGGGCGATCACGTGATCCCACTTTACACCCCTGAATGTCGTGAGTGCGAATACTGTTTGCACCCCAAGACCAACCTGTGTCAGGCGATCCGCGAAACCCAAGGCCGGGGCCTGATGCCCGACGGAACCTCGCGGTTTACGACTTTGGATGGTGACCCGATCCTGCACTACATGGGCTGCTCGACCTTTGCCAACCACACGGTTCTGCCCGAGATCGCGCTAGCCAAAGTGCGTGAGGACGCGCCTTTCGACAAGATTTGCTACATCGGCTGTGGGGTCACCACCGGCATCGGTGCGGTCATCAACACTGCCAAGGTTGAGATCGGGAGTCGCGCCATCGTGTTTGGTCTGGGTGGCATCGGCCTGAACGTCATTCAAGGCCTGCGTTTGGCCGGAGCGGACCAGATCGTTGGCGTCGACCTGAACCCGTCAAAAGTCGAGATGGCGACTAGGTTCGGCATGACCGATTTCGTCAACCCATCCGAAGTTGAAGGTGATCTGGTGCCCTATCTGGTGAACCTGACCAAAGGCGGCGCGGATTACACATTTGACGCCACCGGTAATGTCGGCGTGATGCGCACGGCTCTGGAAGCGGCGCACAAAGGCTGGGGTGAATCGATCATCATCGGCGTGGCACCTGCGGGGGCCGAAATCTCGACCCGCCCATTCCAGCTGGTCACTGGCCGCTCGTGGCGCGGCACCGCCTTTGGCGGCGCGCGGGGACGAACCGATGTGCCCAAGATCGTCGACTGGTACATGGACGGCAAGATCGAGATCGACCCGATGATCACCCACACCATGGGTCTGGACGATATCAATCACGGCTTCGACCTGATGCATAAAGGCGAAAGCATTCGGTCGGTGGTTGTTTACTAAGACTCTAAAACGAGACCATCCGCGTAATGCGGTTGAAAACGGCGCGCGGAATAGTGCGCCGTTTTTTAGTTTGACGTTTACTCCCCTGGCCGTGACGCCCCGGTATCCGACCGAGGTGACCGCACCCGCAGGACGGGCGTGTTGGCTGAGGTCGTGTTGGTTCTGCTTTCGCGCCACACCACGTAGACGCCGGATGCGATAATGACGCTTGCACCGACTGCAACCCAGACGTCCGGGCGTTCGCCAAAGAAAGCCATGCCGAAAATCGTGGCCCAGATGATCTGGCTATATTGACTGGGGGCAATAACCCCGGCGGGCGCGGCCCGATAGGCCAGAATGATCAGATGCTGGGCGATGACCGAGAAAACGCCTACCAATGCCATCATCGCAAGATGCAGCAGGGATGGTGGTTGATAGACGGCAGGCTGTGCAAGGCTCATCACCGCGATGGCCAACAACATGGGGTACAGGATCAGCACCGCCGATCGTTCCTCATTCCCGATCTTGCGCACCAACACAGATGCGAAGGCGCTGCAAAAGGCGGCTGTCAGGGCGGCCAGATGGCCCAGCGTGATATCTGTTGCGCCGGGGCGTAAGACAATCAGCACGCCGATCAGACCAACACCGACTGCGGCCCAGCGCTGGGCGCGGACCACCTCGCCAAGGATGGGGATCGACAGGACCGTCACGATCAGTGGAAAGGAGAACAGCAGCGAATAGACCTCGGCCAGCGGCAATACGGAAAAGGAGTAAAACGCGCAGGACATTGCGGTGACCATCAGGCCAGATCGCAGCAACACCAGCCATGGGTGATGGGGCAGGAAGTTCCCGGTTGTCCGGTCGGTCAGAATCGTGACGGCCATGGGCACAAAGGAAAACAGCGTGGCAAAAAAGATGATCTGCATCACCGAGTAGACGCCGCCGAGCGCCTTGATCAGCGCGTCATGGCTGGCAAAGACCGCAAAGCCCAAAAACGCATAGCCAAGTCCCCGAAGGGTGGAGTTCTGAGTGCTCATCTTTGTGGCCTCGGGTGATGTTTCGGTGTTGTGACTGTGCCATCACACCGCGTATGTTGCGGGTGGCTGGCCTTTGAGTAAACCCATTTTGGTGGCGCGCATAGCCCTTAATTTACCGCTAACATTGCATGGCCGCTATGACGCGGGATCACCGCAGGATCGGGGGTGCATCCTTGGGTTGACGTGCGGATTGAACACCGGCCTTCATTCCCACACCAATGCGGCGCGCCAGCGCGACCCACGGTGTTGCGGTTTCAGGGGGCAGCGTCTGCGTCGCGACCTCTTCGAACAGATCCAGCCAATGGGCGAAGAACTCGGGCTTTACGTCGGGACGTTCGATATGGACTCGTTGCGGGTTGCCGTCATAACTGCGCTCGAACAAAATCGCGTTGCGCCAGAACGCGGCGATCTTCTCCTCATGTGCGTGCCAATCGTGGACATGTTTGTTGAAGACGGGCCCCAGAACCGCGTCCTCGCGCACTCGGGCGTAAAATGCGTGGACCTGTGCGCTGATCTGGTTCGGCGTTGCAGGAAAGCGTGGGGGCAGGGTGGGTCTGGTCATTAGGATGGTCCGATTTCGACTCTGTTCAGGGGCGATATCCCGTTCTGGGGTCATGTGACAGGGGTGGTTTTGTCGCGCGGGTCCGGTGTCAGAATATGCCGCAGCAGGGCGACGGGATGCGCCCGTAGGCTGAGGCGGGTGGCGACGTAGTCCTCGACCACCTGCTCGCCCAAGGTCATTTTCGGCAGGTAGGCCTCGGGTTCATCCAGCGCCTCCCCCTCCAGATCTTGTGAGAACAGCGGCAGGGGTTTGGCTGTGGCGATCGCTTTGGCCTGCCACAATGCCTCGCGCCGTGTCAGGTCGCAGGCGGCGAAGGCATCCGCCTCGGCCAGCCGTTCGATCACCGATGGTCCCAAACCGGCACGGCGCCAGACATCGTCGACCTGATGATAGCCATTGCCGCGCGCGGCTGTCAGCCAGCTGGCATCTTCCTCGCTGAGGCCCTTGATTTGGCGGAAGCCCAGTCGCAGCGCCAGCCCGCCCTGACCGTCAGGTTCCATCACATTGTCCCAAAAGCTGGCATTGATGCAGACCGGGCGCACTTGAACCTCATGCTCGCGCGCATCACGGACGATCTGGGCGGGGGCATAGAACCCCATTGGCTGCGAATTCAGCAGGGCGCAGGCAAATATCCCCGGATGGTGGCATTTGATCCAGGCCGAGGCATAGACCAGCAGCGCAAAGCTGGCCGCGTGGCTTTCTGGGAAACCGTAAGAGCCGAAGCCTTCGATCTGGGAAAAACAGCGTTCGGCGAAGTCCTGTTCATACCCGTTGCGTTTCATCCCGCGCAAGAAAAGCGCGCGGAATTCGCTGACATTGCCGTGCTTCTTGAAGGTTGCCAGAGACCGGCGTAGCCGGTCGGCCTGTTCCGGGGTAAAGCCTGCGCCGACAATGGCAATCTGCATCGCCTGTTCCTGAAACAGCGGCACGCCCAGCGTTTTGCCCAGCACCTCGCCCAACTCGTCCGAGGGGAAGCTGACTTCCTCCTCTCCGTTCCGGCGGCGGATATAGGGGTGGACCATGTCGCCCTGAATGGGGCCGGGGCGGATGATGGCGACCTCAATCACCAGATCATAGAAATTGCGGGGCCGCATCCGGGGCAGAAAGTTCATCTGTGCTCGTGATTCCACCTGAAACACGCCAATCGAGTCCGCCTTGCACAGCATGTCGTAGACGACAGGGTCCTCGGGCGGCAGGGTCGCCAGCGTATAGCTGGTCTGATGGTGCTGACCGATCAGGTCAAAGGCCTTGCGAATGCAGGTCAGCATCCCGAGGCTGAGGACATCGACCTTGAGGATGCCCAGCGTGTCGATATCGTCCTTGTCCCAGCAGATGACCGTGCGGTCCTCCATCGTGGCGTTCTCGATAGGAACAAGCTCGTCCAGACGCCCCTCGGTGATGATGAAGCCGCCGACATGCTGAGACAGGTGACGGGGGAACCCGTCGATCTCATATACCAGCATTAGAGTCTGTTTTAGACGGCGATCTTCGGGGTCGAGGCCAATCTCGCGCATCCGTTCCGCCTCAAGCCCCGCAGCGGAGAAGAAGCCCCAAAGCTGAGATGAGAGCGCTGAGATCGTATCTTCGGTCAGGCCCATCGCGCGGCCAACCTCGCGGATGGCGCGTTTGCCGCGATAATGCACGACCGTTGCGCAAAGGCCGGCGCGATGGCGGCCATAGCGGTCATAGATGTGCTGGATCACCTCTTCGCGGCGCTCATGTTCGAAATCGACGTCGATATCGGGGGGCTCATCCCGCGCCTCGGAGACAAAGCGTTCGAAGACCATCGTGCCCATCTCAGGGCTGACCTCGGTGATGCCGAGGCAGAAGCAGACCACCGAATTGGCCGCCGAGCCGCGTCCCTGGCAGAGGATGTCGCGCGAGCGGGCGAAATGAACGATATCGCGGACTGTCAGAAAGTAGGGTTCGTATTTCAGCTTGCCGATCAGGGCGAGCTCATGCGCCAGCATCTTTTTCGCCTTCTCGGACGCGCCTGCCGGATAGCGCCATTGCAACCCTTCATGCGCCAGACGATGCAGGCGTTGGGTCGGGGTTTCCTGCTCGCTGCCCTCGCTGGGGTACTCATAACGCAGCTCGTCCAGCGAGAATGTGAGCTGTTCGCTGAGTTCATGCGCGCGGGCAACGGCCCCCTCATAACCTTTGAAGATGCGCAGCATCTCGGCCTCGGACCGCAGGCGTTGTTCGCCATTGGCCAGCGCCTCGCGGCCCAACTCATCGACCTTGCGGCGCAGGCGGATGGCGGTCAGCACATCCCCCAGCTTGCGGCGGCCCCCGTGATGCATCATCGGCGTGGCACTGGCGAGGGTGGGGATGTCGAGTTGCTTTGATTCAGTCTCTAATAAAAAGAAAAACGCGCTATCTGCGCCATCATACCGGGGGTGCATCAACAGATGCATCCGCCCGGCAAAGCGGCGCGTCAGCTGTTGCGCTTGTGTCCGCCATGCGTCCGCGCCGCCCGGAGACCGGGCCGTTTGCGGCCACAGCAGCAAGTGGAGGCCGTCGGAAAACTCCAGCAGGTCGGACAAGTGCAGGATGCAGTCGCCTTTTTCGGCGCGCAGGCGGCCTTTGGACAGGATACGGCATAGGTTGGCCCAGCCCTGCCGGTTCAGGGGCAGGGCGGTAACCGTGGGTGCGTCGGTAAAGATCAGTCGTGCCGCCGGTATCAGACGGGGCACCGCGTGGATCGGGTACGAGGGCGGTTTGGGGATGTGATCGGGGCAGGGTGGGCCTATGGAGGTGTTCTGCGCCTCCCACTCCAGCCGTTCGCGCACCTTGCGGGTGATCTCACGCGCCTGCGTATGGGCGCGGACGATCCCGGCGACCGAGTTGTCATCAGCGATGGCGATGGCGGGCAGGCCCAGGGTGACGGCACGCTCCATATACTCCTCGGGGTGGGACGCCCCGGTGAGGAAGGTGAAATTCGACGTGATCGACAGCTCGGCATACATGACGATTCCATATTATATTCACGTTTTGTTCTTTTTCGAGTCCTTTGCGCAGGAAACGGGTCGATTGGGTTTGGTCCGATGGGCAATGTCGGGAAAAAGGAGACCTGAAATGTTCAAAATCACCGCATTGCCCACCGAGGACGTACGCGCCCTTCAGGCCGGTCACCCGGATTCCTATGGCGCAACGCCAGAACGGACCGTTTCAACGGGTGCCGGTAACCCGTGTCGCCATTGTTTGCAGAACATTCCCGAGGACGAAGAAATGCTGATCTTGGCCCATAGGCCCTTTTTAGAGACACATCCATATGCGGAAACCGGGCCAATCTTTCTGTGTGCTGCACCCTGTGAGCGATACGAGGGGCAAGACCTGCCCGAGATCCTGACCTCGTCGCCCGACTACCTAATTAAGGGCTATGGCACAGATGACCGCATCGTCTATGGCACCGGGGCGATCACGCCCACGGATCAGATCGGTGCAAAAGTCAGAGATATCTTTGCCCGACCAGATGTGGACTACATCCACGTCCGATCTGCGCGAAACAACTGCTATCAGGCCCGAATCGACCGAGACTAAAGCTTGACCCTGTGCATCCCCCGGCGCGGCTGATCCGGATCAGCCGCCGGGGCGTCCTCGGAGCGGCTGGACGTCAAGGCGAGGAACACATCCTCTAGATCAGCCTCTTCAGTGCGGACGTCGCGAATGCGGATATTGGCTGCGCGGACGGATTCCAGAACTTGCTCGGCGTTGGTTTGGGCGCTGCGATATTGCAGAACAAGGTTACCATCGTCGCGCAAGGCGGCTTCGACCCCTTCGGTTGCGGGCAGATCGACGACTGGGCTGTCAGGAACGATGACCATGGTGCGGCTATCCATTCGGCCCAGCAGGTTGGCGGTGCTGTCCTGAGCGATTTTTTCACCGTGGTTGATGATGGCAATCTCGTCACACATTTCCTGCGCTTCTTCCAGGTAATGGGTGGTCAGGATGATGGTCATGCCCTGTTCGTTCAGCTTGCGCACATTTGTCCAGAGCATCTGGCGCAGTTCGATATCCACACCTGCCGTCGGTTCATCCAGCACCAGGATCTTGGGGTGATGCACCAGCGCCTTGGCCAGCAGCAACCGCCGCCGCATGCCACCCGACAGCGTGCGGGCATAGGCTTCGGCCTTGTCGCTGAGACCGACCAGTTCAAGGATCTCATCGCTGCGGCGTTGGGCCTTGGGTACGCCGTACAAACCGGCCTGCACCTCCAACGCGCCGCGGGGGGTGAAAAACGGGTCAAGGTTCAGCTCTTGGGGCATCACGCCAATCGCGGCGCGGGACTGGCGCGGGTTGCGGTCCTGATCGTACCCCCAAATCGACACTGTACCCGCAGATTTCACCACCAGACCGGCCAGAATGTTGATCAGGGTCGATTTACCGGCCCCGTTCGGACCCAGCAGGCCAAACACCGACCCCCGTGGAATGCTCAGGTCTATGCCCTTCAGTGCCTGTTTCTCGGGCTGGCCCTTGCCACCCCGATAGGTCTTGCGCAGTCCATCGATCCTGATTGCCGCATCGGTCATGAGACCCTTGCCCCCGGTTTGCTCATCGCTCATAAACGCACCTAATGCATGCCCGCGAGGCCGACAACCAATGAAGGATCGCCAGCCGTGACACTTGATGCACCGGAAACCAAGATCGTCGAAACCGCACGTGTTGCCTGTGACGGCGGCGAAGGCGCATTGGGCCACCCGCGCGTTTGGTTGCAGATCCCCGAAGATACGGGCTGGGTCGAGTGCCCGTATTGCGATTGTAAATACGTACTGTCGGAGCACAACGCGCAATAAATTCGGGGGCCGGATGCTTTTTGCAGTGCAGCTTTTGCGGGTGTCCGATCAGGACCCGATTGCCAGTGGCGGACATCGAGACGTGTATGCCTGCCCAGGGCAGTCCCACTTATTGGTAAAGGTGACGCGCCCGCGTAAACGGCCCAACCGATCCTTTGCAAAACGGTTGATCCGACGGCTCTTGCCCGATTCTGTCTTTCGCAATGCGCTGAAGGAAATCGAGGGTGAGATGAAGGCGGCGTTAAAAAGCGGCACCGACATCGAGCACCTGCCTTTGGCGCGATGTTTTGGCATAGCGCAAACCGACATTGGCCCGGCGATCATTGTGGAACGGATCGAATCCGATGACGGACAGCTCGCACATCCCCTAGCCAAGCTGTGCGAGGATGGAGCGCTGAGCGAAGATGTTCTGAATGAATTGAACAGCTTTGCCAAAAAACTGTTTAAGCTTCAAATTGTTGCCCGCGATATTCACGAGACCAACATTGTCTACGGGCTGCGCAATCAAAGCCGGATGTTTTTGCTGATCGATGGTTACGGAGAGCGCAATCTAATTCCCTTGCGCACGTTGAGCCGCAGATTGAACGACCGGTCGCTGCACAAGCAGATGAACGGCATCGCCGAGCGTGTGGGACTGATCTGGGACAGAACCGGGCAGGAATTCCGTGTCGCGTGATTGACGGCCTGCGTTGACGTTCCGGCACAGTTTTCCGGCCTCTTGTGTGGATTGACCACCTTCTTTGCTGGCCACCCGCGCGGGCCTGTGGCAGAACCGTTTCCAACCAGAACGGAGCGCGCGCATGAGCAATTTCGGAAAAGGGTGTCACCTGCATCTGATTGACGGATCGGCCTTTATTTTCAGGGCCTACCACGCGCTGCCGCCGCTTACACGAAAATCGGACGGACTGCCGATTGGCGCAGTTTCTGGCTTTTGCAACATGTTGCAGAAATATGTTGAAGGGAACGCTGGCCCGGACGCACCGACCCATGTGGCGGTGATCTTCGACAAAGGCTCGCACACGTTCCGCAACGATATGTATGACCTCTACAAGGCCAACCGTGAAGCGATGCCCGAGGACCTGCGCCCGCAGATGCCCCTGACACGCGAAGCAACGAAAGCCTTCAACATCGCTTGCAAAGAGTTGGAGGGGTACGAGGCCGACGACATCATCGCGACCCTTGCTGTGCAGGCGCGTGAGGCGGGCGGGCGTGTGACAATCGTAAGCTCGGACAAGGACCTGATGCAGCTGGTTGGCGGCGGTGTCGAAATGCTGGATGCGATGAAGAACAAGCGCATCGACCGCGATGGCGTGATTGAGAAATTCGGCGTTGGCCCTGAACGCGTGGTTGATGTGCAGGCACTGGCGGGCGACAGCGTCGATAACGTTCCCGGGGCTCCAGGCATTGGGGTCAAAACGGCCGCCCTGCTGATCAACGAATATGGTGATCTGGAAACGTTGCTGGACCGGGCCGAAGAAATTAAGCAGCCAAAGCGCCGCCAGACCCTGATCGAAAAGCGCGACCAGATCGAGCTGTCGAAGAAACTGGTGCAACTGGACGAGAACACACCGCTGGATTTCACGCTGGACGATCTTGAGGTGAAAGATCCCGAACCTGACACCTTGCTGGGTTTTCTGGCAGATATGGAGTTTCGCACGCTCACCAAACGGATAGCGGATAAGTTGGGTGCCGAAGCGCCAGCGATTGCCGATGCGCCGGCGCCGGCTGCTGAGGTGGTCGAAGCTGAAGCTATCCCCTTTGATGCGTCGAAATACGAATGTGTGCGGGATGCCGGTGCGCTGCAAAAATGGATCGACCAGGCGTATGAGCGCGGCTGGATCGCCATGGATACGGAAACCACCGGCCTGAATGAAATGATCGCTGATCTTGTCGGCATCTCTCTGTCAGTTGAACCGGGCGAGGCGTGTTACATCCCGCTGATCCACCGCGAAAGCGCCAGCGACGATCTGTTCGGTTCAGACGCGCTGGCCGAGGGGCAAATGCCCATAAATGAGGTTCTGAAGCTGCTGAAGCCGATGCTCGAGGATCCGTCGATCCTGAAGATCGGGCAGAACATGAAATACGACGCCAAGATTTTCGTCCGCTATGGTGTGAATGTGGCGCCAATCGATGACACGATGCTGATGTCCTACGCGATGCATGGGGGTGAGCATGGGCATGGTATGGATACCTTGTCCGAACGCTATCTGAATCACACTCCAATCCCGATCAAACCGCTGCTGGGTTCGGGTAAATCGGCGATCACTTTCGACAAGGTGCCGATTGATGAGGCGACCGCCTATGCGGCCGAAGATGCCGATATTACTCTGCGCCTATGGAAGCTGTTCAAACCGCAACTGCATCAGGTGCAGGTGACAACCGTCTATGAAACGCTCGAACGCCCGCTGGTGCCGGTTCTGGCCGAGATGGAGATGCACGGTATCAAGGTTGACCGCGATGTGCTGAGCCGGATGTCCAATGCTTTTGCTCAGAAAATGGCCGGATTAGAGGCTGAAATTCACGAGTTGGCGGGCGAGAATTTCAACGTCGGTTCCCCCGCTCAACTGGGCGAGATCCTGTTTGACAAGATGGGTCTGGAAGGCGGCAAAAAGGGGAAGACCGGGAAATATTCGACCGGGGCTGACATTCTCGAAGACCTCGCGACCGAGCATGAATTGCCTCGGCGGGTGCTGGATTGGCGGCAGTTGTCCAAGCTGAAATCGACCTACACGGACGCGCTGCAGACCCATATCAACCCCGATACGGGTAGGGTGCATACGTCTTATTCGATCACTGGGGCGAACACGGGCCGTCTGGCCTCGACCGATCCGAACCTGCAAAACATCCCAGTGCGCACCGAGGAAGGTCGCCGTATTCGCGAGGCGTTCATTGCCGAACCGGGCAATGTGCTGGTCAGCCTCGACTACAGCCAGATCGAGCTGCGAATTCTGGCCCATATCGCTGATATTTCGGCTCTGAAACAGGCGTTTTCCGACGGGCTGGACATTCACGCCATGACCGCGTCCGAGATGTTCGATGTGCCGCTGGACGAGATGACGCCGGATATCCGCCGTCAGGCCAAGGCGATCAACTTTGGTGTAATCTACGGCATTTCAGGCTTTGGGTTGGCGCGCAATCTGCGCATCCCGCGGGCTGAGGCGCAGGGGTTCATCGACCGTTATTTCGAACGCTTCCCGGGTATTCGCAAGTATATGGACGACACTGTCGCCTTTGCCAAAGAGCATGGCTATGTGCAGACTTTGTTCGGGCGTAAAATCCATACACCTGAGATTAACGCCAAAGGTCCGCATGCCGGTTTCTCGCGCCGGGCGGCGATCAACGCGCCAATTCAAGGAACGGCGGCGGATGTGATCCGGCGCGCGATGGTGCGGATGCCGGACGCGATCAATGGTCTGCCCGCCAAGATGCTGCTGCAGGTGCATGACGAATTGCTGTTCGAAGTCGCCGAGGATGCGGTGGACCCTTTGATCGATGTCGCACGCGACGTGATGGAAGGCGCATCTGATCCAGCTGTGAAGCTGGATGTGAAGCTGAGCGTGGATGCCGGGCAAGGCGCCAACTGGGCTGAGGCGCACTAGAAATTCATCAAGCGGGCGGCGCTGCTCATCAGGCCCGGCAGGCCCTCTTCGCAGCGGGTCAGCCCTGCGGTCTGACCCAGCCCTCGACCATACGTTTTACTGTTGGTCCAAGGGTCAGGATGACGGCGAAGGCGATGGGCCAGCAAAAAGCCCAGGAACTCATCCAGTCACCAAATGTGGACGGTCCGAAACCGACAGCTTTGACCGTGGCGATGCCAGTGACGATACAGGACATGAGGCCGGACATGATCAGTCCGAATACAGCGTGGGCCAAGCGGGCAGGGATCATTTCGGGCATCCTTAAAGTCGCGATGCCCCGGTTTTAGATATTTTCGCCCTGATTGCCAGACGGAATAGGGTATCTGGCGTCACATCCAGCCCAGTGAATGCACGGTTCTGGATGTTGACGGTGTGTATTCGGCGCTAACCCAACCGGAATATCCCGACGCCGTCATAGCGTTAAAAAGCTGAGCGAAATCCGTCGGACCGTGTCCCGGTTCAGAGCGGTCCGGGGCTGCTCCGACCTGGGCATGCACGACCCGTGGATGAAACTGTTCCCAAACCTGCAGCGCATCTCCGTGGATCATATGCGCGTGAAAGCTGTCATATTGCAGGCCGACATTCGGGCGATCCACACGATCCAGGATGTCAGCAGCCAGGTTGTAATCGTTGAGGAAGTAATCGGGCTGAGACACGGGGTTGAGCGGTTCAATCGTGAATTGTTGTTGTGGTGCAAGGTCGGCCGCCCATTGCAGGTTGTGCACCATGCATTCAAACGCGTCCGGTCCCGAGGAATAGCCTGACATGATGTGGATCAGCCCCGGGCGCAGAACCTGAGCATAGCGCAAAACGCGGCGGATATCCGACTGGAACCGGTCTTCACCACCGGGAACAGCGGCATAACCGGGATCGCCGCCGGTGTAATTGGGTGGGGGCGCATTGATCAGCACCAGATTCAATCCGTTGGCCAGCAACGCGCGGTGTGTCTCTTTGGCAGCCAGTTCGTAGGGGAACAGAATTTCAACCGCCTTGAACCCAGCCTTTGCTGCGGCCTGAAACCGGTCCAGGTAGGGAAGCTCGGCAAAGAGCAGAGAGATATTGGCGGCGAATTTTGGCATCGGAGGCCTTTGGTTAGCTGGTGCGCTGACCTTATCCGCGAGGCGATTTTAACAAAAGAGACTGAAAACGACAGTATGTCGAAATTCGACCAGATCCGGCTGACTGAATCAGCGAGGGTCCGGGCAACGCGGCGAATCATTTCAGAACGCCGTACCAACAAAAGGTTCGAACATAATGGCGATGAGCCCAGGCCCCGCGCGCGGGAACGCCCTTTCCGCGCCTGCCGGGCAAAATTCGGCCTTGTCCGGCAACGGCTTGGCAGTGGCGTCCATGCTGACGTGGGCGGCTGGGTTTCCGGCGGCCGAGGTGCTGTTGCAGACATGGCCGCCAGTTGCGCTGTTGGTTGCGCGCATGGCCATGGCTGTTGCGTTTCTACTCCCGATTTGGGTCATGATAGATGGCCCGGAACGGGTTCTACGTGCCCGTTGGGGACATGCGTTTGTCGTCGGCGGGTTTGGTATCGGTCTGGGGATGTTTCTGCTGATCGTGGCGCAAAAACTGACTGACCCGGTCACAACGGCCATCATTGCCTCATGCGCGCCATTGATTGCGACATTGCTGGAACTTGCGTCTGGTACTCGGCGACTCAAGTGGAATTTTGCTGTTGGGGTTCTAATCTCGGTAGTGGGCGGATTGATCGCCACCAGCGCGGTAGCCCCGGCACAGTTGGGTTTGGGCGCGGCCTGTGCCGTTGCAGCGACAGCCCTGTTTTGCTGGGGTAGCCAGGCAACCTCGCGAGATTTCCCCGAATTAAGCCAGACCGGGCGCGCAGCGGTCACATTTGTTGGCGGGTTCTTCATGGCAACCATCCTGATGGCCGGCGCACATCATCTGGGCATGGATATCGTGCCGTCCATTTCTATCGACACGCGTCAAATTGGGATGCTGGCGATCTATTCGCTGATTTCCATGGCGCTCAGCCAGATCCTGTTTGTCGCATCGATTGGCCAACTGGGCGTCGCGCTTACGTCCTTTCACATCAATGTCGCCCCCTTCTACGTGATGCTGATCATGCTGGTGCTGGGCGAAGAGTGGAACTGGACCCGAGCGCTGGGCGCAGGGGTCGTGGCAATGGCTGTTGTTCTGGCACAGGATCGTCGGGTCGCAAAACCGGCCTAGTCGGTCAGGCTGTCCGACCGGACAAGCGGGAAAAACTGCCCACTGGACCAGACGCCAAACCAGCCATCTTTGTGCGTTGCGATGTCCACAAGACGATAAAAGCTTTTGCGATCTATGCGCGCCTCAAGATTTGCGCGAACCAATACGTAAGGTGACGGCTCGTCTGTTTCGGGATCGATGACAATCCGGATCGGGTGATCAGGACCAGCTATCGCGGTATCACCAACACGGGTCGTAAATGTCAGTACTTGGGCCTGACCCTCGCCTGCCGCGTCAAAATCCACGGCCACAAAGGGCGCATCCTCGACAGTGATTCCCACCTTTTCCACCGGGGTCACAAGGTAGTATTTCTCGTCTTCTTTCTTAAGAATTGAGGAAAAAAGCTTCACAAGCTCGAACCGGTTGATCGGCGACCCTAAATAAGTCCAAGACCCATCTTTTGCGATATGGATGTCCAGATCGCCGCAAAACGGAGGATTCCACAGGTGAACAGGGGGTAAACCCCTGGTTTTGGCCGCTTTGACCGAGGCCGCCAGCCCATCCGGAGAGGGGGTCACAGGTTTTTGTCCGCTCATTGCTTTTGCCATTTCCTTTTCGCGCGATACACTTCAACCATAATAGTCCACGGAAGGGAAAGTCATGACCGAACCTGCCGACCTCGTGTCCGAGATCGAAGCGCTGGAAATTAAACTGCAAGAGGCCAAGGCCTCGATCACCCGTCGCTTTATCGGACAGGAAAGGGTCGTGGACCTGACGCTGACCGCGCTGTTGTGCGGTGGGCACGCCCTGCTGATCGGCCTGCCTGGGCTTGGCAAGACGCGGCTGGTTGAAACGCTGTCGACCGTGATGGGTCTGCACGGTAACCGCATCCAGTTCACACCCGACCTGATGCCCGCCGATATTCTGGGGTCCGAGGTTCTGGACACAGCCGAGGATGGCAGCCGCCACTTTCGCTTTATTTCCGGTCCGATCTTCTGTCAGCTGCTGATGGCGGACGAAATCAACCGGGCCAGCCCCCGGACTCAGTCAGCGCTGTTGCAGGCGATGCAGGAACGCACTGTGACTGTGGCTGGCGAAGACCGCGATCTGGGTGAACCATTCCATGTATTGGCGACGCAAAACCCGATCGAGCAAGAGGGTACTTATCCACTGCCCGAGGCGCAGCTGGACCGTTTCTTGGTTCGAATTGACGTGGATTATCCCGATCGCCAGACCGAGCGCGATATTCTTCTGGCCACGACTGGCGTGGAAGAGGACGAAGCGCACGAGATTTTCAGCAAGGAAGAGCTGTTGGCCGCTCAGACCCTGTTGCGCCGTATGCCGGTCGGGGACTCTGTTGTGGAACTGATCCTCGATCTTGTCCGCGCCTTCCGCCCCGAAGAGGCGGGTGTTTCCGAACGGGTGGCTGAAACCGTCGCCTGGGGCCCCGGTCCCCGTGCGGCGCAGGCACTCATGATGACGGTGCGCGCCCGGGCGATGCTGCAGGGGCGTTTGGCCCCAAATTCCGAGGATGTGCTGGACATGGCGCGTCCGGTGCTCAGCCACCGGATGGCGTTGAACTTTGCGGCGCGGGCGCGCGGTGACAGTTTGGCTGACCTGATCGACTCTACCGCCGCCGGTCTTGTCCGCACCGAGGCTGCGGCGTGAATGCGGCGCTGACCCTTCGAGAAAGATCTGAGGCCGAGGCGTCCCGGCTGCCGCCTTTGTTGGCACGAGCTGAGCAATTGGCCGGAACCGTTCTGCTTGGTGACCACGGCCGCCGCCGCTCGGGGCTTGGTGATGACTTCTGGCAATATCGCCCTGCTCAGATCGGTGACAGCCGCCGGATGATCGACCATCGACGCTCTGCCCGGGGGGATCAGCAATTCGTGCGCGAACGCGAGTGGCAGATTGCGCAATCGGTGATGCTTTGGGTCGATCAGGGCGCGTCGATGCGGTTTTCGTCTGACAAGAACCTGTCCACTAAGGCCGACCGCGCCCGCCTGCTGGGGCTGGCAACCGCGATCCTGCTAGTACGCGGGGGTGAGCGCGTCGGCCTGACCGGCACGACCCTGCCGCCACGGCGCGGCAACGCTCAGATCATCCGACTGGCCGAAGCGTGGTCCGAAGACGCCGAAAACGATTATGCGCCACCAGAACACCGCGCCATGATCCCGCATGCCCGCGCTGTTTTCATTTCCGATTTCCTTGGTCCACTGGATGAGGTTGAACTGGCCCTCACCAAAGCCGCCGACCGTGGGGTGCGAGGCTTAGTTCTGCAGGTTCTCGATCCCGGAGAAGAGACCTTTCCCTACCGGGGGCGCACGATCTTTGAAAGCGTCGGCGGGTCCGTTCGCCATGAAACCCTCAAGGCCGGAGATCTGCGCGAGCGGTATCTGGAACGGCTTGCCAAGCGCAAGGATGCGCTGACCCGGCTGTGCCGCGCGACAGGGTGGCAACTTGGGCTGCATCACACCGATGACAGTGCGCAAGCGGCTCTGTTGTGGCTCTATCGTGCGCTGGATGGGGGTACGGGATGACGGTTCTGGCGGGCATTGGCTTTACCGCACCGTGGGTGTTGATGGGTCTTTTGACCCTGCCGATCCTGTGGCTGATCTTGCGCGCCGTGCCACCCGCGCCGATCCGCCGGTTGTTCCCGGCCGTGACGCTACTGCTGGGGTTAAGGGATGACGAAAGCGTTTCTGACCGCACCCCATGGTGGCTGCTGTTGCTGCGCATGCTGGCGGCGGCGGCGATTATCATTGGATTGGCCGGACCGGTCCTGAACCCCTCGCGCGATCAGGCAGGCTCGGGTCCGTTGCTGCTGGTGCTGGATGCCAGCTGGGCCGGGGCGACCCGCTGGTCAACGACGCTGGATCAGATCAATGTGCAGCTGACCGAGGTCGGGCGCGCGGGTCGCACCGTGGCTATCCTGCGCCTGACCGAACCTGAAGCCCCCGTTTTCCAAGCCGCCGAAGCATGGCGCGGCCGTTTACCCGGGCTGACCCCGACACCGTGGCAACCGACCCGGGCGCAAGTCGATATGGCGCTGGCTGCCCTGGCTCAGGTGGACGGAGGGTTTGACACCCATTGGTTCAGCGACCGCCTGACCTACGAGGGGCACGAGGCGATTTTGGCTGCCCTGCGCGCGCGCGGTGATGTGACAGTCTATCAGGCCCCGTCGCCTGCGGTTGCGATTCTGCCTGCTACATATCAGGACGGGGTTATTCAATTGTCCGCGCAACGGGCGGAACCCGGTCCAGCAGATCGCATCACGATACTGGCTCAGGGGCGTGACCCCGCCGGTGCAATGCGTGTTCTGCAATCGGCCGAGATGGAGTTTGCCAGCGGTGAGACACAGACGCAGGTAGAACTGTCGCTGCCTTCAGAACTGCGCGCGCGCATCACCCGGTTTGAGATTCAGGGTGAGCGTTCGGCAGGGGCCGTCACGCTGACCGATGACAGCTTGCGGCGACGCGAAGTCGCCCTGATTGCCGGATCGCTGAACCGCGAAGGGTTAGAGCTGTTGTCGCCGTTGCATTACCTGACGCAAGTGCTGACCCCAACGGCGGACTTCGTCGATGGCGGATTGCTGGAAGTCCTGCCCGCCAATCCCGATGTGATCGTGCTGGCCGATGTGGCGAAACTGGCAGGGTCTGAACAAGCGGCTCTGGTCGAATGGGTGGAACAGGGCGGTTTGCTGCTGCGCTTTGCCGGTCCGCGGATGGCGGCCAGCGATCTTGGCCGGGATGCCGAGGACACCCTTTTGCCGGTGCGCCTGCGCAGCGGCGGACGCTCGGTCGGTGGCGCGATGAGCTGGGGCGAAGCCAAAGGGCTGGCACCTTTCCCGGAGAACTCGCCCTTCTACGGACTTCAGGTGCCGGAAGATGTCACAGTGACCACGCAAGTCATGGCGCAACCAGACCCTAATTTGGCGGACCGGGTGATTGCCTCACTTTCGGATGGTACGCCGTTGGTGACCCGCAAAGCGTTGGGTTTGGGGCAGGTGGTACTGTTCCATGTCACGGCGGATGCGGAATGGTCCAGCCTTCCCTTGTCTGGGCTTTTTGTTGAAATGCTGGACCGGCTGGCGGTGTCGTCAGCGGCGAAATTACGGCAGGAGTCACAGTTGCAAGGCACCACGTGGGAACCGATTCAGGTTATGGATGGCTTTGGTGTTCTGTCTGATGCCGGAAATCTACCGGGCGTCGATGGTGTTGAGCTTGTGACCGGTCAGATCGGTCCCGATTTGCGACCCGGCCTTTACGAAAGCGGCAAACAGAAATTGGCACGCAATGTTCTGACCGATGAAACGGTTCTCAGCCCAGTTGTCTGGCCGTCGGATGTTCCGATCAAGGGCCAGGAGGTCAGCACCGAAACACCCATTGGGGGCATCCTGCTGAGCCTTGCATTGTTGTTACTGACGATCGACGTCATCGCCTCGCTGGCGTTGTCCGGTCGCCTGGGTCTGGCCAGGGCGGCCGCTGTCGCACTGGGGGCGATTTTGCTGGTGCCCGAAGTACAGGCGCAAACGCCCGAAAGTACAGATTTCGCGTTGAGCGCCACACAGGAATTGGTTCTGGCGCATGTTCTGACGGGTAATCAGCAGGTTGACGATATTGCGGCTGCAGGAATGCGGGGATTGGCTCAGACGTTGTTTTTCCGAACCTCGGTAGAACCTGCTGAACCCATAGGCGTGGATCTGGAACGGGACGAGTTGGCGTTTTTCCCGCTGCTTTATTGGCCGATCTCACCCGATCAGCCGCAGCCGTCGGCTGAGGCTTATGTCAAGCTCAACGCTTACCTGCGCTCGGGCGGAATGATCCTGTTCGACACGCGCGACGCGGATGTAGCCCGCTTCGGGGCCGCCAGCCCGAATGGGCGCAAGCTGCAACAGATCGCGGCTCCGCTGAATATCCCTTCGTTAGAGCCTGTTCCGCGTGATCATGTCCTGACCCGTGCCTTCTACCTTTTGCAGGATTTCCCAGGTCGCTACGCCGGCACCGAAGTGTGGGTCGAGTCGGCACCCATGGATGCTGAGCAGATCGAAGGCATGCCCTTCCGCAACCTCAATGATAACGTGACGCCGGTGGTGATCGGCGGCAATGACTGGGGTGCGGCCTGGGCCATTGATCGCAACGGTCAGGCACTGCTGCCGGTCGGCCGCGGGTATGCGGGTGAGCGGCAGCGTGAGCTTGCAAACCGCTTTGGTGTCAATCTGGTGATGCATGTGCTGACCGGGAACTACAAATCAGATCAGGTGCACGTGCCTGCCTTGCTGGACAGGTTGGGACAATGACAGGAACCGTCATCTTCGATCCGCTGATCCCTTGGCCCATTCTCGCCATCGTAGTGGCGATTGCTGTCGCTGGGGTTGTTCTGGCCCTGTGGCGCGGTCTGTCTGGCTGGGCTTTGCGCGGTTTGGCGGCGCTGGTTGTGATCGCTGCGCTGTCAGGTCCGGTCTATCAGGTCGAGGATCGCGCGCCGCTGACCGATATCGTTCTGATGATCGAGGATGAAAGCGCCAGTCAGACCCTTTCGGACCGGGCGGATCAGACTGCACAGGCCACAAAGGAATTGGCGGCCGCGATTGAATCCCGTGACAATACGGAACTGCGCCGCATTCGCGTAGGCGACGGAGACGGGGACGAAGGCACCCAAGTTATGGCGGCCCTGAACGAAGCGTTGGCCGAAGAACCACGCGCGCGGATCGCGGGCATTTTGTTGGTGTCGGACGGCATCGTGCATGATGCCGATCAGGCCCCCGACCTGCCCGCGCCCATGCATCTTTTGCAGACAGGGCGCAAAACGGATTGGGATCGCCGTCTGATCGTCCGCAATGCACCTGCCTTTGCCATTATTGATGAACCCGTTACCTTGACCTTAAGGGTTGAGGATAGCGGTGCAGCACCCACTGGGGCCTCGACCGCGCCGCTCGAAATTTCGGTCGATGGGGCCGAAGCCGAACAATTCACGATTCCCATTGGTGTTGATGTTGAGCTGCCGGTCACGCTGCCCCATGGCGGGCGCAATGTGATTCAGTTCACTGTGCCAGAGGCCGAGGGCGAACTGACCGACCGTAACAACACCGCCCTGATCCAGATGAACGGCGTCCGCGACCGGCTGCGCGTGTTGCTGGTGTCCGGAGAGCCGCATCCGGGCGGGCGAACATGGCGCAACCTGCTAAAATCTGACAGTTCTGTGGATCTGGTGCATTTCACCATTCTGCGTCCCCCTGAAAAGCAGGACGGGGTGCCAGTGGACGAGCTTTCGCTGATCGCTTTCCCGACGCGCGAGCTGTTTCTGGAAAAGATCAACGATTTCGACCTGATCATTTTTGACCGCTACAAGCGGCGCGGCATCTTGCCAGCGATCTATCTGGACAATGTCACCAACTATATCAACGAAGGCGGTGCCGTTCTTGTTGCTGCCGGACCGGATTTTGCCAGCGCCGACAGTATCTTCCGCTCACCCCTGGCACCGATCTTGCCTGCGCAACCTACCGCGCGGGTGATCGAGGAACGCTATGTGCCGATGGTCACCGACCTGGGGCATCGCCATCCGGTTACGACTGACCTTGGCGACTCGGATAACTGGGGTGCTTGGCTGCGCCAGATCGACGTCAATCACCGCACGGGTGAGGTGTTGATGACGGGCGTGGATGACCGGCCCCTGTTGGTGCTCAACCGTGTTGGCGAAGGGCGCGTGGCGCTGCTGGCCTCGGACCATGCCTGGTTGTGGAGCCGGGGATTCGAAGGCGGCGGACCGCAGCTGGAATTACTGCGCAGGTTGGCGCATTGGATGATGAAAGAGCCGGAGCTTGAGGAAGAGGCTCTGTGGGCTGAGGCCAATGGTCAGGTGATGCGCATCATCCGTCAAACGCTGGGGGATGAGGTCGGGCCGGTAACCATAACTCGTCCGAACGGCGAAACGGTCGAGATTACCCTCGATGAGGTCTCTCCAGGGCGGTTCGAAGCACAGTATTTCGGGCCGGAAATTGGCCTCTACCGCCTGCAGGAAGGGGAACAATCCACCGTCATCGGGCTGGGCCCTGCTGCCCCCAAGGAATTCGAACGCACGATCGCAACGGCCGAGGTACTGGAACCTGTGACGGCAGAATTGCGCGGCGGTACGGTACGTTTGGAGGAGGGTTTGCCGTCGATCCGCAACGTACGTGCCGGGCGTCCCGCATCAGGGCGCGGATGGATCGGTCTGACCCCGCGCAACGCCTATGAAACACGTGACGTGACGCAGGCCGGGCTATTGCCACCTTGGCTTGTATTGCTGCTGGCGGGCGGGTTCCTTTTGGCGGGCTGGCTGCGCGAGGGGCGGTGACAGGTCAGTCAAACACCACGCTGACCGTGGGATTGCCGGGCAAGCCGTCGTAGGACACTGATGCCCCGCCTTTACCCTTTACAGGCGGGAATAACGGCCCGAATGATCCGACGGAAATCAAGTCCCCCGGTTGAAATTCAATCCCTTTGGACATCAGCCAAAGGGCGGCATTGGCCGGATGCCCCAGTACCGCTGTGCCCGGTACCTGCGCCAGAATCTCGTCATCTGCGGCACGGAGGGTGACAGTCATATCAGCCAAGGCCTGCACCATATCTGCCGGATCGGACACAGGGATTTCTACACCCAAAACGCCCAGTTTCGGAGCAACGCTAATTGCTGTCAGTGTGACCGGGGTGATCGGTTCACCCTCGGCAAAGGTCAGGTCAGGTAGTTCGATAAACGGGCGGATGGCTGAGACGCCTTGCAGCACCTCCTCTGGCGATGTGGCCTGATTGATATCCGCGTCGCCCACAACCAGCACCAGATCGGCCTCAAACACCGGTCGCGCACCCCAGTCTGATGGAACGGTCGCGCCGTCATCCAGCATCATGTCGCGGAACAAAACGCCCTGCACCGGTTCCGACGCGCCAAACCTTTCTTGTGCCGGCGCGCTGGTCAGACCGGCCTTGTAGCCGATGACCGGCCCTAAATGTGGCTCTAATGCGTACACTATTCGCGCTTGCGTACACAGTGCATCGTTCATTGTGCCATCAGGCGAAAGGGCAGATGTAGGCGTAGCTGAGAGGTAATCCGCGACGAACCGATCGATCTGACCATCCGTTGCGCAGCCCGCCGCCACAGGATGAGCAAATACGCCACAGGCCAACAACGCGCCGAAGAAACACCGCATATCACACCTCCGTTTTGGCAAGAGTGGCATGAGGTTCGATCATTGGGCAACGGCTTAAACAGTTCTTCACTCTCTGCCCGGATGCTGGACGCAGATTGTCCCGGAAACACCAAAGATGAGTCTTGCAGGAAAACTGTCACAGGAACGGCGCGCACGTCTGGCGGCCGAGCGGTTGTTGGAAATGAAACAGGCAGAGCTGTCGGCTGCAAACCGCAAACTGGGCCTGCATGCGATGGCATTGACCAAGCGGATCGGTGAAACCCAGGCCGAGGTTGAAACGGTTCGGGGTGAGAATGAAAAGGTCAAATCCGATCTGACGGTCGCCAACGCCAAAATCGAGGTGGCCGAGCGTCGCCTGTGGCATTCAATCCAAACCATTCAGGATGGATTCGCGTTCTTTGACGAGGAAAGTCGCCTGATTGGGGCAAACGCGGCTTACTTAAGCGTCTTTGACGGGCTGGAAGAGGTTGCGCCGGGTGTGACCTATCCGAGGATTTTGGAGATCCTGACGACCGAGGGGCTGATTGATCTTGGGTCCGAGCCGACGCCCGGCTGGCGCGATAGAATGCTGCAGAGATGGGCGATGCCGCACCCCCAGCCCGAGGTTATCCGGCTGTGGAACGGCCATTATATCAAGCTGATCGACCAGCGCGGTCATGGTGGCGATGTGGTGAGCCTGGCCCTAAACATCTCCGCATCCGTGCGGCATGAGGCCGAATTGACCGCTGCTCGTGAACGGGCCGAGGCAGCAAACCGCGCCAAATCGGCCTTTCTGGCCAATATGAGCCATGAAATTCGAACCCCGATGAACGGTATCGTGGGCATGACCGAATTGCTGACCGAAACACCTTTGGATGAAGAACAACGGCTGTATTTGAACACCATCCGCAATTCGGGCGAAGCGCTTTTGGTGATTATCAACGACGTCCTGGACTATTCCAAGATCGAGGCGGACAAGCTGACCCTGCACCCGGAACAGTTCGACTTTGAACGCTGCATTCTTGAAGTCGCGATGCTGCTGCAACCCAGCGTGCGCGATAAAGGTCTGACGCTATTGGTGGATTACGATCTGTTCCTGCCCACATTGTTTGTCGGCGATCCGGGGCGGGTCCGGCAGGTTTTGACCAATCTCGTCGGCAATGCAGTCAAGTTCACGTCCGAGGGCCATGTCCTGATCCGTGTCACCGGTGTGCCGAACCCGGATACCCAATCCTGCGGCGTGCATGTTGCAATCGAAGATACCGGCATCGGCATCGACGAAGACAAGATCGGGCACATTTTTGGTGAATTCAATCAGGTCGAAGACGAACGGAACAGGGCCTTTGAGGGGACCGGTCTGGGCCTTGCCATTACCAAGCGACTGATCACATTGATGGGCGGCGCTATCTGGGTGGATAGCGAGCCGGGGCAGGGGTCCTGCTTTGGCTTTCGTGTCTCACTGCCGACCGCTGAAGGCCCGCAACCTGCCCCGCCCGATCTTGACGGGCGCCTGCGCCATGTGATGATCGTCGAGGATTTGGCCGCCAACTGCGCGATCCTGTCCAAACAGCTAGGGCGGCTGGGGGTTCAGGGCACCGTTTGCACGTCGGGGCGAGAGGCGCTGACGGCGCTGGACGACAGTGTGGACCTTCTGCTGTGCGATCATGACCTGCCCGACATGGACGGGCTTGAGCTGGCTGTCCTGCTGAAAGACAGGGGGTGGGGCGCTCTGCCGATTGTCGTGATGTCGGCCAATCCCGGTGTCATTCACGCCCACCCCGCGCGCCACCTGATCGAAGGCGTTCTACAAAAGCCGATCCCCAGGGCTGAGCTATACGCGCGCCTGAAAGCGCTTGGCCACCCACAGGGCGTTGAGTCGCTTTCGGAGACCGCACCGATCAATCAGGCACCTAACCAACCCGCATGTGAAGGAACGCAGCGTATCATGCGTGTTCTGGCGGCCGAAGATAACCGGACCAATCAACTGATCCTTAAGAAGATGGTCAAAGATCTGAACATCGACCTGCGCTTTGCCGGCAACGGGATCGAAGCGGTGCAGGCGTATCAGGAGTTTGACCCAGACCTTATCTTTATGGATATCTCGATGCCTAAAATGGACGGCAAACAGGCCACAGCCGAAATCCGGCGCCGTGAGATTGAGACTGGCCGCCATGTTCCTATTGTCGCCCTTACGGCTCATGCGATGGCTGGTGACGATCAGGGAATCTTATCTGCCGGGCTGGATCACTACCTGACCAAACCGCTGCAAAAGCAGACGATTCACCATATGGTTCTGACCCATAGGCCGGATGATTGTTGCCCGGTTGTTGCAGAGGAAATCCGGGCTGACTAGATTGAACCCATGTCTGAAGATCGTGGATTTCAGCCCCGCGCGCTGGGTGAGATTGCCATCCGCTGTGTGGATATGGCCGCCATGGTCGCGTTTTATGAAAACGTGATCGGGTTAAAGCGTCTTAGCGGTGACCACAACAGCGCGATCACTTTTTTCCAAATCGCGCCCGGATATGGTGGCCATACGCAGGTTCTGGCCCTGTTTCACCACACTGCCGCCCCGCGACCAGGGTTGCACCCGACCGGGTCGCAAAACCCGGTGACGGGTGGCGCGTCATCCCTTCATCATATCGCATTGTCGCTGCCATTTGACGAACAAGATGCGGTAATGCGGTGGTATGACCACCTTGGCCAGCCCTACCGCGTCGAGCAGTTCGGATGGATCGGCTGGCGCGGCATCTTCACCGAAGACCCCGAAGGCAATACGGTCGAACTGGTCGCTTATGACCCATCTATGTTGGATCAGGCCTGATAGGGGCGCACGAAGACTGGTTTGTTTTCTTCTGACAAATCGGGGCGGTATTCATAACCACCTGAGTCAAAGTCCAGCAGTCCTTTGGGGGCGTCCAGCCTGTGCTGAATGACATACCGTGCCATCGCACCGCGCGCTTTTTTGGCAAAAAAGCTCACGATCTTAGGCGTGCCTGCTTTGTCTTCCATGAAAACAGGGGTGATAACGCGCAGCTTCAGTGCTTTTAGGTCTACTGCGCCGAAATATTCCTGGCTGGCGCAGTTCACCAGGACTTCTGATCCAACCTCAGCACCTTGCGCATTAAGCGCTTTGCTCAGTTGATCGCGCCAGTACTCATACAGGTTCTTTCCGCGGCGGGTTTTAAGCTTGCTGCCCATCTCAAGCCGATAGGCCTGAATGGAATCCAGCGGGCGCAGCACACCGTAAAGACCGGACAGAATGCGAAGATGATCCTGCGCCCAGGCCATCTCCTCGGCATCCAGCGACGCAGCTTCGAGCCCCTGATAGGTGTCGCCCGCAAAGGCCAGCGCGGCGGGGCGTGTCACATCCTCCTCGGGCGCGTCTGAGAATGCGCGATACCGGTCGCGGTTCAGGCGCGCGAGATCATCGCTTAGATCCATCAGTTTTTTCAGATCACCCAACGTCAGATTGCGGGCGGTTTTCGACAGGCGAATGGCATCGTCCTGAAAGTCTGGCTGCGTGACTTCGACATCCCGTTCTGCCCAGTCCAGCCGCTTGGCCGGGGAAATAACTACCAGCATATCCGCTCTCTTTCCTTGCCTGTTCTGGGCCGTATCTAGTCCGTCTGTCGCAGCACGTCCAGAAAGGCCGCTCCAAACCTTTCGTGACGGCGGTCACCCAGAACATGTTCGATCGCGCGCGGGTCACCTGACCGCAACTGTGCGACCTTGGCCAGTTGCGAGGCCGAGCAAGTTAGCGGCTTGTCGATCCCCTCCGGACCGCGTGACAGCTGCGACTGCACTTCAAGCAACTGATCATAGATATCGCCCTGATCGCGGCCAGCCAATTTGCGGCGCGCGGGATGAACGGCTTCAACCTCACCGGTGACGACTTCAAGAAACGTGTCACCATAACGTTCCAGCTTTTTCGCGCCGACCCCGCCAATTCGGGCCATATCGTCCAGCGACAGGGGGCGTTTCTCAGCCATTTCGATTAGCGTGCGGTCAGGGAAGATGACATAGGCCGGTACCCGCGCGGCTTCGGCCAAAGCGCGCCGTTTGGCTTTCAAGGCCGATAGCAGCGGCGCGTCTTCTTCGGACACCATCATTTTGACCGCCGGGCGGCGTCCGGCCTTGCGCAATGTGTCCTTGCGCAGGTTTATCCGGGCCTCACCCTTCAGGATGGGCTTGGCAGCCTCGGTCATTTGCAGTGCGCCGTGGCGTTCGGGGTCCGGGCGGACCAGATCATACCCCATCATCTGCCGGAAGATGGCCTGCCATTGGGGCCGCGACCACTCTTTGCCGATCCCATAGGTCGACAGTTGGTCATGGCGCCGGGCGCGGATCTTGTCGGTTTCATTGCCCAGCAGGATGTCGATCAGGTGGCCGGCGCCGAACCATTCCTCGGTGCGCAGGATTGCAGACAAGGCCATGCGGACGGGCGTGGTCCCATCGAACACTTCGGGCGGGGTGTCACACAGATCGCACTTGCCGCAAGGTTCTGCCTGTTCTCCGAAGTAGCCCAACAGAGTCTGACGGCGGCATACCAATGCTTCGGCCAGACCCAATAGAGAATTCAGGCGTGCATGGTCGGCCATGCGACGTTCTGGCGGGGCCAACCCTTCGTCGATTTGCGAGCGGCGCAGGCGAATATCGTCGGGGCCAAACAGGGTCAGCGTTTCGGCAGGGCCACCGTCACGGCCGGCACGGCCGATTTCCTGATAATAGGCCTCGATGGATTTGGGCAGGTCGGCATGGGCGACCCATCGAATGTCGGGCTTGTCGATGCCCATGCCAAAAGCCACGGTGGCAACCACGATCAACCCGTCTTCGCGGGCAAAGCGGGTTTCGACGATACGGCGATCCTCGGCCTCCATTCCGCCATGATAGTGGCAGGCAGAGTGACCTTCCGCGCGTAAGGCTTGCGCGAGCACCTCGGTTTTGTTGCGCGTGCCGCAATAGACGATGCCAGATTGCCCTTTTCGGGCACTGGCAAAGTCGAGGATCTGTTTGCGGGGGCCATCCTTGGCCCCAAAGGCAAGGTGGATATTGGGTCGGTCGAACCCGCGCAGAAACTTGTTGGGGGGCGTGCCGTCGAACAGTTTTTCGACAATCTCGTCCTGCGTTTCGGCATCCGCGGTGGCGGTGAAGGCGGCCAAAGGAACGCCCAACGCGCGCCGCAGCTCACCGATCCGCAGGTAATCGGGGCGGAAATCATGGCCCCACTGGCTGACGCAATGGGCTTCATCCACGGCAATCAGACTGACGTTGATCCGGCGCAGCATCCCCAGCGCCGACCCTGCCGCCAGACGTTCGGGGGCCATGTAAAGCAGCTTGAGCCGCCCGTCCTCCAGCGCTTCCCACACGGCATCTGTTTCTTCGGGCGTGTTGCCCGAGGTCAGAGCACCTGCTTCAACGCCGGCCTCTTGCAGCCCGCGAACCTGATCGCGCATCAGGGCGATCAGCGGGGAAATCACCACCGTCACGCCGTCCCGCATTAACGCAGGTAGTTGAAAACAAAGGGATTTACCGCCACCCGTCGGCATGATCGCCAGCACGTTTTCACCTGCGGTCACGGCATCGACGATCTCTTCCTGCCCGGGGCGGAAGTCATCGAATCCAAAGACATCTCGCAGCATCGGTGCGGCGTCGAACATGTGCGGGGTTGCCCTGTTTTAAGGTTTATCTGCTCTTAAGACAGGACAATCACATACTAAGATTCGGTGAACAAGAGGGATCAGCCTCAGCTCAGGGCCAGAAAGAGTTCCGGCAGGACGTAGCTTCGCAGTGAAATGATGATGATCAACACGACCAGAGGCGTCAGATCGATGCCGCCAAGATCGGGCAGCACTTTGCGAATAGGGCGATAAATCGGCTCCAGAATCCGATTCAACCCGTACCAAATCTGGGCAACGAATTGCTGGTGAAGGTTCAGAACCTGAAAGTTGATCAGCCAGCTCATTATGACCTGAATCAAGACGAACCAATAGGCGATGCTCAATACCAAGTCGATCGGGCCGAAAATTGCCATCATATTCGTATTCTCCAAGTCACGTTTCGCGAGAGGTAGTGGCTAGCGCGGCAAAGAGCAAGTGTGCGCTAACAGAACCCTTGCGAAATAGGCCAAAGACCCGTCTTATGAAAACAACGATAAACAGGGGCAGTTATGGCAGAAATTTCCAAGCGCAAGCGCATTTGGGGTTGGTGGTTTTTCGACTGGGCCAGTCAACCGTATCACACCTTGCTGGTTACATTTGTCTTTGGTCCCTACTTTGCCGGGGTGGCGGCAGAGTATTATCTGACGTCCGGTCTGGATGCCGATGCGGCCGATGCGCGGGCGCAGACGGTGTGGGCGAATTGCATGACCATCATTGGTCTGATCATCGCTTTTGGCGCGCCGTTGATGGGGGCCATGGCCGATGTTTCGGGTCGCCGAATGCCATGGATTTTCGCGTTTTCGGTGATGTATGCGGTTGGCTCTGCCGCGCTTTGGTACACGATGCCCGACGGGTCGAATATGTGGCTGATGCTGTCGGCCTTTGGTCTGGGCTTTGTTGGCGCGGAATACGCTCTGATCTTCATCAATTCGCAGCTGCCCGATTTGGGGGACGAAAATGAGGTTGGTGAGATTTCGGGGTCGGGATTTGCCTTTGGCTATTTTGGTGGGCTGATCTCACTTGCGATCATGCTGGCGCTGTTCGTCGAGCAGGCCAACGGCAAGACCCTGATCGGGATGGATCCGCTGTTTGGGCTGGATGCCTCAATGCAGCAGGGCACACGTTTCGTGGGGCCATTCACGGCGGTTTGGTTCGTTCTGTTCATGATCCCCTACTTCCTTTGGGTCCGGGATGATGCGCCGACCGACAAAAAAGGCAATGTGGGCGACGCCCTGCGCCTGTTGGCCAAGTCGATTTCCAATCTGCGTCATCGGGTCAGCCTGGCCACCTACCTTGGATCATCCATGTTCTACCGCGACGCGCTGAACGGGCTTTACACCTTTGGCGGTGTTTATGCGCGACTGGTGCTGGAATGGGACCTGATCAAGATCGGCGTCTTTGGTATCGTCAGCGTTCTGGCTGCGGCTGCGTTTTCGTGGGTCGGCGGTAAGTTGGACAAGAAATACGGCCCTAAACCGGTGATTTTGGTGGCCATCTGGGTGCTGATCTTTGTGTGCATCACCATCGTGTCGATGGACCGTACACAGATCTTTGGCATGTCTATACCCGAAGGGTCCGGCCTGCCTGATCTGGTGTTCTTTGGCTGCGGGGTTCTGATCGGCGGAATGGGCGGTATTCTGCAATCCGCCAGCCGTTCGATGATGGTGCGTCACACCGACCCCAAAGCCCCGGTCGAGAGCTTTGGGCTTTATGGTTTGTCGGGTCGTGCCACGGCCTTTGCCGCCCCCTTGCTGATCGGAATAGCCACAACTGTAACCGGCAGTGCAAGACTAGGGGTGTCACCCATCGTTCTGTTGTTTATTCTGGGGCTAATACTGATGCGCTGGGTGAAACCGGAAGGGGATCAGAGCAGATGATTTTATTACGTTTTTTGACGATACTAGCCGCGATTGTTCTGACGAACGCTGCTACGGCGCAGCCTCTGGCAAAGCAGTTGTTCGGGGCGCAGAAAGCAAGTTCGCAGCAAAAATCCGCAGCCTTCGGCAGTTATTCGCGTGGGTGCGCTGCAGGGTCGGTGCAATTGCCCGAAACGGGACCGACATGGCAGGCGATGCGGCTGTCGCGCAATCGAAATTGGGGGCATCCTGAGGCGATTGATTATGTGCAGGACCTCAGCAGGTTTGCGGCAAAGCAGCCCGGGTGGAACGGGCTATATGTCGGCGATATCAGCCAGCCGCGCGGTGGGCCGATGACATCCGGGCACCGCAGCCATCAACTGGGTCTGGACATCGATATCTGGATGCTGCCCGGCGACAACATGCGCTTAAGCCGCAAAGCACGTGAGAATATATCGTCGATTTCGCTGCGCCGGTCGAATGGCGCGTTTGTCAACGGCAACTGGACGAAACAACACCATGCCGTGCTGCGCCAGGCCGCAAAGGACAAGCGAGTTGCGCGAATTTTCGTCTTTCCCGGTGCCAAGGCGGAAATGTGCAAAAACGAGAAGGGCAATCGTGCCTATTTACGCAAGATCAGGCCCTGGTGGGGACATCATTATCATTTCCATGTCCGTCTGAAATGCCCACGCGGCTCTAAAGGTTGCGTTAATCAGGATCCTCCGCCAAAAGGGGATGGCTGTGCCGAGGCGCAACAATGGGTGAATAATATCCTTAACCCACCCCCACCCGACCCAAATGCCCCAGCGCCCAAGAAACGGCGTGAATTTCGATTGGCCGATCTTCCTCAGCAATGCACACAAGTTCTGCAATCCAACTGATCGTCGCGGTATTACTGGCCGGAGCGGCTTGGGCAGTTGATCTCAAGACACCCAACCACCTTGGTAGTTTTACATGGCGTCACACGGCCGAGTGGTTTGGCGGGATTTCTGCCATCCACATCTCGGATGATGGCCGCCATTTGATTGGAATGACCGATCGTTCGACACTGATTACTGGACGGGTCGAGCGTAATGATGACGAAATTTCTGACATTCAGATCACTGAAAATTGGCCTCTCATTTCCAGCAGAGGACGCCCTCTGACAGGTGGGGCCGGGGATTCTGAAGGCATAGCCATTGCCCCCGATGGCGCCCTGTTCGTCTCGTTCGAAGGTATCCACCGCGTGGTTTATTACCCCGCGCCAGGGAACAAAGCGCAGGTTCTGCCGCGGCCCAAGGCGTTCGACGGCTTTGAGGTCAACGGCTCGCTCGAGGCGTTGGCTATTGATCAGCGCGGCCACATTTTCACAATGCCCGAGGAAAACCGAACAGCGACGGGTGATATCCCTGTCTATCGGTGGGATGGTCAGGCGTGGTCGACGCCTTTCGTTTTGCCGCAACGGGGGGACTTTCTGCCAGTTGCAGCAGATTTCGGACCGGATGGCAGGCTTTACGTTTTGGAACGGGATGTTGGTTGGATCGGGTTCCGTTCGCGTCTGCGGCGATGGGAGTTGGACGGTGACACCCCAAGCGCCGAAGAGGTTCTTTTCCAAACTGGGACCGGTGCACATGACAACCTCGAGGGTTTGTCTGTCTGGCGCGACGACGAGGGCCGTTTGCGGGCCACTATGGTGTCAGATGATAATTTTCTGGCGCTTCAGCGTACTGAACTGGTCGAGTATGCTCTGCCCGATTGACACGTCCAAAGCAAAGGTCTAGAAGCGCGGCTTGCCTTGGGACGGTCCCTTGGCCAAGTCGCCGCTACCTTGTCAAAACGGGCATCTGAAAATGCAACGCGCTTATATACCCGGCATTATTGCCATGGCTGCCATTGTTGTGGCCTCGAATTTTCTGGTTCAGTTCCTGATCTTTGACGGGCTGCTTACCTGGGGTGCTTTCACCTATCCGCTGGCCTTTCTGGTCACCGACATCATGAACCGCGTCTATGGCGTGGCGACCGCCCGCAAAGTCGTGTTTGCCGGGTTTATCACCGGTATCATCTGCTCGCTGATCGGCAGCCAGATCATGCTGCAAGGTGACGGTTTCACTTATGCCGCTGTGCCGCTGCGAATCGCCGTTGCGTCCGGGACCGCTTTCCTGCTCGCGCAGCTTACGGACGTGACCGTGTTCAACTCATTGCGTGGCGGCCGTTGGTGGCGCGCGCCGCTGGTCTCGACCCTGATCGGATCGGCGTTGGACACCACTTTGTTCTTCACCATCGCATTCTCGGCTTCGATTACTCTCTTTGGTGCCGACGCCGACGCCGCAATCAGCTGGGCGTGGGAGCCTGTACCCTTCATGCTGACCGGTCCGATGGCGCCCCTGTGGGTAACGCTGGCCTTTGCGGATTGGCTGGTGAAATTGTCGCTGGCGATGATCGCGCTGATCCCGTTCAAGGTGATCGTGGCGCGACTGACCGCTCAGCCGGCGTAAAAAAAACGTTTTGAGTTTCGTGCAACTCGTGGCACGATTCCAGTAACCGAAACAGTTTGAAAGGAGGTGATCCAATGTCGAGAAAGGGATTGGAGAGAGGTGTTGGAACAACCGGGGGGATCGCCTGTTAAGGCAGCCCTTGGCGGAGCGCTCGCTCCGGCTGGTCGATTGATCTAACCGACCCAACCTCCTGAGCTTTCGAAGGGCCGTCCCATGCGGGGCGGCCCTTTTTGTTTTCGGATCAGGCCTGTAAGGTCAGCCTCATGTTGCGCATCACCGACGATATCACCCTGCAAGACTGGGAAATGACCGAGAGCTTTGTTCGCTCATCCGGTCCCGGCGGGCAGAACGTGAACAAGGTGTCCACCGCCGTCGAATTGCGGTTCGAGGCGGCGCGCTCACCTTCTTTGCCTGATCCCGTCAAATCGCGGCTCAAGCGACTGGCGGGGCGACGCTGGACCAAAGAGGGCGCGATCATCATTCAATGCGACGAAACCCGCAGCCAGGCGCGCAACCGCGAAATAGCGCGCAACCGGCTGGCCGACTTGATCACCCGCGCTATGGTTAAACCCAAGCGCCGTATCGCCACCAAACCCACCTACGGTTCGGTCAAGCGACGTCTGGCTTCCAAAAAGGCACGCTCAGACGTCAAAGCCCTGCGCGGTAAGATACCCGAAGATTGATCTGGTATCTTTACGGCGCATCGCTACTCTGATTTTGCGCAGCTGCAAAAGGACAAGATCATGAGGTTAGAGGGTAAAACCGCAATCGTGACTGGTAGCGCATCAGGTTTTGGTGCCGGGATCGCACGCAAGTTCTTGTCCGAGGGCGCCCGCGTCATGATCGCCGATATCAACGGTGATGCGGCCGAGGTTCAGGCCAATCAATTGGGCCCGAACGCCTTTGCACATCAGGTCGATTTGGCCAACGGCGCATCGGTTGAGGCGATGGCAGACGCAGCCTTTGATCGACTGGGGCATCTCGATATCCTAGTCAACAACGCCGGCGTCACCCACCTTCCCACCCCGCTGGAGGATGTGAGCGAAGAGGATTTCGACCGCGTTTTCAACGTGAACATGAAATCTGTCTATTTAACGGCCCGTGCATTGGTTCCGCATATGAAATCGCGTGGTACCGGTGCAATCCTGAACGTGGCCTCGACGGCTGGCCTGTCGCCGCGTCCGAAACTCAACTGGTACAACGCCTCCAAGGGGTGGATGATCACCGCGACCAAGACTATGGCGGTCGAACTGGCCCCATCGGGTGTCCGGGTAAACGCCATCTGCCCGGTTGCAGGGGAAACGCCCCTGCTCAAGTCCTTTATGGGCGAGGACACGCCCGAGATACGGGCCAAGTTCCTGTCGACCATCCCGCTGGGCCGTTTCTCAACGCCTGAGGACATGGCCAACGCGGCCTGTTTCCTGTGTTCCGACGAGGCCAGCATGATCACCGGCACAGCTTTGGAGGTCGACGGTGGCCGCTGCATCTGATCCGCTCTTCATCTGGCAAGAAATATCCCCGCCGGAGGCAGCGCGCCTGCGCGCTCTTCTGCTCCAGCATCTGAAAACGCAATGACCTCCGGACCCCGAAACCTGATCACTGATGTTCCCGGCCTTTTGGTTGGAAACGCTCAGGATGACGCGCTCAAATCCGGCGCAACTGTTCTGACGGCACCCAATCCCTTTACGGCCTCCGTTCACGTGATGGGCGGTGCGCCGGGCACGCGGGAAACCGACTTGCTGGCACCTGACAAATCTGTGTCGCGCGTGGATGCCATCGCTCTGTCCGGTGGCTCGGCCTTTGGCCTGGACGCCTGTTCCGGGGTGGCCGACGCCCTGCGCACGCAACACCGCGGTTTTGAGGTTGGCAATGTCGTGGTCCCTATCGTTCCGGGGGCGATCCTGTTTGACCTGCTTAACGGTGGCGACAAAGCCTGGGCCGAGAACCCCTATCGCGCGCTGGGGCGCCGCGCATTCGAGGGCGCGTCCGATCAGTTCGATCTGGGTACTGCTGGCGCAGGGACTGGTGCCTTGGCTGCCATGCAAAAGGGTGGGCTCGGATCCGCCTCGTTTGTGATGGAAAACGGGGTCACGGTTGGCGCATTGGTTGCCGCCAATCCGCTCGGCAGTGTCACCACGCCGGGTGACCGTCATTTCTGGGCCGCTCCGTTTGAAATCGGCGACGAATTCGGTGGATTAGGGCCTGATTCCAACACTGGTCTTGGTCGTGTCTTGACCAGTCGCAAGGCCAAAGCAATGCGACCCGCCCAGCCGGACAAGGCCAACACCACCATCGCAATTGTTGCCACTGACGCGGCGCTGTCTAAGCCGCAATGCCATAGGTTGGCGGTGGCTGCCCATGACGGGATCGCGCGGGCGATTGTTCCCGCGCACACACCAGGCGATGGCGATCTGGTGTTCGGCGTCAGCACAGGCAATCACGACCTTCCACAGGCTGAACTGGGGCTTCTTGGCCATGTGGCTTCGATCTGTCTGGCGCGGGCCATCGCGCGGGCCGTATTTCTTGCCTCGCCAGCGTCGGGGGATCTTTTGCCCTGTTGGTCCGGCTTACATGACTTAAGTTAAGGACGGCCTATATGCCGCAGTGGCACAGTGCCCTCGCGCGGCAATCTGCGCGTTGACTCTTTTTTGCGCCGACGGTCCATTCGGTGCAGCCAATTCGTATCGGAGCAAAAGCTATGAATCGCATTCTCGCGACCGCAATCGTCGGCCTTCTGGCCCTTCCCGCATATGCCGAAGGTGACGCCGAAGCCGGAAAGAAGACTTTTAACAAGTGCAAATCCTGTCACCAAATTGCCGATCCTGAGGGTGAAGTCATCGTAAAGGGCGGTAAAACCGGTCCGAACCTGTATGGGATTGCAGGCCGGACCGCAGGCACCGTTGAAGAGTTCAAATATGGTGACAGCATCGTTGCCGCTGGTGAAAACGGTTTGGTCTGGGACGAAACGACATTCGTTGAATACGCAAAGGACCCCAAGGCGTTTCTGAAAGATTATCTGGGTGAAACCTCGGCCAAATCCAAGATGACTTTCAAGCTGAAGAAGGGTGCCGAGGATGTTTACGCCTATATCGTAAGTGTTTCTGGCGAATAAAACCGCAGACCAAACACCGTTTGAGGTTACAAAAGGCCGCAGCCCCTGCGGCCTTTCGTGCGCTTGATAACCGCGTTGAACAGCGCCAATTTGAAAGCGCGCGGTATTTCATGCATTGCACGCATAAATTCGCAGAGCCAAGCCGACCCGGTGGCAGCCAATTTCGAATTTCCGGCCCTTCGGGTGGATCGGCAGCAGGAGACGACAGATGGGAATCATGATCCCGGCCTGGGTTGATGGCGAGTTGACCCCAGTGGACAAGCTTGAGGCGCATGAAAAAGGCCTGCGGCACAAGGCGGTGTCTGTCTTTGTCGTGCGTGGGACCGAAATTTTGATGCAGCGTCGGGCTTTGGGCAAATATCATACCCCTGGCCTTTGGGCGAATACCTGCTGCACCCACCCCGACTGGGGTGAGACACCGTCTGTCTGCGCGGTGCGCCGGCTGCGCGAGGAATTGGGAATTACCGGACTTTACCCGGAATACCGTCACCGGCTGGAGTATCACGCCGATGTCGGCAACAACATGATCGAGCACGAAGTGGTCGACATCTTTCTGGCCCATGTGCGCGGCCCGCTGAAGATTGAGCCCAACCCGGAAGAGGTCATGGAAATTCGCTGGGTCGATTACCACGATCTTCTGGCCGAAGTGCAGCGCTATCCCGAGCGATTTACACCGTGGCTCAAGATCTATTTGCACAATCACGCCGATACGATTTTCGGACCTGATCTGATTATCTCGGCCACCTCCTGACGGCTACGCCTTGCAAGGGCCGCCCAAGCCGCATAGATCAACGCGTCATGGCTAAGCAAAAGACAGACCCGAATTACAAAGTCATCGCCGAAAATCGGCGCGCACGCTTCGATTACGCAATCGAGGACGATCTTGAGTGCGGCATCATGCTGGAAGGGTCCGAGGTCAAATCCCTGCGTGTAGGTGGGACGAACATCGCCGAAAGCTATGCCTCAGTCGATGATGGCGAGCTGTGGCTGGTCAACAGCTATATCGCCCCTTACGAGCAGGCTAAATCGTTCAAGCACGAGGAACGCCGCCGGCGCAAACTGCTGGTGTCACGTAAGGAATTGTCGAACCTGTGGAACGCGACCCAGCGCAAAGGCATGACACTGGTGCCGCTGGTTCTGTATTTTAACCACAAGGGCAAGGCCAAGATCAAAATCGGTATCGCCAAGGGTAAGAAAAACCACGACAAGCGCGAAACCCAGGCCAAGCGTGACTGGTCACGACAAAAGCAGCGGTTGATGAAGGATCATAGCTGACCCTTCATACCTCTCAGAACGCCATCGCAGCTGATACCGCACGTTTCCAGCGGTCATAGGCGGCATCACGCTCTTTGGCAGAGAGTTCCGGTTCGAACCGGCGATCCAGCGCCCAGGTTTCCGCAAATCCCTGTTGATCCGGATAAACGCCTGCGCGCATACCGGCCAGCCAGGCCGCGCCCAATGCGGTGGTTTCCTGCATTACCGGCCGGTCAACCTCGGCACCCAGGTAGTCCGACAATCCCTGCATCGCCCAGTTCGACGCGCTGGCGCCACCGTCGACACGCAGGATAACGTCGGTATCTGCACCCCAGTCGCCCTGCATGGCGTGCCACAGATCGCGCGTCTGGTATGCGATACTTTCCAGCGTGGCCTTGGCAAATTCGGCACGGCCTGAATTCCGGGTCAGACCGAACACCGCGCCACGGCAATCGGGTTTCCAATAGGGCGCCCCGAGGCCGGTAAAGGCGGGCACCAGCACGACATGCTGGTTCGGGTCTGCCTTTTGGGCCAGCTCGCCACTTTCCGGGGCGTTCTCGATGATCTGCAACGCGTCGCGCAGCCATTGCACGGCTGCCCCGGCCACAAAGATTGACCCTTCCAGCGCATACGTCCGTTTGCCGTCCAATTGATAGGCGATGGTGGTCAACAGGCGGTTCTTCGACTCGACCGGCTTATCCCCTGTGTTCAACAGAGCAAAACAACCGGTGCCATAAGTGGATTTCATCATGCCGGGTTGGAAGCAGGCCTGACCGATGGTGGCGGCCTGTTGATCACCGGCCACGCCCAAAATTGGAATATTTCCCCCAAATAGGGTCGTATCTCCAAAATCCGAGGCGCAATCATGCACCTGGGGTAACATGTTCATCGGCACGTCCAGCAGATCACAGATCTCGGCGCTCCATTCACCCTTGTGGATGTCGAACAAAAGCGTGCGCGCCGCGTTGGTGGCATCTGTGGCGTGGCTGCGCCCTTCGGTCAGGCGCCAGATCAGAAAGCTGTCGATGGTGCCGAACATCAGCTCTCCAGCCTCGGCCCGGTCCCGCGCACCCGGCACGGTGTCCAGCAACCATTTAACTTTGGTACCCGAGAAATAGGGGTCCAGCAGCAGCCCGGTCTGGGCGGTCACGTCATCCTCGCACCCGGCCTGCTTGTAGCGCGCGCAGATCTCGGCGGTACGGCGGTCCTGCCAGACGATCGCGTTGTGGATTGGCGCGCCAGTAGCGCGGTCCCAAACTACTGTTGTTTCGCGCTGGTTGGTGATGCCGATGCCCGCGATCTGATCAGAGGTTACCCCGACGCTATCCATAACTTCGCGGCAAACGCGCAGAACACTGTTCCAGATTTCCTCGGCGTCGTGTTCGACCCAGCCTTCCTGCGGGAAGTGCTGAGTGAATTCGTGCTGCGCGGTGCCTGCGCGCTGCATCTCTGCGTCGAACAGAATTGCCCGCGATGATGTGGTGCCCTGATCAATGGCAAGAATGTAGGTCACGCCTGCGCCCCCCGTCGTTTGGTTTTGCGGGACTTTAGCGCAAACAATGACGAACGTGCCAGTGTGTTCAGACAGGAATATTGTCGATCAGCCGCACACCATCCGCCCAAGCTGCTGCGAACAGGCGGGCAGGCCGGTTTGCGTGGGTTATTGGGTCCAGCGTTTCGGCACACCGCAGTTGAATATATTCCACCTGCGTGAAGCCCGCGGCCAGCAGATCGATCTCGGCCTGTGCAGCCAAAGGGTCAAACGGCGCGCCGTCTTTCAGGGCGGCTGCCAATTCCCCCATGATCCGGTATTTGTGGGCGGCAATATCCAGCCCCTCGGACGACAGTCGCAGGTTGCGCGATGACATGGCCAGACCCGAGGGCTCGCGCACCGTGGGGCATCCAACAACCTCGGTCGGAATGTCCAGATCGCGGGCCATTCGGGTCACGATCATCAGTTGCTGATAGTCTTTTTCCCCAAAATAGGCTCTGTCCGCCTGCGTTTGCAGGAACAGTTTGGCCACAACTGTGGCAACGCCGTCGAAATGTCCGGGACGGAATTCACCTTCCATCACATCGGTCAGGCCCGCGACGGAAACGGTGGTGGCAAAGCCCTGCGGGTATATCTCTTCGGGTTCCGGAACATAGATCGCATCAACGCCGTAGGGGGCCAGTTTCTGCGCATCCTCGTTCTCGGTGCGCGGGTACTTTGCCAGATCCTCGGGGTTGTTGAACTGTTTGGGGTTCACAAAGATCGTGACGATCACCCGGTCACAACCTGCCTTTGCGGCCTCGACCAGCGACAGATGCCCCTGATGCAGCGCGCCCATGGTCGGAACCACGCCGATCTCTTCACCCTTCCGCGTCCATTCCGAGGTCAAGGCACGCAGGTCGGCCAGACGGCGAAAAATTGGGGCGGTCATGTCTTTGGTCCTTTGGTCGGGGCCTGATCGGAAAAGACGTGTTCGTCCGCTGGAAAGGTTCGTGCGCGCACCTCGGCAGCATATTCGGCTATGGCGGCTTCGGCCAATGGGCCAAGCTCAGCATAGCGTTTGACGAA
Organism: Ruegeria sp. CDSC068; assembly: GCF_059610545.1. Classification (NCBI taxonomy): domain Bacteria; kingdom Pseudomonadati; phylum Pseudomonadota; class Alphaproteobacteria; order Rhodobacterales; family Roseobacteraceae; genus Ruegeria; species Ruegeria sp. CDSC068. The sequence goes on from NZ_JBXWNV010000004.1 coordinate 262,214, forward strand.
TTTCGGTTTGAAGGCGGTGAAAAAGCCAACCATGTCGTCGACAACCAGAATCTGACCGTCGCACCCCGCCGAGGCTCCGATTCCGATTGTCGGAATCTCGATTTCACCGGTGATCTGGTCGGCCAGTTTCTGCGGCACTTTTTCAAGAACGACCGAGAACGCGCCCGCCTCGGCCACAGCGCGGGCATCTTCCAGTACAGCCTCGGCCTGTTCGTCGCGACCCTGAACCTTGTAGCCGCCAAGTGTGTTGATCGACTGCGGGGTCAGGCCAATATGCGCCATCACCGGAATCCCGCGCTTGACCAGAAAGCGGATGGTCTCGGCCATCTCGACGCCGCCTTCCAACTTAACTGCGCCCGCGCTGGTTTCGGACATCAGCCGGGCGGCGTTCCGGAATGCCTCGGCAGGCGAATGCTCGTAACTGGCAAAGGGCATGTCGATGACCATCATCGCACTTTCCAAACCGCGCGCGACGGCCTGACCATGCATCACCATCATCTCCATCGTCACACCCAGCGTCGATTCCAGCCCGTGCAACACCATGCCGACGCTGTCGCCCACCAAAACGAAATCACAATGATCATCCATCAACCGCGCCATCGGCGTGGTGTAGGCTGTCAGACTGACCAGCGGCTCGCCGCCTTTGCGGGCGCGGATATCCTGTGCATTCGGGGCTTTTTTGCGGGCGGTGGCGCTCATTGTCGCTCCTCCGGTTGTCATGTTGCAGCGCGGCATAACAGATCGTTGCGGGCTATAGAAACCCCGGTTGCGCGAACATTTCCTTGAATGACCTAAGGTTTAAAGGGAAGTTGGGTGCAGTACGGCGCAAAAAAACGCAGGTTGCCATATTCAGTGGGGAGTAATTTACATGACAAAGCAGACATTTCGGTCCTTTGCCTCGGTGCTGGCGGTTAGCGCCAGCCTGTTTGGTACACAGGTTTTCGCTAAATCCGACATTACCATAGCGTTGCAACTAGAGCCGCCGCATCTGGACCCGACCAGTGCCGCAGCACAGGCTATCGATTCGGTGGTTTACACCAATATCTTCGAAGGCCTTACCCGGTTTATGGGTGACGGATCGGTGGTTCCTGGTCTGGCTGAAAGCTGGGAAATCTCGGATGATGGCAAGGTCTATACCTTCAAGCTGCACGATGGGGTTACCTTCCACGACGGCACCACGATGGATGCCGAGGACGTCAAGTTCAGCCTGGACCGCGCCCGATCCGAGGATAGCGCAAATGCGCAAAAAGCCCTGTTTGCCGGGATTGAACACATCGAGGTGGTCGACCCGTTGACCGTCAAGGTGACCCTGTCTGAGCCAAACGGGAACTTCCTGTTCAACCTGGCCTGGGGTGATGCGGTTATTGTCGCGCCCGATAGTATCGAGGGCATCAAGACCAACCCCGTCGGAACCGGCGCTTTTACCTTTGGTGAATGGGTGCAGGGCGACAGTATCACTCTGAATCGCAACCCGGACTATTGGGGCGATCAGCCTGCGTTAGAGACTGCTACGTTCAAGTTCATCTCGGACCCGACGGCGGCTTTTGCGGCCATGATGGCCGAAGATATCGACGTGTTCGACAACTTCCCTGCGCCAGAAAACCTGCCGCAATTTGAAGCTGATCCGCGCTTTCAGGTGCTTGTCGGTTCGACCGAAGGGGAAACCATTCTGTCCACCAATAACAAGATGCCACCCTTTGATGATATCCAAGTGCGTCAGGCATTGGCCCACGCGATTGACCGTCAGGCGATCATCGATGGAGCGATGTTTGGCTACGGGACGCCCATCGGCACCCATTTCGCGCCGCACAACCCGGCTTATGTAGATCTGACCGGGAACTCGGCCTACGACCCAAAAAAGGCAGCTAAGATGTTGGCCGATGCTGGATATGCGGAAGGGTTTGAAACGACGCTGCATTTGCCGCCCCCATCGTATGCCCGCCGCGGGGGTGAGATTGTGGCCGCCCAACTGGCCGAGGTCGGGATCACGGCCAATATCATCAACGTTGAATGGGCTCAGTGGCTGGAATCGGTGTTCAAAGGCAAGGACTTTGGTCTAACCATCGTCAGTCATACCGAGCCTATGGATATCGGGATCTATGCGCGTCCTGACTATTACTTCCAATATGACAGTACGGATTTCCAGGCGCTGATGGACACGTTGAATTCGACGACAGACCCAGAAGAACGCACCCGTCTGCTGGGTGAGGCACAGCGCCTGATCGCAGACGACTACGTCAACGGGTACCTGTTTCAACTGGCCAAGCTAGGCGTGGCCAAGGCTGGAGTTCAGGGCCTGTGGGAAAACGCGCCCACAGCCGCAATCGATCTGACGCAGATCAGCTGGTCCGAGTGACTCAAGGCAGGGGCCGCTGGTTCACGGCCCTTGCATTTAATGTTGTCGAGTGAGCCAAGGATGATTTTGTTTCGTGTCCTGTTTCTGGTTTTTGTGACCGTTGCCCTGGCGGCAACGACTGTGGAACCGGTTGTGGCGCAGAACATTCTGGACAGTCGGTTGGATACACCTATCGGGACGCCAGAGAACCCGCTGGATGTTGGCATCGGTATTCGAATCGATCAGATCACCAGCGTTGACCAGAAGGCCGAAAACTACGGTGCCGTGGTTGTGCTGCGTGTTGAGTGGGCCGACCCTGCGTTGGCTTTTGACCGGCAAGAGCTGGGGCGCGATTTCCGGGTTTTCAACCCCCCGGCGCTGGCCGATCATGCCGCTGAGATCGGGACGGTGGTACCAGCATTCGTCATTCACAACCAACAATCCAACAAGTGGATTCACGAAGCCGCCGCCTCTCTGCGATATGACGGGCGGGTGTTGTATGTCGAGAAATCCTCGCTGACATTACAGGCCCCACATTTCGATTTTCGGAAATACCCTTTCGACACACAGGAGTTTCATTTCGAGGTCGTTTCGATCTTTCCATCCCAATATGTGTCCTATCATCCGATGAACGAGTTCTCGGGCCTTGGTGACCTGCTGGGCGAAGAAGAGTGGATTCTGGACAATGCGCGGCTTGAAACCTCTCAGGTCACGGGCCTTTCCGGTCAGGACAGCGATCAGGTTGCGCTGATCTTCGAAGGCCACCGGCATCTGACCTACTATGTCATTCGGGTGTTTCTGCCGATGCTGGTGCTGATCTCGGTCGGCTGGGCACTGTTCTTTCTTGATGAATACCGCAAAAGGATCGAAATTGCCGGAGGAAACTTGCTGGTATTCGTAGCTTTCAACTGGGCGATTTCTGCTGATCTGCCAAAGCTTGGATACCTGACATTTCTGGATTTCGTTCTGCAGTGCATGTTCCTGATGACCGGGGCTTTGATTGTGTTCAATGTCGCCCTGCGCAGGCTCAAAGTCTCGGGTCGCGAATCCGGGGCGCGCAAGTTGGATAACTACGCCATCAAGTGGATTTACCCGCTGGGTTACGCTGCAATCGTTGGCTATGCAGTTTTTGCCTATCTTCTGGCTCCATAGGTGCTGGACCGGGAAGGCGCGCACCCCTAACGTGGCCTCGATGCTTCGCTATGCCCTCAAACGACTGATATCGCTGGTGATCAGCCTCGCCGTCGCCTCGGTCGTTATATTTGCCGTGATTGAGGTGGCGCCCGGTGATCCGGCGTCATTCATGTTGGGCGTCAATGCGCAAGAGGATACGCTTGCCGCTCTGCGGGCCGAGTTGGGTTTGGATGTATCCAAGGTGCAGCGGTATTTCAATTGGGTTGGCGGGATGATGGTGGGGGATTTCGGAACCTCTTACACCTATCGCACGCCCGTGTCGCAGATGATCGCGGATCGGCTGTGGGTCTCGCTGCCTCTGGCGCTGTATGCGCTTACCCTGTCCACCGCGATAGCGTTTCCGGTTGGCATCTATGCTGCCGCGCGCCGGGGCAAACCGGGCGATCTGACGGTGATGGGGGCAACGCAACTTGGCATTGCGGTGCCGAATTTCTGGTTCGCCATGATGCTGGTTCTGGTCTTCGCCATCAACCTGCGCTGGTTCAATGCCGGAGGGTTCGCAGGCTGGGCTATGGGGTTCTGGACCGGAATGCACTCCCTGACACTGCCGGCCATCGCGCTGGCCCTGCCGCAGGCGGCCATTCTGGCGCGGGTCATGCGGTCGTCTTTGTTGGACATATTGGGCGAAGACTTCATGCGCACCGCACGTGCCAAAGGGCTTTCGCGTCGTCAGGTCCTGTGGCGGCACGGGGTGCGCAACGCGCTGATCCCGGTTCTGACCATCATCGGGTTGCAGTTTTCCTTCCTGCTGGCGGGATCTATTATTATCGAACAAGTCTTTTATCTGCCCGGTCTTGGGCGATTGGTGTTTCAGGCAATCTCGGCCCGCGATCTGATTGTGGTGGAATCCGTGGTAATGCTGCTGGTCTTTGCGGTCATCACCGTGAACTTTCTGGTCGATCTGGCCTATGCAGCCGTTGATCCAAGGTTAAGGAGCCGGACATGAGCCGGAGCCTGATCCTTGGGGCTTGTCTGTCCTCGCTGGTGCTGTTGGCGGCGGCGATTTCATTTGTCTGGACGCCCTATGATTACGCTGCGCTGAACATCCCCGACAAACTGCAGCCTCCCAACGCGTTGCATTGGTTTGGTACGGATCATTTTGGACGCGACATGTTCTCGATGATCATGGTCGGTGCCCGTACCTCGATTGCCGTGGCTTTGGTGGCGGTGGGGATTGGCATGGCGCTGGGCGTGCCTTTGGGCCTGACAGCGGCTGCGCGCAAAGGGTCGTGGCTGGACGAGCTGATCATGCGCGGCAACGATCTGGTATTTGCTTTCCCGTCTCTGGTCATCGCCATCCTGATCACTGCTGTGTTCGGTGCTGGCGCGATAAATGCGATCATCGCCATTGGCATTTTCAACATCCCGGTTTTTGCACGCATCACTCGCGGCGCAGCGCTATCTCTATGGGAACGGGAGTTCATCCTGGCCGCGCGCGTTTCGGGCAAAGGTGCGGCACGGATATCGGCTGAGCATATCCTGCCTAACGTCGCCAACCTTCTGATCGTTCAGGGCACCATCCAGTTCTCTCTGGGCATTCTGGCTGAGGCTGGTCTGTCTTATGTCGGTCTGGGCGCGCAACCGCCCACGCCAAGTTGGGGCCGGATGCTGGCAGATGCGCAGACAATGGTCAGTTTTGCCCCACATTTGGCTCTGATTCCGGGTCTGGCGATCATTGTCACGGTGCTTGGGTTGAACCTGCTGGGAGATGGGTTGCGCGATTGGCTGGATCCCCGGATCAGGGTGGCGCGCGCATGAGTTTGCTTGAGATCGAAAACCTGACGCTGTCCATTCACGGCACGAACATCCTGAAACAGGTCAATCTGTCCATTGCGCCCGGTCAGATCGTGGCCGTGACCGGGGAAAGCGGATCGGGCAAATCGATGACCGCGCTCGCGGTGATGCAGCTTTTGCCGGACGGAGCAAAGACAACCGGAGCCATCCGGCTGAACGGCTCAGATATGTTAGACCGCGATGAAAACGATTTGTGTGCCTTGCGCGGTGCCGCGATCGGTATGGTGTTCCAAGAACCTATGACCGCACTGAACCCGGTCAAAACCATTGGCGATCAGGTGATGGAGACTATCCTGATCCACAAGGCCATGCCGCCCAGACAGGCGCGTGACCGGACGGAGGAAGTTCTGACCCGTGTTGGCCTGCCGCCGGATCGCTTCCCGCTGTCCCGCTTTCCGCACGAACTGTCCGGGGGGCAGCGTCAGCGTGTCGTGATTGCGATGGCGATCGCGTTGCGTCCCAAGCTGTTGATCGCGGATGAGCCGACCACAGCGCTAGATGTGACAACGCAGGCGCAAATCCTCAAGCTTCTAAAAGGGCTGGTGTCGGAATACGACATGGGGCTGTTGATGATCACCCATGATCTTGCCGTGGTTGCGGATATGGCCGACCAAATTGTTGTTATGCGCCATGGCGAAGTGGTCGAATCTGGGGCCACTGCCCATCTGCTACACCACATGCAGCATCCATATACCCGTATGCTGTTCAAGGCTTCGGGGCATCAGGTATCCCTGCCCGAACCCGCGAAATCCCGCCCTTTGCTTGAAGCGACAAATGTCATTCGCGACTATCGTCTGCCTCGCAAGGGGCTGTTTGATACACCGGGGCACCACAGGGCAGTGGACCAAGTCAGCTTTACGCTCAATAGCGGAGAACGTCTGGGCCTGGTCGGCGAGTCGGGGTGTGGAAAATCGACCCTAACAAAGGCAATTCTGGGTCTTGAAGAAGTTCAGGGTGGTGACATTCGTCTGGATGGCCAGCCTGTCTTTTCGGGTCACAATCCCAACCTCGCCGTGCGGCGCAAGATGCAGGTGGTCTTTCAGGACCCCTATGGCAGCTTCAATCCACGTCACCGCGTGGCCCGGTTGATCACTGAACCGTTCCATCTGCTCGATGCTCCTGTAATGGGGTCCGAGAGGCAGGACCGGATCGCTGAAATGTTGACAGCGGTGGGTCTCAGCCCGGATGACGCTGGTAAGTATATTCATGAATTCTCGGGCGGTCAGAGACAGCGCATTGCCATCGCCCGTGCCTTAATCATCCGGCCCGAACTGATCTTGTTTGACGAGGCTGTTTCCGCCCTTGATGTGTCGGTCCGGGCGCAGATTCTCGACCTGTTGGCCGAACTATGTGAGGCCTATGATCTGACTTATCTGTTCATCAGCCATGATCTGAGCGTCGTGCGCACCATCACTGACCGCGTTATGGTGATGCGGGCCGGAAAGATCGTCGAAGAAGGCGATACCGAAAGCGTCTTCTCTGACCCACAACACCAATACACAAAAGACCTGATTAATGCCGCGCCAGTGCTGCCAGACATTGGTCGGGATGTGGCGTGAACCACATATTAGAGCCGAATATAGGAGTATCTCATGTCCAGCCCCCTTTGGTTTGATCCAAGCCTGTGTCTGATCGGCGGCAATTGGGTGCCGCCAGCCTCAGAACAAACATTGCCTTTGATCAATCCTTCTGACGGCTCAGATATCTGCCAGATCGCAAGGGGTGGCGGGCATGATGTTGATGCTGCGGTCAAGGCTGCTCAGACTGCGATTGACGGGGATTGGGGACGAAAGACTGCGCTGGAGCGGGGCCGTATCCTTACGCGTATGGGAAGGATGGTTTTGGAGCGTGTCGAGGGCCTGGCCACGCTAGAGGCCATGGATGTCGGCAAGCCCCTGACGCAGGCACGCGCAGATGCGGTTGCGTTGGCACGGTATTGCGAATTCTATGGTGGGGCCGCGGACAAGGTCATGGGCGAGACCATCCCGTATCTGGATGGCTACACCGTCTATACTTTACGGGAACCGCACGGCGTGACGGGGCATATCGTGCCGTGGAACTATCCGATGCAGATCATCGGGCGGTCGGTTGGGGCTGCGCTGGCGATGGGCAATGCCTGCGTTCTGAAACCTGCGGAAGAAGCTTGCCTGACCGCGCTGGCCTTTGCGCATCTGGCGCAAGAGGCCGGTTTACCGGCCGGTGCCCTTAATGTCGTCCCCGGGTTGGGGGCCGAGGCGGGGGCGGCTTTGGCGGGCCATACGGGCGTGCACCACGTCTCGTTTACCGGGTCAGTCGCTACTGGGGCGCTGGTGCAGCAGGCAGCGGGGCAAAACGTGATTCCTGTGACGCTGGAGCTTGGGGGGAAGTCACCTCAACTGGTGTTTGACGATGCCGATCTGGATGCGGCCCTGCCCTTTCTGGTGAATGCGGGCATTCAGAATGCCGGACAAACCTGCTCGGCCTCGTCACGCATTTTGGTGCAGCGCGGGGTTTATGATCAGGTCAAGCATCGTATGGCAGCGGCCTATGCAGATTTGACCGTTGGCCCTGCGCAAGACGATCTGCGCGTCGGCCCGCTGATATCGGCCCGTCAAAAGGACATCGTTTCGGACTTTCTGGCCAGGGGCGCAGACCTGACCGTCGCAGGGCAAGGACAGATCGTAGACGGTGCGCCGTCCGAAGGAGCCTATGTTGTGCCGACCCTTTTTGCGGACGTTCCGCCGGATCACTGTCTGGCCAAGGATGAGATCTTCGGTCCCGTGCAGGTGCTGATCCCATTCGATTCAGAAGAAGACGCGGTGAAGATTGCCAACGGCACCGATTACGGGTTGGTCGCCAGCATCTGGACCCGCGACGGCGCACGGCAAATGCGGCTGGCAAAGCAACTGCGCTCGGGCCAGGTGTTCATCAACAACTACGGCGCGGGTGGTGGCGTAGAGCTTCCCTTTGGTGGTGTCGGAAAATCTGGACACGGCCGCGAGAAAGGGTTCGAGGCCCTATATGGCTTTTCACAGTTGAAAACGGTCGCGGCGTACCATGGTTAGAGCCTAAACAATCACCTCGATCGCCTCTTGCGCGCCTACGCCGAACACTCGTTTGTAGCGTTCGATCTGATCCTTCGGTCCCATCGCCTTTTCCGGGTTGTCCGACAGTTTCACGGTCGGCTGGCCATTGGCGGACACAGCCTTGCAGACCAGCGAGAACGGCGCCAACGCGTCGTTTGGCACGAGCCCGCGGAAGTCGTTGGTCAGCAAGGTGCCCCACCCGAACGAGACTTTGGTTCTGTGGGCGAATTGAGTGTGCAGTTCCCGAATTTTATCCACATCCAGACCATCCGAGAAGATCACGCGCTTTTCCAGGGGGTCTTCTCCACGGGATTGCCACCACTTGATCGCGGTTTCCGCGCCTGTTGCGGGATCACCGCTGTCGATGCGAATGCCGGTCCATCCGGCCAGCCAATCGGGTGCGCGATCCAAAAAGCCCTGCGTGCCATAGGTGTCGGGCAGAATGATGCGCAGATTGCCGTCATGTTCGTCGTGCCAGTCGCTCAGCACGTCATAAGGCGCTTGCGCCAGTTCAGCATCGTCTTTGGCAAGGGCGCTGTAGACCATCGGCAGTTCGTGCGCGTTGGTGCCGATGGCTTCAACTTCGCGCCGCATGGCGATTAGACAGTTCGACGTACCGGTAAAACTCGATCCCAGACCCTCGATCATGGCCTGCACACACCAGTCTTGCCAAAGAAAGCTGTGTCGACGCCGGGTTCCGAAGTCAGCGATCCCAAGCCCGTCAATATCCCGCAGTTGTTCGATCTTCTTCCAAACGCGGGTCATGGCCTGGGCATATAGCACCTGCAGCTCAAACCGCCGCATGTTGTTCAGCACAGCGCGCGAGCGCAGCTCCATCAGAACCGCAAGCGCCGGGATTTCCCACAGCATAACCTCGTGCCACTTACCTTCAAATGTCAGCTCGTACTGATCGCCCTTCCGTTCCAGGTGATAGGGCGGCAGGCGCATGTTTTCGAACCATTCCATAAAATCCGAACGGAACATCTGGCGCTTGCCATAGAACGTATTGCCCCGCAGCCACGTGCTTTCGCCCCGGCTCAGGCCAAGCGATCGGATATGATCCAATTGCTCGCGCAGCTCGCCTTCATCGATAAGTTTGGCCAATGGAATGTGATTCGACCGGTTGATCAGGGAAAAAGCCACATCCGTTTGGGGCTTATTTCGAAACACTGACTGGCACATCAGCAGTTTGTAGAAGTCAGTGTCGATCAAAGACCGTACAATCGGGTCAATCTTCCATTTATGATTGTACACGCGTGTCGCAATATCGACCATGGGGAACTCCTGCGATTTCCGTTGTTAGATCAATCGGTGCGTGGAATGGCAAGAGTCGCTAGAATGATAACAATGACAAGGTCAGGTCACATTGCGAGCATATTGTGTGATCTTTTCACAGTTTAGTGAAAAGAGAGGGATGGTTGAACGAGGTTAATTTGGTGAATGGTTCTCGAGTACGATTTTGACATCGTTGTTAATGAGGAATTGGAAGATAACGCCGGTTCAGAGCGATTGGACAATTCCGTCGCGCGTGCCCGATTCCGTCACGTGAAAACGGCTGACGCGCTTCGGGCGACGTCACCGAAGATTCGACAAATTTTCCAGGAAGCCGGCTTTGATCTGGATTCAACCGACAGCAAGTTGTCGCAAGGGTACTATTCGTCACGGGACGTAGACCAACGCAAACGCATTCTGCACGCGCTTTTTGCCAATATTCGCGAAATGGGAATTGAGGGCGAATACTGCGGTGAATTCGACTTCCATCGATTTTTGGACAATGTCAAAACGGCCAAACCGCGCAACGACCAACGCCCAAAAGTCGAGAATTGGACGCCGAACCCGCGCTACAAATCACCCGCAACGCCCGAGCGCCGCACATTGCCCGGACGAATTGGCGTTGCATTGGGACTGGCGGTGATCTTGTTTGCAGTGCTCAGGTATCTTGCCGAAAAAGGCGCTACGCCTTAGGTCAACGCAACGCCAGCTTCACGCATCGCGGCCACGGCGGCTGCCAGTGATCCATCCAAATCAATCGCCCGACATGCGTCCATTCGGACCGTGACGTCAAAACCCAACCGGGCAGCGTCAACGGCTGAAAAATGAACACAGAAATCTGTGGCCAGCCCAACCAGGGTCAGTTTGGTGATGCCACGTGATTTCAAGTAACCTTCCAAACCGGTCGGAGTCTTTTGGTCGTTCTCGAAAAATGCGGAATAGCTATCGATGCTGCTCCGAAAGCCTTTGCGAATGACAAGGTCAGCATGGGTATTCAGATCCGGATGGAATTCCGCACCGTCGGTGCCCTGCACACAGTGATCCGGCCACAAGACCTGCGGCCCATAATGCATTTCGGTCATGTCCAAGGGGGCTTTGCCGTCGTGCTCGCTGGCAAAGGACGAATGTCCCGCCGGGTGCCAATCCTGCGTCAGGATCACGGCGTCGAACTCTGCCATCATAGTGTTGATGGGGTCCACGATCTCGTGACCTCCGGGCACCGCCAGCGCACCACCGGGGCAGAAATCGTTCTGAACGTCGATTACAATTAGGGCATGGGCCATCGGGAATCTCCTCGCATTGTCCTATCGGTAGGGGGCAGGGCGGGGAGCGTCAATCCGGTCTCTTGCGACTCTTGTCCAGCAGGTTTAGACCGCGCGCATGTATACGATCGCTGCTCTCTATCACTTCACCCGTTTTTCGGATCACGTGTCCCTGCGCGACCCGCTGCTGGACCTTTGCCGCGCGCAGTCAGTCAAGGGCACCTTGTTGCTGGCCGCCGAGGGGATCAACGGAACCATCGCCGGCCCGCGTAGTGGGATCGATGCGGTGTTGGCCCACATCAAGGCTCTGCCCGGTTGTGCGGATCTTGAGTGGAAAGAAGCCACATCCGATCACCCGCCCTTTGGCAAAATGAAGGTGCGTCTGAAAAAAGAGATCGTGACCATGGGTCAGCCGGACGTCGATCCGCGCGCCCGTGTCGGCAATTATGTCGAGCCCGAGGACTGGAACGATCTGATCCGGTCTGACGATGTGGTCGTGATCGACACACGCAATGACTACGAGGTGGCGATTGGTACGTTTGAGGGCGCAGTAGACCCTGAAACAGCCAGTTTCCGTGAGTTCCCAGTCTGGTGGGAAGAAAACAAAGACCGCTTTCACAACAAACGAGTCGCGATGTTCTGCACTGGCGGTATTCGCTGTGAGAAATCCACCAACTACCTGCTGGGGCAGGGGGTTGAGGATGTGTACCACCTGAAAGGCGGCATCCTGCGGTATCTCGAAGAGATGCCCGCCGATGACAGCACCTGGCAGGGCGAGTGCTTTGTGTTCGACAATCGCGTCTCGGTTGGACATGGGTTGGTCGAAGGACCGCACAACCTGTGCCACGGCTGCCGCCGCCCGATTCTGCCAGAGGATATGAAGCGCGCGGAATACGAGCACGGCGTGTCTTGCCATCGGTGCATAAACGAGACATCAGACGCGGACAAAATGCGGTTCCGCGAACGCCAGAATCAAATCCTGCTGTCACGTCAGCGCGGGCAGGAACACCTAGGCATTGAATGATGGGTGAATGATTAAGGTTGCGGGTACAGGCCGGAACCCTGATGATCGCGGAAAAACCTAGGCCATCGGAAGTTTTATGCACCGCGAACCTACAACACTGGAAGAGTGGAAATCGACGCTTATCGCAGCGGTCGGACTGGTTATTGCGAGTTTTTTCGCGTGGTATGGTCTGTCGCGCCTGAGTGAGGCGGCCGCAGGCGAAACCATCGGTACTATTGTGTCGGTCTGCCTGGTGGTTTGGGTCGCATCGCAATCTTGGTACTACATGACACAGGTGAAACTGCCGCATCGACGCTTGTTTCTGATGGGTGTGTCCTTCATTCAGGTCGTGCCGTTCTTGTTCGCGGCGGCGTATGGCGCTTTCGGCTACGCCGACAATTGCGTGGTCGGTGCAGATGCTCCAGCCGATTTCCTGTATTTTTCATACGTCACCTTCACCACTGTGGGATATGGCGACATGATCCCAACAGGTTTATGTCGCGGGCTGGCCGTCGCTGAGGCTGTTACCGGCTACATCCTCTTGGGTATGTTTGTTGCTGCTACGGTTGCGCTATATACCCGCCACCATAAACATTAGACGGCCATTATTTGTTCTGATCAATCCAGCGGGACATCATCTGTTTGTCGCGGAAACACTCGGATGGGATAGGTCTGCGCCTGCTACGGGAAATGCGTTCGGCAAAGGCAACCTGCTTGCCGGATGGATAGTCCGCAAAGGGCGATGGATCGGCTGGCTTGTGGGCCGAAATCCAGGCAGACATCGACTTGCGATCCCGTTGTGCCTCGACTGGGATTTCCAAGGCCGACTGCTGGGCAATTGCACGAGCGTATCGCATTTGCCGGTCTGTGACGGGCAACAGGTGATAGTCGTTCGATGGGCCATCCATGGCCGGGTTGCGGGCGTGGTAAGACATCGGATTGTTCCTCTGACTATGTAGAACATAAATGGAACATTAAGCTTTTTATTCAAGAGGGAGCCGATTCACATCAGCGGGAGTCCGCCGTGAATTGCTTTTATTGACTGGTCAATCAATAAAATATAAACGCGAAAGAAAGGACTTCTGAGAAGGAAATCGGCATGAAGTTTCAGCCCAAAGCGAGCCATTTCATCAACGGCGCATATGTTGAAGATACCAACGGCGCCCCTATCGACGTGATCTACCCGGCCACCGGTGAAATCATCGCCCGGCTGCACTCTGCCACGCCGGATATTGTGAAACAGGCTCTAACAAGTGCCAAAAACGCTCAGGCAGAGTGGGTGACAATGTCCGGGACCGAGCGTGGTCGTATCTTGAGACGGGCATCTGACATCATGCGTGACCGCAATCGCGCGCTTTCGATCCTCGAAACCCACGACACCGGTAAACCCTTGCAGGAAACCCTGGTGGCCGACGCCACATCGGGTGCGGATGCGCTGGAGTACTTTGGGGGGCTGGCTGCGTCATTGACAGGTGAGCATATCCCGCTGGGCGGCGGAGACTTTGTCTACACCATCCGCGAGGCGCTGGGCGTTTGCGTCGGTATCGGGGCATGGAACTACCCGACCCAGATCGCATGCTGGAAAGGCGCCCCTGCACTGGCCTGCGGCAATACGATGGTCTTCAAGCCCTCGGAAACCACGCCTTTGTCGGCGCTGAAAGTGGCCGAGATCCTGATCGAGGCTGGCGCGCCCAAAGGTATTTACAACGTGGTTCAGGGTTATGGCGACGTCGGTGCATCCCTTGTGACTGACCCGCGCGTGGCCAAAGTGTCGCTTACCGGCTCTGTGCCGACCGGTCGCAAGGTCTATGCCGCGGCCGCTGATGGCATGAAGCATGTCACCATGGAACTGGGCGGCAAGTCCCCGATGATCGTGTTCGACGACGCGGATATTGAAAACGCCGTGTCCGGCGCGATTCTTGGGAACTTCTATTCTTCAGGTCAGGTCTGTTCGAACGGCACACGTGTCTTTGTGCAGAAAGGCATCAAAGAGGCCTTCCTGAACCGCCTTTCAGAACGTCTGGCCACCGCGAAAATTGGCGATCCGCTGGATGAGGATGTGAATTTTGGCCCTATGGTCAGCGAAAACCAGATGAATATCGCACTAAGCTACGTTGAAAAGGGCACGGCGGAGGGCGCACGTCTGGTATTCGGCGGCAAGCGGATCGAAGGCGACGGTTTCTACATGCAGCCCACCGTTTTTGCGGATGTAACCGACGATATGGCCATCGCGCGCGAGGAAATCTTTGGCCCGGTGATGTCCGTGCTGGACTTTGACACAGAAGAAGAGGTTATTGCCCGCGCCAACGACACCGAGTTTGGATTGGCCGCCGGTGTCTTCACCAACGACCTGACCCGTGCGCATCGCATCGTTGCCGGGTTCGAGGCCGGCACCTGCTATATCAACACCTATAACCTGGCTCCGGTCGAGGCCCCTTTTGGTGGATCTAAAATGTCAGGTGTCGGGCGCGAAAACTCGAAACTGGCGATCAATCACTTCAGCGAGATGAAGACAGTCTATGTTTCGATGAACGACGTCGAAGCGCCTTACTAATCAAAACCGGCCATTCAAGCTCTGTTCCCGACATTTCGCGTCGGGAACAGAGCATAAGCCACATAAGACATGTGGCTGACTTCCTCCAAAGGGTGCCGTTTTCGGTTCCGTCGGTGGGAGATCAAGTTCATGAAAACGCATGCACAGGCCGTAGTCATCGGCGGAGGATTGGCTGGCTGTTCAATCCTGTACCATTTGGCCAAGCTTGGTTGGCGGGACGTTGTCCTGCTTGAACGGGATGAACTGACCAGCGGATCAACCTGGCACGCGGCGGCCAATATCCACGGGCTGCATGACAATAACAACATCACCCGCATCCAGCATTACACAATGAACCTGTATAAAGAGCTGGAGCAGGAAACCGGCCAGAGTTGCGGAGTGTTCCAGCCCGGTTCCCTGTATCTGGCTCAGACCGAAGATCGTGAGCACCAGTTGCGCCTGCAAGAGGCCAAGGCTCGGTTCTATGGCCTGAATTTCTACGAGGTCAGCCGAGAACAAGCGATGGAACTTCACCCGCTGGCGCGGTTCGACGATATCCGCTGCATTATGTTTGAACCCGAAGGCGGCAACGTGGATCCCTCAGGCGTGCCGCACGCCTATGCCGCAGGCGCGCGCGCCATGGGTGCAACGATCGAGCGCTTTTGCCCAGTGTTAGGCACTGATCAGCAGCCAGATGGGTCGTGGATCGTGCGTACCGAAAAGGGCGACGTCCATACGCAATGGGTTGTGAATGCCGCAGGCCTTTGGGGCCGCGAAGTTGCGGCGCTGGCTGGTCTGAACCTGCCGTTGCAACCAACTGAACACCAGTATTTCGTAACCGATTCCATTGATGAGGTTGCCAGCCTGGGTCGCCGTTTACCTTCGATCGCCGATCGAGACGGTGAGTACTACTTCCGACAGGAAGGCAACGGCCTGCTGATCGGGGCCTATGAGAAGGATATGAAGTTCTGGGCCGAAGACGGGACGCCGCTGGACTTCGCCCATGATCTGTTCCCCGACGATCTGGACCGGATCATGGAGAACGTGATCCGCGCAACCGAACGCGTGCCCGCCGCGGCGACGGCTGGCGTGAAACGGGTGATCAACGGGCCTATGATCTGGTCCCCGGACAGTTCCGCCCTTTGGGGCCCGGTGCCGGAATTAAAGAACTACTTCCTATGTGGGGGCTTGATCCCTGGCTTCTCGCAATCGGGCGGGCTGGGGTTGCTGGCGGCGCAGTGGATGATCGAGGGTGAGCCGCAATACGACATGTTCGCATGGGATCTGGCCCGGTTTGGCGATTGGGCGGACAAGAAATTCACCAAGGCGCGGGTTGAGGATCAGTATACTCACCGTTTTGCCATCCATTTCCCGAACGAGGAACGCAGCGCTGGCCGCCCGGCCCGTGTGCGCCCGGCGTATGAGATGCAAAAAGACATGGGCTGCGTCTTTGGTCTGAACTGCGGCTGGGAACACCCGCTTTGGTTTGCGGATCGGCCCGGCACCACTGATACAAACGGTTTCACCCGCCAGAACTGGTGGGAACCGGTTGGCCAAGAGGTCAAGATGCTGCGCGAGAATGTCGGTGTGATCGACATCTCGAACTTCGCCAACTACGTCATTAAGGGCCCGGGTGCTTATGACTGGCTGGACCGTTTGGTCGCGAATAGGGTGCCGACCGAGATTGGGCGGTCGTGCCTGACACCGCTGATCTCAGTCCGGGGCGGTGTTGCCGGGGATTTCACCATCACCAAGGTGGCGGAGGACGAATACATGATGATCGGCTCGGGCATGGCCGAGCGTTATCATCAGCGGTTCTTCAACATGGTCGACCTGCCCGAAGGCACAACATTCGAAGTGGCCACGGATCGCATTGCGGGTTTCAATGTAGCGGGTCCCAAGTCGCGTGACCTGTTGCAACGACTGACAAATGCCGACCTGTCGAACGAAGCGTTCCCTTTTATGCGCTCACAAACGATCGAGGTGGCAGGCGTCACCTGCCTTGCCATCCGCGTCAGCTTTACCGGCGATCTGGGGTGGGAGCTGCACTGCGCGAAAGAAGATCAGATCAGGCTCTATTCGGCGCTTCTTGAGGCTGCGAAGGAGTGCGACGGTGGTCCGGTGGGCGGCCGCGCGTTGGGATCACTGCGTATCGAGAAGGGCTATGGCTCTTGGGGCCGCGAGTATTCTCAGGAATACTGGCCGCAGGAAGTCGGGCTGGCGGGTCTGATCAAGCTGGACAAGGACTTCCTGCACAAAGACGCCTATGTGCAGATCAAGGACAACGCCGCGCGCGAGGTTCTGTCGATTTTTGAGGTCGAGGTGACGAATGCTGACGCGTCCGGTGGCGAACCTATCTTTACACCAGATGGCGCACCGGTCGGACGTGTGACCTCAGGGGCCTATGGCTATTCAGTCGGCAAATCCCTGGCCATCGGCTATTCAAATCCGGCAGTCGTAAAGCCGGGGGATATGGTGGAAATCTTCATCCTCGGCAAACCGCATAAAGCCAGAGTTTTGGCCGAACCGCCCTTTGATCCATCGGGTCTCCGGCTGCGCGATGTCCAACCCAAGGTGATGGAGGCAGCCAAATGACCGGCACGCTGGATCGGGTCACGGATTTTGCCCTGAACCTTTCAGCGCACGAGATGCCTGACAGCGCGAAAGAGGCCGCTGCCCTGATGATGCTCGACACAATGGGCATCCTGATCGCCTCCGGCCCGATGGAGGTCGGCGTGATCGCCCGCGATACTGCCGCGCTGCTCTATGCAAGCACTGATGCGGCATTCAGCGTTCCGATGATGTTTGATGGCCGCCTCGTCAGCACGGCGGGCGCTGCCTACGCAGCAGCCACACAAATCGACAATTTGGACGGGCATGACGGCTACAATCCGACTAAGGGGCATATTGGTGTCGTCGTCCTGCCTGCGTTAGTTTCACTTGGTGCGCATTGCCCTGATTTGTCCGGCCCCGAAGCCCTGGCTGCCGTCGTCACGGGATATGAAATCGCAGGACGTGCCGGGCTGTCGCTGCACGCATCGGTCAGCGATTACCACACGTCCGGCGCCTGGAATGCCCTTGGCGTGGTCGCCATGGCCGCGCGCATGCGCGGGTACACGCCAGAGCAATTTCGACAAGCGTTGGGAATAGCAGAATACCACGGCCCCCGAAGCCAGATGATGCGCGAGATTGCGAATCCGACGATGCTGCACGACGGATCGGGTTGGGGCGCGATGGTTGGCATATCATCTGCGATTCTGGCCGAACGTGGTTTCACGGGTGCCCCGGCCATCACAATCGAAGATGCTGATGTTGCGTCGTTTTGGGATGATTTAGGTCAGTTCTGGCAGGTCGAACACCAATACGTAAAACCCTATCCGATATGTCGCTGGGCCCATGCAGCCATTGACGGCGTTCGGGCAGTGATGATGGAGAATGACCTGGCCCACGACCAAATCCGATCCATCCATATCAACAGTTTTCATGAAGCGGCCTGCCTGTACGCAGGGATGCCTGACACCACGTCTCAGGCCCAGTATTCTCTGCCTTTTGCTGTGGCGGTTCAGGCGATCCATGGTCGGATCGGGGTCGAACATATCTCGGGTTCGGGTTTGTCTGATCCGGCGGTGGCAGAGTTGGTGTCGCGTATTCACGTTCTGGAAGATGCGCGCCACAGTGCACGCTTCCCGCAGGGGCGGTGGGCCGATGTCATCTTGAAATCGACCGATGGGCGTGTGTTCGAATCCGGCGACACTCACGCGCGCGGAGGGCCGGAGGCTCCGCTCAGCAGGGGAGATGTGATCGCCAAGTACACCGAGTTTGCCGCGCCAGTCGTCGGTTCGGACCGCGCGGACGCGATCCGCGCGGCCATATTGGGTTGGGTCGAACCTACATCCAGATTGTCGGACCTGATGTCGTTGGTCTTTGATCCGTAAAAGCGGCCGGTGCGGGCTGCGGGCCGACGCTCAGTGGGCACCTAATGAAAGACAAATCGTGAATGCAGGTGGCGCCGACCTGATCCGCTATTGGTCCACTTTCGTAAGCAAATCCAGAATGTGCTGGCGTGTTTTTGCGCTGTCATCCAACAAGCCCTTCGCGTCAGCTAAGGGTTTGTCCTGCATTCGTATTGGCGGCACGGACAGGAGCCGCGTTGTTTGCTGAACTGCGAAGAACTTTGTGTCGCGTTCGGGTTCGACCGCTTCCGGACGGTCGGCCAACCAAAAGAACCGATCGGCTTCTTCATCCTCACCAATAGCACGCAAAAGCTGACCAGCTGCCACGTAATCATCCGTCATCTGCATTGCTTGCCCTCGCAAAAGCTGGGCCGCGTCGGACGGATCGTCGACCAGTTCCAACATCGCTTGATGTGGTCGGTGTTGCAGTAAGGCAGCGCGCGCACGTAACCGTGCCCTTTCTGCGCGCCGGGCCTTGTCCTGTGACCGACTGGCCAGTTCCAGCGCCGCGCCCGCAAAACCTAGGGTGACCAAGCGCTCGGCCAATCCCACGCTTGTGTCTGTGAATAGAGCCAGTTTCTGCTCTGGTGTCAGGGTTACGACACGCCTTAGAAATGTCGCGTCGTCGGCGCGTTCGGTCAGGATCTGGGCAACGCGGTTCAACGTTTCGACGGCTATGTCCTGCGCATTTTGGGCGCCCAGCAGATCCATCGCCTTATCGAATTCATGGCTAAGGCTCAAAGCGACGATCTGTGTTTGCAGCATGCGCGGCCCGATTTCAGACCGTCGAAACTCCACGACGTAAGAGGCCGCAAGATCAAGCTCTTGTGGGGATATTGCTCCACGTTCCGACCACCGCTTGTCGACCAGTCGCGCAAGCGCAAGCGGTGCCTCCAACTCTGCACCCGACGCGACGATGACCTCGTTCAACAATGCTTCTGACTTCGGGCCGTCGCCCTCGGCAGCCGCGACTTTAGCCTTGGCTTGGGACGTATCGGCGCTGTCCTCAGTCGCAACGCGGTCGACCGCGCGCAACACGCGCCTTGCTGGTTCAAGTTTCCCAGCATCTGTCAGAATTTCCGCCAATGTTGGCCCAACTTGACGGCGAAGATGGTTGGGCAAGCGCGCAAATGACTGTTCGATCGACTGCAACTGGGCCTCTTCCTGCATCTCTCCTTCGATCAAAAGAGCCCAAAGCGCGGCGTCGCTTTCACACCGCTGAAGACTGGTAAATGGGTTCGGATGGGACGGCTGTGCGCCATCAAGATACCGGGCTATCGAGGCAACCCGATCTGTGTCTGGCGCATGCTGCCCAAGCAATTCAAGCGTCCGAATAGCCTCTGCGCCGAACCCGGAATAGGCGTATAGCTGCGCCAGCTTCAGCGCCTTTTCTTCGTCGAGATGATCGAATTCTTTGAACAGGGCGGCGCGCAACGAAGCCACCTGTTCTGGAAAGGGAGTTGCCCCAGACCAACTGTCAAACCCAAGCTCAGCGCTTGAGATGCAGGGTGGGCGTTGTTCAAGCTGCGGCAGGGATGGTCCTAAAAGTTCATTCAAGCCGTCCAGAACGGATGTCACATGAATATTGGCATTAAGGTCTGAGGGGCTAAAGGGATCGTTCTTGGGGACCGACAGCCTTGGTCCAACCGGAGCAAGCCTCAAATCAACGACTTCCCGGTCAGAGCCGCGCAGCAGCAGCGTAGAGAGCTGTTCTTCAAAGCGCTGTGCGTTCAGGTTTAGCAGTGGCAATTCGAGACTCTGTAAATTTTGCCCAACCAACGGGTCTTTCTCTTTGGGCGCTTTGGGCAAAACAGGCGACGGTATATCAGCGCTGATTGGGGGCAGCGCCGAGCCTGGTGCAATATCCACCACGATCATCGTGCCCTTGAACAGAAAGGCATTGGCAACACAGTCGCAGCCAAATTGCATATCAAGTGCCGCGCCCGGTTCGGACTGAGAGATCGCGGCCAAGCGGTTTTGCGTCAAACGCCGGAACACGGCTGCTGTGTCGAAGTTAACCTTTTCCAGTTGGACAGTCAGACGCGCACCATTTTTCTTGTGCGACAGCGCCCATTTAGTGCCCGGCGGAACCTGTGCGACCAGCCGTGTATACCCTTCATGTTCGCCCGAGCGTACCTGCACATCTTGTGCTTGAACTTGCGTTGCCGCGGCGGTTAGCGCCAAAGCAAGAAAAACTGTTCGGATCATGCCGCCGCCTGTTTGAGTTCCTTCAACGCATCTTCCAGCTCAGAAAATGCTGGGCGGTTATGCGTCGGCGTGTTCTGGCGGCCAACTTCAATGCACATGGCTGCATTGTGGTTGTGCAGATTAGCGACCAGAACCTCTTTGATCAACTGGTAGAAATGGTTGTCCTCCTCGACAACTGCTTTCAGCTTGCCAGCGAACGGGCCAACCAGGCCATAGGCGAGAAACACGCCCAGGAACGTCCCGACCAAAGCGCCTCCGATCAGTTTGCCCAGTACTTCGGGCGGCTGGTCGATGGACCCCATCGTTTTGATTACGCCTAAAACGGCGGCCACGATACCAAGTGCGGGCAAACCATCGGCGACGGTTTGCAGCGCGTGGCTGGAATGCATGGCGTGGTGAAAATTGGTCTCCATCCGTTTTTCCAGCACTTCTTCAACTTGATGTGGATCGTCGTAATTCATCGACGCGGATCGCATCGTGTCGCAGATCAGATCGACAGCTTCCTTGTCCTTCTGAATCTTCGGATAGGCTGAGAATAGGGTCGAATTCTCGGGGTCTTCGATATGCTGTTCCACCTCGACCGGGTTGGCCTTGGCAATGCGGATCAGAGAAAACAAAAGGCAAAGCAGATCGCGGTAATCTTCGGGTTTCCATTTGGGGCCCTTGAACACTTTACCCATGTCCTTGATCGTATGTTTGACAGCGCTCAAGTCGTTGCTGATCATGAATGCCCCAACGGCGGCGCCGCCGATCATCATCATCTCGAACGGGAGCGATTTCAAAATGATCGTCATCTTGCCACCGGCGGCAAGATAGCCACCAAACACCATGGCGAAAATGACGACGATTCCGATGATTCCGATCATGGGTGGTCTCCTGCAAAGTCAGATGCGGGGGTAAAAAACATGTGCGCTACTCCTGCGGAGCCGCAGCATTGCGACCGGCCATGATCACGCTGATCGTATAGGCGGCTTCGGGGTTGAGACCGGCCAGAACACCTGCGGCGGAATCAGGCGGCATCCGCGACAGAAAGCCAGCCGCAAAGCCGGGGTCCATGGTTTCGAACAGGGCGGCTGCGTCCTTGGGTTTCATGCTCTGATACACATCCGTCAGGCGCGTCAGATCGGTCTCGGCGGCTTTTTCGGCGAAGGCCAGTGTCTGTCGCAGCGATTCTTCTGCCTTCTGCAAGGCAGCCAGGCGCGTTTCAATCGCCTGATCCGCGATATCCAGCGCCTTTTCTTTGTCTTGTAACGCGGCCTCTCGTTTCTTGAGCGCGTCTTCGCGGCGTAGCAATTCAGTCAACAATTCTTGCGCACCGGGCTGTTCGGCTTGGCTGCTCCTCGCCAGCGATGGGGCGGGATCGGATCCTTTAGCCAGCGCGGGCCCGGCCTCGAATCCTATTCTGATCGCGGCGGAACCGATCATAAGCATCGCGATCACCGCAAGAACGCCGCCTTTGGGACGGTTTTCTGCCCGCTTCCGCCTCATGTCGTGGCCTCGCTGCGGCTGTGACGCAGGAACATCAACCCACCCGGACGTTTGACCTGAGTCTCGGCTGGCGCGTCTTCTTCAATGACGGGCACTGAGTTGGCTTGGGACTGTTCTTCAGAAACAACCCGCTCAGGCTCTGGTGTAGGGATCTCGGTCGCCTCTTCATCGTCCGGCACGACGTCATGCATCGAGGCCATCATCAACTCAAGCCGCTGCGCCACTGTTTCGGCGCGCTCGGTCAGTTCCTTAAGAACGACGCCAGACTGATCCGAGGCTTCCCGCGCGGCCTCCAGTGACTTTTTCAAATCTTCCGCTTGCGAAGACAGCACGGCCACCGCACCACCGACGCCTTTTTCAAGGTCGGTAAAGCGTTTCAACCGCTTGGACAGGACGAAACAATAAAGACCCGCACCCATGGCACCTGCGACCAGCAAAATATCTGCAATCAGCTCCAACTTCGCCTCCTAGTTCAGTACGAATTCCATGACGAGAACATCGCGAACGCGGCCTTCGCCGACGACGATTTCGATACGCCGCAACAGGTGTCCTCGGATGCGCATGAGCGCGAGCGAATCCTCAAGGTCAGAAACCTCAATCGCGCGTAGATATCCGTTCAGCACGTCCATGATTCGCGGTTTCATCTTTTCCACATCCGCCATGTACGGCGCGTTCACCTCGAGCTGGGCATGAAACTTCAGATGTCGCGAATCGCTGGTGTTTACCGAAACGACGACCGGAGTTAGGTCAACGAATCCTACCTTTGGCAGCGCCTTGGCAGGCCTGCTTTTCTCTGTTTCTTCGGTGTTCTGCACGACGGGTTTTCCGCCTATCGGCAACAGGCCGGTGGTGGTCAGGAAATACCCGCCCGCAGCACCGGCTATCGCCAGAATCGCGCCTACTATCATTCCCTTTTTCCCAGATTTTTCCGGAACTTCTGCCTGTTCTGCAGTCGCGTCGGTCATGACGTCCTCATTTCTACAATCTGCAATCGTCATAACCCGACAGGGACTAACCGATTGTTAAGGGCAATCATCCAAACAAGGGATGCGTCGCACAGAATGTCGGCGAGTCGGAGGTGATCGTGCAGCAGATCGGAACTGTCTGGGCAAGTTTGGACAGGCGTAAACAAATCATTGTCGCGGGTGCAGTCGTGCTGATGTTTCTGGGGATCCTGGCGATGTCGCGTCTGGTGACAACACCGTCGATGACCCTGCTTTACGCCGGTTTAGAAAGCGGCGCTGCAGGGGATATTGTCCGTTCATTGGATCAGCGCGGTGTGCAGTATGAGATTCGCGGCGGCTCCATTTATGTGCCGGGATCACAACGGGATGAGCTGCGCTTGACGCTGGCCAGCGAAGGTCTGCCGGCAACCGGAAACCGGGGCTACGAGCTGCTGGATTCGCTCAGCGGGTTTGGCACAACGTCGCAGATGTTCGACGCCGCCTATTGGCGCGCCAAAGAAGGAGAGTTGGCCAGAACCATTGTCGGCAGCCCCCATATCAGCCAGGCACGTGTGCATATTGCCAACGGTTCAGCCAATCCGTTCCAACGCAGTGTTGCACCAACCGCATCGATCTACCTGGTCGCGTCGGGCACGGACATCACGTCGGATCAGGCAAAGGCGATCCGGTTTCTTGTGTCGTCCGCAGTCAGCGGACTGGCGCCCGAGAACGTCACCGTCATCGATTCGAATGGCGCAGTGATCGGAGCACAGGACAACCCGGTGTCCGCAGATACCGCTGACGATAAATCGCGCCAGCTGCGCGAACGGGTTCTGCGTCTGATCGAAGCCCGGGTCGGAGCTGGAAATGCGGTGGTCGAGGTGAGTGTCGATACGGTTACCAAGACAGAATCAATCCGCGAACGGCGTTTCGATCCCAATGGCCGTGTGGCCATCAGCACCGATGTCGAAGAGCGTTCGGACAGTGCCCGCAACCAATCCGGGGATGTGACGGTTGCGTCAAACCTGCCCGATGGCGATGGCGCGGGCGGGGACGAATCCAATTCTAACGCAACCCAGACCCGAGAACGGGTCAACTACGAGGTTTCCGAGACCGAGCTTGAGGTTCACAACGGCCCCGGCGCCATCAAGCGACTGACGGTTGCTGTTTTGGTAAACGGAACGCGATCCGTGGACGCAAACGGCAGTGAAACATTCACGCCGATGCCGCAGGCCGAGATGGATGCACTGCAGGAGCTTGTGGCCTCGGCAGTGGGCTACGATGCCGAGCGGGGCGACGTTATAACACTGAAATCGCTGGATCTGCCGGCGGTCGAGCCGCAGGGCAGTCTGGCAACCGCCTCGCTGTGGCAGAAGGTGCATTTCGACGCGATGTCGCTGATTCAGTTGGCCGTATTGGCGCTGGTTTCCCTGGTACTTGGGGTGTTTGTCATCCGCCCCATACTGACCCAACCGGCGACTGCTCCGGCGCTGTTGCCCGCAGGTACAGCCCAGGAACCTGACGCATACCTGACCGGCGAAATTGCGACGGATGAGGGCGGCCAATTCACCACCTTACCGGGGCAGGCGCCCACTGAGAACGTTCCGGCGCTTGCGACCGATGCCGGGGCGGACCCGGTGGATCGGCTCAGGGCGATGATCGGCGACAAGCAGGAAGAAACGGTCGAAATACTGCGCAGCTGGCTGGAAGAAGGTGAGGAGCGTGTGTGATGTCGATTGCCCATCTTCTTGAGGATTTCACTTTACAGGCCGGCGGCGGACAGCTGCACGTACTGGATGAGGACGCGTTAGAGGAACAAAGGCTGGCTTCGTTCGAGCAAGGCTATAGCGCCGGCTGGGAAGACGCGGTCCAGGCGCAAGAGCAGAGCCGGGGGCAGGTTTCGGCCGAATTGGCCAAATCGCTCGAAGATATGTCTTTTACCTACCATGAAGCGGTTAACCGGATGGCCCTGTCACTGGAACCGATGTTTCAGAGCCTGACACAGCTGGTTTTGCCTGAAATGCTGGACCGAGGGTTTGCCGTTCGACTTGTCGAGCAGCTCACCGATATGGCGCGCGGGCAGATCGGACAGCCCATGCAAATCTTCGTACCCTCAGGTCGTGTGAACGAGGTGGAGGACCTGATCCCCGCCGAGCTTTCATCGCCTGTGCAGGTGATCGAAGACCCGACGCTTGAGGTAGGGCAGTCGCGGCTCAAGGTCGGGGTTTCCCAGCGCGAGGTGGATTGCAGCGGCTTGCTTGCTGCGGTCGATCAAGCCTTTCAGGCATATGTTTTTCAGGTAAAAGAGGCAGTGACCAATGAGTGATCCGCAAACCCCGAAATCCGAGAAGCCCAACCCGTTCGAGGCCGTTCCGATTGAAGTCACCGTATCGGTTGGCCGGGCGCGCCCTTTGATCCGTGATCTGCTGAACATGGGGGAAAACGCCGTGCTGATGCTGGACAAACGCATCGAGGATCCGGTTGACCTGTATGTCGGCGACCAGCTTGTCGCGCGCGGTCTGCTAGAGGAGATAGAGGGCGAGCAGGCCGGTCAGCTGGCTGTGCGTCTGACCGAAATCGCGGACCTGCAAAACGGGATCGGCTGATGCGCCGATTTCTAATTCTGGCGGTCGCGTTTGCGGTTTTGACCCCGTCTTTGACCACGGCGCAGGAGTTGTCTGTCTCGCTGGGCGAGGGCGGTTCGATATCTGCGCGAACGATTCAGTTGATCCTGTTGATCACCGTGCTCAGCCTGGCTCCGGGATTGGCGATCATGATCACCTGTTTTCCGTTTCTGATCACCGTTTTGGCGATCCTGCGCCAGGGTATCGGGTTGCAGCAATCTCCTCCCAATATGCTGATTGTCAGCCTGGCGTTGTTTCTGACTTATTTCATCATGGAGCCGGTCTTTTCCGAAGCCTGGACAACAGGAATTCGGCCGTTGGTCGATGAAACGATGGAGGTCGAGCTTGCATTGGAGCGTGCATTACAGCCGTTTCGCGGTTTCATGGCTGCGCGATTGGACCCCGATACGTTTCACGCCATGGCCGCCCTGCGCCCCGGTGGTGATGCCACAACGCTGTCGCCCGACGCGCCGCTGTCCATCCTGATGCCATCCTTCATGCTGTCCGAAATTGCGCGCGCTTTTCAGATCGGGTTTCTGGTCTTTCTGCCATTTCTGATCATCGACCTTGTGGTTGCGGCTGTGCTGATGTCGATGGGGATGATGATGGTGCCGCCAGCCACAGTGTCCTTGCCGTTTAAACTGGCGTTTTTTGTCATCGCCGACGGGTGGTCCCTGATCGCCAGCGCGCTTGTGCGCAGTTATGCGACCTAGGTTTTTATTGCCGGGCGATTTGCAGACAGGCGCGCAGGCCGCAGTCGCCGGCCTCAAAGCGCATTTCTCCGCCATGCTGTTCGGCCACGGTGGCGGCAATTGTCAGGCCCAAACCATAGCCGTCAGAAGATCCGGTGTTGGACCCACGACGAAATGGGGCCATCAGGTTTTCGATGTCCTCCACCGACAGATCGGTGCCCTTATCTTCGACCGTGATCGTCGCGGTGGTCGCATCGGTCGCCAACTGCACTTCGGCGTGTCGACCATATTTCAACGCGTTGTCGATCAAATTGGTCAGCGCACGCCTAAGCGATATGGGCCGCGCCATGACCAGAACGCGGCGTGTTTCGGTCAGCTGTCCGTGTCCGCGCCGGGACATGAAAACCGATGTAACCCCATCGACCGCGACGGGGTCGGTCTTTTTTAGTGTCACGGGCAGGTCCATATCCTGATAATCGGCGACCAGAGCCTCCACCAAAGAGGTCAGAGAAATCTGGCGCGGTTCCTCAACATCCAGTTCGGATCGCGTATAGGTCAGGACACTTTCGATCATGCCCGTCATCTGATCCACATCCGCCTCGAGCTTTTCGCGTAGTTCATCGTCGGGGATCAGAGCGGCACGCAGGCGCACGCGTGTCGCAGGGGTACCCAGATCGTGGCTGACGCCGGACAAAACCGTTGCCCGCTTTTCAAGCTGCGCGCGCTCGGCCTCAAGATGGGCGTTCACCGCCGAGACGATATCGCGCAGTTCATCCGGGCCATCCGCCTCGTAGCTTTCCGGCCCCCCAAGGCGCTGCCGTTCGCGCAACGCGCGGGCAAACCGGGTGAAGGTATCTGAGACGTTACTGACTGCGGATAAGATGACCGCCATTGCGACGATCCCCATAAGTATTGCGGGCAGACGTAAATCCGTTGGGGCCGCCTGACAGCCCCATATCTGTGTCCCGTCGACCTGATGCCAGGCCTCGCGTCCAAATTTCGCAATCAGGATCGGCTCACTGCAATATGTTGCCAGCAACCGGGTCAGGTTTCCCATCTTTTCAGGCCCGGTTTGATCACTGCCTGACACAATGTCCGACACCGGATAAACCAACCGGTCGGACAGGATCGCCACGGTTAATTCACGCCCGCTGAGCGGCGAGGAACTGTCGGTCAGGATCGAAAGGTTGGTGACGAAGCGGCGGTTTGAAAACCCG
Organism: Ruegeria sp. CDSC068; assembly: GCF_059610545.1. NCBI lineage: Bacteria > Pseudomonadati > Pseudomonadota > Alphaproteobacteria > Rhodobacterales > Roseobacteraceae > Ruegeria > Ruegeria sp. CDSC068. Next base: position 289,798 of record NZ_JBXWNV010000004.1, read on the forward strand.
GGCAACCGCTGAAATTCACCATTATCGGCAAGGGCCGTATCCTGGGGCGGCAAGGGCGTAATCGACAACCCTTCGGAGGGGGCCATGCCTGTTCGCAATTCTTCGTAGACGGTGAACCCTGCTACAAAAGATTGCAGCAGGTAGTCATTCCAGGCGCGCGCCGAAGCGAACCATAACCCTGCAGACAGCAAACCGGCAGCAAAGGCTGAAAGGGTCCAAAGCCACCCCAGATTGCGCAGGCGCAGTGTCATTCTTCGACCGAAATGTCGGCGGCAAAGATATACCCGACCCCACGTTCCGTGCGCAGCATTTGCGGATCTTTCGGGTTGGTCTCGATCTTGGATCGCAGGCGACCGACCAGCATGTCGATGGCGCGGCCCTGCGCTTCGGACTTGTCACTGTCCCCCGTGACATCCAGTGCCGTGACGATTTCATCGCGCGTAAGCGGAATATGTGGATTGGCCAGCAAGACCTTGAGCAGGGCGGTTTCCCGCTGTGACAACGCGACCAAATAGCCTTCTGGCGAATGCAAATCATCACGCTTTCCGTCAAAGACCCAGCCGTCAAAACGGAAGGTGCGGGTTCTGCGGCGATACGCCAGCGAAGACGACCGCCGAGCGCGCTGCATCACTGCCCTGACACGGGCCAGCATCAATTGGGGGTTGAACGGTTTGGCAATGTAGTCGTCTGCCCCAACTTCGTACCCTGCCATGCGCTGATGGTCGGCGGACAGGGCAGAGACCAGAATGATCGGGACGTCCTGTTCGCGCCGCAACCGGGCGCAGATATCAATCCCGTTCTCGTCCCCCAGCATGACGTCCAACAAAATCAGATCGATCCGGCCATTGGACAGGTGCGCCCGGATTTCCCGCTCGGAACTGGCGGGAAGGGCGATTAAGCTGTTTTGCTGCAATAGCTGCGTCATCATCGACCGCATCTCAGGGTCGTCATCCACCACCAGAAGCCGCGGAATGCTCACTCTGTCTTTCCTCCCGATCTTTTCCCTCTGTCGTTGTCCATTGTAACGAATGGAAACAGATTCAATGCCAACGTAACACGCTGTAACAGAAGTGGTGAAAATTTGGGCCGTTTCCGTGCTTTACTATGAATTCCGCTTTGCCAGACGGCGATCTGACCACAGTAATAGCGCCATCGCTGCTTTGGCAGTCACTGAGTTCTCAGGGAGGAGACAAAAAATGAAGCGTTTTGCATTTGCCACCGTTTCGACTTTGGCCGTTGTGGCCGGATCGTCCGTTGTGGCCGAGCCGCAGGCGGAAGTACTGCACTGGTGGACCTCGGGTGGCGAGGCCAAGTCGGTTGCCGTTCTGCAGGAAGAATTCGCCTCGAACGGCGGCACGTGGACCGACATGCCCGTCGCGGGTGGCGGTGGTGATGCTGCAATGACCGCGCTGCGGGCCCGCGTTCTCTCCGGTAATGCGCCGACCGCCGTTCAGTTGAAAGGCCCTGCCATTCAGGAATGGTACGAAGAAGGCGTTCTGGCCGACATCTCGAACGTTGCCGAGGCCGAAGGCTGGGCGGATGTCCTGCCTGCGTCGATCGCAGGCCATATGATGTGCGAAGGCACTTGGTGCGCTGCACCCGTGAACGTGCACCGCATCGACTGGATCTGGGCGAATGCTGATGTTCTGGCGGCAAACGACATCGAAATGCCCACCACATGGGATGAGTTCAACGCAGCAGCCGAAAAACTGCAGGCCGCTGGTGTGATTCCGCTGGCCCACGGTGGTCAGGCCTGGCAGGACGCGACCGTGTTTGAGGCGGTTGTCATGGGTATTGGTGGACCAGAATTCTACCAGAAAGCCCTGGTCGATCTCGACCCCGAAGCGTTGACGTCCGACACAATGGTACAGGTCTTTGACCAGATGCGTACCATGCGTGGATATGTTGACGAGAACTTCTCGGGTCGCGACTGGAACCTGGCCACCGCCATGGTGATGAATGGCGAGGCCGCTTTCCAGATCATGGGTGACTGGGCCAAAGGTGAATTCCTGGCCGCTGGCAAGAAGCCCGGCGAAGATTTCCTGTGCGCCTCGACCCCCGGTGACGGTTATCTGTACAACGTCGACAGCTTTGCCATGTTCGAAGTCGAAGGTGACGACAACCGCGCCGGTCAGGAACTGCTGGCCAAACTGATCGTCGCACCGAACTTCCAAGAAGTGTTCAACCTGAACAAGGGTTCGATCCCTGCACGAACCGACGTAGCGCTGGATGCCTTTGATATCTGTGCGAAAATCTCGGCAGAAGACATGGGTACGACCTCGGCAGGTGGTTCGCTGCTGCCGTCTTACGCCCATGGCATGGCGCTGCGCGGGTCGCAGTCTGGTGCGATCACGGATGTTGTGACCGCACATTTCAACTCGGATATGTCCTCGGCTGACGCGGTTCAGCAACTGGCGGACGCAGTGGCCAACAGCTACTGATCCAAAACGCTCTGCCCCCTATACCGCGGGGCAGAGCACTTTTCCCCGGAGGAAAAAATGTCCGAATGGCTGGAAAACCACCTGCCCAAGGTGGTGCTGGCACCGTCGTTCATCGCCGTATTGATTTTTGTCTACGGATTTATCGGATGGACCGCATGGGTGTCGCTGACCCGATCGAAACTACTGCCGAAATACGAGATCCATGGCTTCATTCAGTATGAACGCCTGTTCGATTCCCCTCGCTGGGATACGGCAATCAACAACCTGTATATCTTTGGCGCGCTGTTCATCGTGATCGCGATGGTGCTGGGGCTGTTGCTGGCCATCCTGCTGGATCAGAAGATCCGCGTCGAAGGGGTTATTCGCACCATCTACCTGTACCCGATGGCACTGTCGATGATCGTGACCGGCACCGCATGGAAGTGGATCCTGAACCCAGGTCTGGGCATTGAATCCATGGTGCAGGGCTGGGGCTTTCCGAATTTCGAATTCGATTGGCTGGTGAACCCCGATTACGCTATCTACACCATTGTGATTGCCGCGATCTGGCAAAGCTCGGGCTTTGTTATGGCGCTGTTTCTGGCCGGGCTTCGTTCGGTGGATGGTGAAATCATCAAAGCCGCTCAAGTCGATGGTATCCCCACATGGCGCATCTATACGGCGATCATCATACCGTCGATGGCACCGATTTTCCTTTCTGCCTTCATCGTGCTGGCCCACCTAGCGATCAAGAGCTTTGACCTTGTCATCGCGCTGACAGGTGGCGGTCCGGGATACGCGACTGATCTGCCAGCCACATACATGTATGCCATGGCGTTTTCGCGCGGCGATATCGGTCAGGCGGCCTCTTCCGCGATGATCATGATGCTGGTCGTCTTTGCCATCGTGGTTCCATATCTTTATTCAGAGCTGAGGGCGAAAAATGACTGATCTGTCGATGCCCCAAACCCAAACCCGCTCGCAGAGCGCCACTGGCAAGATTGCCCTTCGTTGGCTGCTTTACGTCCTGCTGGGCCTGTTCGCGCTGTACTACCTGATGCCGCTGTTCGTGATGTTAACCACATCGTTGAAAAGCCTTGAGGAAATTCGCACTGGGTCCTTGATCTCACTGCCGCGCGAAGTCAGCTTCGATGCCTGGAAAACCGCGTGGTCCGGCGCTTGTACCGGTATCCAGTGTGAAGGTCTGCGGCCTTACTTCTGGAACTCTGTCCTGATCGCGGTGCCTGCGGTGTTTTTGTCCACCCTGATTGGTGCGCTGAACGGCTATGTCGTGGCGCAGTGGCGGTTCAAAGGCGCGAACATCATCTTCTCGCTGATGCTGTTTGGCTGCTTTATTCCGTTTCAGGTTGTTCTGCTGCCAATGGCGCGGCTGCTGGGCATGATGGGGATCGCCGGAACCATTCCGGGCCTGATCTTTGTCCACGTGATCTATGGCCTTGGCTTCACTACGCTGTTCTTCCGCAACTACTATGTCACCATTCCGGCCGAGCTGACCAAAGCCGCTCGGGTCGATGGGGCAGGCTTTCTGCGGATTTTCTGGTCGATCTTCCTGCCGCTGTCGCTGCCCATCATCGTGGTGACAGTGATCTGGCAGTTCACGCAGATCTGGAATGACTTCCTGTTCGGCGTGTCGTTCAGCCAGGCGGGCACGCAGCCCGTGACTGTGGCGCTCAACAACATCGTAAACTCCACCACCGGCGTCAAAGAGTACAACGTCGACATGGCCGCCGCGATCATCGCGGGGCTGCCGACGCTGCTTGTCTATGTCGTTGCCGGTAAGTATTTCATCCGCGGCCTGACCGCTGGCTCTGTGAAGGGATAACCCATGGCTCCCATCCTTGATATCAACAAACTCTACAAGAATTACGGTGCAACCGAGATTCTGAAGGACATCAACATCTCGATCGAACCGGGTGATTTCCTGGTGCTGGTCGGCCCCTCGGGCTGCGGTAAATCCACCTTGCTGAACTGCATTGCGGGGTTGGAGGAAATCACCGACGGGACACTGGCGATTGGCGGCAAAGACATGACTCATGTCAGCCCCAAGGACCGCGACATCGCTATGGTGTTCCAATCCTACGCTCTGTATCCGACTATGAGCGTCGCCAAGAACATCACCTTCGGCATGAAGGTGCGCGGGGTCGATCAGGCAACGCAGGAGGCCAAGCTGAACGATGTGGCCTCGCTGTTGCAAATCGAGCCGCTGCTGAACCGTCGTCCCAGCCAGCTATCCGGTGGTCAGCGTCAGCGTGTGGCGATGGGCCGGGCGCTGGTGCGTGACCCCAAGCTGTTCCTGTTTGATGAACCGCTGTCGAACCTCGATGCCAAGCTTCGGGTTGAGATGCGGACCGAGATCAAGAAGCTGCACCAGACATTGGACGCTTCCATCGTCTACGTGACCCACGATCAGATTGAGGCGATGACGCTGGCCACCAAGATCGTGGTCCTGAAGGGCGGTATCGTGCAGCAGATCGGCAGCCCGGCCGAGATTTATAATAACCCGGCCAATCTGTTTGTCGCTGATTTCATGGGCTCGCCGGCGATGAATCTGATCCCTGCGCAGGTCACCAAAAACGGGCCGGGTACACAAATCGTCATCTCGCGCGATGCCGGCGAAACGCTGGTTCTGAACGATGCGCGCGATCTGGCGTTGCCCGAGGATGTGATCCTGGGTTTGCGCCCAGAGGATATCGCCGAGGCCGGGTTCCGTGCCGGTGATGGTGTGCAGGAAGCGGCGTGCATGGTCGATATGGTCGAACCTGCAGGGGCCGACACCTATGTCGTATCAGAACTGGGCGGCAAGCAGGTGACCGCAAGGTTACATGCCGAAACCAGCGCGCAAGCGGGCAAGATGCTGAACTTGGCGTTTGATATGAGTAAAGTATCGTACTTCGCCAAAGAAACCGGCGAGCGCCTGAATTAAAAGAAAAAAACGCCGCGCGATTGAGTTCGCGCGGCGTTTCTTTGCGTTTGAACTGGGTCAGCTGACCTTGTTCTAGCTCAAGTCCTTGATCAGGCGGTTCAGGTCGCCGCCACGGGCGTCCAGCATCGCGCCAACCTCGGTTCGTTCGGTCAGCAGCATATTCACCCCTTCGATGAACATGTTGAAGAACTTGTCGCGGCCTGATTTGTCCGAAACTAGGAATGTCACCTCGAACGGGGACGAGCCCTGCAGCTTAACCGAAGTGCGTACCTCGTAACCGGCCTTGATTTTCCGGGCCTTCCGGACGGTGACTTGCCCACCAATGAATTCGCGGAAACGTCGACCATATTTGTTCGAGATATAGCCCTGAAACGCTTTGGTGAACTGCTTCAACTGCGACGGGCTGGCCGAACGGGCGTCCGCACCCAGCACATAACGTGCCATGATCGGCACATCGGCATATTGCACAAAGACCTTTTCGAAATCGCGGATCATCGCCTTTTCGGATTTGCCCGAGGCGATAATGCGGTTGATGTCATCCACGACGCTGACGACCAGAGCCTTGGCGCTGGCTTCAGTCTGGGCAAAGGCGGAAAAGGGCAGCGCGGTCAGTGCCAGGCCGGCAAGGCCAGTGGCGACAAAACCGCGTCGGTTCATATGGTTACTCGGCATAGGGGTCCTCATAGGGGTCCTCGTATGGGTCTAGGTAGGGATCTCTGACAGGGTCGGTCCCGTTGTCTGCATAAGGGTCGTCGTAAAGACCCAGATAGGTTTCTTCGTCGTCTCTCGCCAGTTCGAAGCGGCGATTTTGTAGGTAAATGGTCCGCGCCTGCGCATAACTGTCGGCGCTTTCATACAGGATCGAGTCGACCGTGTCCGAAAAACGCCCCCGATCACCCATCCGGCGCACGACCTCGGCGTAGACACCAATATTGTCGACCGGACGGACCGGAGAGAAGTTGATCGGGTTCGAGAACAGGTTGACGATAACGCCAATCGAGTCCCGCTGCGTTGACGGGCCATAGAGCGGCAGCTCGACATAAGCCCCTTCGCCGAAACCCCAGACGTGCAGCGTTTCACCGAAATCGGTATCCACAGGCGGAAGGTTCAGCTCGTCGGCGGGGGCTGACAACCCCAGGCCACCAACGGTTGTGTTGATCACAAACTGCAGCAATGCGTTGCCTGACTGCTTAAGGTTGCCTTGCAGCAGGTAATCCACGGCTTGGCCCGGCATCGTCAGGTTTTCGGCAAAATGGTTAAAGCTGGTCACCATCGGGTCGGGCACGATCTTTACGTACCCTTTCGAGGCCGGGCGAAACAGAAATCGGTCGACACCAAGGTTGAACTTGTGGATGCCCCGGTTGTTGCGTTCGTACGGATCAAATGCTTCACCCTGCTGAACACCCTCCGGAGGGCGTGTGGTGCAGGCGCTGAGAACTGCCAATACGGACACAACGATCAGGGGTTTTAGGCTGATTCTGCTCAACACGGTCTTTGCCACTCCAAAACGTTCGGACAGTCCGTGCCCGAACACTTAATCAATACTCGCTTCGGCCGTTGTGCCCGGCCTACCCAAAGTCACATAGGCGTTTCGCTACCAATATGAAACAGATAGCGTTTAACCTGCCGAATAGGTCAACGTAAAGTGACACAGGTTCAACAGTTCAGAATAAGAAAAGTTACGCCCACAACCGGTGCAGGTCACATCGCCGTTTTCGCACTTTTCGATCCTTGCCTTCCCGGTTAGCTTCGCTCCGACTCAAATTTGGGAGGAGACCTCATGAGCATCGCGGCGAAACTGGAAAGCCTGGGTGTCAACCTACCGGACGCGCCTGCGCCGGCGGCCAACTACGTGCCCTTCGTGCGCGTGGGCAATATCGTCTATGTCTCGGGGCAGATCTCGAAGGCGGATGATCTGATCACTGGCAAGCTGGGCGACAACATGGAAGTCGAAGCAGGCGCTGCTGCGGCCAAGGTATGTGCGATCAACCTTCTGGCGCAGGTCAAAGCGGCCTGTGGTGGTGATATCGAAAAGCTGGTGCGCGTCATCAAGCTGACCGGGTTTGTGAACTCGACGGCAGATTTTACCGCGCAGCCGCAAGTCATCAACGGTGCGTCAGACTTTCTGGTCGAAGCGCTGGGTGATGCAGGTCGCCATTCGCGTTCGGCCGTCAGTGCGGCGGCACTGCCCTTGGGCGTCGCGGTTGAGATCGAAGGTATCTTCGAAGTTCAATGACGCCCGCGCTGCCTGACGTATTCCTTCAAGTCCCGCTGGCGCATCGCGCGCTGCACGATAAACAGGACAACCGCCCGGAAAACAGCCGGGCGGCCATTCGCGCCGCTGTGGACGCCGGGTATGGGATTGAGATTGATCTGCAACGGACCTCGGACAACCGAGCCATGGTGTTTCATGACTATGACATGACCCGCCTGACCGGGCAGTCCGGTCCGATACAGCAGATCACGTCGGTTCAGGCGTCGGGCACCACGCTATTGCACGCGGACGATGGTATCCCGACGCTGGATGAGGTGCTGCAAATCGTGTCAGGTAAAGTACCGCTGCTGATCGAATTCAAAGATCAGGACGGCGCGATGGGCACATCGGTGGGCCCGCTGGAACAAGACGCCGTGCGTGCATTGTCAGGTTACGATGGGCCGGTGGCGTTGATGTCGTTCAACCCAAACTCGGTCGCTGAACTGGCGCGGCTGGCACCGCATCTGCCGCGTGGCATTGTGACAGGATCGTACCAGCCCAAGGTCGAGCTGTTACCTCAGAGTGTTTGTGACCACCTGCGCGACATTCCGGATTTCGACCGTGTCGGGGCCAGTTTCATCAGCCATGAGGTCGAAGACCTTGACCGCCCCCGCGTGGCCGAACTGAAGGCACGCGATGTACCGATCCTGTGCTGGACCGTGCGGTCGCCTGAACAAGAGGCAGAGGCCCGCGAAGTTGCGGACAATGTGACGTTCGAAGGGTATCTGGCTGCACAACCGGGTTGAACCAGCCCTGCAACGTCACAGATAAAGATCAGAGGCGGAGGGCAAATGGATCAGGCACAGATCGAGGTTCGGGTGCTGGGCTCGCTGTCGCAGATATCTGCGGCGGAATGGGACAGCTGCGCCTGTCCCGAGGTTGCCGATGACGGCCGTCCGCTTGATCCGTTCACCACCCACCGGTTTCTGCTTGCGCTTGAACACAGCGGCTCGGTCGGGCGCGGAACTGGCTGGCAACCGCAATACCTGACGGCCCATCTGGACGGGATGCTGATTGCGGCGGCGCCGATGTATGCCAAATCCCACAGTCAAGGCGAATACATCTTCGACCACAATTGGGCGCATGCCTATGAAGGTGCCGGGGGTCGTTATTATCCCAAGCTGCAGATCGCCGTGCCGTTCACACCCGCAACAGGTCGGCGTTTTCTGGTGCGTCCCGGCTATGACTCGGTTGGCATGTCTGCGCTGGTGCAGGGGGCGGTGCAATTGGCTGCGGATAATCAGGTGTCTTCGGTCCACGCAACCTTCTGCACCGAAGCCGAGGCGCTGGCGGGCGAACAGATGGGCCTCATGCTGCGTCAGTCGCAGCAGTTTCACTGGCTGAATGACGAATATCAAGATTTCGACGGATTTCTTGCGGCGTTGTCATCGCGCAAGCGCAAGAATATCCGCAAAGAACGCGCGCAGGCCATCGATTTTGGCGGCGAAATCCGCACTCTGACAGGGGATTACCTGCGCCCCGAACACTGGGATGCCTTCTGGCAGTTCTATCAGGACACCGGGTCCCGTAAATGGGGCGTTCCCTATCTGACCCGCCAATTCTTTGATATTGCGCATGAAACCATGGCGGACGACATGGCCTTGGTGCTGGCTGAACGGGACGGATACCCTATCGCAGGGGCTTTGAATTTCATCGGCCGCGAAACGCTTTTTGGCCGGTATTGGGGTTGCACTGAGCATCACGCCTGCCTGCATTTCGAACTGTGCTATTATAGGGCGATCGATTTTGCCATTGCGGAAGGTCTGGCACGGGTAGAAGCAGGCGCGCAGGGTGAACATAAGCTGGCGCGCGGTTACTTGCCCACGCGCACGCATAGCTTGCATTGGGTCAATGACCCGGGCTTTGCCGATGCGATCAAGAAATATCTGGACGCCGAGGCCCACGCAGTGGGAGAAGAGATCGAGATTCTGACAGATTACGGTCCGTTCAGAAAATCGAATTCGGAGGAACAGCAATGACGGAACTATTGTCGACCGAAACTCGCGGCCCTCTTCTTGATCCGCTGTTCGACAACGGCTGGACCATGGTCACCGACCGGGACGCAATTACCAAGACCTTCATATTCGAGGATTTTGTTCATGCCTTTGGCTGGATGACCCAGGTGGCGATCTTTGCCGAGAAATGGAACCACCATCCCGAATGGTCAAACGTGTACCGCACGGTCGAGGTCGTCCTATCCACCCATGATGTGGGCGGTTTGTCAGCGCTGGATGCCAAGTTGGCGCGTAAAATGGACAGCCTAGTTTAACGGTCTCCTCTGGATCCCATGCCGCCGGCCAGAGAAGCTATTTCACCCAGACGACGGAAATCGGCGGGTGTGACCGTGCCGTTGCTGACGTCGATGTCTCGTGGAATACCGGTTGTCCGATTCCCAACCGAACGAACGCTGCGCGCCGCCGGATTGATGTCCAAACATCGCGTATCATAGCACGTCAGGCCCGAAGTACTGATCTGGATCTGGGGCTGTCCGTTCGGTCCGGTCACCACGGGGGCCTGCGGCGCATCACAGGCGGCAAGAAACCCCAGAATGCCGAGGGCTATCCACTTTTTCATACCACACTCCTATCGTTCAGCCCGGTCGTGCGATCAATCCAACTGGCCGTTTCCGTTCTGATCGGCGGCCAGGAAATCATCGCCCATCTGCTGGTCATACTCTGATCGTGAAATAAAGCTGTCGTTGTTGCGGTCAACGTTTTGAAACCGCTTTATGTCCAGAAACGGCTTGGCTTCTTCCAGACCCAGCGTTCCGTTCTTGTCTTCGTCCATGGCCTGAAAAGCATAATCCGAAAAGGCGTTGAACTCGTCCTTGGACAGGAAGCCATCGTTGTTGGAATCAATGGCGTTCAGTTCCTTTTCGTGCAGTTCAGCCACTGTTTCCGCCAAGGTTGGACTGGCCACCAGAATGATCGTTGTCGTTAGAATAGCTGTTTTCATCATCATTCTCTCCTCAGCACGCGTAACGCTGGCCCGAGACACCGCCCGTGACGGCCCCTGCCGCGGTCAGGATGTCCTTGCCGGTGCCACCACCGAATTGATTGCCAATCGCCCCGCCGATCAGTGCGCCGCCTAGTGTGCCGCCGAGGCAGGCGATCTCATGCTTTCGTGCTTGCTGCTGTTGAGGTGTCGGGGCCGGGCCACACGCTGCCAGCGCGCCTGCAACACCCAGAATGACTGTGATGACTTTGAGCTTCATCAAAAAACTCCCTGAATGAATGGGGCAAGTATCGACCCATCAGGAAGTTGCATCAAGTGAAATAGGGTTAACGTGGCCCCGGCTGTACCGGGGCCCGAGTGACCTAGATGGCCTCAAGCAGACCTTCACCCGCGGAAATCTCGCAGGCACCGGGGTTTTCCTCGAGGTTCAGCGCAACGACTCTGCCATCTTCGACCAACATCGCATAGCGCTTTGAGCGCGCAAGCAGGCCGACGGGCGGGGCGTCGAAATCCATGCCAATGGCCTTGGTGAATTCGGATGCGGCGTCGGCCAGCATGGTCAGGCCTGCGCCTGTCGCGCCAGTGGCTTCGCCCCATGCGCTCATTACAAAGGGGTCGTTGACCGAGACGCAGATGATTTCGTCCACGCCCTTGGCGTCGAACTGTTCCTTGGTGCGCATAAAGCTGGGCACATGGGCCGAGTGGCAGGTCGGCGTGAATGCGCCGGGCACAGCAAAGATCACAACTTTGCGGCCTTTGGTCTTGTCTGAAATCCGAACCTCTTCGGGCCCTTCTGCCCCCATTTGTGTCAACGTTGCGTCGGGAAGCGTATCACCGGTTGAAATCATCTTGTTCCTCCTGTCGATTGGATTTGCAGAGTCGGCCTCAGCCGCAATATAGGTGAGCCAGAGAATGAAACCACGGGAATTTGACAGGGCAGGACGAACATGAGCCATATTGTTGTGATCGGAGCCGGGCAGGCGGGATCATCTCTTGTTGCAAGGCTGCGCAGGGGCGGGTTTGAAGGCGATATCACGCTGATCGGTGCCGAGCAGCATCTGCCCTATCAGCGCCCGCCACTGTCCAAAGCTTATCTGCTGGGAGAGATGGAGCTTGAACGCCTGTTCCTACGCCCCGAAAGTTTCTACGCCGAAAACAACATCACCCTGCGTCTGGGTCAGCGCGTGACTGCGATCGACCCCAAGGCCAAGACCGTGACCCTGGGCGATGAGGTGATTTCTTATGACGAACTGGCCCTGACCACTGGTTCCGACCCGCGTTACCTGCCTGCTGCCATTGGCGGTGATCTCGAAGGCGTCCATGTCGTGCGCGACCTGACCCATATCGACGAGATGGAGCCCCGCGTTAAAGAGGGCGCCCGCGCCCTGATCGTTGGCGGTGGCTATATCGGGCTTGAGGCGGCTGCCGTCTGTGCCAAGCGCGGGGTCAAGGTTACTCTGGTCGAGATGGCGGAACGGATTTTGCAACGCGTCGCAGCACCGGAAACCAGCGACTACTTCCGTGATCTGCATTCCGAATACGGTGCCGACATTCGTGAAGGCGTCGGGCTGGATCGTCTGGTCGGCGAAGACGGCAAGGTCACCGGGGCCACTCTGAGTGATGGCACCAAGCTTGAGGTTGATTTCGTCGTGGTAGGCGTGGGCATCGCACCCTCGACCGAATTGGCCGAGATGGCCGGGTTGGAATTGGACAACGGCATCAAAACGGATGCCCATGGCCGCACCTCTGATCCGGCTATCTGGGCGGCGGGCGATTGCGCGTCGTTCCCACATGATGGCGGCCGTATCCGGCTGGAAAGTGTACCGAATGCCATCGATCAGGCCGAGATCGTTGCTCAGAACATGCTGGGTGCCGCCAAAGACTATGTGGCGACGCCGTGGTTCTGGTCGGACCAGTATGACGTCAAACTACAGATCGCAGGTCTGAACACCGGCTATGACAGCGTGGTGACCCGAAAGGGTGACGGGCAGACGGTGTCCTTCTGGTACTACAAAGGCGACCAGCTGATCGCGGTCGACGCCATGAACGACCCGCGCGCTTACATGGTCGGCAAACGCCTGATAGACGCGGGCAAAACGGCCGACCCGGCCGTCGTGGCCGACCCAGACGCGGACCTGAAACCGCTGCTCAAAGCGTGAGGATCATCGCCGGAGAGTTCCGAGGTCGCGCCTTGGCCTCGGTCGGCAAAGGAGATGCCGGGGCGCATCTGCGTCCCACCACTGACCGTGTGCGTGAAAGCCTGTTCAATGTGCTGAGCCATCAGATCGACTTTGATGGGCTGCGTGTTCTGGACCTTTTCGCCGGCACCGGAGCACTGGGGCTTGAGGCGCTGTCGCGCGGCGCGGCGCATGTGACGTTCGTGGATGACGGGCGTGTGGCTCAGGGACTGATCCGTAAGAACATTGATCTGACCCACAGCAAGGATCGTACCGATCTAATCCGTCGCGACGCGACACGGTTGGGTGACAATACGGGCACGCCTTGTGATCTGATTTTTCTTGATCCGCCTTACGGCAAAAGCCTGGGACAAAAGGCGCTTGCGACGGTCACTCAAGGGGGGTGGCTGGCAAAAGACGCCTTGATCGTCTGGGAAGAAAACGCCCCCATGGAAGCGCCCGAAGGGTTTGACCTGCACAATGCGCGAAAGTATGGCGACACGCATATTTCGCTGATGTGGCGGACAGAGGTCTGATATGCACGACCTGGTCATTTTCGATTGCGATGGTGTTTTGGTCGACAGTGAGCCCCTGTCCAATCAGGTGATGGTTGCGAACTTTGCCCGACATGGACTGTCCTTGACGGCGGAGGAGTGCCACAGGGTTTTCACCGGCAGGACCATGCCGGAAGTGCAGGATATCGCGCGCGATTTGGGGGCCGACCTGCCCGAGAACTGGATTATGGAATTCGATGCCGAAACCGACGCCCGACTGCGTCAGGGTGTTCCTTTGGTTCCGGGTGTAGCGGAATTGATGACGCTCTTGGATGCGCGCGGAATTCCTTTCTGCGTGGCGTCCAATGGCGGGCCCGGCAAAATGCGAGTCACGCTGGGGCAGAATGGTCTTTGGGATCGCTTCAAGGATGTGATGTTTTCAGCCTACACTTTGGGAGTCGGTAAGCCTGACCCCACCATGTTCCTTACAGCAGCCCGTCAATTTGAGGCCACCGCGCCAGTTGTAATTGAAGACAGTGCCAGCGGCGTTACCGCAGCAATCCGTGCCAATATGCGCTGCCTGGGCTATGTGCCTGATGGAAAAGGTGCATTTCTGGCGGACCTCGGAGCAGAGGTTTTCACCGACATGGCCGAGGTTCCAGCCCTTTTGGGAATTTGACTTGACCGTGGTAAGCTCGGCTTATGGACCGCGCTTTGACTCCACCGCTCTGGACCCCTTCTAAGGACGCCGAAGCCCGCACCGGCCCCGAGCCTAAGCCAATGCGCGCGCCTGTGTTCATCCACGACGCGATTACGCCGTGGGGCAGGGAAACATTGCTGCTGAAACTCCTGCGCGAACAGGCGTCAGATCAGGACGAATAGGTCGGGTGGAACTTATCGCCCGGTGACAGGGTAAAGATATCAACACCATCAGCCGTCACACCCACCGAGTGTTCGAACTGCGCTGACAATGACTTGTCGCGGGTCACAGCGGTCCAGTCATCGGCCAGTGTTTTCGTCTCAGGACGGCCAAGGTTCACCATCGGTTCGATGGTAAAGAACATGCCCTCTTCCAGAACTGCGCCAGTGCCCGGACGGCCATAGTGCAGCACGTTTGGCGGCGCGTGGAATACCCTGCCCAGACCGTGGCCACAGAAATCCCGGACAACGCTCATCCGGTGCGCCTCGACATAGGCCTGAATGGCGTGGCCGATATCACCGAAGGTGTTGCCCGGCTTGACCGCCTCGATGCCTTTGAACAGGGCATCATGTGTCACTTGGACAAGACGCTCAGCCTTGCGGGGCAGTTTGCCCGCAACATACATGCGCGAAGTATCGCCGAACCAGCCGTCTACGATGACCGTAACGTCGATGTTCAGAATGTCGCCATCCTTCAGCTTCTTGTCGCCGGGAATGCCATGGCAGACCACGTGATTCACGCTGATACAGCTGGCATGCTGATAGCCCTTGTAGCCAATTGTTGCCGATGTTGCGCCTGCATCCTCGACCATCTGCGTGATCATGCCGTCAATCGCGCCAGTGGTCTGACCCGGAAAGACATGTTCTGCAATATCGTCGAGTATCCGCGCGGCCAAGGCTCCTGCCGCATGCATGCCGGCAAAGTCACCCTGTTCGTAAATGCGGATGCCGTCCTTGGTCAGGCGGCCACGATGTTCTTTCATCGACGCTAAGCTCCAAATGTTGCGCGCAGCCTGCCTTTTACGCTGCTTGTGCAGAAAGTTCCAGAGGGTGCGCGTTTGCGAGTGTTAGATGGCGCGGAACGCCCCCGGATCAAGGCTGCAAAGCCTGTCAAATTCGCTCAAAATCATAATTTCAGATAGAATGTTGTTCTTTCCCAGTGAGATCGTTTTGGAGGGTCAAAATGTCCAGCAATTCTGCCAGTTTTATCGGTGAAATTCCACACCATTACGATCAGGGTCTGGGACCGAACATTTTCGTAGACTATGCCGACAGGTTAACCGGGCTGTGTGGCGGCCTTGAAACGGGTCGCGTTCTGGAGCTTGCCGCAGGAACGGGAATTGTCAGCCGTAAGCTGCGCAACGCGTTAAACCCGTCTGTTTCACTGACGGTTACGGACCTTAATCCGCCCATGTTGGAGATTGCAAAAGCAAAGTTCTCCGGCAGTGAGAATGTCGAGTTTGTCCAAGCGAACGCAATGGAACTGCCCTTCGAAGACAACAGTTTTGACCTGATCGTTTGCCAGTTTGGCGTGATGTTCTTTCCAGACAAAACTGCGTCATATCGCGAAGCTGCCCGTGTTCTGAAGCCAGGTGGCCGGTACGTTTTCAACGTCTGGAGCGAAATGTCCGAAAACCCGTTTTCCGAAACAGCTCACAAAGCGGCGATGACGTTCTTTCCCGAAAACCCACCGGGATTCTACAAGGTCCCGTTCCACTATGGCGACCCCGACATCGTACACGCGGACCTTGCGGCCGCAGGTTGGGGAACCGTTACGCACGAAACCATAAGGCTGAACAAACCAATCGCCGACCTTGAGAAATTTGCGACAGCTCTGGTGTATGGAAATCCGTTGATTGACGAAATCAGAGCGCGCGGAGGCGTCGATCCGGATGCGGTTGTGGCCGAAATGCTGTCGGCGCTGCGGTCCAGATTTGTGGCCAGTGATATGGTGATGCCCCTGTCAGCAACCCAGTTCGAATGCCGAAACAAGGGGTGAACCGGACCTGACGGTGGGCGGGTGACATTATCCGGGCAGGTTAAAGTCCCCGAACCGTGTGGTATCCACCCAAACACCGTCGGGCGAAATTTGCGTACCATAAACCAATCGCTCGACACCCTTCGCCTGTGCTGTCTCAAATGCTGTCGCATAGGCCGCGTCTATATCCGCCGCCAAACCAAACCGGTCGCAATCGGTGCGTTGCACCAGATACAACATGATCGCGCGATGTCCTTGTGTCACCATGGCCGTCAGCTCTCCTAGATGTTTGGTACCGCGTGCGGTGACGCTGTCAGGGAACTCTGCCAAACATGGTTCACGGGACAAGGTCACGCTTTTGACCTCGACATAGGCGTCGGGCAGGCCAGGTTGCGTCAGCAGAAAATCAATACGGCTGTTTTCGCCGTACTTCACCTCGGGACGGACGGTTTCATAGGCTGCAAGCTCAGGTATTTCACCGGCTTCAAGGGACGCGCGCAGGGCTTTGTTGGGCACCGAGGTGTCAACACCGGTAAAATGCCCGTTCTCATGATCGACCAGACGCCAGCCGTATTTTAGTTTTTTCTTCGGGTCATCGTTGGGTTCCAACCAGATCTTCTCGCCGGGTTCCGCCAAACCCATCATTGACCCCGGATTGGCGCAATGGGCGGTTACTTCACGCCCGTCCTCCAACTGGCAATCGGCCAGAAAGCGTTTGTAGCGGCGGATCAGGCGGGCGGGGATCAATGGGGTGGCAAACTTCATGCCACCCGGCTTAACGTGCGCCCGTCCGTATGGGAAGTGTCAGACGAGGCCGGCCATTACGCCACCATCAACATCCCAGACTGCCCCAGTGACCCAACCCGCATCATCGGACAGAAGGTGGGTGACGGTATGCGCCACATCCTCGGGCCGACCGACGCGGCCGATCGGGTGGAAAGCGTCGAAAGCATCGGTCAAGGTCGCCTCGATCTGGTCCGGTGCGATGAAGGCACCATAGATGGGGGTCACCACCACCGCCGGAGAAACCGCATTCACGCGGATCTTATGTTCCGCCAGCTCCATTGCCAGATGCTGCGTCAGGGAATGAAGTCCGGCTTTAGCCATCGAATAGGCCGAGGACGGTGTGGCGCGAACTGCCTGTTTTGCCCACATAGAGCCTATGTTGACGATATTTCCGCCTCCGTTGGCTATCATGTTTTCGACCACGGCCTGCGTGATGAAAAAGGTCGCGCGGTTCAGGTCCAGATAGCTGTCGTAATCCTCGGCCGTGTGTTCCATGAATGGTTTTGGCGCGAATGTCCCGGCTGCATTCACCAATCCCTGAATGTGACGCGTGTCCGATTTGATCTGGTTGATCAGCCTTTCGACGTCTGCCGCATCACGCAGGTTCGCGCGGTGTATGTCCGCGGCGCCGCCAAGTTCCGCTTTCGCCGCGTCCAGCTTGCCAGCGGATGACCCGACAAGGGTCACGTGCCCGCCGCTTGCTATGATTTGGCGCGCTGTGGCGAGACCCATTCCGCTGGATCCGCCGACGATAAGTGTTGTTGTCTGTGTCATGATCAGATTCCCTATCTACTGATAGGTAGATATATTGAGCTTGGAAACTGAAATACAACCCCCTATCTAGTGGTAGGTAATTTTTAGATTGATGTGCAGATGCCCAAAACAGAAAAACCCTTGTCAGAAACTGCCAGCCGTATTTTGGATGTGGCCGAACGTATGGCGCGACAAGGCGGATATTATGCTTTCAGTTTTCGCGACATCGCAGCAGAAATCGGCATCAAATCGGCCAGCATTCACTACCATTTTCCCACCAAGGAAGCTTTGGGTGAGGCGCTGGTTACCCGGTACACTGATCGGTTCCTGGGGGCGTTGGGACGGTTGGACGAAGCCACGCCTTTGGAATCTCTTGAACAATATGTGGCGGCATATCGACAAGCATTGATCGAACAGGACCTTATGTGCCTGTGCGGTATGTTCGGTGCTGAAATCGCAAGGTTGCCGGACCCGGTCGCCAGAAGAACGCGTGAGTTTTTCGAACGCAATCTCGTATGGCTGGAAACGGTTTTCCGGGCCGCAGGGGCCGCGAATCCCGAAGCCCGAGCAGGGGAAACGATTGCCCGCCTGGAAGGGGCGATGATTCTGGCGCGGTCGATGAACGATATGGACCTGTTCCAACGCGTCACTGCCGATTTGCCTGCCCAAGCGCTGCGAGAATGACAAACGGGCCTTGCGAGGTTCAGCAGGAACGATATCTTGCGGCCTGTGCCATATCAGGAAAGGACAGGTCATGCCGAACCCAACCGCAGCAATGCTTGTGATCGGGGATGAAATCCTGTCGGGACGCACCCGGGATGCGAACATGCATTACCTTGCGCAGGAACTGACCAAGCAGGGCATTGATCTTAAAGAGGTTCGTATGGTCAGCGATGACGCCACTGCCATCGAACAGGCCGTGCGCGCCCTGTCGGACCGCTTTGATCATGTGTTCACCAGTGGCGGAATAGGCCCGACCCATGACGATATCACGGCCGACTGCATTGCCCGCGCCTTTGGTGCATCGATTGACGTGCGCGCCGACGCCCGCGCACTGCTGGAGCGACACTATGAGAATTCAGGGCTAGAACTGAACGCCGCGCGCCTGCGGATGGCACGTATTCCGGAAGGTGCGAAACTGATAGACAACCCGGTCTCAACTGCGCCGGGATTCACCCTTGGCAATGTGCACGTCATGGCGGGAATCCCCACAATTTTTCAGGCTATGGTCGCCAGTGTTTTGCCTAAGCTGACCGGCGGCGATCCCCTGTTGTCGCAAACGCTGCGGGTCAACCGGGGTGAAGGTGATATCGCCTCGACCCTGTCAGCATTGGCCGAAGATTTCCCTGATCTCGCCATCGGCAGCTATCCGTTCCAGGTAAATGGGATATTCGGCTCTAACGTAGTGGTTCGGGGCACGAACGGGTCGCAGGTCGATGCGGCCACGACCCGGTTGGCGAAAGAGCTGGAGCTTTGAGCCCGAACTGGGGCGACGTTGTCGACGGAACATGGCCGGCGGCTCGGTTCGAGACAATTGGCCCTTTTCGCCTGCGGCAAGGATTGGGTGGTGGCTCGCGCGTTTCCGCGGCCAGCGCTCTGGCATCGGCGACCGACGCGGATATTGAAGCCGCTGAAGGGGCGATGCGCGCGATGGGTCAGCGGCCCATATTCTGCCTGCGTCCGGGCGACGAACGGCTGGATCAGCAGCTTGCGGATCGTGGCTATGACATTCTTGATCCCGTCAACATCTACCAATGCCCGGTTGAGCACCTGACAGATACTCCGATCCCCCGGGTCACCGCCTTTACCATCTGGAGTCCGCTGGCGATCATGAACGAGATCTGGGCGCAAGGCGGGATCGGTCCGGAACGGCGGGCCATCATGGACCGGGCCGAGGGGTCGAAAACGGGAATATTCCTGCGTCATTCCGATCACCCGGCGGGGACCGGTTTCGTCGCTATTCACGACGACGTAGCCATGGTCCATGCGCTGGAAATCCTGCCAGACCACCGGCGTCAGGGCTTGGGAAAATGGGCTATGCGCGCGGCTGCAATCTGGGCGCAGAAGAACGGCGCAAAAACGCTGAGCGTGATCTGCACCAAGGCCAATGACGGGGCAAATGGTCTTTACCATGCGCTCGGGATGGAGATCACCGGAGAATACCATTACCGTCAGCTTGTCCAAGGAGAGTGACCACCGTGACCGACCAAACCCTGCCCACCGCGCTGGACCTGCCGATGGTGGACCCTCTGCCGCCTGAGACGCAGAAGTACTTTGATATCTGTGTCGAAAAACTGGGCTTTGTGCCCAATGTTCTGAAGGCTTATGCGTTCGACATCGACAAGCTGAACGCGTTTACGGCGAATTATAACGACCTGATGTTGGGTGACAGCGGGTTATCAAAACTGGAACGCGAAATGATTGCGGTGGTCGTGTCCGCGATCAACAAATGCTTTTACTGTCTGGTGGCCCATGGTGCAGCTGTTCGGCAATTGTCGGGCAATCCGCAATTGGGCGAGATGCTGGTTATGAACTACCGCGTGGCCCCTCTGGTCGATCGTCAGCGCGCCATGCTGGATTTTGCTGCCAAGATGACGACCGCCAGTACTGAGATCGAAGAACCTGATCGCCAACATCTGCGCGATGTTGGTTTCAGCGACCGGGACATTTGGGACATTGCCAATGTGACCGGCTTTTTCAACATGTCGAACCGGGTGGCCAGCGCAACAGCGATGGCCCCGAACAACGAATACCATACGCAGGCCCGATGATACGAACCGCAGCCCTTTTTCTGATGATGATGGCCAGTCAGGGTCTTGCACAGAACCTGACGTTGCCCTCTGGCGCACGGCTGGTCAGCGACCGGACGAGTGAATTGGACAGCTATGAGCTGCCAATCGGTCCTTTTGCTGACGGTGCAGTGCCCGCAAGAGAGGTTGAAGGAAAAGTCGAGCGGTTAACCTGGCGGCTGCAATCGGGCTCCAGCACCACGCTGCAATTACTGGCCCCGCTGCGGGATCAGATCGCCGCGCAGGGGTACGAGATCCTGCTTGAGTGTCAGGCCAAAACGTGTGGCGGGTTCGATTTTCGATTTGGCACCGAAGTCGTGCCCACACCGGACATGTATGTGGCCATTCAGGACTATCGCTTTTTGTCCGCCATTCGGGGGGGCAATGTGGTCAGCCTGCTGGTCAGCCGCAATCCGCCTGACGGGTATGTGCAGATGATCCGCGTCACACCGGTGGGTGCAGAGGCTCCGCCGCCGCTTGTGATCGACGAGCCAGTCACGTCGTCCAGCGACCTGTTGGCCGAATTGGAGCAAAACGGCCATGCAATATTGGAAGATCTTCATTTCCGTACCGGAGAGATGACGTTGGGCGAAGGGCCTTTTGCGTCGCTGAAATTGGTTGCCGAGTTTCTGGACAAAAACCCAAACATCCGGCTGGCACTTGTGGGTCACACCGATGACACGGGCGCGCTGGATGCCAATATCTCGGTCAGTACCGGCCGTGCGCAGGCCGTGCGTGCCCGGTTGATCGAGGCGCATGGGATCGCGGCAGACCGAGTCGAAGCGCGCGGGATCGGCTATCTGGCCCCGCTCACCTCGAATGCCACGCCGGAAGGCCGCGACTTGAATCGCCGGGTCGAGGCGGTCTTGCTGATCAACTAAAGCCTGCGGTGCAGACCAAATCATGATCTGCAAAAAAAAGGGCCCACGCAATTGGCGCGGGCCGTACAGTTTACCGAGGTTAATTCACCAGTCCATTGGGCCTTTTTCGTGAAAGGCATCGACGAGAAAATCTATGAATGCCCGCACCTTGGGCTGTGTAAAGCGTCCGGGCGGGTAAACGGCGTAGACGCCCTGCACCTCGTCCGGAAGCGATGGCATCGCATCCACAACGGCACCGGATTTCAGCGCTTCTGCGTACAGATAGCTGGGTAGATATGCGATCCCCAGACCAGAGATGGCGGCGTTCAACAGGGATTGCCCATCGTTCACGCTCAGCCACCCTGCGGTGCGAACCTGTCTTTTTTCACCCGACGGCGCGGTCAGCCTCCACACGTTGCCAGAAGACTGGCTGGAGTAATGCAGCAGCTTGTGTTCGTTCAGATCGTCAATTTTCTGCGGTCGGCCGAATTTCTCGACATAGCTGGGCGCTGCGACCATCCGCTTGACAGTTTCTGTCAGTTTACGGGCGCGCAGGGTGCTGTCTTCCAGCTCACCAATCCGGACGGCCACATCGAACCCTTCTGAAATCAACTCGACGTAGCGGTTGTTCAGCACCATATTCACGGTGATATCAGGAAAGGCCGCCAGAAAATCCGACAGAACTGGAGACAGATGATTGACGCCGAAATCCGTTGCAACGCTGATCCGAAGCAGACCCGAGGGAGCGGATTGCATCGAAGTCACAAGCGCATCAGCTTCGCCCGCATCATTTAGAACGCGCCGTGCGCGATCGTAATATGCCAGGCCAATTTCCGTCGGCGACACGCGCCGGGTCGTGCGGTTCAGCAGCCGTGCGCCCAGACGGGCCTCGAGGCTGGAAACATGCTTTGACACGGCCGATTTGGAGATGCCCATTTTCTTGGCCGCATCGGTGAAGCCACCTTGGTCCACCACATTGGCAAAGGCTTCCATTTCGGTCAGTCGGTCCATTCTCATTCCCCAGGTCTTAGTCCTTTTTTCCAACCTGACGTCCAATCTAGGCGGAAACAGGGCGGACATGGGATAATATCAGGGTTTCAATTCGGATCGTTTGCATATGGGAAACGCGGAAACGATGGTTTCCTAGATGGCCACAAAGCCTGTAAGCCAAGGGTTTTGGGTGATTTCGGCCAGATATGCTAGGGTGACAATGGCAAATTTGTGACCACGGAGGAGATCATGAAAGCCATTTATACCATCGCAGCCATATGTCTGTCCGCAACCCTTGTATGGGCGGGTGGCGAGACGCCGTCGAACCCAGACGCACGGGTCTATTTTGTAAACCTGTCGGATGGCGACACGGTTTCATCGCCGGTGACCGTGGTCTTTGGGCTAAGCGGGATGGGCGTGGCCCCCGCCGGAACCGAGGTGGAAAATACCGGGCACCACCATTTGCTGATCGACCGCCCGCCATTGGGTGAGGGCGAGGACGGTGTGGACGAGCTGGCCTATGGTCTGCCTGCGGACGACAACCATCTGCATTTCGGCGGGGGACAGACCGAGGTGACAACGGAATTGGCCCCTGGTGCACACACGCTGCAACTGGTGCTGGGCGATGCCGGGCATGTGCCACACTCCCCTCCTATTGTGTCCCAGGTGATCACGATAACGGTCGAGTAGCCGACGTGCCTTCGCGGCGCAGGCAACTATGCCACGTCGGGCAATAGGAAAATACGGCGCGCCAGCGCCGAATTCAGCCGTTCTTGTGGATACCATTGGCTGAGGGCGGTCTTGGCCATCAAATCGGGGTTTTCCGCAATGAATGCCTCGAAAGTACTGGATTGTGAACTGGCAAGACGCTCTGCGATCAGGCTCATGAATGCGTAAGTGATCGTCAGGTTGAACTTATCCGGGGCGCCGGCTTTGGCCGCAAGTGTTCGGATCCCTTTGGCGTAGATCGCTGCAGCATCGATGAAATCGTACTTTCGCAGCAGGTCATATGCGACCTGTACATGTTCGGCATGTCCGAACGTTGTGTTATCGATGGCGTGTGCCTCAAACGCGCTGGTGATGTCGGTGCTCATTCTCCGTCCTCCTTGAAACGGTGGCTGTCCTCGGCTGTCCAGTCGAGGTCGTAGACATTTTTGAGCTGTTTGATCTTCTCCAGCGTTTCCTCGGAAAACGCTGGCTTGTTCTCAAAGCTATGCAGGGTAATCCCCTCGATCAGATCGCCAAGGGTCATGTCCAGCGACTCTGCCAGCCCCTTGAGGACTTTCAGCAGGCGTTTTTCGATACGAATTCCCGTTTGGGTGCGTTCTGTTTTCTGACTCATGACGTACATATGTATATTAATACCAATAGAGTCAAGCGGCACAAAAAAAGCCGCCTCTTTCGAGACGACTTCCTGCAGTTCAATTGAGGTGTTGCTTTAGAACGTAGCCGCCAGCCGCGTCCCCTGATTGATCGCCCGTTTAGCATCCAACTCTGCCGCCACATCCGCACCGCCGATCACGTGCGGAGTGATACCCTGGTCGATCAACGCATCCGCCAGGCTGCGCTCGGATACCTGACCGGAACACATAACGATTGTGTCCGCCGCGATAACGGTCGGATCAGCACGTTCTTCGCCAAAGCTGATATGCAGGCCGTCTTCGTCGATGTGCTCGTAATTCACGCCGCCCACAAAATTGACGTCCTTCATCTTTAGCGTAGCGCGGTGAATCCAGCCGGTTGTTTTACCCAGACCTTTCCCATGCGCCTGTTTCTTGCGCTGTAACAGAGTGACCTCACGCGCAGGTGCCGCAGGTTGCGGACCCTCAGGTGCCAGGCCCGAGCGGTGTTCGGCCGGGTCTGTGACGCCCCATTCCTTCATCCATGCGGGCAGGTCGGTGGTAACGCTGTGGCCGTCTTCCAGCAGGAATTCGGACACATCAAACCCGATGCCGCCGGCACCGATCACGGCGACTGACTTACCGACATCCGCCTTTTCGCGCAGCACGTCGATATAATTGATGACGTTGTCCCGATCCTGACCCGGGATTTGCGGATCGCGCGGAATGACACCAGTAGCGATAACCACCTCGTCAAAGCCGGTCAGGTCGTCAGCGCTGACTTCGCGGTTCAGCTCTACCTTCACACCCAGATCGGTCATCATGGTGCGGTACCAATCGACCAGTCCCCAGAACTCTTCTTTGCCCGGAACCTGCTTGGCCATGTTCAATTGGCCGCCAATCTCCGAGGCGCGATCGAACAGGGTCACGTCGTGTCCGCGCTGGGCTGCGGTCATCGCGGTGGACAATCCCGCGGGGCCGGCGCCGACAATGGCAATCGTCTTTGGCGCTTCAGTTGTGGTGAATTCCAATTCGGTCTCATGGCAAGCGCGCGGGTTCACAAGGCACGAGGTCAACTTGCCGCTAAAGGTGTGGTCCAGACACGCCTGGTTGCAGGCAATGCACGGCGCAATCTGTGCCGCTTCACCTGCAATTGCCTTGTTGACGAAATCTGCATCGGCGAGCATCGGACGGGCCAGAGACACCATGTCGGCGCAACCCGTCGACAGGACCTCTTCGGCTACCTCTGGCGTGTTGATCCGGTTCGAGGTGATGACGGGGATAGAAACCTTACCCATCAGCTTTTTCGTTACCCAGGCGAAGGCCGCGCGCGGAACGCTGGTGGCGATGGTCGGAATGCGTGCTTCGTGCCAGCCGATGCCGGTGTTGATGATCGTGGCACCGGCCTCTTCGATACGCTGGGCCAGTTCAACGACCTCTTCATGGGTCGAGCCATTGGGGATCAGGTCGATCATCGACAGGCGATAGATGATGATAAAATCAGTGCCTACGGCTTCACGCGTGCGGCGAACGACTTCGATCGGCAGGCGCATACGGTTCTCATAGGACCCGCCCCAATGGTCGGTACGCATGTTGGTGTGTTTCACAATGAACTGGTTGAGGAAATATCCCTCGGACCCCATGATCTCGACCCCGTCATAACCCGCTTTCCGGGCCAGAACGGCAGCGTTCACGATGTCGCTGATCTGTTTCTCGATACCTTCCTCGTCCAGCTCATTCGGCGGGAAGGGCGAGATCGGGGATTTCACCGGGCTGGGGGCCACACATTTCGGACCATAAGCATAGCGACCCGCATGTAGGATCTGCATCGCGATTTTGCCCCCCGCGTCGTGCACCCGCTGTGTCACGATGGAATGGTTCGCGACTTCTTTATCATTGGTCATCATCGACGCGCCGGGCAGCACCGATCCTTCAAGGTTCGGGCCAATCCCGCCTGTCACCATCAATGCGACACCGCCACGGGCGCGGTCGGCATAGAACTCGGCCACACGGTTCCAGTCGCCGGTTTCCTCAAGCCCTGTGTGCATCGACCCCATCAGGACGCGGTTCTTCAAAGTCGTAAAGCCCAGATCCAGCGGGGCCAGCATATTTGGGTACGCAGTCATGGCGAACTCTCCCTCCCGATTTGTCGACGCTAGATTGACCTTCACGTCAACGTTGTCACGCGAAACCTAACGTCACACCCTTTGCTGGCGCCTTGGGGCTTGATACAGACGTCTCAAAGCACATTCACGAGGCTGCACATGACCCCCGAAGAGATCGCCAAACTGCCCTATCGCCCTTGCGTGGGGCTTATGCTGATGAATGCCGAGGGCAGGATTTTCGTCGGTCAGCGCAATGATCGCCACAAGGATGCATGGCAAATGCCTCAGGGCGGCGTGGACAAGGGCGAAGATCCACGGGATGCAGCCCTGCGTGAGCTGTGGGAAGAAACCGGCGTAACCTCGGACTTGGTCGAGATCGTCGCCGAAACAGACGGCTGGCTGCCTTATGATCTGCCACACGACATCGTGCCGAAAATCTGGAAAGGCCGTTATCGCGGGCAGGAACAGAAATGGTTCTTTCTGCGGTTCACCGGCCGCGACGATCAGATCGACATCCAGACCGAGCACCCGGAATTCATCAAGTGGAAATGGCAGGAGCCCGGTCAGCTGATTGACGAGATCGTGCCGTTCAAACGTGAGGTTTACCGACAGGTGGTTGCCGCCTTTGCCGATTACTTGGGCTTTGGGCGCTAACCAAAGCCTTGGGGCTTGAAGCGAACGCGTGCGGCAGGTCCTTTGGGGTCCAGTTCGAACAAATCGTCGCGCGCGGTCAGGTATCCGCGCCAGTTCTTTTCGGGATACGTACTGATCTTGATATCGTGTAACCGACGCATACGCACGTTTAGATCGGCGATGGGTATGCCTTGCCCATTCTGGCTGTCCTGAGAAATTACAGTCTGGATTTTTCTGTCGAGGTCGGACGCCTCGGAGGCTCGGCTTTGCTGAAGCTCAACAAACACAGTGCAATTATCCCGAACGTGCTGTGGTGCTTTGGCTTCGCCAACGCCGACTGTCCTGACGCCGAATTCGCGTAGCCGCCGATGCAGGTGCGTAAAGTCGCCGTCCGAGCTGACGATCACCATGGCATCGATGCCCCGGTTCAAGGCGAACTCGATTGCGTCGATACACAATAGAATATCTGAGGCGTTCTTGCCCGTGCCGCTATGGATCAGGTGATACTCGCTGGCCTCATGCCACGCCGAAGAAACCTGAGCATTCATATAAACCCGTGCGACGTCGATACGCCCATATTTCTGAGCGATCCGGCCAACGTATTTTTTGTAAGTGGCGCTGATATTGTCGCCGTCCACCAAAATAGCTACGCGAAGTGTCATAAAAAATCCGGAATTAATCTAATTGGCGATGAGATACATCGACACTGAGGCAAATTTTTGGCGTTGTAGCTGGCAACCTCGCCTTGCCAAAAATCGCGCCGGTAGACTTGCAAAATCGGTTCCTACAAACGTGCGGAGTACGAGCAGGTGGTTGCCGCCTTTGCCGATCACCTGTCATAAAGCGGCATGCAGATTGAAGACATCTGGCCCAAGTACCGCGCGCGCCTGAAGGCGTTTCTGCATTCGCGTGTGTCCAACACCGCGGATGTGGAAGACCTGTTGCAAGAGATCTCGGTCAAGGTCTTCACCGGTCTGCCCAATCTGAAAGACCCTGCCAAACTGCAACCGTGGTTGTTTCAAACGGCCGACCGCACGATCATCGACCATTACCGAAAATCCGGCCGTGTCGAGGCGCATCCGGATGATCTTTGGTATCATCGGGATGATCCGGAAACGCGTCAGGACCTTGAGGGGTGCGTCGAACCTTTCATTCGCGGGTTGCCGCAGGAAACCGCGGACATGCTGATGGAGATCGACATCAATGGCATGTCCCAACAGGATTATGCACAGGCGCAGGGGCTGGCCTATTCAACGCTTAAGTCCCGGGTTCAAAAAGGCCGCTCGGAGCTGCGAAAAGCGTTCGAAGATTGCTGCAATATCTCAATGGATGTGCGGGGCAATATCTCGGACGTGCAGAAAAAACCGAAATCCTGCAAAAAATGTTGATCTGATCGTCGTCTTTTTGGCGCGGGCTTCGTCTGACAGATGAAACCAGCAAAAGGAAAGACAAATGATCCGTATCATCAGTTTCAAAATCTGCCCCTTCGTTCAGCGTGTCACTGCGCTGTTGGAAGCCAAGCAGGTGCCCTATCAGATCGACTACATAAGCCTCAGCGACAAGCCGGATTGGTTTCTGGAGCTGTCGCCGACAGGTCAGGTGCCGGTTCTGGTGACCGAAGGCGGTATAGCGCTGTTTGAGTCGGACGCGATTGCCGAATACCTCGATGAGGTGGCCGCCCCGCTGCAACCCGATCTGACACCCGAACAGCGCGCTCTGAACCGCGCGTGGAGCTATCAGGCCAGCAAGCACTACCTTGTTCAGTGCAGCGCAATGCAAAGCGCGGATCTGGTGATCTTTGCGGATCGGACGACCAAGTTGAACGCCTCGTTCGCGAAAGCCGAGAAGCAGCTTAGCTGTGGCCCATTCTTTGCGGGTGAGGCGCTGGGCAATGTCGATATGGCTTGGTTGCCGTTGCTTCACCGGGCTGCAATCGTGGCCGATCACAGCGGGCACGATATGCTGGCTGACTATCCTAAGGTGAAGGCGTGGCAACAGGCTTTGATGGCGACCGGCATCCCGCAGAAAACCGTTTCCGAGGATTTTGTAACCCGGTTCACCGATTTCTATCTCGCAGAGCGGACGTGGTTGGGGCGGGGTGCGAACCTGAACGAAGCGCCTGCAACCGCTCAGGTGAAACAATCCGGCGGGTGCTGCGGGTGATTCACTCACTAAGCCGCACGTTGGCGTGAGGGGGCGTGGCCGCATCTGATCGACCTGTCTAGCTTGACGGGTATGAAGGACACGTCCCCAACTCTCTCTTCTGTAAAACCCGCCGGACGCAAGTTTACCGGCACTGACCGTCGCGCGCCTTTGCGCGGCGGTCTGCAAGGGTGCGGGGAATATGGCGCAGGGCAGACGGCAGGCCGGTTCTACCCCATCGCCTGCGTCGCGCTTGAGGTCACCCAACGCTGTAATCTGGATTGCACACTGTGTTACCTCTCGGACCGAGCCGAGATGACCTATGACCCACCGCTGTCGGTTCTGTTTGCGCGTCTTGCCACAATCCACAGCCATTATGGCCCCGGTGTCTCGGTCCAGCTGACGGGGGGTGATCCGACCCTGCGCAAGGTGGAAGACCTAGAGGCACTGTGCCGTGAAATTCGCCGCCTGGGCATGCGGTCGTGCCTGATGACCAACGGCATTCGCGCCAGCCGGGCGTTTCTGACGCGGCTTGCGGCGGCGGGGTTGGATGACGTGGCCTTTCACGTCGACATGACGCAGGAGCGCAAGGGGTTCAACAGCGAGACTGAGTTAAATGTGGTGCGCCGCGCCTATATCCGCCACACGCGCGGACTGGGCCTGCGGGTATTGTTCAACACGACGGTCTTCGGCGGCAATATTGCTGAACTGTCTGCGCTGGCACGATTCATGCGAGACCGCCCCGAGGTGGCTTTTGTGTCCTTCCAGATGCAAGCGGATACCGGGCGCGGGATGTTACGCGAACGTCCCGACGCGATCACGCAGGACAGTGTCATGCGTGCGGTCGAGGCCGGATATGAAACGCCCCTGCATTTTGACACGGCCGCCGTTGGGCATTCGAAATGCAATCGCTATGCAAGTGTTGTGACTGCCGGCGGGCGTGCGGTTTCGGTTCTGTCCGCCAAACGCCTGACGCAGAAAGTGATCGCCGCGCTAAGCCGGGCCGACCAATCAACTGACGGTCATATCGACACCCGTGACAGCGTCCGGCGTATGGCGCGGCGCAACCCGTTTTTGGCGCTGCGGGCCGGGTTGCATCTGCTGAAATGCGTGCTGCGTTTGGGCCGCGGCTTGTTGCGGGGACCTGTCCGCCGGCAATCGGTCTTCATTCATAACTTCATGGCCGCCGACGCGTTGGAGGATGATCGCTGTGTCTCTTGCGTCTTTATGGTCGCAACCGCAAACGGGCCGTTGTCCATGTGCGTTCACAACGCGCAGCGTGACATGCATCTGGTCGCACCGGATCGGGTGGACGGGCCTTCAGGCCCAAGCTGGTGGAATGCCGCCGTCCCCCACCTGTCCGCTGGACCCGATCTGCCGGACCTGAGCGATCCGGGTCTGGCCCCGCTCAAGCGGCTCAAGGGGCAGATGCGCGCCACGCGCCGGAACCAAAAGGACGTCTCATGAGAAAACTTCTGATCCTGCTTCTGCTTCCGGTTTTGACCGCTTGCGCAAGTGTCGAGCGTCTGGCCTTGCCCGCCCCCGAGGCATTGCCAGGGCAGACCCTGACCAGATTTGCGTCCCCGCCGGGCGAAAAGGTCGATCACCGCGACTGGACCGCCTTTCTGCACCGTTATGTCGTAGCCGACGGGAAGGGCGTGAACCGGGTAGCTTACGGGCAGGTGACACAGGCAGACCGCGCGCGCCTGGACGAATATCTGGTCGATCTGCAAGCCGTTGACCCTGCGCGGCTGACACGTGACCAGCAACTGGCCTATTGGATAAACTTGTACAATGCGCTGACGGTGGATGTGGTTCTTGAAAACTATCCCGTTGCTTCGATCCGCGACATCAAGGATGGGCCATTATCGATTGGGCCGTGGAATCAACCTCTGGCGCGGGTGGCCGGGCAGGAGTTGACCCTCAATGACATCGAACACCGCATTATTCGGCCCACATTCGGCGAACCGCGCATCCACTATGCGCTGAACTGCGCCGCTGTGGGCTGCCCTAACCTGATGGATCGCGCCTGGCAGGCCGCGACATTGGAGCGCGATTTCGCCGCTGCCGAGCACGCCTATATCAACGATCCGCGTGGCGTGCAGTTCGACCAACGCGGCGGATTGATCCTGTCAAAGATCTTTATCTGGTTCCGCGAGGATTTCGGACCAAATGAAAAATCCGTGCTGGCCTACATCGCGACCGCAGCGGAACCCGAGCTGCGCGCCCGTCTTCAGCAGACGCCGCGTGTCAAAGCGTATCAGTATAACTGGGCTTTGAACGACGCGGCGGCTGGATCTTAATCAGCGGATTACAGCAACCCTTCGGCGCGCAGCAGGTCCTGCATGTTCGCCTCGGGGCGCGGGCCGATGTGGCTGATGACCTCGCGGGCGCAGATATTGCCGATCTTGGCGCAGGCTTCGTGATCGCGGCCTGTGGCCATGCCAAACAGGAAGCCGGCGGCAAACTGATCGCCCGCACCGGTTGCGTCCACGGGCACGACTTTCTCGACTGGTACGTCGACGCGTTGCCCGTCGCTTAGGACAGTCACGCCGTCGCCGGAGCGGGTGCATACGACAAGCGGGCAGATCGCGGCGGTTTTGGCCAGCGCCTCTTCCAGATCGTCGGTTTCGAACAGGGATTTGATCTCGGCCTCGTTGCCGATGACGAAATCAAGTTCGTTTTCGATCAGCAGCAGGAAATCGACACGGTGGCGTTCCACACAGAAGGGGTCGGAAATGGCGATACCCGCCTTGCCGCCACCCTTGTGGCACGCGCGCGCGGCCTCAAGAAACGCGGCTTTGCCCTTTTCCTTGTCGAACAGATAGCCCTCAAGGAACATGATCTGGCTGTTGCCTGCGACGTCATCCGATACGTCCTGCGACGACAGTTCCGAGGAAATCCCCAGATAAGTGTTCATCGACCGTTCCCCATCGGGCGAGACAAAGATCATCGAACGCGAGGTCGGCAGTTCGCCCCCCGGTACCGGAGGATTCACGAAATCAACGCCGTCCTCGTTCATCGCATCCGCGTAAAACCGGCCCAGAGCGTCATCATGAACCCGCCCGATAAACGCTGAATCCAGCCCCAGCGCACCTGCGCCGGCGATGGTGTTGGCGACCGAGCCACCCGGCGTCTGTACGCGGCCTTCCATCGAGGCATAGAGGACCTCGCCACGCTCCTGCTCGATCAGCTGCATGATGCCTTTTTCAATGCCCATCAACTCCAGGAAACTGTCGTCGGCTTGGGAAATCACGTCCACAACTGCGTTTCCGATGCCGGTCAGTTGGTAGGTTTTCATAGGTTCTTGTCCTCAAATTCGCAGAGATCGCGGATGATGCAGGTGCCGCACATGGGTTTGCGCGCCTTGCAATGATAGCGGCCATGCAGGATCAGCCAGTGATGCGCGTGCAGCTGAAAGTCTGTGGGGATATTGTCCTCGATGGCGCGCTCGACGGCGTCAACGTTTTTACCTGGGCAGATGCCCGAGCGGTTGCCTACACGGAAGATATGCGTGTCCACCGCCTGCGCCGGATACCGCCACCACATGTTCAACACCACATTGGCCGTCTTGCGGCCCACACCCGGCAGCGATTGCAGCGCGGCGCGGGAATTGGGCACCTCGCCGCCATACTCGTCGACCAGAATACGGCTGAGCTTAACGACGTTTTTCGCCTTTTGCCGAAACAGGCCAATGGTCTTGATGTGTTCAATCAGACCTTCTTCGCCCAGATCCAGCATCTTTTGCGGTGTGTCGGCGATCTTGAACAACGCACGGGTGGCCTTGTTCACGCCTACATCGGTGGCTTGCGCAGACAGCGCCACAGCAACGACCAGAGTATAGACGTTGACATGCTCAAGCTCGCCCTTGGGTTCGGGGTCGGCTTCCTGAAAGCGCGTAAAGATCTCGCGGATCCGGTGATATCCGAGTTGTTTTGCCATCCGCGTCTTAATGCCGTTCGGGGCGCGTCGATACAAGTCCAAAGCCAATGCGCAAGTTCCGGGTCGCGAGGGCGTAACCTGCGCGCTATGGTTTGGTCAAGAATATGAGGTAATAGCCATGAACGTCCAGACACCGGAAAGCGGATACCACTACAACGTCATGCGCCGCGCGATCGACCTGATTGATCGAGGCGGAGAAGGCCTGAGCCTGGAAGAGCTAGCCCGCCAGATGGATATGAGCCCGGCGCATTTCCAGCGCCTGTTCTCGCGTTGGACGGGGGTGTCGCCGAAACGCTACCAGCAATATCTGACCTTGGGCCACGCCAAGGCATTGTTGCGGGAACGGTTCACCACGTTGGAAACCGCACACAACGTCGGCCTGTCCGGCAGTGGCCGTCTGCACGATTTGTTCCTGAAATGGGAATCCATGAGCCCCGGCGAATACGCGCGCAGAGGCGTGGGGCTGACGATCTATTGGGGCTGGTTCGAATGCCCCTTTGGCCCGGCACTGGTCATGGGAACCGATAAGGGTATCTGCGGCATTGCCTTCGGGGCCGAAACTGGCGAAGAGGCCGCGATGGAGGATATGATCTCACGCTGGCCCAAGGCCGAGTTCATAGAAGATCCGATGCGACTGCGCCCTTGGGTTCTAAGTGCTTTTGGCGCGGCAAGCGACCGGTTGGAACCTACGCCGCTGTACCTCATTGGCTCGCCCCTGCAAATCAAGGTTTGGGAGGCGCTGATGCACATCCCGTCGGGTCAGGTCACCACCTATTCTGAGATTGCGCAACGTGTGGGATCGCCACAAGCAGTGCGCGCCGTGGGTACTGCGGTTGGCCGCAACCCGGTCAGCTGGCTGATCCCTTGCCACCGGGCGCTCCGCAAATCCGGTGGGCTGGGTGGCTATCACTGGGGCTTGCCGGTCAAACGCGCAATGCTGGCATTCGAGGCCGCTCAGGCCGACGCATAGTCACGTCAAAAACAAACTTTGCGCTGCTGCATCCTGTGATAGTGAGATTCTATGAAGCAGGACAGCAGGCAGATCACACAGACGTTCGCGGCGTGGGCCATTCCGGTTTCAGTGGCGGTTTTGCTGCTGAAACTGCTGGCCTGGTGGGTGACGGGCTCGGTCGCCCTGCTCTCGGACGCCTTGGAATCAGTGGTGAATGTGGCGGCCGCTCTGCTTGCATTTTTTGCGGTGCGGATATCTGGCATGCCGCCAGACAAGAAACACCCGTTCGGGCATAAGAAAGCCGAGTACTTGTCGGCGGTTATTGAGGGAACATTGATTGTTCTGGCCGCGCTGCTGATCATTCGTGAAGCCGTCTATGCCCTGCCTAATCCGCATCTGGCCGGGGAACCGTTACTGGGTATTGCCATTAATGTGGGCGCCACCTGCCTGAATGGCATCTGGGCGTTTCTGCTGTTGCGGGTTGGGCGACGAGAATCCTCACCGGCGTTGGAGGCGAGCGGAAAGCACATATTAACCGACATTATGACCTCGGTCGGTGTTGTTGTCGGGTTGCTGATTGCGATGGCGACAGGTTGGTTGGTCCTTGATCCGATCATCGCGATTCTGGTGGCGTTGAACATTCTGTGGGAGGGGTGGAAGGTCATCCGCAGCTCGGTCGACGGATTGATGGATGCTTCGCTGGTCGATGGGGAATTGACTTCTGTCCGCGAAACAATCGAAGCCAATTTGGGCCCGGCGTTGGAGTATCATGATCTGCGCGGTCGCAGGTCAGCCAACATGATTTTCGTTGAGTTTCACCTTGTCGTTGACGGTGCCATGTCGGTCGCGGCCGCGCATGACATCTGCGACGATATCGAGGCGGCCCTGAACAGGAAGTTTCCGGGGTCAGTTTTTGTCATCCATCTGGAACCGGACAGCGAGTTAAAAAGTACCAGAGCCTGATTGACAGACACATCCGCCAGTGCGAAATGTCGCCCTCAGGTTCGGGTCCCCTGCCGTTCGCAGCCATTTGGCATTGGTGAAACCCGGTTGATGAACATCTGTTGCCCTTTCCTGGCGCGCGGATGGCAATGCGAACCCCGTCCTGACTTGGCGCCCGTTTAAGGAAACGAGGCAAGAAATGACACGTTCAAACAGTATTGCTCCACTTGAGGAGCTAAAAGCTCAGGCAAAACGACTGCGCGATAGGCTGCGCGGTGCGGGGGTCACGCTCTCGCATAGTGAATCGCTGGAATTGTTGGCGCATCAACATGGGGTGCGCGATTGGAATACGTTGCACGCCATGGCCGGAAATCGCATGCATTTGCGTGTTGGTGACCGGGTTGAAGGGTTCTATTTAGGGCAGCCCTTCAGGGCGGAAATCCGTGGTATGACCCTATTGGGTGACGGGTCGCATCGGCGCGTTACGTTACATTTTGACACCCCCGTGGATGTCGTTCAGTTCAACAGCTTCTCGGCCTATCGTCAGCGCGTAACCGGTGAGATTGGCTGGGATGGTCGATCCACGCGGCATACCTCGGACGGCCAACCGCAACTGATCGTGCGACCCACGTAAAGAAAAGGGCGCGGCGGGTAACCACCGCCGCGCCCTTTTGTTAAGTTCTGGTCTGGCGTCACTCTGCCGCCCAGCCACCGACGGCTTTGACCTCAAGGAAATCCTCCAACCCCCACAAGCCGCCTTCGCGCCCGTTTCCGGACTGTTTCATGCCGCCAAACGGTGATCCTGCACTGCGCGACTGGCCATTCATTTCGACCATGCCGGAACGCAATACCCGCGCCATTCGGTTTGCCCGCGCGCCGTCTTGTGTCTGAACGTAATTGGTCAGGCCGTATGGCGTGTCGTTGGCAATCTCGACCGCCTCTTCTTCGGTGTCGAAGGGGATCATGGTCAGGACCGGGCCAAAGATCTCTTCGCGCGCGACGGTCATCTGGTTATTGGCGTCGGCAAAGACGGTCGGACGTACATAATAGCCCTTGTTCAGCCCCTCGGGCCGACCGGTGCCGCCTGTCACCAGTCGGGCGCCTTCGTCGATGCCCTTCTGGATCAGGTCCTGGATTTTGTTCCACTGCACCTCGTTCACGACAGGGCCAATATGGCGGCCTTCTTCCTGCGCGCTGCCCACCGAAACCAAGCTGGCCACCTCGGCCGCGGTTTCCACGGCCTGATCGTAGATCGGGCGTTGCACCAGCATGCGGCTGGGCGCATTACAGCTTTGGCCGGTGTTGTTCATCATATGCAGAACGCCGCGTTTGACGGCCTTTTCATCGGCATCGGCAAAGACCACGTTTGCGCCCTTACCGCCCAGCTCCAGATGTACCTTCTTCAAGGTGTCTGCAGCACTTTTTGAGATCTCTGTGCCTGCGCGGGTCGAGCCGGTAAAGCTGACCATATCCACATCCGGATGCGCCGACAGTTGCGAGCCGACGCCGACGCCATCGCCGTTCACCAGATTGAATACACCGGCGGGGAAGCCGGCCTCATCCATCATCTCGGCAAAAATCATTGCGTTCAGCGGGCTTTGTTCGGAGGGTTTCAGAACCATGGTGCAGCCTGCAATCGCCGCCGCGCCAACCTTGAGCGTGACTTGGTTCATCGGCCAGTTCCATGGCGTTATTAGGGCGGCAACACCGACGGCCTCATAGATGATCCTGTCATTGGGCGCGTGATCGCCCAGCGGGCGGTCGAATTGGAACGCTTTGGCTGCGCGCACAAAGTTCGCAAGGTGATACATGCCCGCGCCTGATTGTTGGGTGCGCGCCATGTCGATTGGCGCGCCCATCTCAAGTGACATCGCCTGTGCCAAATCCTCGGACCGGGATTGGTAAATCTCGATCAGTTTCTCGACCAGCGCGATGCGATCTTCGACCTGTGTGGCCATCCAGCCGGGCAGGGCGGCCTTTGCGGCAGCAACTGCGGCGTCGGTATCAGCTTGTGCGCCCAGTGAGATCACCGCGCAGGGTTCCTCGGTCGAGGGGTTGATTACCTCGAAATCATTCGCTGCAGATGGGGCGACCCATGTTCCGTCAATGTAGAAATTGCGTTTCTCGATCATCACGTATCCTCCTGATCCCGTGGCCCGGATGGCGGGAATTTGCGCCACTCTGGCACCGGCGTATCTGTGTGGCAAGGCGCAATTTGATCAAATTAATTTCCTCAAAAATGAATACCCTTTCAAGCAGCGAATGGTTTAACAATGGCGCAGAGTTATTAGGTTTCCAGCGACCGACTCGGTTTGTTTCACAAAAAAGGAGATGCCCCATGGGTTTGCGCATCAATGACACCGTTCCGAATTTCACTGCAGAGACGGATCAGGGCACTGTTCAGTTCCATGACTGGATCGGTGACAGCTGGGCGATCCTGTTCTCACACCCCAAGGATTTCACACCGGTCTGTACCACTGAGTTTTCGGCCGTTGCACAGCTGAACGACGAATGGGCAGCCCGCAATACCAAGGTTATGGGCGTCTCCGTCGATGGTGTCGAGGACCACAAAAAGTGGAAGAAGGACATCGAGGCGTATGGCAACGCCAACCCCGGTTTTCCGATCATCGCCGACGACGGCCTGGCCGTGTCCAAGGCGTTCGACATGCTGCCCGCCGAGGCGTACCTGCCCGATGGCCGCACCCCTGCCGACAGTGCAACCGTGCGTTCGGTCTTTATTATCGGCCCGGACAAACAGTTGAAACTGTCGATGACCTACCCGATGACCGTGGGCCGGAACTTTGCCGAAATCCTGCGCGCGCTGGACGGTCTGCAAATGAGCGCTAAGGGCGTGGCCACCCCCGCAAACTGGGTGCCAGGTGAAGATGTGATAATCCCGCCTGCCGTGTCGAACGACGAAGCAAAAGAAAAGTTTGGTGAGTTCGAAACGATCTTCCCTTACCTGCGTAAAACGAAAGCGCCGAGCTAAAACAAGTTCGGGCGGGGCTCAAAGCTCCGCCCGGTTCCAAAGCACCTTAAAAGCCGCTTAAGCGGCGGATCTTTGAGGGTGCAGATACAGTTTCCGACGATAAGCCGCGCGTTTGAATTCGCGCGTCAGCTTGTCGGCCAACGGCGGGCTTGCCTGAATGGTCGAACCGCCGATTTCCTGCGCGACTTCCTGATTGCCGCTGCCCTGCAAGGATAGGATCGGTTGTCCTGTCACCCAGTGCATTTGCAGGAACGTGTCCACCGGCCGGTCGATTTTGTTGGTTATGGCAAGCAACCGTTCAGCTGCACGCCGCCCCACCACTTGACAGACGCATTGCAGGCCAATGATCTTTGGCAGGATCAGACGCATTCCGTTTTGCTTTGCGAGCGTTCGCGCCGCATCCTCACGCTGCTTCACCGGAATTCGGATATAATGATCCGGGGTTGCAAGCGGTTCCAGCATTTCCAACGCATCGGCCATGCGGCATGGATCTATGCGCAGATCATCCTCTGTAATGATGGCGCGGTCGATCTTTTCATCGACCAGCTTGCGCCAGATTCGGCGGTGGCTTTCAAAAACGCCGATCTCTGCCGGGCGCAGCGGAAATGGATATCTGGGGCGATACAGGTCGCCTGGAAACAACTGAACATCCGCGATCTGTGCGGGATCCTTCCCGTTGACGGCCTCGAACAGTTCCGCATTGGGCAGACTGGCACACAGCCGTTCGGCATTGGGTCGCCGCGCTGTGCTTGCAGTCATATGGATGACAAAAGTCCTCATGCCACAGTGCATAGAACACAGGGGCGGGAGGGGGAAGAGAAACCCGAAAGAAACACTTCCCCGTGAAGTATCAGAAACCGTATCGCAGGCCGACATTGACGCTGAAGGCGTCGATGTCATCCTCGACCGTCCCCGTGGACGCGCCGTTTGGTGCCAAGCGTGCCGAGGAAACGTCGAATGCGCGGGCATATCGGGTGTCCAGGGTCAGAGAGGTATTTGGGCTGATCTCATAGGCTACACCGGCAATAATTTGCGCAGCAAAGGTGGTGTCGGTGTCGTTCAATTCGACGCCCGGCCCGTAGACAAAGTCCAGATCAGAATAGGTGGCACCAAGACCCAGACCGACATAGGGCGTGAAGGCCCCTGCCTGTTTAAAATCAACCAGCACATTGGCGAACAGCGATGTCTGCGACACGTCACCCGAAATGTTGCCTTCTGCGCCGGGCCCGTTGCCCGAAAAATTGACGCCATCCACATCGTTGTCACGGTAGGACAGCTCCAGCTCGATCCGGGTGCCAAACTGATCGTTCGACCACTGCGGGATCTCTTTGCCGACCGCGATACCCAGCCCATAGCCACCATCGAAATCGGTATCTACTGACTGCGACGATCCATTGATCGTGCCGCTAAAGTCGCTGTCCTGTAGCTGGCTGTACCCGGCAAAACCTTGAATATAGAGACCATCCGACAGGCTCTGTGCGGCCAGCGCGGACGCGCTGATCGTCAAAGCTGTCGAGGCGAGAAGAAGACGCGTAACCATGACCATGTCCTTTGTTCCACAATTGGTATGGCGCACATGTGGGCGGTAGTGGCAGGAATGAAAGGCGCCAACCCTTCACTTCAATTCACAGGATATTGGGCATGTGTGAGTGAATAAGATCGGTACCGAGCTAACACTTTGATTCACGGTCTATGTGGTCGAATTCGACCTTTCAGAACTGTTTGTCAGCAAAGGTTCGGAAAGCAACTCATCGATGAAGTAGCTCAGCAATTGCACGCGTCCCGTAACTCCAGCCTTGCGATACACCGCCGCGCATTGCGCTTTGACCGTGCCTTCCTTGGTTTGCCGCAATGTCGCGATGTCCGCGATTGACAGACCCTTGATAGAAAGCAGGGCAACGTCGCGCTCAGCATCACTCAAGTTCCACTCAGTGAATTGAGAGGCAATGAGTTGAGCAAACGCGCCCTGCGCGACGCTCAGCTGTCGCTGCATGTCGCGCACACGCCTGTTCTGGGACCGGATCAATGCAATCGTCGCGGCAAGACCGCCGATCAATGCCAGGGCCAGAACCAGTTCGAAACTATGCAGGTGGCGAAAGCCCGCGCTTTCCCCGCCGGTCCAGTCCAGCATCGCGTCCGTCACGAAAAAGGCGGCGCAGACGGCCTGCACCACCAGAAGGAGCCAAAGCAATGACGTTTGTGAAAGCTTCATGAGGCTCCTGTGATTTTATCCGATCAATCGTCGTCCTCTTCGAGTTCGATGGCAGTTACCATGCCGTCCGTCTCGGACAGGACGAGTTCAGTTTCCACGCCATCCTTAATGAGTTCAACCTCGATCTCGCCATCTTCGAATTCGATCTCTTCGATTTCGTATCCCTGCGCCTCCAGGGCCGTGCGGATATCGGACTCGGTGGTGCCCAGTTTGTCGCCCAGCCCGACATTGGCCAGTGCAAGAACCGGTGCTGTTGCAATCAATCCGGTCAGTGTCAGCAGTTTCAAGGTTTCCATTTTGCATCTCCTTTTTGCGTTGTGGCGATGTTGTGAAACTGGGAACAGGGCGCGTGCGCTGCGATTGGCTTTTGGTTGAAACGCAAGGAATTGGACCAAAGTTTATCCCGGTAAAATGCGGTTTCAGGCCGCCTGGTTCTGCATTTGCCCGAATTGTGTTAGGTTTAGACCGGGGGAGTTCTACAGGCATATAACCAAGACGTCGGGCGTTCAGATTGTGTAAAACAGGAGAAGACGATGGCATTCACAGATTGGTACGTTGAAGGCGATGCATTCGGGAACTGCAATTGCGGCTATGCCTGCCCTTGCCAATTCGAAGAATTACCAACCCACGGAAATTGCCGCGGCTTTGAGGTGCTTGAGGTTTCCAAAGGACATTTTGGCGACACCGACCTTGCGGGCACAAAAGCTGCGCTGATCTATGCCTGGCCTGGCCCGATCTTTGAGGGCGGCGGCCAGATGCAGGTGATCATCGACCCAAGCGCCTCGGACGCGCAACGGGCTGCATTGGAAAAGGTCTTTCACGGGGAAGAGACCGAGGAAATGGCAACCCATTGGCATGTCTTCCGCACGATGTGCGACACCGTTCACGAGACTCTGTATGTGCCGATTGATTTTGAGATGGACATGGAGGGGCGCACTGCCAAAGTCTCAATCGGTGAGGTGCTGAACTCAACCGGCCGTCCTATCGAGGCCCCACATGGCGGTGGTCCGCATCGCGTACGGATCGACATTCCCGGTGGTATCGAATTTACCCTGGCCGAGATAGGCAGCGCCTCAACCAAGGCAGATGCGGCGATCCAACTGGATTTGAACGACAGTTATGGGCAGTGGCATGTGATGAAACACGGGCCGTCTGGCGTGGCGAATTGACAAATACGACAATCGGGCATGCCTAAACCAAACCCGAACTTATAGGCTCATGGAAAACCCGAAAGTGGACTTAGGCAGAGTGCTCGGCTGCGTAGATGGTGTCACCTTTTTTCGGAAAATTCATTGGGACCGACAGGTCTGACCGAAGAAGGCGGACTTCGTAGGGTTTGAGGACTGGCAGAGCGGTCTCGCCATAACCCGTTTTGCTGCACATAAGTTCAGGGAACAGTTCAAACAGCTCGCGTTTGGTGGCCGTGGCCATCGCGCTCATTGTGGTGTCGCCGGGGAAAAAGGACTCGGACCAGACGCCTTCGACATTCACCAGCTCATGTTTGTCGAACAATATATGGATGTATTCGACCCCTTGTTCCGGAGGGAGTTGTTCGATGCCCTGACCGTCGACCATACCTTTGGCCGGGGCCAGCATTACAGTATCAAAGTAGTACAGCTCCATAACAGCAGAGGTTACAGCAATCCGATGCTGGGGAGAGACTAGAAGATCTCGACTAGGACAACCTTCGGTAAAGCGGCCAGCGCGGATACGAACCGGGCAAAGGTGCGGATCACGTTTCAACTCTTGCGCAGATAGCTGGCGCCGGCCAATCCAGAGCACCGGCCGCGCACTACCATCTGCCGTGATCACTTCGTCTCCGGGTTCCAGTGTTTCAATTAGGCGTCGACCTGACGGCGTAAGGATCAGGGACCCGGAAGTAAAGCAAACGAAAGTTGGAAGTGTATCGTAGACCGAAGGCGACGCAGGGTTTTGCGTCAGTGTGTTGCCTGACAGTACATCGTTGACCGCAACCTGACCGGATGTGACAACGATGTACTGAGTTCCTTGCCATTGCAGCAAAGTAAAAGTAACTGGCGATCCGCCGACATTGGCGGTGTAATTCTCAAAAACCTGGAAATCTTCGGAAGTATTCAACCCAGCGATGCCGCTCACATCAAATTGCTGGCTGCCATCGGCGTCCGGGTTTTCAAGTTGGTTGTCATTGTCGGTAATTGCCACCTGAAAGGCGTTCGTGACGGTGACATTCGGATTACCAAGCGGATCGGCGCTTACTTGATATAGTGTAAAAAAATTCATGGATTAACGATGCCCCTGAAATTGAAACACTCATCTTCATCCCCACTATAATACACGCAATGCGTGTATTATATAAGGTGCTGATTTATTTTTTCGGGACCTATGGCACCAATGGCAGAGTGAGGCGGGTTAAGTAAGTCCAGAGCATCTAACCTAACCAGAAGGCGCAAAGACAAAAAAAGGCCCCGGTCAATCACCGGGGCCTTTCTGCATTCAAAGAGGGGCAGATTACTCTGCGCTTTCCTCTTTCTTTTCTTTCTTCTCGGGAACGATTTCTTCGCCAGTTTCCTGATCGACAACTTTCATCGACAGACGGACCTTGCCGCGATCGTCAAAGCCCAGCAGCTTGACCTTTACTTCCTGACCTTCCTTCAGAACGTCCGACGGATGGTTCAGGCGGCGGTTTTCGATCTGGGACACGTGGACCAGACCGTCGCGCTTGCCAAAGAAGTTCACGAAGGCTCCGAAGTCGACGATCTTCACGACCTTACCGGTGTAAACCTGACCTTCTTCCGGCTCAGCGACGATCGAGTGAATCATCTCATAGGCCTTCTTGATCGATTCACCATCAGGCGAGGCGATCTTGATGACGCCGTCGTCGTTGATGTCGACCTTGGCGCCCGAAACTTCGACGATCTCGCGGATAACCTTACCGCCCGAGCCGATCACTTCACGGATCTTGTCGGTCGGGATGTTCATGGTCTCGATGCGCGGGGCGTGGACCGAGAAATCGTTGGTCTCGGACAGGGCTTTGCCCATCTCGCTCAGGATATGCATCCGGCCGTCCTTGGCTTGCGCCAGGGCTTTCTCCATGATCTCAGGCGTGATGCCTGCGACCTTGATGTCCATCTGCAGCGAGGTGATGCCGTTTTCGGTACCTGCAACTTTGAAGTCCATGTCGCCCAGGTGGTCTTCGTCACCCAGAATGTCGGACAGGATGGCGTATTCGCCGTCATCTTCCAGGATCAGACCCATGGCCACACCGGCAACCGGTGCTTTCAGCGGTACACCCGCATCCATCATCGACAGCGAACCGCCGCAAACAGACGCCATCGAGCTGGAGCCGTTGGATTCAGTGATCTCTGACACGATACGGATCGTGTAGGGGAAGTCGGTCGCCGCAGGCAGAACCGCCTGCAACGCGCGCCATGCCAGCTTGCCGTGGCCGATCTCACGACGGCCCGGGCCACCTACGCGGCCAACTTCACCAACCGAGTAGGGAGGGAAGTTGTAGTGCAGCAGGAAATTCGATTTGAAGTTGCCGTGCAGCGCGTCGATGAACTGTTCGTCATCACCGGTGCCCAGCGTGGTTACGGCCAGCGCCTGAGTTTCGCCACGGGTGAACAGAGCGGAACCGTGCGTCCGGGGCAGCATCGAGGTTTCTGCAACGATTCCACGGATATCGGTGGTCGAACGACCGTCGATCCGCTTGCCGCCTTTGACGACGTCGCCGCGCAGAATGCCAGCTTCCAGCTTCTTCATTGCGGAACCGAGGTTGCCGTCTTCCAGCTGCTCTTCGGTCAGCGCTGCTTTGATTGCTTCACGCGCAGCGGCAACAGCGGCGGTGCGCTCTTGCTTGTCGGTGATCGCGAAAGCGGCGCGCATCTGCTCTTCACCGGCAGCTTTGACTGCGGCTGACAGCTCCGAGTAGTCGGGCGCCTGGAAGTCGAACGGCTCTTTCGCGGCGTCTTCGGCCAGCGCGATGATCAGGTCGATGACCGGCTGAATCTGCTCATGTGCGAATTTGACCGCACCCAGCATTTCGGCCTCGGACAGCTCGTACGCTTCCGATTCAACCATCATCACGGCGTCTTTGGTGCCGGCAACAACCAGATCCAGACGCTGTTCAGGGTTCAGGCGCAGGTCCTGCATGTCGTCAACAGTCGGGTTCAGAACGTATTCACCGTCCTCAAAACCAACGCGGGCACCGGCGATCGGACCCATGAACGGCGCGCCGGAAATAGTCAGCGCAGCCGAGGCAGCGATCATCGCAACCATGTCGGGGTCGTTGACCAGATCGTGGGACAGCACGGTGCACATCACCAGAACTTCGTTTTTGAAGCCGTCAACGAACAGCGGGCGGATCGGACGGTCGATCAGACGCGCGGTCAGCGTCTCTTTTTCGGTCGGGCGCGCCTCGCGCTT
Organism: Ruegeria sp. CDSC068; assembly: GCF_059610545.1. NCBI lineage: Bacteria > Pseudomonadati > Pseudomonadota > Alphaproteobacteria > Rhodobacterales > Roseobacteraceae > Ruegeria > Ruegeria sp. CDSC068. The sequence continues at coordinate 333,558 of NZ_JBXWNV010000004.1, forward strand.
GAAGAAACCACCCGGAACTTTGCCGGCGGCATAGTATTTTTCCTGATAATGGACGGTCAGAGGGAAAAAGTCCTGACCCGGTTTTTGCGCCCGCGCAAAGGTCACGTTCGCCATTACACTGGTTTCGCCCAGTGTCGCGATCACGCTGCCGTCAGCCTGACGGGCAACCTTGCCGGTTTCCAGTGTGAGCGTCTCTTCGCCCCACTGCATAGATTTTTTCGTTACATCAAACATATGCGTATCCTAGATGGGAGCACTCCCGCCCCTGCGGGTCTCCCGTTTGCATGGCGGCCCCATTGCCGCCGATCCCATTTTAGCTTTCGTCTGAGTGCCGGGATCAGGGCACAACGTCTCAGATACCGCGCGCATACATGAGATTGGGGCGGATTGAAAGAGGTCTCGCTTACAGCAGGGTTCCCGCCGGAATTCAGAAAGAACGCTCGCGCGACTTTCGCAACGCCCGCAAATCCGTTGCTGTTTCCAGATCCGGGGACGGGGCAGCCACGGCTACTGTGTCATCCCCTTCGAATTTCAAAAACGCCAGAGCACACACCGACCAGAGCCACGAATTCAGCCATAGCAAAGCCCCACCTGCGGCGGCTCCCCTAAGAATGATTTCAAGATCGAAATTTGGCAAACTCTGTGCCGTCAGGATCGAGATTACCGACATAAGGATCGGAAGCAGGGCGTAAATAGCTGTGTAGAAGCCAAAATAGAGCTGCAGGAAGATCGAAACGAAGAAGACGCAGAACAGCGGTATGAAACTACGCCCTAGCCCATTGAAGAAGGCGTGGCTCGGCGCGCGGTGCCCGGCGGATTGTGCGGCGCTGGCTATCGGTACGGCCATGATCGCGTAGAACGCAGCCCACACAAAGCACATCACGATCAGACTGCTGCCTCCGGCAAGCAGGCCAAAAGCGCCCAGAGCCGGCTTGGGAACGTTCTGGAAAGCGGCCCAAGATATCGGTTCCCCGATCTGCCACAGGGCATATGCAATGCCCGATACAGCCACAATCAGTTTCAGAACCCATAGTACAGCAGCAAAAAACAACCCGTACATTACCGAATACAGGGCCATGGCCCGGTAATCCGTGTGTCGCTTATCCCCTTTCAGCGCAAGCGCTGTGCGAATTCCGAAAAGGGTGAAAAATGCGGTTGTGACCGGTCCGCTAATGTAATTGGCCATCCCGAGGGTGAAAATACCCAGAACCGTCCAAACAACAACTGAGGCGAGGCTAATCACAAGAACGGGGACGATCATGTGCAGCATCACGCGCATCGACAGTAGAAGAGAGTTGAAGATAAGCGTCATAGGGCAGGGCCTGTTAATAGAGCGAAAGTATCAAGGCGCGAAAACTACCTGAAGGCGATTAGTTTACAAGGGGTGAGTGCAACGCAATTGCATTCACTAACAGGAATGCGTTTGGTGAAATTATGTCGTCAGTGTAAGCTGTTATCACGAAGCCCGCGGTCGAATTGACGGAGAAGCGCCAAGGGACAAAATCTCGTTTCCGTCCGCTGGTCGAATACCTTGGCGTTTGCACTTAGCGAACAGAAGGGCAGACGAATGGCACAAACCAAGAAAATGCTGGATCCGGACCCCCGGATTTACGACTTCGAGACTGAATACGAGCTTGGGCAAGACAACGTCCGGCCATTCGGTCTGGACATCCATAACCCGGTCTTTTTGATCTCGAGCATCCTGATCTTTGCGTTCGTTCTGATCGCTTTGGCCAACCAAGAAGGTACCGCGGCACTGTTTGGCTGGCTACGACCATGGCTCACCAGCACGTTTGACTGGTTTCTGGTTCTTTCGGTCGACGCAATCACGCTGTTCTGCCTGGTCCTGATCGTGTTGCCGGTTGGCAAGGTGCGGATCGGTGGCAAGGACGCAAAGCCCGACTATTCCTATGCCGGATGGATTGCGATGATGTTCGCGGCTGGTATCGGCATCGGGCTGTTGTTCTTTGGAGTGATGGAGCCCGTCTATTACAATTTTGCCGAAGACGGCAACGCGGTGCCACTGGGCATCGACATCGCGGTTCCAGGCAATGAATATGCTGGAGTTGTCGGTACAATCCATCATTGGGGGCTGGAAGGCTGGGCGGTCTACGCTGCTGTTGGTCTGAGCCTGGCCATCTTTGCATATAACCTTGATCTTCCCCTGACCCTGCGATCGGCTTTCTATCCGATCTTGGGCGAACGTGTCTGGGGTTGGTGGGGCCATATCATTGATACCTTGGCTGTGTTTGCGACGCTCTTTGGCCTAACCACCTCGCTGGGTCTTGGCGCGCAGCAGGTTGCGGCGGGCCTGAATGAGGTGTTCGGCATCGAACCCAGCCCAACCGTCACAGTCCTGCTGATCATCGGTATCACGTTGATTGCGTTGGGTTCGGTCCTGATGGGGATGGATGCTGGCGTCAAACGGTTGAGTGAAATCAACATGATCATGGCCGTGGGCCTGTTTATCTTCGTGATTGTTGTTACTGGCGTCGGCACGGCCATCGCACGGTATTTCAACGTGATGGTGGATTATGTGTACCACCTGCCGGCGCTGTCGAACCCGTTCGGGCGTGAAGACACCAGTTACTTCCACGGCTGGACGACCTTCTATTGGGCCTGGTGGATCGCATGGTCGCCTTTTGTGGGCATGTTCATCGCCCGCATCTCAAAAGGTCGCACAGTGCGCGAGTTCATCCTTTGCGCCCTGCTGGCACCGACGGCTGTTTGTGCCTTGTGGATGTCGACCTTTGGCGGTGCCGCCATCGACATGTTGAACGCAGGTGGAGCCGAAGGTGTGCGTGCCACAGTGATCGACAGTTACGCCCCTGAAGGTGCGCTGTTCGGTTTTCTCAAAGAACTGCCGCTTTACGGTATTGTTGCGCCAATCGCCCTGGTTCTGATCGTTGTGTTCTTTGTCACCTCGTCGGATTCCGGCTCGCTGGTTATCGACACGATTACTGCGGGTGGCAAGATGGACGCACCGGTGGTTCAGCGGGTGTTCTGGTGCACTTTGGAAGGTCTGGTCGCCATTGCGCTGCTGCTTGGCGGGGGCCTCTCTGCACTGCAAGGTGCTGCGGTTTCGACAGGTATCCCGTTCACCTTGGTGGTTCTGATCATGTGCTACTGCTTGTGGCTGGCGCTGAAATCAGAAAAAGCCAAGATGTAGGGCCTTGATCTGAAACATTCTGGACGCCCGCCTTATGGCGGGCGTTTTTCGTCCCCGGACAACTATGAACGTCCGGATCATTCGAAGCGAAATAGCATGGGCCGATGGCCCAGCTACTTATGCTTTGGCGACACTCACGGCGGCTTCGAGCGCCTGATCAAGACTGTTCGCCACCTGATCCACGTCGTCCAACGACAAACACAACGGCGGCACCATCCGCAAGCATTGTTGAAACGGACCGGACTTTGACAGGATAATTCCTTGTGCGCGGCAGGCTTCGAAAACCTCTGTGGTCATTTCTTTGTCCGGCGTTTTGCTATCCCGGTCTTTCACGAATTCCAGCGCAAGCATAAGCCCTTTCCCGCGAACATCGCCGATGACCTGATACTTGTCTTTCAAGCCGTGCAGCCTTTCCAGCAAGGAGGCCCCCACTACGCGGGCGTTTTCCTGCAACCCTTCGTCCCGCATAACGGCAAGAACCGCACGGGCTGCGGCAGCCGAGGTCGGGTTGGCACCATAGGTGTGGAACATAAACCTCTCTGCCATGGGTTCGGCGATATGCTTCTTGGCCACAACTGCACCAATCGGAAAGCCATTCCCCAGACCCTTGGCCATGACGATGATATCGGGAACAACGCCGTCCGCTTCGAACCCCCAGAAATTCTCGCCCGTACGGCCAAAGCCCGACTGCACCTCGTCCGCGATATAAAGACCTCCTGCCGCGCGCACGCGTTCGGCTGCGCCGGACAAATAACCGGGCGGCATTTCGATGATGCCACCATAGCCCTGCACGCTTTCGACAAAGATGCCCGCCACATTGCCGGATGTGGCTGTGGCGATTGTGCGATCGATCTCACCCAGATAGGGCTGCGTGCCCGGCCCAAAGATGCCGCGGTATTGATTGGGTTCCGGCACGAAGGCAACGTTGCCGGGCATGCCCGGGTGACGCCAGCCCGAGATGCCGGTGATCGACTGCGCCGCAGCCGTTGGTCCGTGATAGGCGGTACGCAGCGCCAGCAAATCCAGATTGCCAGTGTATGTGCGCGCCATGGTCATCGCCAGATCAACCGCTTCGGATCCGGAGTTGGTCAGGTGCACGACCCAGTCATGTCCTTTGGGCATCGTTGCGGCCAATTCTTCGGCCAGATGCGCAGGCGTTGGGTGGTAAAACATTGTCGTGCAGTGGGTCAGCTCTTGCGCCTGTGCAGTTGCCGCCGCCACAACACGAGGATGCGAATGTCCGACCGAGATACAGACGTTCATGCCCAGCAGGTCAGTGTATTTCCGACCCTCCGTATCCCAAAGGTATTGGCCCTGACCTTTCTTGAAAACGATAGGTTCGCGAAACGGTGTGAACCGCGTTAGTGAGGCCGCATAGTACTGATCCCGTCGCGCGGCTGTGTTCGAGAAGTCCCAGTCGGTGTGAAGGGGGTGGTCGGTCATTTGGAACCTCCGGTTTTCAATCGTGAGTTTTTGGGGTCAAAGGGGGCCTCAGGCAGGATCGTTGCCGCACGATGCTGGCCCAGGATTGAGATGGTCAGCCCCTCGCGCGCGGTCGGGTCGCGCAGATAGGCCAAGGCCAGAACTTTACCGGTCCGGTGGCCATAAGCACCCGAGGTGGCGATGCCGACCGGGATACCGTTTTTCCAGATCGTGTGCGCGTAGAACGGATCTATCTCACCGACCTCGACCTCAAGCAGCACCATATCCCATGCGTTGTCCCTTGCTAGTTCGTCGCGTAGGTCCTTGCGGACAAACGGGGTCAGACCTGCCTCTAATGGGCTGCGTTCGGTCGTCAGATCACTGCCCCAACCGCGATAGCCTTTTTCAAGACGCATGGAGTTTGCAGCATAGGCCCCGTAGAATCCCAGACCATGAGGTTTGGCGATCTCTTCAAGCGTCATGAAAAGTTGCACGGCATGTTCTTTAGCCACGTGCAGTTCCCAACCGCATTCGCCCAGATAGGATACTCGCAAGGCGCGCAGGGAAATCCCGCCGACATGGGTCTCGTGCGCGGTGAGCCATGGCATATGGTTCAACTCGGGCAACACATCGGAGGATTTGGGCCCCATGACGCCGATAACTGCCAGATCCTCAGAGACGTTTCGGATGGTGACGTCAAAGCCCTTGGCAACCTGCGTCAGAAGATCATAGTCGATCTGCTCGGCCGCGGCAGCGCTGGTCAGATAGGCGTGACGCTCGGCCAAGCGGGTGACGGTGAATTCCGACAGCACGCCACCTGTGGGTGTCAGCGCATGGGTCAGGCCGATCCGGCCCGGCTGGATCGCGCGGTTCGCGCCCAATGCTTGCAGGAAGGCCGCGACATCGGGGCCGGTGACGTCGAATTTTGAAAACACGGACAGGTCCGCCATGGCGACGCGATTGTGCGCGGCCTCGACCTCTCGCGCCACGGGTTCGAACCAATTGGCGCGGCGGAAGGTTTCACCGGCGATTGCTCCGGGTGTGTTTGAGAACCAATTAGGACGCTCCCACCCATAAGCCGCTCCCATCACCGCGCCACGTTCGACCATCAGGTCGTGCAGCGGGGACAGCCGCAGGCCGCGCCCTGCGGGCCGTTCCTCATGCGGATAGTGCACTCCAAATTGCAGGCCGAAACACTCGACGGCCTTAGCCACGCGGTAATCGCGATCCGCCCATGACCCGAAACGGCGGCTGTCGACGGCCAGCGCATCCATCGGTGGGGCACCGTGGGTCATCCAATGGGCAAGGAACCATCCGGCGCCGCCACCCTCCATCACGCCCATGGACGAACCGGTCAGCAGCCACGCATTTTCCAATCCTTGCGCAGGCCCGATCAGAGGGTTGGCGTCAGGTGTAAAGGTGATCGGTCCATTGATCACCGATTTTACACCACCGGTTTCCAGCGCCGGTATTCGTTCCATTGCGGCCATGATGATGTGTTCCACACTGTCCAGATCCGGCGGCATCAGGTCCGCGCCAAACTCCGGCGGCACACCATCAACGGACCAGACCTTGGCGTCCGTTTCATAAGGCCCCAGGATCAGCCCATCGCGCTCTTGCCGTACATACCAGCTTTCTTCAGGGTCGCGGATGATCGGCAGTTCGGGCAAGTCGGCTTTGATCCGGGACGATACGGCCTCCACCGTGTCCGTCACCAGGTATTGGTGCAGCACCGGAACAGACGGGATGTTGAGTCCCATCATATGCCCGATTTCCCAGCCCCACGTGCCTGCGGCGTTGACCACGTGGGTGGTTTCTATGATCTCCTTCGCAGTCTCAATCCGCCAATGATCCTGCTGACGCTCAATCGCGGTGACTGCGCAATTGCGTATGATCCGAGCCCCGCCACGCCGGGCAACCTCAGCCATTGCGTGGGTCGCCAGCGTAGGGTCTACATGGCCGTCATCAGGTTCATAAATCCCGCCGATCAGCCCATCCAGTTTGGCCAGAGGGAAGAGCTCGGCGATCCGATCGGGCGTCAGGACCTCCAGCGGGTAGCCGGTGAATTCGGACAGACCGGCCACATGGCGGAACTCATCCATTCGGTCGGGGTTGCGGGTAATCCGCATCGCGCCAGAGCGGTGAAAGCCGCAATCGCGTCCGGTTTCCCGCGGAAGTATATCGCGGTAAAGCCGAACAGAGGTGGCGCGCAATTCCTGAATGGTGGGATTATGCGCGAAATGGGTGCACAGTCCCGCCGCGTGCCATGTCGAACCATGGGTCAGGTCGTTTTTCTCGACCAGCAGAACATCGGACCAGCCCGCCTTGATCAGATGATACATCAGCGACACGCCCATCGCGCCGCCACCGATGATGACAACCTGCGCCTTGATCATGCGCGCATCCTTTCGCCTGAGGGATCAAAGGGCGGACGTCGCAAGGGCTGCGCTGGATAGTCCTGCCCAGCGACCCGAACCGCGAATTTTCGATCGCATGTCTGGGTCAACGTCTCGCCCGATTGGACCGCGACCATGGCAAAACACAGGTTCAGTCCCGTACGCGGCCCGCGCCCGCCCGAGGTTGTCAGCCCCACATGGGTGCCGTCCTCGAACACCGGTTCGTCATGCAACATCAGGGCATTGCCGTGAACTTGCAGAAGGATCAGGCGCTGTTGCAAGCCGTTGGACTTTTGCTGTTCCAGCGCCGCTTTGCCCTGAAACTCCTTGGACCAGTCGATGGTAAACCCCAGACCGGCTTCCAGCGGAGTGATCTTGGGGCCAAGTTCATGCCCCCAGTGTTTGAAGCCCTTTTCCAGCCGGCAGGCGTCAACCGCATAGTGGCCCAGCGGGCGCGCGCCTGCCTTGTGAAGGGTGTCGAACAACTGAGGGGCCTGAGCGTTGGGTATGGTTAGTTCCCAGCCCAATTCTCCGACAAAACTAACGCGCGTGGCGCGGCAAGCAATGCCTGCCATTTCGGCGGTGGCGGCATAGCCAAATGCCATTTCTGGAACGCTGCCAAGACCCTGTAGCAGCGTTCGGCTGCCACCTCCCATCACACCGATTGTGCAGAATGCTTCGGTCACATCCCTGACAGATACCTCGCCCTTCACATGCCTGCGCAGAAACATCAGATCGCGCATGCGCGTGGCGGCGCCCGAGGTCAGATGAAACGCATCCCGACCCAACCGCGTGATGGTCACATCCATTTCGATCCCACCGCGCGCGTTGAGTATCTGCGTATAGACAGACCGACCAATGGGCACGTCCATCTGCGCGGTCGTCAGGTGGTTCAATGCCTTCAGAGCATCCGGCCCGGTGATGTCCAGTTTGGTAAACGGGCTTAGGTCAATCAGCGCAGTGCCCTGATCCAAGACCGCCGCTTCGGCCTCAACCAGCGGCCACCACCCCTGATCTGTTGTCGAATAGGGCTGTGCCGGTCCGTAATACAGCCCGCGTTCCCAACCGGCCGTCAGGCCAAAATGCGCCCCAGCCTCAGCCCAGAAATCGTGCAGTGCTGTGGTGCGCAGACCTCGGCCGGCGTTGGGCTGTTTATATGGCCAATGCAAAGCGAAAAGATCCGCGACGGCCTCTTCCATGCGGTCGGCCATATGTTCAGCGCTGGCTGTGTGCGGGTCGACCCGGGCAACATCGACCTCCCACATGTCCATCGGGGGGTGGCCGTCGACCATCCAATCCGCCAGCGCCCGCCCAATCCCCGCCGAAGACATGACTCCGACCGAGTTCATACCCGCAGCCACAAACAAACCATTGACCGAGGTTTCACCAACAAGCGGCCTTGTGTCCGCGGTAAAGCTTTCCGGGCCATTCATGAAATGCTGAATGCCGACCGCTTCAAGGCTGGGGCACAGCTCTAATGCGGCCTCCATGAAAGGGGCAAATTGATCCCAATCCTCGGCCAGTTCAAGAAAGGGTCGGTCGCCTTCGGGGCCATAAGCGTCCCAGCATTTGGCGTTGGGTTCAAAGCCGCCGATCACAAGCTTGCCCGCATCGCCCTTGATGTAGATGCCCCGGTCCAGATCTCGGATCACTGGGAACGGGTTGGGCAGGTTGGGCATGGGTTCGGTGACAACATACATGTGCTCGACCGCCTGTAACGGAAGCGCGACGCCAACATTGGCGGCCAGCTCACGTGACCAAGCGCCGGTGGCAAGAACGACCTGATCGGCGTCCAGTTCCGTCCCATCGGTCAGGGTTACACCCGTGATCCGCTGACCCTTTTTCCGCAGGGACTGAACCCCGGTATGTTCGCGGATTGAAACGCCACGATCCCGTGCACCTTTGGCGTATGCCATGCACAAATCGACCGGATTCACATTGGCGTCTTCCGGCACATGGAGCGCACCGACATAGTTCCTCAGATCAAGGTGTGACAGGGGCACGTCCGAGGCCTCGATCATGCGTGGGGTCAATCCCAGCGTCTGGCCCAGATCCGCAATCCGGCGCAGCTCGTCCAGGCGGGCAGGGTCGCTGGCCAGCCAATAGCCAGAGGTTTGGCGATATCCAGTGGACATGCCAGTTTCGGCCTCAAGGGTAGGAAAAACCTCAAGTGCGGTCATTGCCAATCGGGTCATGTTTGGCGTTGCGCGCAGCGGACCGACAATCCCCGCCGCATGCCAAGACGTGCCCGAGGTCAGCTGGTTGCGCTCCAGAACAGTGACGTCATTCGAACCGCGTTTGGCCAGATGGTAGGCCAAGCTCAGACCAATAGCGCCACCTCCGATGATCAAGATACGGCTCATCAGAAGTAATCCTGATCTGGCTTCTCGGCCTTACGCTGCGCGATATAGTCCTGCAGCGCGGCGTCGATGCCGGGGGCGAGACCGGGGTCTTGATATGCGTCAAGCCGCTCTTTCCAGATTGCATTGGAGCGGGCTGCGGCATCCAACTCTCCGGCCGCGTGCCATTGTTCGAATGAATTGTCATCCGGGGTCCAGGGCCGGAACAATGCGGACATGAAATTGGCCTGCGTATGCTCAGAGCCCAGAAAATGCCGCCCCGGTCCAGTCGCGGCAATTGCCTCCATCGCCTGAGCGTTCTCGCTCATGTCGATTCCATCGAAGAACCGTCCGACTTTGCCACAAAGATCATGATCCAAGATCGTTTTTTCGAACGAGGTCACCAACCCACCTTCGAGCCATCCAGTTGCATGGTTGATCAGATTGGCACCCGCGAACATCGACATCATAAGGCCCCATGTGGCCTCTTGCTGGCTCTGGGCGTCCGAAACTTTTGAGGCGCTGAGCGTGCCAACCGTGTGCAGCGGCACCCCCAGCCTGCGGGCAAGCTGTCCGGCCGCCAAAACCATCAACCCGGCTTCGGGCGTACCAAAAGTGGGCGCACCGGATTTCATCGACATGGTTGAGGCAAAACTGCCCATCATGCAGGGTGCCCCGGGGTTTATAAGTTGGGTCAGCGTCATCGCCGCCATGGTTTCAGCCAGCACCTGCGCTAACGTCCCGGCAACGGTGGACGGCGACATGGCCCCGGTCAGAACCCAAGGGGTGCAGGCAACCGGTTGCCCGGCACGGGCATAGGTTTTCAATGCGCCCGACATGTGGCTGTCCATCACCAGCGGCGCGTTTGTGTTCGAGACACAATACAGCACGGCATTTTCCGCCACGAAGTCCTCGCCGAACACAATTCGTGCCATGTCGATCGCGTGACCCGCACGTTCAGCCCCGATAAATGCCCCCATGAAGGCACGATCAGAATGGCGTATATGGCCATAGAGCATGTCGAGATGGCGTTTGTTGGCCGGTAAATCCACTGGCTCGCAAACCACGCCGCCCGAATGGTGCAGCCAAGGCAGACTGTGATGCAGCTTGACCAGATCAACGAAATCCTGATGCGAGGCATAGCGCCGCCCGCGGTCCAGATCATGCACAAAGGGCGGACCCCAGGCCGGGCATAGCACGCTGGCGTCACCGCCCAATTGAACGCTGTTGGCGGGATTTCGGGCGTGTTGAACGAACTGTGCTGGCGCGGCTGCCATGATCGTATTGCGGCAGAACCCCGGCGCGAACCGAACGCGAGAGCCGTCGACGTCACAGCCTGCATCGGCAAAAATGCTCAGGATTTCCGGGTCGTCCTGAAACTCCATCCCTGTTTCGGCAAGGATGGTATCCGCATTGGCCTCGATCTGTTCCAACCCTGCCTCGCTGAGGACATTGAAGGTCGAAAGCTTGCGCAGAATATACGGCGCGCGCGCCTCGGGAAGAGTGCGAGGTCCAGCGGCCCTGCGGCGTCGAGATGAGCGCGAACGTGTCATGGCCAAAGCGTTGACCGAGTGCTTGACGTAAACCAAGAAAATTCCAACAGTATAAGGACTATTTATACTAAGGATGAGCAATGCTGGATCATCGTAAACTCTCACCAAGTCTGATGCGTTCACTTGAGGTTTTCGTCGCCGTTGCGGAAACGGGTCAGATGCGGGCGGGCGCAAAACTTCTGAATCTGTCGCAGCCGGCGGCTTCCCAGCACGTCACAGCGTTGGAAAGGGCCTTCGGCACTGTGCTTCTGGATCGCAGTACACGTCCGGCGCGGCTGACCTATGCGGGTGCGCGTTTGCATGGAAGAGCGCAGAAAATTCTGGATGCACTTTCCGACATGGAAACGGAACTGCGCCACGTTGGCCAGAAATCCCTGACGCTGCTGCGGGTCGGCATTCAAGCCTCGATCGCCACGACGCTGACGCCCTCTTTGGTCGATTTCGCGCAGCGTGAGTTCAATGTCGAAGATATTACCCTGCATGCCGGCCAAAGCGGCAACCATGAACACCTGCTGCGGACGAAACAAGCGGACCTCGCGATCACATCAAATCCGTTTCTGGATATGGATGGCTTGGAGCGTCATCACGTTCTGACCGAAAGATACCTGCTGGTTCTTCCCGAAGCATATGACGGCCCGACGGACAGCCTGGAGGCGATCCAAACGCGGCTTCCGCTGGTGCGGTTCGGAGATACAACCAACGCGGGCCGCCAAATTGCGCAGCATCTGCGCCGATTGCGGTTTGAGCCCGACAAGGTCATCCAGGCGGACCGCTCCAGCATGGTTACATCCTGTGTTTCTGCAGGTCAGGGGTTCAGCCTTTTGACGCCGACATTGCTGATCGATGGTCTGGTTGAGAATATGAACCTGCGGTTGAAAGATATTCCGGTCTCGGGCCTTTCGCGCACTTTAACTGTTGTCGCCAGAAAGGAAGAGCTGCAGAGTTTTCCGAAGGCACTTGCAGACATGTCCAGGCAGAAATTGGTGCAGCGCATCACCGGCCACATGGGCGACATCGGAGCAAAAAGCGTAGAGTACGATATGGTCTAGCGCGTCGTCACAAGCTGAACAGCGCGGGGAACTTCGGGCTCAGGTTCAGCCCAAAGTCGCGACCTGTTGGTGAACTTCGACAACATTGCCTTCGGGGTCGCGAAAGAACACTTGGTGCCACTCTTTCGAAAAGGCAGTGCCATAGTCCGAATAAGGAACCGCGTTTTCATCAAGTATCCTCAGGACCGCGGCAAGATCATCCGTTCGGAACGCGATGTGTCCGCGGCTCACTGGATTGATGACCTGATCATTTTTGAAAGCGACGTCAAAGTCCCGTTCCGCAAGGTGCATCTGCATGCTGCCGTCCGTTGCAAAGCGGATTTGGCCGTCATAACCCGAGTCTTCGGTTGCTTCAGAGCGCGGGAAATTATGCTGCGGAATATCACCCAAACCCAAGACGTTTGTATAAAAGTCGTGTAGGCGGTCAACGTCGTCTGCCACCAGGTTAATATGATGAAATTCCAGCTTCATTTGGTTCCATTTTACTTGTCGTCACACACTGGATGTGTGCTTGGGGGACTGAGGTATTGAGCAGCTGTTGATCAGGTCCCGGGATAGTGCCGACAGAGTTTGTGAACTGCAAGCCGGATTGAGCCCCACCATACCGCTACTCCGAGCGCGCGTTCCCTGATCCAACAAAAAACGCCCGCCAATTAGGGCGGGCGTCCGAAATCCAAAAGCGGTAAGATCCGAAATTAACGACGGATGCCCAACTTTTTGATCAGGTCCTGATAGCGCGCTTCTTCTTTGCCCTTCAGGTAGTCCAGCAGCTTACGGCGCTGGGCGACCATTTTCAGCAGACCGCGACGACCGTGGTTGTCTTTCTTGTGGGTCTTGAAGTGCTCGGTCAGGGTGGTGATGCGCGAGGTCAGGATGGCAACCTGGACTTCTGGCGAACCGGTGTCGCCGTCCTTGGTGCCGAATTCTTTCATGACGCGTGCTTTTTCAGCGGCAGTAATCGACATCGGGGTCTCCTTTAAAGGTTAGAGTTGATGGCGCAGGCCGGGATGTCGTCCAGCACAGGCCCATGGAGAAAACCGCACCGATTCCGATGCGGATGGGCGCGTATAAGCGGATTTCAGGCAAATGGCAAAGGGATTCTATTGCTTCAACTCAGCGCATTGAGCTGCGACAGTTCCTGACCGTTGATCAATTGGATATCGTCCAGGGTCAACCCTTTGGCACCCAGCAGTTGGGCGACGTCTTGTCCGTCGACCATGACACGGGTCAGGTTTTCGTTTTCAGTGTCTGTTTCAATGTTGATCTCCGGATCTTCCTCGCCTTCCCACGAGATCAACAGCTTGTCCTGCCCGGGTTCAAAATCCATGACCTTGACGGCATCGTCGTCATCCTCGGGGTTCAGGTGGATGCTGTCGGCGCCTTCGCCTCCGGTCACGATATCACCGCTATGGGCAGCAATAATGTCGTCGCCGGCTCCGCCATTCAGAAAATCCACGGAGTCTTCGTTTTCGCCATCCTCACCGGTCAGCACGTCGTCACCGTCGCCGCCAAACAAGACGTCTTCACCTGCGCCACCAGCAAGCTCATCGTCGCCATAGCCCCCATGCAGCGCATCGGCGCCCGCGCCTCCGGTCAGCGTGTCGTTGTCCTGACCGCCGTACAGGTCGTCATCCCCATCGCCACCGTCCAGCCTGTCGTCGCCGAAATGACCAAAAAGCTTGTCGTCGCCATCATCACCGGACAGGACGTCATCGTTACCTTCGCCATGCAAAACATCATCGCCTTCGCCGCCCTGGATTGTATCAACGCCATCGCCGCCATGCAGGGTGTCATCGCCCATGCCCCCCAGCACAGTGTCGTCGCCACCGTAGCCGTTGATCTGGTCGTCGCCATCTTGCCCGGTCAGAATGTTTGTGTCGTCGTCCCCGGCCACAACCAAATCGCCTTCGAATTCCGAGACTGTGGTCCCGGTCGAGGGCTCTTCGACTTCGTCGATGTTTTCACCAATCTCAAGATACCTGCCGTCAGAGACCTCTTGCGGTTCATCTTCGATGATCTCGTCTTCTTCGGTGTCGTCGTCAGCCTCCATAATACCGCCCATCGCATAGGCTGCTCCGCCCATTGCGGCCAGGCTCAGCAATCCGAACAGAAACATGGCAACCCTCCGAGAACGCACTGCTCCGAGGATGAAATATCCCATGTGATCAGTTAGTTGGTCAAAGCCAATCTGAACTTGTGGTTAACCGTCGGTCACCACGGTTCGGGCTGTTGGGTATAGGCGATGTAAAGCGGGTGCTTGGGGTGTCCGGCCTTGGTCAGCCCCAAATGAAACAGTTGCTGACCGGTGCCGCGCAGCAGCGTCTCAACCGCCGGGCCGCGGTCCAGATGTGCACCATGGGTGCCCCATGCGGCGATGACCTGATCGGCCCATTGAACACCATCCAATATGGCCGCGTCGTTCTCGGGTCCTACCGGGTCGGCAGCAGCGCGCATCTTGCGCGGGTCGGTGTCGCGCCAGGCAAAGATGTTGGTTACCTGAAATGCTCCGAACCCCAGCGCCCGCGCGCGGCGTTCGCAACGTTCCACCGTCGGGTCGTTCTGAACCTCGGTCGCGGTTGACGGGTTCAGCATCACAAACAGCGCTTTGCGCCCCGCAGGATCCCAGATACGGGTCAGGCTATAGCGATATTTCTCGCAATCGGAATAGATGGCGGTTGAGGGCGCGTCGCCCTTAGTGTGCGTTCGGGTAATCATGCCCTTCGCCTAGCACGTGGCTTAGGTAACGAACACCCGGCTGGGGTGCAATTCGCCCGATTTGTAGATCCCCACCGCCACGGCCTTGCCGTCCAGCGAAGCCCAGGCTTCATCGCCGTATTCCACGTCCGAGGCCAGAACCATGCCCGGATTTCCGTTGCGCAGGCGGGTTGCGCCTTCGGGTGTGCATTTCAATTCAGGCAGATCGGCGAGACCGGTTTCCAGCGGGTGCAGGTAGTCGTCCAGTGCGGTTGTCTTGGCCATTTCATCGATCTGTTCGATGCTCAACCCGTCTTCAACCTCGAACGGGCCGGACCAGACGCGGCGAAGAACTTTGACATGGCCGTGGCATCCCAGCGCCGCGCCCAGATCGCGGGCAATCGAGCGGACATAGCCACCCTTGCCGCAAGTCATCTCTAGCACGACGTGGTCTTCGTCGGGGCGGTCGACCAGAATCAACTCTTCTACCCAAAGCGGGCGGGCGGATAGCTCTACGTCTTCGCCGTCTCGCGCCAATTTATAGGCCCGTTGCCCGTCAATCTTAACGGCCGAGAATTTGGGCGGGACCTGCATGATATCGCCCAGAAACCGGGTCAACGCCTGTTTGATATCGTCATCCGAAGGGCGCGCGTCGCTTTGTGCGATCACTTCGCCCTCGGCATCGTCGGTGTTGGTTGCCTGACCCAAACGGACGGTGAAGGTGTAGGCCTTCAGCGCATCGGTGATGTAGGGAACGGTCTTGGTCGCCTCACCCAAAGCCACGGCCAGTACGCCGGTTGCTTCGGGGTCAAGCGTGCCTGCATGGCCCGCTTTCTTGGCATCCATCGCCCACCTAACCTTGTTGACCACAGCGGTCGAGGTCATGCCCGCGGGCTTGTCCACCACCAGCCAACCGGAAATGTCGCGACCCTTGCGTTTGCGTCCCATTCTACACCCTGAATCTTACCGAGGCGCGCGACCTAACGGATCGTTCTGCCACTGTCAATTTCAGGGCGTATCTTCGACCACACCTACAATAGGGCCAAGCGAAAACCCGACATCCGACCGATTTCCGGCGCGTTCATACATACGAGAGATATTGCCGTCGAAGAACAGGGCATTCGGCGTTTCAAGGACATCGCGGAACAGGCTGCCGAATTCGTGAAATGTGACATAGTCATCCGAGATCGCGAATACTGCCCGTGTCCCATCCGCGCTGGTACCAACGCCGTTGCGCACATAGCGCGAGGTCGAATCGGGCAAGAAGCGCGGGTGCAGTTCACCGCCTATGACCAGCATCGGGCCGGATTGCGTGGCGAAACGGCACTGCGGGGCCTGATCAACGTAATCCAAGGTTTCGAACACGTCGGCACGGCCCTCGCGGATGCAAAACACTCCGTTCGGCAGCAAGCCGAAATTGCCGGGACCGGCATTCGGGATCACCCGCATCTGTTCCTGGCCGTCTTCAACGTAATGCCCGACAGGCGAGCGGTCGTCATGATACATGCCCGCGTTCATGGCAAATGCCAGACGCTTTCCCTGTGGGGCCAGGGTCTCGTTCACCGATGAGAAATGGCCCAGCACCTTACCGTCTTCATCATTGAGGAAGAGGCGCAACTCTTCGCTGGCGGCGTCCACATCGCAGATGGTGTACCGCTTGTCCTCATGGGTCACCTTCTCGCATGTGACCGCTGAGGCCTGCGCGGCCCAGAAGACCGCGCCCAAAATGACAAATGCGCGGATCACTCGTCCAGATCGCGGCGCACCGCGTCCTGATCGAACATGCGGCGCGTGTCATCCATTCGGTCAAAGGTGTCATCCAGCCGGAACCGCAGATCGGGTGAGAATTTCAGACCGACCTTCTTGCCGACCGCCCGCCGCAATTCACCCTTGTTGCGGGCCAGCAGCGCGATCACATCCTCCTGCCCCTTGCCGCCCAAGGGCAACACATAGGCGGTGGCGATCTTCAGATCGGGTGAGGTGCGCACCTCACCCACGGTGATTGACATGCGGTTCAGGTCGGGGTCGTGGACATCTCCGCGCGCCAGAACCTCGGACAGGGTGCGGCGGATCAGTTCGCCGACACGAAGCTGTCGTTGGGACGGGCCGGGGCCATCGTGGAATTTGTTCTTTGCCATATCCCCGATCTAAGCCCAAAGCAGGGCTTTGCCAAGCGGGCGCGAACGGGGTAGGAGGCTTTGAGCCGAATTCAACAAAAGGACCAGCGCAATGACCCATATTCCGGGGATCGTCATCACAGGGGCTTCGGGCCGTATGGGGCAGATGCTGATCAAAACCGTGACGGACAGCGATCAGGCGCGTTTGGTTGGTGTTGTTGAGCGGGCGGGCCATGACTGGATCGGTCAGGATGTGGGCGAGGCGCTGGGCGGTCAGTCGCTGGGCGTCACCGTCACAGACGACCCGCTGGAGGCGTTTTCGCAGGCGCAGGCGGTGATTGACTTTACTGCGCCCGAGGCGACGCTGGAGTTTGCCGCACTGGCCGCGCAGGCACGGTGCGTCCACGTGATTGGTACCACTGGCATGTCGGATGAGCAGATCGCAGCGCTGGAACCGGCCTCTCGCCATGCGGTCATCGTGCGGGCAGGGAATATGAGCCTTGGCGTCAACCTGCTGGTGCAGTTGACCAAAAAGGTCGCCGCAGCGCTGGATGAAGATTTCGACATCGAGATCATCGAAGGGCACCATCACCACAAAGTCGACGCGCCCTCGGGTACAGCACTGATGCTGGGCGAGGCCGCCGCCGAAGGGCGCGGGGTTGATCTGGCCGATGTGTCCGATCGGGGCCGCGACGGAATTACCGGCGCGCGCAAGCGGGGCGATATCGGGTTCCATGCCATTCGCGGCGGTGACATCGTGGGCGAACACGACGTGCTGTTCGCAGCCCCCGGAGAACGCATCGTCCTGCGCCATCTGGCCACCGACCGCACCATCTTTGCCCGCGGCGCTTTGAAGGCGGCCCTATGGGGACAGGGCAAAGCGCCCGGTCAGTATGACATGGTGGATGTATTGGGGCTGTAAGGGATCCTATCTGAACGCGGCGATTCCCGGCGGTTCTGCATGTCCCAAGTCAATATGCGCGAACAGAGCATCCAAACGCTGGTCCCATGTCGGGAACTGACCTGTCAACGCATAGGTCAGACGCTCTGCTCCGATTGATATGCCTAACGGTGCGGCCTCGCCGCCGATGATGATCTCTCCGATTTCGGTCCAGTTGGCAGATGGTGGATAGGATTCGGGTGCGGGTTCAGTTTGATTGCCGACGCGGTAATAAACGCCCATCGTGACCAGGTAATCCTCGCCAAACGGATCGGGAAAGAAATAACCAGAGGCGTCGCGGGCGGCCAATGCCTCGGCCTCATCGCGCAGCAGGACCTTTTGCGAAAACGGCAAGTTCATCCCATCTAGAACCGGGCGCACGTCATCGGCCTGAGGCACGCTGACAAAAGCAATGCGGGAAGGGTCAAGGCTGAACTCTTCAGTCAGAAGACGCACCATAAGTTCCGTGGTGTCACGCCCGCTGACCGCACCTTCTGGATGGCAGCCAACCTCGTGAAACAGGGGCAGGACATCGGGGCGGTTTTTTTCTTCCACATCTGCGACGCGAGCCAGCGGTTGTATGACGAAAGCGTTTGGTTGCAATTTCTTTTGCTCGAAATCGTGCCGCAGCCCGCCATTATAGTCGACGTTCCCGGTGACAATCGAAAAAGGTTGTGACTCGGAAAACCCGAGCTTGGCGAACGCGGCTTTGAGACCAGCCAGTGTTTCGGCGAACTTTGCCTCGAACGCCTCATTCTGGCCAGTTGCGCCGACAGCAAATCGCGACAGCGCCGCACTCGCGGTGGCTGCGGTGCCTAGTTGTACCAATTTCCGACGGTTCAATCCCATCTGCGCCTCCCTTATGCACACACAGGGTGAGTATCGCAGAAGTTTGCGGCAAAGGTTAAGGGAATCTGAAAAGCGCCGCCCGGAAGAGACAGGTTTGGCTACAGATCGCGTATCTTGTCCGCGCGCAAGGGGCAGGCAAGGTAAACGCCGAACTCTTTGCCGATATCGGCGCTGACCCGGGCGTGCACCCGGCCCTGCCGATCAAGGAAGCGTTGGTTGTCTTCGACGGGGAATATCCCTTCGTGCCAGATGCCGGGATGAATATAGAGGCCACGCGTGCCGTCACACCAGAATGCGACCACCTTTTCTGGCGTCAGGTTGTCGCCGGGCAGGGCGACAGGCACGATGAAGGGCTTGTTGTCCAGCGGCCAGAACATCTGCCCGCCATCGGGGTGGTAGTTCATGTGCCACAGTAGAACCTGATCGCGCGGTGCCGTCTGCAGGTCGGTCTGCGCCTGTTGTGGATCAGCGGACCAACCCAGAACATAGTGGCCTTTGACGGCCTCGTTCTCACCATAAAGCACGTCACCCTGCCAATCGCATTTGAACGTACCTTCGACCCAGCCGCCCTCGTCGCCGGTGCCTTCGTCAATCTGGCGCCAGCCCTGTTGGGGCCAGCGAGCTATTTCAATCTCGAAGGTATCGGGGTCATCAACCAGACAGCCATAGCCTTTGACCGACGTGTCCGTGGCCCGGATCAGCGGAACCTCGTGCCAGGGAAGGGACGGTTTTGAACTGGCCTCGAAGATATATTCAGGCGCGCTCATGATGTGCCCAGATGCCTGTCGACCATGCGCTGTACCATCGGTGCGAAATGGGTGAAATCCGGCGTGTCCATGTCAGCCCGCTTGCCCGCCTCGTCCAGATAGCGCACCTGAACGATCTCTTTCAGGTTCGGATTACTTTCGAACTCTGCGACCTCTTCAGCGCTCATCGGCCCGCCCTGTAATTCAAGCGTATGGACCGAGGCGGTGGAGAGACGGTTGAAATATTCCGGTTTGGTGGCGCAGAGATACCGCTTGGCTGCCACGTGATAGCGGCAGCAATCGGTGATAACCGAGGGGAAGAACTGTTCCAGCACCTCAGCGCCTGCATCCTCGTGATGACGGTCCTCGGTGTCATCTGGGTGATAAGTGCCGAACTCGGAGGTGAAATGGCCGATATCGTGCAGCAATGCGCCAACGATGATTTCCTCGGGCTGGCCGTTCTGCTCGGCGATCGTGGCACCTTGCAACATGTGTTCAGCCATGGTGACGGGCTCACCCAGATATTCCTCACCGCCGCGGCGGTCGAAGATATCGCCGATGAAGGCCACGATATTGTCCCGGCTCAGGGTCGAGAAATCGGGCTTCATTCTGCGGCCTCCGGTTGGCTCATCTCCATCGCGGCCAATGTGGACAGCAACCCGTCTTTGTCGGCGTAACAGCCCTGTAACCAGCGTGACCCCGCACCGGAATAGCCCAGACGCGCGTGCAGCACGCGGGTGTTGTCGACGATGAAACTCTCGCCTGGTTCCAGTTTGAACGACACGCCCATGGCAGGGTCGTCGATGATCTCGCCCAATTGGCGATAGGCGGCGTAATAGGCCTCCATCTGGTCGAACGGCACGTCGACGAACGGCGCGGATGAGCGGTTGTTGAACCGGATACCGACCAATTCTCCATCCGGTGACAGCTCAATCATCGGGCGGCGTGACCGTAGGCAGATACCGTCCGAGCCCTTGTATTCGAACCGGGCGGGGTAGCCTGCCAGCAAGGCAAAACCTTCCGGGTTCTGTTCGTGCAGTTTTTCAGCAGCGCGGAAGCCGTCAACCACGATGGAATCACCACCCTCGGCGCTGTTTTCCAGGCAATACAGAATTTGCAGCGTCGGAACCGGATCACGATAGGGGTTGTCGGTATGCGCCTGCAGACCAAGGCCTGTATAGGCGAGGTTGGTCGGGTTCACCTCGGTTCGGACCTCAAAATAGGGGCCATAGTTGGTTTCGCGCACATAGCCGAACAGATCGGCGACTTTCAGCAAGGATTCCGGTTCGGTCGGGCCGCCGGTCAGCTTGGCAAAGCCGTATTCGGCCACCGCAGCTAGCCATCCGCGTTTGGCGCTGGGATTGGCGTGGACCTCATCCCAATCAGCGCTGGGCGCGTCGATGCCGCGTCCCCAGGTGGTGATGTCGGGAGCCGTCCGACCCATGGGGCGGTTTTGATCGCGGTCATAGCCGTGCTCGGCCAGCCAGTCGGCGGGAAAGGTGACGGTCTTGCCTTCTGGCTGAAAGGTGACTGTCAGATCACCATTGCTGATTTCGGCGGCGCTAACCGAAATGTCTGAGGGGATATCACCGATGGTGATCAGACGTTGGCCATTGCCGGGCGCGCGCGTTTCGGGGTCCAGCGCGTTGTCGCGTAGCCAGATGGCGTGAAAGCGAGCCTTTGTGCCGGTGTCGAATTCTACGGTCACAACCGAGGCGTCATGGGTGGCAGAGCGCAGCATGGGGGATCTCCTGTTCAGCGCGGGCTTTGGTTGAGGAGATACGCCTCTTGTGGCATTACGACAATTAATCCTTCTTTCTGCTGAGGCTTGGAAAAACTTATGGCTAAGAAAAAGATCGGGTTGCCGCCCTTGGATTGGCTGCGCGTTTTCGAGGCGGCGGGGCGTCTGGGCGGGTTTTCGGCAGCGGCGAGGGAATTTGGTCTGACACAAGCGGCGGTAAGCCAGCGGATCGGTAACCTAGAGGCCTGGCTAGGGCGCACGTTGTTTGTGCGTGAGGCGCGTGGCGTGTCATTGACTGTCGAAGGGGAAAGCTATCTGCCACTGGTGCAAGACAGTTTGCAGGCGCTTGAACGCAATACCGAGGATCTGTTTGGAAAATCCCCGCGCGAATTGCGGGTGGCCGGTTTGTCATCGCACATCCATGCGCTTGTGGTGCCAAGTCTTGCCCGGTTTCAGGAGGTGCAGCCGAAGGTGCGTGTCCTGACCGATTCCGTGGCGCGGCGGTCGTCGCTGGATGAAGAGCGGACATGGCTGCAAATCCGCTATGGTCGCGGTGCCTGGCCCGGGCGGGATTCCGAATTGATCGCAGCCGAAGTGTTGGTGCCGATGGCGGCTCCGGGTGTTGAATGGGGCGCGCCTTTGATTGATCTGCGCGGAGAACGGCCGGGGTGGCGAGACTGGGCGCGAAAGGCTGAGCAGGGCGATGTGACGACGTCGACCATTAGCTTCGATTCAATGGAACACGCGTTGTCCGCGGCACTTCAGGGCATGGGCGTAGCGTTGGGGTCGGTGCCACTGGCCAAGGCGGATCTACAGGACGGGCGGTTGCGCCGGTTGCACCTGCCCGAGCTGAAAACGAAAGATGGGTATTGGCTGACATGGCCGGAAGAACGGGCGAAATCAAAGAAGCAGCGCGCTCTGATAGCGGATTTTCTGGAAGCTCTGCGGGGATAGGCGATCAGAAATCGATCGCGATGCCTTTCTTCTCCCAATCGCCATAGCGGGCCGGGTCAGGACCGTCGCGACCGCCCAGTTCCTTTGGCATCTCTTTCGCTTTGGCCTCTGCCTTGCGACGGCGCTCTTCGGCTTCGGCCAAGGCGCGCTGGGCGGCAGGCGGCAGGTCTTTGCGGTCGTCACTCATGACTTCGGGTTCCTTTCCGTGCATGGGCTTGATATACGCCCGCGTCCGCCATTGGCAATGCGGGCGAGGATTTATTCAAAGGCGATTCCATGTCCGACAACGCAACAGCCGCCCGACGCAGCGCAATCTATCTGCTGGATCAGATACTGGGCGAAGGACGCCTGCTGTCCGAATGTCTGGCCGCCGGTGCGCTGGACCGGTTGGCCCCTGAAGATCGCGCGCGGGCGCAACGTCTGACGCTGGAAACCTTGCGCGGGTTGGAGCGTGCGGATCGTCTGCTGGAAAACCACCTGAACCGTACCCCCGCTTTGACTGTGCATAATGCCCTGCGCCTTGGCGCGGTCGAGCTGTGCCACGGTGAAGCGGCACATGGTGTGGTGAATTCAATGGTCGACATTGTAGGGCGTTCACGCAAGCACGGACGGCTGAAAGGCCTGGTGAATGCCGTGTTGCGTAAAGTGGCCGCCGAAGGGCCCGAAGCATGGCCCAAAATGCGCGTGCCGCGTTTGCCCGAATGGCTGCGTGATCCGCTGATCATGGCCTGGGGGGAGGATGCAATCGCGGGAATGGAAAAGGTGCAATTTGCCGGCGCACCGCTTGACCTGACTGTGAAGCCGGGTGCCAGCGGACCGGGTGAAGTCCTGCCGACCGGTTCGACGCGGCTGCATGATGCCGGTCAGGTCACTGCCCTTCCGGGCTATGGCAAAGGTGATTGGTGGGTGCAGGACGCGGCGGCCGCTATTCCAGTGTGCATACTTGCCCCGAAATTGGGCGAAAAGATCCTCGACCTTTGCGCCGCTCCGGGTGGAAAAACACTGCAACTAGCGGCGGCTGGGGCCGATGTTACGGCGCTCGACGTTTCGGAAACGCGATTGGCGCGGGTGCATGAGAACCTCAAACGCACCGGGCTGAAAGCCACTGTCGTCGCGGGCGACGCGCTTGAACATCAGGGCCAGTATGACGCCATCCTTTTGGACGCGCCGTGTTCTGCCACGGGAACGATCCGCAGGCACCCTGACTTGCCTTTTGCCAAAGACGGATCGGAATTCGGTGAGCTGATCGAGCTGCAGGCCCGGATGCTGGCCCACGCCTGGAGCTTGCTGAAACCCGGCGGGCGGCTGGTCTATTGCACTTGTTCTCTCCTGCCGGATGAGGGCGAGGTGCAGGTCGAAGAAGCGCTGGACCAACACCCCGATATGTCGGTGGATCGGGCGGCTTTGACCATTGCCGGAATCGAGTCCGAATGGATCACCGAGG
The DNA here is from genome assembly GCF_059610545.1 of Ruegeria sp. CDSC068. Taxonomy (NCBI): domain Bacteria; kingdom Pseudomonadati; phylum Pseudomonadota; class Alphaproteobacteria; order Rhodobacterales; family Roseobacteraceae; genus Ruegeria; species Ruegeria sp. CDSC068. The sequence continues at coordinate 356,971 of NZ_JBXWNV010000004.1, forward strand.
AAGGCGGCCTGCGTCTGCGGCCCGATTACTGGGCTGATCTTGGTGGAATGGATGGGTTCTACATCGCACGCTTGAACAAATCGGCGTAGAAGCACGCTTTTCGATGACTTGACGATCGCCCCGGTCTATCGTTGGGTCTCAGGCGCCAGCAGAGCGCAAGGGGCAGAGTAACGAGCGTCATGTCGAAGACAGATACCATGACCAATCAGTGGACACGGTTTCAGAACCGTCTCTATGCACGCATCAGCCAGCGTCGCAAAGCGGTCTCGGGGTTTGTTGGCGAGCCGGAACCACGCACGGTCGGCTCATTTGCGCGCGGGCGTCAGTTGGTCGCCGGAAATCTGCTGTTCGCAGGCTATCTGGTCGAAGCTCAGGATACCGAGCTGTGGGATGTGACCGCGCCCAGTACCGGGTTTGACAATGAACGCCACGGCTTTGCCTGGCTCGACGATCTGGCGGCTGTTGGCGATATGCGCGCGCGTGAAAAGGCCCAGCGGTGGGTCTGGGGCTGGATTAACGCGCATGGCCGCGGTCAGGGGCCGGGCTGGGCACCTGATCTGACCGGTCGGCGCGTCATACGCTGGATTAACCATGCGATTTTCCTGTTGCGCGGCGCAGATGAACATCAAAGCAGGATGTTTTTTCGTTCGTTGGCCCAACAGACATGGTTTTTGTCCAAGCGCTGGAAGGCAGCGACTCCCGGTCTTCCCCGGTTTGAGGCGCTTGCCGGGCTGGTGCAGGCTGGTCTGGCGCTGGAGGGGTTGGAGCAAATGGCTGATCCTGCCCTTCGTGCTTTGGCACGCGAGTGTGACAGTCAGGTAGACGAACAGGGCGGTATCCCAACCCGCAACCCCGAAGAGCTGCTTGAGGTCTTTATGCTGCTTTCATGGACCTCGGCCGCGCTCAGCGCGTTGGGCCGGGGCACGCCCGGGGCGCAGGCAAGTGCCATCAAACGCATGGCCCCCACCTTGCGCAGCCTGCGCCATGCGGACGGGGCTTTGGCTCGGTTTCACGGCGGTGGGCGCGGTGTCGAAGGGCGTCTGGATCAGGCACTGGCGCAAAGCGGTGTCAGGCCACATCACGCCACAGGGCTGTCCATGGGATTTGCCCGACTTTATGCGGCCAGAACCAGCGTGATTGTGGATGCCGCCACTCCACCCAAGGGGGCGGCGTCATACAACGCCCATGCTTCGACCCTGGCGTTCGAACTGACGTCGGGCCGCAGACCGCTGGTGGTCAATTGCGGGTCGGGCGAAAGCTTTGGGATGGAATGGCGGCGTGCGGGTCGGGCGACACCGTCGCATTCGACACTGTGCCTAGATGGGTATTCAAGCGCTCGGCTGGCGCCACCGACGCAGGGCGCCGAACGCGAGGCACTGGTGGATGCGCCGCATGAGGTTCCCATTGATTTCGAGGATGCCTTTGAAGGCACGCGATTCATGGCCGGGCATGACGGGTATACCAAGGTCTTCGGATTGACACATGCGCGTACCTTTGAGCTGCGCTTTGATGGGCGTGAGCTGGCCTGCGAGGATATTCTGCTGACGGCCACCGACAAGGCGAAGCGCCAATTTGACAAGGCGATGGACGCCTCGGGTCTGAAGGGCATCGCCTTTGACATCCGGTTTCACCTGCATCCGGACGTGGATGCGGCACTGGATCTGGGGGGCGCTGCGGTGTCGATGGCGCTGAAAAGTGGTGAGATTTGGGTTTTCCGCCATGATGGCGTCGGAAAATTATCTGTAGAACCAAGCGTTTATTTGGAAAACGGGCGTTTAAAACCACGCGCGACAAAACAGATCGTTCTATCTGGCCGCGCAATGGAGTATGCGACGCGCATCCGGTGGACGCTGAGCAAGGCCCAGGACACAGCCTATGCCGTGCGGGATATACACCGGGACGAGCCCGAGTTTTACTGACGCCAAAAGGACCTTTGACCCCATGACCGATCTTCACCCCGTGCGCCGCGCGTTGCTTTCCGTTTCCGACAAGACCGGGCTGATCGAGCTGGGCAAGGCACTGGCCGAGCGCGGGGTCGAGTTGTTGTCGACCGGTGGTACCGCCAAGGCGCTGCGGGATGCAGGGCTTGAGGTGAAGGATGTCAGCGAGATCACTGGCTTCCCCGAGATGATGGATGGCCGTGTTAAAACACTGCATCCCATGGTGCATGGCGGTCTGCTGGCACTGCGTGACAACGAAAGTCATGTAGCGGCGATGGATGAGCACGGCATCGGTGCGATCGACCTGCTGGTGGTGAACCTCTATCCGTTCGAGGCCACGGTAGCCAAAGGTGCGGGTTACGACGAATGCATCGAAAACATCGATATCGGTGGCCCGGCGATGATCCGCGCGGCCTCGAAAAACCACGCTTTTGTGAATGTAGTTGTGGATGTTCAGGATTACGACGCGCTGCTGGCTGAGCTGGCGGCTAACGATGGGCAGACTTCCTATGCGTTCCGTCAGAACCTGGCGCAGACAGCCTATGCTCGTACCGCCGCCTATGACGCGGCCGTGTCGAATTGGATGGCCGATGCGCTGGCCGCCGAGGCCCCGCGCCGTCGCGCCTTTGCCGGAGAATTGAAGCAGACCTTGCGTTATGGCGAAAACAGCCACCAACAGGCGGTTTTCTACACCGATGGCACCAACCGCCCCGGTGTGGCGACAGCGGTGCAGCATCAGGGCAAGGAACTGAGCTACAACAACATCAACGACACAGACGCGGCATTTGAACTGGTGGCCGAGTTCGATCCGGCGCAAGGCGCAGCCTGCGCGATCATCAAGCATGCCAACCCCTGCGGTGTTGCCAAGGGCGCGACATTGATCGAGGCCTATAAGGCCGCGTTTGATTGTGACCGCACTTCGGCCTTTGGCGGGATCATTGCGCTGAACCAGCCGCTGGATGCCGAAACCGCGCAGGAAATCACCGGAATTTTCACCGAAGTTGTGATCGCTCCGGGTGCGTCGGATGAGGCCAAGGCAATCTTTGCCGCCAAAAAGAACCTGCGTCTGCTGACAACCGATGGTCTGCCGGACGTGACCGCAGGTGGCAAAACCGTCCGTCAGGTAGCTGGTGGTCTTCTGGTGCAGGATAAGGACAACGGATTTGTCGGCCTGGATGACCTGAAGGTCGTCACTAAGAAATCCCCGACCGAGGAACAGATGCGCGATCTTCTGTTTGCGTGGAAAGTGGCGAAACACGTCAAATCCAATGCCATCGTCTATGTCAAAGACGGAGCAACCGTGGGTGTGGGTGCCGGGCAGATGAGCCGCCTGGACTCGGCGATGATTGCAGCGAAGAAAGCCGGGCGCATGGCCGATGCTCTGGGCTTGGCCCAACCACTGACAATCGGTTCCGCCGTGGCGTCGGATGCGTTTTTCCCGTTCCCGGACGGTCTGATGGAAGCGGCCGAGGCCGGCGCGACCTGTGTTATCCAGCCGGGTGGTTCGATGCGCGATGAAGAGGTGATCGCAACCGCGGATGAGGCCGGTCTGGCCATGGTCTTTACCGGCATGCGCCACTTCCGCCACTGATGCGCTATCGTCTGCTTCTCTGGGCCGCACTGGCTGCGTTACTGATCGACCAAATCAGCAAGTATCTCGTCGTTCACGTGATGCGCGTGGCTGATGGGAACATTGATGTCCTGCCGCCGTTGCTGGTGTTCAAATACGGTGAGAATCGGGGCATCAATTTCGGCCTGTTTCAGGGCAATACCGATGCTGCCCGATGGGCGTTGATCGGAGTTTCCATGGTCATCGCAATCGGTGTGCTGATCTGGCTGATGCGCACAGCCCCGTCGAAACTGATGCTGGTTTGCGGCGGGTTGCTGATTGGCGGGGCGCTGGGCAACGTCGTGGATCGCCTGCTTTATGGTTATGTTCTGGATTTCCTGAACATGTCCTGTTGCGGCATCAACAACCCTTTCGTGTTCAACCTTGCTGATGTGTTCATTTTTGCGGGAGCGATTGGTCTGGTGGTGTTCGAAGGCAAAAAGGCCTCGTGACGTGCCATTTGAAATGCGATAAAAGCGCCTGAAACAGGCTGGAGACTCTGATGCGGCTGCCGCGTTCCTTATTTGCTTTGACATTGGCTTTTGCGGCTGCAGGCTGTTCCGATATCGGATTGCGCCACTTGGAAGCGCCCGGGCAGGGGCCGGACGAATTCTCGGTCCTGCCTGTCAAACCACTGACTCAGCCCAAGGATTACGCTTTTCTGCCTGCGCCCACTCTGGGTGGTGAGAACCTGACCGATCCGAACCCTAAGGCCGAAGCTGTCGTTGCCCTTGGCGGGAACGAATCTTCGCTGAATGCAAATACGGCCATCCCGTCCACGGACGCCGCCCTTGTGACGGCCTCCAGCCGGTATGGGGTTCCGGCAAATGCCCGGCAGGTGGTTGATGCCGAGGATGCAGAATTCCGCAGAAAGCAGAGCCGCCTGACGCGCTTGCGCTTGTTCAACGTGGATCGGTATTCGCAGGTCTACCGCCGCGAAACGTTGAATCCCGACCGTCAGAATGAGGCAGCACGCCAAGCCGGGATAGAAACACCTTCGGCGCCACCGGTAGATGAATAATCTTTAACTTTTCGTCATTGGCCTTGAACCCGCGTGGCGCCACCGTAGTTTGAACAGCATAAATCAAACGGAGGACGCCCTATGGTTCGGGCCCTGGCATTGTCGGCAGCCCTGATGGCCGCAACCCCTCTTGCTGCAAGCGAGGGGCACGAAGCGGTCACGACCTTTACGTTGGACAACGGCATGGATGTCGTCGTGATCGAGGATCACCGCGCCCCTGTTGTGCAGCATATGGTCTGGTATCGCGCAGGGTCAGCAGATGAGCCCGTGGGATCATCGGGCGTAGCGCATTTCCTGGAACACCTGCTGTTTAAAGGCACTGACACTTTGGCCCCGGGCGAATTTTCCGCCACCGTTGCGGCCAATGGCGGCACCGACAACGCGTTTACGTCGTATGATTATACCGCGTATTTCCAACGCGTTGCCGCCGACCGGCTGGAATTGATGATGCGGATGGAAGCGGATCGGATGCGCAATATTCGCCTGAGCGAAAATGATATTGTCACCGAGCGCGACGTGATCCTTGAGGAACGCAATCAGCGCACCGATAACAGCCCGCGCGCCCTGTTTGGCGAACAGATGAGCGCGTCGCAGTATCTGAACCATCGCTACGGCGTGCCAATCATCGGCTGGCGGCACGAGATGGAAACGCTGGACATGGAGGACGCGCTGTCCTTCTACCAAACCCATTATGCGCCCAATAACGCCATTCTGGTCGTCACCGGTGATGTCGAACCTGACGAGGTCAAATCGCTGGCCGAGCAGTATTACGGCGTGATCCCCGCCAACCCTGACCTGCCCGAACGGGTCCGGTCGCAGGAACCGCCGCAAACGGCAGAACGCCGTCTGACATACAAAGACGCGCGCGTGTCGCAGCCCTATGTGCAGCGCAGCTACCTGGCACCCGAGCGTGATCCGGGCGAACAGGAAAAAGCGGCTGCTCTGTTTTTGTTGGCAGAACTGTTGGGCGGAAGCACGACATCCTACCTGAACGAAAAGCTGCAGTTCGAGCAGCAGAAGGTTGTCTACACCGGGGCGTTCTATCGGGGTGTCTCGCTGGATGATACGACCTTTGACCTGATCGTCGTCCCGGCTGCAGGCGTTTCCCTGCAGGAGGCCGAAGATGCAATGGATCAGGTGGTTGCCGACTTCATTGCTGAGGGTGTGAACGAAGAAGACCTTGACCGGATCAAGATGCAGCTGCGGGCGTCTCAGACCTATGCGCGCGACAATGTGGATGGGATTGGCAACCGCTATGGCCGCGCGCTGACCAGCGGCCTGACAGTTGAGGACGTGCAGGCCTGGCCCGATATTCTGCAAGCTGTCACTGGGGATGAGATCATCGCCGCTGCCCGCGAGGTAATACAACCGGAAACATCGGTCACCGGCTGGCTAATGCGCGATGACGAGGTGACGCAATGAAACGGATATTCGCAACCCTGATCGCGTTCGTTGTCGCTCTGCCCGCGTGGGCCGATATCGAGATCGAAGAGGTTACTTCTCCTGGTGGTATTACCGCCTGGCTGGTCGAGGATCACTCGATCCCCTTCACCGCGCTGGAGCTGCGTTTCCGCGGCGGCACATCGCTGGATGACGCGGACAAACGCGGTGCGGTCTACCTGATGAGCGGCCTGATTGAAGAAGGCGCAGGTGACATGGATGCCCGCACCTATGCGCGTGAGCTGGAATCGCTGGCGGCCTCGTTCCGGTACGGTGCAACCGATGACTCGGTGTCGATCACCGCGCAGTTCCTGACCGAGAACCGGAACGACGTGATCGACTTGCTGCGCACCACCATTCACGAGCCGCGCTTTGATCAGGATGCGGTGGACCGGGTAAAGGCGCAGGTGCTGTCCGGCCTTAAATCCGATCAAACCGACCCGAATGACATTGCGGGTCGTAACTTTGCCCAAATGGCATACGGCGATCACCCTTACGGCACCGAAGGTAAGGGTACGATCGAAAGCGTGACCGCCCTGACGCGCGATGACGTGGTCACCGCCTATCAGGATGTCTTTGTCCAAGACCGGATGTATGTCGGCGCAGTGGGTGACATCACCCCCGAAGAGCTGGGCGCGTTGCTGGATAAACTGCTGGCCGACCTGCCAAAAACTGGAAAGCCGATCCCTGAACGTGCCGATGTGTCCATCCCCGGTGGTGTCAGCGTTGTCGAGTTCGACACGCCGCAATCTGTGGCCCTGTTCGGACATGCCGGCATTGACCGCGATGATCCCGATTTCTTTGCCGCCTTTGTCCTGAACCACATCCTTGGCGGGGGCGGGTTTGAAAGCCGCCTGATGCAGGAAGTGAGAGAGAAGCGTGGCTTGACGTATGGTATCGGCACTTATCTGGTGCCCAAGGACCTGGCCTCGGTCTATCTGGGATCCGTGTCGTCCAGCAATGATCGCATTGCAGAAGCGGTCGAGGTGATCCGCGACGAGTGGGCCCGTGCCGCGTCCGAAGGTGTAACCCAAAAAGAACTGGACGATGCCAAAACCTATCTGACGGGCGCTTACCCGCTGAGGTTTGATGGCAATGGCCAGATCGCGGGGATCATGGTCGGGATGCAGATGGAAGACCTGCCCATCGACTATATCGCCACCCGCAACGACAAGGTGAATGCGATCACGCTGGAAGAGATCAACCGGGTCGCCAGCGAATTGCTGGACCCTGAAGGGCTCCACTTCACCATTGTCGGTAAGCCCGAAGGTCTGGACGGCTAAACCCGATCAGGCCGCGACTGGCTGTTTCTGGGCCCGAAGCGTATGCTTGTTACTGCTCAGAAGCTTTTGCCGCGCGTGCCTGAAATGTGCGGCTTTAAGCGCGTCGTCGATATGCCGGTTGCGGCGTAGCAGGCGCGACAGACGGAAATTGTCGAACACCAGGCAGGTTGTCGGCTCTGAGGCGATGACGGTGGCCGTTGCGGGTAGGCCAAGGCCGAATGTCAGCTCTCCCAGTGTCTCGTCCGAGCCGCAAATATTGATGACCTGACCATTTTGAAGGATGGTTGTTCGCCCGCTCAGGACATAGCCAAGGAAATCTGTTGTTCTGGTTTCTTCGATCAGAATGTCGCCCTTGGCGAACTCCTGAACCGATGCAGTGTTCAATAGCTTTCGGGCGTGATGCGGTTTCAGTGACCCAAGATGATGCAAGATGAACTGGCGCTCGGCTGCGGAAAAGCGAATGAGATGCCGCGACAGGTATCCGCGCAGCAATCCGATGACCGAGATCGCGATATAGGCCAACTGTATGATCGAACCGGCAAGATTGAATTCTTCAACCATGCTGATCAGAACGCAGCTTGCGGCAACGATAACCAGAACAGGGTAGAGTACGCCATTGCCGCGGACTATGCCGATTTGCAGTAAAAAGTAGTTCAGAATGTAAAGGCCAGCCCCGGCGACGCCGACCATCGTGGCCAGTTCGACAAACTCGGTGAACTCAAATGGACTATTTAGCATGTAAGGACCCACCCTCGCAATGAATGGGTCCTACGCTGCGTCAATCACGTGAAGCCGTAAATGAACAACTTCACAGGTTAATGGCCGTTATGAGCGTGCTTTCGCCTGCGCGCGTAGCATTTGTCCCATCATCTGGCCGAACTTGCCCGAACCACGCTGGTACAGCGCGCCGTCTACGGCCAATACTGTGCCGCTGATATAGCTGGCCAGATCGGAGCTTAGGAACATACAGGCATTCGCGACGTCCTGCGGCTGACCCCAACGGCCCAGGGGGACGTCCTTGCGCAGCGCTTCTCCGGCATCTGGCGTAGGGGCCAAACGCTTGGCCCCTTCGGTACCCTCGATAAAGCCCGGCACGACCGAGTTCACGCGGATACCCTCGACACCCCATTCCATCGACAGGGTGCGGGTGATCTGATCCACGCCCGCCTTGGCGGCACAGACATGGGCCTGGCCTTCGTAAGGCAGATAGGATTGCGGGGCCGAAATGTTGATGATGCTGGCACCCGGACGCTTGAGGAAAGGATAGGCCCCCTTCATCACGTGGATCGTGCCCATCAGGTCGATATCGATCACGGTCTTGAAGGCGTTGACTGACATTTCGGCCGCCAAAGCCGGGAAGTTGCCCGCCGCGCCCGATACCAGCACGTCGAAGTCACCGAGCGCGTCGTGGAACTGTTTCAGCCCGTCCGCCACGGCCTCTGGGTCGCGCACGTCAAAGGTCGCACCGATGGCGTCCTGTGCGCCCGCTTCTTTCAGCGCGGCAACGGTGTCATCGACCTTTTCCTGCGATCTGCTGGCGACCGCCAGTTTGGCACCCGAGGCCGCAAAAGCTTCGGCAATGCCGCGATTGATACCGCTGGTTCCGCCGATGACGACGATGGTTTTTCCTGAAAAGTCCATGTAGGCCTCCCTTGGCGGGGAGCCCTACTCGCCGTAGGGCACCCAGATGTTTTTGACTTCGGTCGCAGCCTGCAGGAAGCGGCGGGAATGGTCCACGCCCCAATCGATTGCCGTCGCGTTATTCACCCAGGTCCGTTTCAGGTTCCCGGCCGAGACGACCTCGATCTCTTTCGACAGGTCGGTGGAAGAGAACGACCAGACCGCATCGACGTTCAGGTGCGAGGCCAGCGGTTTCGCCAGTTCCGCGTGGCTGCCGGTCAGGATGTTGACCACGCCAGCGGGGACGTCCGAGGTTTCGAGGATTTGGTAGAAATCGGTAGCCGCCAGCGGGTAGGGCTCCGAAGCCACCAGAACTGTCCGATTCCCCATCGCAATCGCCGGGGCCATGGCCGAGACCAGACCCAACAAAGGCGCCTCATCCGCACAAAGCGCGCCGATGACACCCACGGATTCCTTCATGGCAATCGCCACGCCACGGATGGGAACGCCGTGCACCTGACCGTCATATTTGTCGGCCCAAGCGGCGGCGGAGAACAGGCGTTGGATTGAAGCTTGGACCTCTTTCGCACCGTCTTTCTTGCCGGTCATTGCGTCGATGCGAGCGGCAAACTCGTCGGCGCGAGCCGAGAGGTTTTCGCCGATGTAATACAGGATCTGTGCCCGCAGATGGCCGGTGGTCTTGGACCAACCTTTGGCCCCTGCCGCAGCTTCAACCGCATTGCGGACGTCCTTGCGATTGGCGAGGCCCACGTGGCCCAACAGCCCGGATTTACCCCAGACGGGTTTCGAATAGCCGCTATCGGGCCGTGCCTGCTTGCCTCCGACATACATCTTGGCGGTACGGTCAATCGGATCGACCGGAGAGCCCTCGCCGATGGCCGCTTCGACCTTCGCCAACGGCTTAGCTTTGCCTTTGAGCCTGGTATAGGCCGTCAGCCCTTCCCAGCCGCCTTCACGGCCAAAGCCGCTTTCGCGCACGCCGCCGAAACCAGCGGCCGCATCAAACAGATTGGTGGCATTAACCCAGACGACACCCGCAACCAGCTTGGGCGCGATATCCAGTGCAAGGTTTACATTCTCGGTCCACACGGTCGCAGCCAACCCGTAACGGGTGTTGTTGGCCAGCTCCACCGCCTCTTCCGGCGTGCGGAAGGTTGAGGACACCAGCACCGGGCCAAAGATTTCTTCCTGCATCAGCGGGTCGGAAGTTTCGAGGCCCGAGATCAGCGTGGGTGGGTAATAACATCCGTTCGCAGGCAGATCGCACGCGGCTTGGTGCACGTGACCAGCGGTGTTGCTTTCGACCATGCTTTTGATGGTTTGCAGTTGGACCGGGTCTACAACCGCGCCCACATCAATGCATTTATCCAGCGGATCGCCGATGCGCAGCTTGTCCATCCGTGCGCGCAACTTGTCGTGAAAGCGATCAGCGATGCCTTCCTGCACCAACAGGCGCGAGCCCGCACAGCAGACCTGCCCTTGATTGAACCAGATCGCGTCGACCAGACCTTCGATGGCACTGTCGATATCGGCATCATCAAGGACGACGTAGGCCGACTTGCCGCCCAGCTCCAATGTCAGTTCCTTGCCGGAACCCGCGGTTGCTTCACGGATGCGGCGGCCCACAACGGTCGAGCCGGTAAAGGCGATCTTGTCCACGTCCGCGTTCACGATCATCTCGCCCACGGCGCCGTCACCAGTGACGATGTTGACTACGCCTTTGGGCAGCCCGGCCTGTGTGCAAATGTCAGCAAACAGAAGTGCGGTCAGCGAGGTGTACTCGGCAGGTTTCAAAACCACGGTGTTGCCCATCGCAAGTGCCGGCGCAATCTTCCACGCCAGCATCAGCAACGGGAAGTTCCACGGGATGATCTGCCCGCAGACGCCCAACGCCTCAGCATCGGGCAGTTCGCTTTCCATCAGCTGCGCCATGCCCGCGTGGTAGTAGAAATGTCGCTGCGCCAACGGGATGTCGATGTCGCGTGATTCACGGATCGGCTTGCCGTTGTCGAGGCTCTCAAGCACTGCAAACAGGCGCGAATGCTTCTGCAACAGGCGCGCGATGGCATAGAGGTACCGCGCACGGGCTGCACCGCCCAGCTTCTCCCATTTCGGTTGCGCCTTTCGGGCGGCAGAAACGGCAGCATCCACATCGGCCTGTTTGGCCTGCGTCAGCTTGGCCAAAACCTCTCCGGTCGCCGGGTTGCGGCTGTCGAACCCTTTGCCGGGTTTGGTGAACGCACCATCGATATAGTGACCGAACTTGTCGCCCTGATCGACCAGCCAGGCCAGAGCCTCGGCGGCGCTTTCGGGGGCAGGGCCGTAATCCATGGTTTCGAATATCTCTTTGACTGTCATTGTTTTTGTCCTCAGCCCATGGAGTGACGGTAACCGGCGGAGTATGCGCCAGTTACATAGTGTTCCAACTGCCGCTCGATATCGCCCAACAAGGACGACGCGCCAAAACGGAACAGGTCCGGCTCCAGCCAGCGGTCGCCCAGTTCGTCCTTGATCAGCGACAGGTAAACCAGCGCGTCCTTGGCTTTTGAAATCCCGCCCGCAGGTTTGTACCCGACCCGGTATCCGGTGCGGTCATAGTAGTCGCGGATTGCACGGATCATCACCAAAGACACAGGCAGGGTGGCGTTGACGCTTTCCTTGCCGGTCGAGGTCTTGATGAAATCCGCCCCGGCCATCATGCAGACCAGCGAGGCGCGCGCGACATTGCGCAGGCTGCCCAGTTCGCCGGTGGCAAGGATGGCTTTGACATGCGCATCACCGCAAGCCACGCGGAAAGCCTTCATCTCATCATACAATGCCTGCCAGTCACCCGACAGGACATGGCGGCGCGAGATCACGATGTCGATCTCTTCGGCCCCGGCCTTTACGCTTTCTTCGATCTCGGCCACGCGCAGATGGAATGGCGATAAACCAGCCGGGAAGCCGGTGGAAACCGCGGCAACAGGTATGCCGGTGCCATGCAGCGCGTCTGCGGCGGTTTCGATCATGTCGTGATAGACGCAAACGGCCCCGGTTGTGATAGGCGGCATATCCAGCGCCTTCAGAACCGAAGGTGCAACGGGTTGCCGTGCCTTGGCACACAGACGGCGGACTCGACCAACCGTGTCGTCACCCGACAGGGTGGTCAGGTCGATCATCGTGACCGCCTTTAACAGCCATGCGGCCTGATACTCTTTCTTGACGGACCGACGACCGGGCAGGGTCGCGGCGCGGCGTTCAATGGCCGAAGTATTGACCTGCACGGCGCGTACCCAGTCCAGATCAAGATCCATGCCGGGGTTTCTGGGCTCGGTCACTTGCGGCAGATGCGCGGTGCGCACGGGGCTTTCTGAGCTCTGCGTTTCCATCTTCACATCCTTTGGGAGGTTTGCGCCAAATTCGCACGGCTTGACGCTAATTGGAAGGCATAGCGGCCTTCCGCGTGCAATTTTTTTGACCAAATGGACAAATTTGAGGTTTTCTTGCGAATAATTCGCAATAGCGTTGACTTAGTTGCGAATGGTTCGCATATTCATTCTCAAGAGGATACCTAAATGGGGTCAGAAATGATTCGTCGTAGTTTTCTTGCGGTTTTGGCTTTTGCCGCCGCTTTGCCGGTCGCGGCATGGGCCGAGGCGCCGCTAAAGGTTGTTGCCACCACGGGCATGATCGCTGATGCGGCACGTCAGATCGGTGGCGATCAGGTTGAGGTCAAGGGCTTGATGGGCCCGGGCGTCGACCCGCATGCCTATCGTCAGACCCGCAGCGACATCGTTGCTATGACCCGGGCGGATCTGATCCTGTGGCACGGTCTTTACCTTGAAGCGCAGATGGAAGACTTCTTCCATGATCTCGGACGTAAACGTCCGGTCGTGGCTGTGGCCGAAGGTGTCGATAAGTCCAAACTGCGCGCGCATGACGACTATGCCGATAAGTATGACCCGCATGTATGGATGAGCCCGGCCGTTTGGCGCGATGTTGTGGTCGAGGTTCAAGAAGCCCTGACAGAGGCCCGCCCCGAGGCTGCTGATTTCTTCGCCGCGAACGCGCAGACACATCTGGCCGAGATTGATCAGTTGGAAGCCTACGGCAAACAAGTGCTGGCCGACGTACCGGAAAACAACCGTGTGCTTGTAACGGCGCATGACGCCTTTGGCTATTTCGGTGAGGAATACGGCTATGAGGTGCTTGGTATACAGGGCATCTCGACCCAGTCTGAGGCTGGTCTGAACCGGATCGGCGAACTGGTCGATACCTTGGTAGATCAGCAGCTGACGGCGGTGTTTGTCGAAAGCTCGGTTTCTGATCGGTCCATGCGTGCGCTGATCGAAGGTGCTGCGGCCAAAGGTCATGATGTTGGCATCGGCGGAGAGCTGTATTCCGACGCAATGGGTGAACCGGGCACCTATGAAGGCACGTATATCGGGATGCTGGATCACAACATCTCTGTGATTGCCGGAGCGCTGGGCGCAGACGTGCCCGAACGCGGCATGAACGGCAAACTGTCGGCGGGGTCTTGAACGATGCTGTCGCTGGCTGCGCATCAGGGTGCTTCGGTTGCTGAAAAAATTACGAAGGACTGCCCGCTGGCCATTCGCGGTCTGACTGTCTCATACGGTCAGAAACCTGCCGTGTTTTCGGTGGATATGACCGTGCAACCCGGCGCGATGACGGCGATCATCGGACCAAACGGGGCGGGGAAGTCTACGCTTCTGAAGGCGGCGCTGGGCATCGTTTCGCCCCTGTCCGGGCAGGTGTCCGTCTTTGGTGAACCGCTGGAGAAACAGCGTGCAAGAATTGCCTATGTGCCGCAACGCGCAAGCGTCGACTGGGATTTTCCGACGCGCGTGATTGATGTTGTGTTGATGGGTCTGTCCCGCGAGTTGGGCTTGCTGGGTCGTGTCCGTGCCCGGCATATGTCCCGGGCCATGGACTGTCTTAACCGGGTCGGGATGCGCGATTTTGCCGATCGTCAGATTGGTCAATTGTCCGGCGGCCAGCAACAGCGCGTTTTTCTTGCCCGTGCTCTGGCGCAGGATGCTGATCTTTACCTGTTGGATGAGCCATTCGCAGGTGTCGATGCAGCGACGGAAAAAGCAATCATCGCAGTGCTGAAGTCGCTGAAAGAGGCTGGCAAAACCGTCGTGGTCGTGCATCACGATCTGGCCACCGTGACTGATTATTTCGACCATGTATTCCTGATCAATACCCGCAAGGTGGCTGAGGGAACTGTGGCCGAGGCCTTTACCGCCGAAACCCTGCAATCGGCGTATGGCGGCCGTCTGGCAACAGCCCAGATCGACCAGATTTCACGCGCATTGGGGTAAATCATGCTTTGGGATGCTCTGACCCTTCAGCTGGGCTATAACGCCACGCTGGTCGCGATTGGTGCGACCTTACTGGGTATATCCGCTGGTGTGACGGGCACGTTCTTGTTCCTGCGCAAACGCGCGCTGGTCAGCGACGCAATCAGCCACGCGACTCTGCCCGGCGTCTGCCTTGGGTTCATGGTTTTGGTCGCCCTTGGCGGCGATGGGCGCACCCTGATCGGTCTGCTGGCCGGATCGGCGATGTCGGCCTGGGTTGGATTACTTTGCATGAACTGGCTGACACGCCACACACGACTGGCCGAGGATGCCGCCATTGGTGCCATCCTGTCGGTGTTCTTCGGTTTTGGCATCGTGCTGTTGACCGTGATCCAAACCATGGGCGTCGGTCGTCAGGCCGGGTTGGAAGGGTTCCTGCTTGGCTCGACCGCAGGGATGTTGTGGGCCGATGCGCTGGTCATCGCAATCGGTGGGGCAGCGACGCTGTTGCTGGTCATGATCATCCGCCGACCTATGACCATGGTGGCTTTCGACCCGGAATACGCCGCTGCCCGGGGGCTGCCGGTGCACCGGATTGATCTGGCGATGATGGGGCTGGTCATGGCAGTTACTGTGGTGGGCCTGAAAATTGTCGGGCTAATCCTGATTGTGGCGCTGCTGATCATCCCACCTGTCACGGCGCGGTTCTGGACGGACCGCTCGGACCGCGTGGTGCTGCTAGCTGGACTGGCCGGAGGGTTGGCGGGCTATCTGGGGGCGGCGATGTCGGCCTCGGCCCCCAATTTGCCCACCGGCCCGATCATTGTTCTGGTCAGCTTTGGCTTTTTCGCACTGTCCCTGTTACTTGCGCCTGTTCGGGGTGTTCTGGCAGCGGTTCTGCGGCAACTGCGGTTCCAGCGTCGGGTTCACATTCGGCAGGGTCTGCTGGCACTGGCGCAAGGGCAAAAGATCTATGAGCCGTTGACCTTGCGCCTGTTGCGGCGTGCCGGTTTTGCGCGGGCAGATGGCGTGGCCACCGAAATCGGCAAAACCCGGGCTGCCAAGGCGCTGTGGGATGAAAAGCGCTGGGAAATCGTCAGGGCCGATCAGATGCATGAGGCAACGGCAGCGCTCTATGACGGGTTGCGGGACATCGAAACCGTCCTGACCCAAGATCAGATCGCCGAGATCGACCGCCAGATCGGCGGCCCGCAGGAGGTTCCGGCATGAACGGTGAAGAATTCGTACCCCTGTCTTTGACACCCTTGCTGATCGGCACGTTTGCCGCCATCGCTTGCGCTTTGCCCGGGAACTTCCTGGTCCTGCGCAAACAGGCCCTGATCGGGGATGCGATCAGCCATGTGGTGCTGCCGGGTATTGTCGTGGCCTTTCTGCTGACCGGAACGATTTCAACCTGGCCAATGATGCTGGGCGCCGCGGGTGCGGCGGTGGTGGCCGTGGTTCTGATCGAAGCCGTCAGGCGGCTGGGGCAGATCGAGGCGGGTGCCGCGATGGGGGTGGTTTTCACCACGATGTTTGCTGCTGGTGTGCTGCTGTTGGAACAAACCGATACCTCGACCGTGCACTTGGATGTTGAACATGCGCTGTATGGCAATCTGGAAAGCCTGATCTGGTTGGACGCTGTGGGCTGGTCTTCGGTGTTGGATCCTGTGGCGCTGGCGGGGTTGCCGCCGGAATTGCCTCGGATTGCGCTGACTTTGCTGGGGGTATCTGTCTTTGTATGGCTGTTCTGGCGGCCGCTGAAAATTTCCACCTTTGACGAAGGGTTCGCGCGCACCATTGGTGTCCGGACCGGAGTTCTGGGCATGGCCCTTGTGATCACGGCAGCTATTGCCGCCGTGGCGGCATTTGACGCCGTGGGTTCGATCATTGTGATTGCCATGTTTATCTGTCCCCCGGCGGCGGCGCGCATGATGACCAACCGGCTCGAAACCCAGATCGCGTGGAGCATCGTCTTTGCCATCCTGTCGGCTGTCTCCGGGTACGTGCTGGCTGGATATGGTCCGCTCTGGCTGGGGGCGGCGGACGCAGTCAGTGCAGCGGGCATGATCGCAACGATGTCTGGTCTGATCCTTGCGTTTGCGGCTTTGTGGGGGCCATGCCGGACCCGGGCGAGTGCACCCGGGACCGCGTGACCCGGCATTTTCCCGCCGCTGGGCCTTGTGCGGTATCGGCCAAACTTCGCCACCCGACTTGAGGCCCAGAGAGTCTTCGCATCGTGAAACCGTATTCGTGGTATGAATTGACCCATTGATTATTGGATGACCACCACTCACTCCGGATCGTTCGAGCAATCGCGCCCAGACTGGCCGCAAGTCTAGGCTGGCAAGGTGCGATTGTTCGAACGCCCCCTCCTCACACTAAATGCAAGCCAAAGCGGTGGCAGAATCGTGCGCGAATGTGCTAGTTCTGGTGGTATGGCGCAGGCACACCCCAATATCAGCGAAAATCGACCGGTCATCCGGCAACTTGACGACGCAGCAATCAACCGTATTGCGGCAGGCGAGGTTGTTGAACGTCCGGCTTCTGCAGTCAAGGAATTGGTGGAAAATGCCATCGACGCAGGCGCAACCCGCGTCGCGATCGACATTGCCGATGGGGGTAAGACGCTGATTCGCGTCACCGATGATGGCTGTGGGATTGCTGCTGAGGATCTGCCATTGGCCTTGTCGCGCCATGCGACTTCGAAAATCGACGGGTCTGATCTGCTGAATATCCACACCTTCGGGTTTCGGGGTGAGGCGCTGCCTTCGCTCGGCGCCGTCGGGCGCCTGACCATTACCAGCCGGGTGCCGGGGGGCGAGGCGGCTTCGGTCCATGTGGCGGGTGGTCGGATCGAGGCGGTGAAACCTGCCGCCTTACGTGCTGGCACAGTGGTCGAACTGCGCGATCTCTTTTTCGCAACGCCTGCGCGATTGAAATTTATGCGCACCGACCGGGCCGAAGCCCAGGCAATCTCCGACACCGTCAAAAGGCTGGCCATGGCCGAGCCTGCGGTGACTTTCACTTTGCGTGACGTCTCTGGCGGTGGAGAAGGGCGCGTGACCTTCCGCGCTGACCGCGAAAATGGTGATCTGTTCGACGCACTGCATGCCCGGCTGGCCCGCGTTATAGGGCGCGAGTTTGCTGAAAATGCCCTGCAGATCGATGCCACGCGCGAGGGGATCCGGTTGTACGGTTACGCCGCCTTGCCAACCTATTCGCGCGGTGCGGCGGTGGCGCAGTATCTGTTCGTCAATGGTCGTCCTGTGCGCGACAAGATGCTGACGGGCGCGCTGCGGGCGGCCTATTTCGATTTCCTCAGCCGGGATCGTCATCCGGCAGCAGCATTGTTTATCGATTGCGATCCGACATTGGTCGACGTGAATGTGCATCCGGCAAAGTCCGAGGTCCGGTTCCGCGATCCGGGCGTCGCGCGCGGGTTGATCGTCTCGGCCCTGAGGCACACGCTGGCCGAGGCCGGGCACAGGGCCTCCTCCACAGTGGCCAATGCGACACTGGGCGCGATGCGTCCTGAACCCGCACAGCCTACGCCTGCGCGCGTTTATCAGATGGACCGACCTTCGCCATCTGCACGGCAGGCGGCGTATCAAGCGCAGGCGCCGGGGTTCGCCGAGCTGTCACAAGATTACAGCGGCAACGTGGTCGAGCCGGGCCCTGTGCCAACCGCCGAGGCTCCGGTTGAAGACCTGCCTTTGGGCGCGGCACGTGGGCAGGTACATGAAAACTACATCATCGCCCAAACCGCAGACGGCATGGTGATCGTCGATCAACATGCGGCACATGAGCGGCTGGTTTATGAAAAGCTCAAAAAACAGATGGCCGAGAGTGGGGTTGCTGCGCAGGCGCTTTTGATCCCGGAAATTGTTGAACTGTCCGACAGCGATTGCGCGCGCTTGATGCAGGTGGCTGATGATTTGACGAACCTGGGGCTGACCATTGAACCTTTCGGCGGCGGTGCCATCGCGGTGCGTGAAACTCCTGCCATTCTGGGAGAGGTGGACGCGCGGGCGATGATCCTCGATATCCTCGACGAACTGGCCGATCAGGGCGAAAGCCAGACCGTGCAGGCGCGGATTGAGGCGATTCTCAGCCGGGTGGCCTGTCATGGGTCGGTCCGGTCGGGTCGCCGTATGCGGGCCGAAGAAATGAACGCCCTTCTACGGGAAATGGAGGCCACGCCCCATTCCGGTCAGTGCAACCACGGGCGGCCGACTTATGTGGAATTGAAGCTGAGCGATATCGAGCGATTGTTCGGCCGCAGTTGATCCATTGGCTTGGTTGGGCTATGGAGAATAAAACAAGAACACCCGAGGCGACATGATCGAGATTGCAGGAACCCAATATGCGTTGAACGACCCCGTGATCCTGACCGTGGGCGGGGTTGTTACGCTGATCCTGCTGTTGCTGTTTTTGTCGCTGCGCGCAGCCAACCGGTCGGCCCGGATGGCGGAACCTCTGTCCCGCCAGATGGCGCATCTTGGCCAGCATGTGCAGCAATTGGGGCAGGGGCAGGAACAATTGCGCGGCGGATTGCAGCATGTTTCGGACACGCAGGCCAATGCGCAGGTGCAGGTGATCCAAACGGTTGAAACCCGTCTGTCCTCGGTCCAGCAGCAGATGAATGACCGGCTGGCGGATAACGCGATGAAATCGGCGCGTGCTTTGGCTGAGATGCAGGAGCGGATGAAGGAATCCCTGCATGGATCATCCAAACAAACCGCGACATCGCTAACGCAGTTGCAGGAACGTTTGGCCGCCATCGACAAGGCGCAGGACAATATCACAAAACTGTCGGGCGACGTGCTGTCTTTGCAGGATATCCTGTCGAACAAGCAAACGCGTGGTGCTTTCGGAGAGATTCAGCTGAATGATATCGTCTCTAAGGCGCTGCCTTCGGATAGTTTCCAGCTGCAGGCAACCCTGTCGAATGGACGGCGCGCAGATTGCCTGATCAACCTCCCGAACCCTCCAGGACCGATTGTCATCGACAGCAAGTTCCCGTTGGAGGCCTATGAGGCGCTGATCGGTTCGACCAATGACATGGAGTTGAAGGCGGCGGTTCAGATGTTCCGCAGCACGGTGCGCAAGCACATTACAGATATTTCTGAGAAGTACATTCTGGACGGTGAAACGGCAGATGGAGCACTGATGTTCCTGCCGTCCGAGGCGGTCTATGCCGAACTTCATGCCAAATTTCCTGAACTGGTGCAGGAGAGTTTCACCAAACGCGTGTGGATCGTCTCGCCCACCACCTGCATGGCGACACTAAACACGATGCGTGCGATCCTCAAAGACGCGCGGATGCGGGAACAAGCTGGGGCGATCCGCAAAGAACTGGGTTTGCTGCACAAGGATGTTGAGCGTTTGGGTGATCGGGTCGGCAATCTGGACCGCCATTTCGGGCAGGCGGCCAAGGATATCTCGGAAATCAAGATCAGCGCGGAAAAGGCTGGCCGCCGGGCTCAGCGGTTGGATAACTTCGATTTCGAGGAACTGGCGCCTGACGATCAGACCAACGTTGTGCCTCTGGGCCAGTCCGAAGGCTAGGCATTACTGGATTGACAGATCCAGATTGTAGCCGACCGTCTTGTCCGTATCGCGGTCATTGCCCATCAGATAGACCCGGATCGTGTAGTCTCCATCCTCAGGCAATTCGATGCGCGCGGTATTCCCGCCGATCGAGCCGTTGTAGATCGCGAAACCATCACTGTCCGGCGGCAGGATGTTGAAGTAGATCACGCCATAGCCATTTGTGTCGCTTACCTTCAGGTCGGCGAACATCTCTTGCCCGGCTTTTGCACCCAACTTGTAGTCGAAGTACTCGTTTCCAGTGACGGTACCATTGACCATTGTCCCGAAATTGCCCGGTTCGAACTTCACGTCAGCGACCAACTGGGCAGAAGCGACAGATGAAAAACCCATAAGGGCAAGAATAAAGAACATAGTCCGGATCATTTCAAATGCCTCCACCAATCTGCTTGCAGGGCAGGATACCATATGAGTGCTGATTGCGTCAGATCTTCAGGAACGGTTGGAACAGACGCGGCATCAGCTTGTTGAATTTCAGCGGCGCGTCAGTGACAGCCAGGCAGATGCAATCCTCGGTGATGTCGGCTGTCGGCGTATGGTGCAGGTCTTCATCTGCAATCTCCACATCGCCACGGGCAAAACGGTCGACCTCATCCGAAAACGCGCCCTGCAGAACCATTGTCAGCTCCATGCCATTATGGCTGTGGTCGGGAACTGCGGTGCCCGCCGGAATGAATAGCAACCGAGCTGTTGCTTCGCCGCTCGTCGGGAGGATCGCCTGCTTGACCCCCATGCCGATTGGTCGCCAGCGGATGTCGTTCACATCGCCGCCAACGTAATCCTGCAACGGGCTTGGCAAAACCGAGCAGCCGGCTCGCCTAGGTTTGGCAATCGGCGCACCGTTTGCGATCAAAGCCATCGTTTCCGCAAGTGCCTTGTCGTTCATCGCAACGGTCTCGTCCTGTTCTTCCAGGACATATCCGCCAACGGCGTCAAAGCTTTCGGCCTGAGCACGACATTGATTGCACATGGAAAGATGTGTCGCGACCATCAGGTCGAAAGCCTCGGGCAGAGTGCCTGCGGCGTAAGCCATCAGCAGGTCGTCTGTCAGGTGATGTTTGATTTTATTGCTCATATCCGTCATCTCAATTCATCGCATGGCGCAAGCGGTCCAGCGCCAGCCGTATCCGTGATTTGATCGTTCCCAGTGGCAATCCAGTCTGAGAAGCGATTTCTCGATGGCTCAGATCGCCAAAATAGGCTTTCTCGATCAGTTGTCTTTGCGCCTCTGGCAGCGCGGTCATCGCGTTGCGCAGCTGCGCGGTTTCCTGTTGCAGCACGAGTATGTCGTCCTGCTCCGGTTCAGCCTCGGGTCCCCATCCCAGTTCTTCGGGCTCGGGGCGGCGTTGTTTGCGCAGGACGTCGATTCGCTTGTTCCGGGCGATCGTGAACACCCATGTGGCCACGGTTGCCCGCGTGGGGTCGAACAAATGTGACTTGTGCCACAGCGTGACCATGACCTCTTGTGCGCACTCTTCGGCCATGGCCGCATCTGAGCCCGACTTGATCAGGAACGCCTTGATCCGCGGCGCGAAGTGCTGAAACAACTCAGCAAACGCTGCCTGATCCTGTGCGTCCCTTATGCGTCTGACGTGGTCCACCCACTCAGCTCGTTTGTCACAACTGTCTTGCGCTCGGTTCACCGGTTTTCCCTTGATGCGTTTCTTTACGCGCCACGGTTTCTGTGAAGGCCTGGTGGCCACCGGTTCATCCAAGGTCGCGGTATCGATCTCGGTAAACATAACAACATTACGCGGTAAGGCCCAAGCTGGATCACATTGTGATGCGATTTTAATCCGAACCGGAGCATGTTTCGTATGATAAGTATCTACATGTCGAAGAAAACAGCGCCGTTTGAACGGCTTGCAGGCGAATTGGAACACTGACGAGAATGAACAGGATCGACCATATTTCAGGCCATACTTACCACGGTCGAAAAGGCGGGATCGAGAATGCGTTCCGGTATTCCATCGACTACATCCTATTGGACCCCGAAGCCCGGCCTGACACACCGCTTTTGTTTTCGATGAACCGCGTAAATGCGATGTATTGGCGAGATCGTGACCATGGCGGTGAACCCGGCAATGGGAAGGGTGCGGCGTGGTTGCGAGCCAAATTCAACGAAATGGGTGTGACGCAACCTGCAAGACTTGAGTTGCTGACGCAGCCACGGGTGCTGGGGCATGTCTTCAATCCGGTCAGCTTCTGGTTCTGTTTCGATGCCGATGAACAACTATATGCGGTGGTAGCAGAGGTTACGAACACTTACGGCACGCGCCACAGCTATCTGTGCAACAATCCCGGGTTTGCCCCGATCCAGCCGACTGATCGCATCGTTGCGGACAAGCTGATGCATGTCTCACCGTTTCAAAAGATCGAAGGGACGTATGAGTTCCGGTTCGACCATCGCCCCGAGCGTATCGGCGTCTGGATTGACTATGGTCGAAAAGCGGGTGGATTGATTGCCACCCTGACCGGGCCGCGCGCGCCGCTGACCAACCGGGCAATCCTGTGGTCGTTGCTGCGGCGTCCCTTCGGTGCGCGACGTGCGTTTTTCCTGATTGTCTGGCAGGCGATCAAACTTAAGATAAAAAAGGCCCGGTTTGTTCCGTTCCGAACCGCCCCTGTGCCCGATCAGCCGATATCCCGCAGTCGCAAGCCTTAGCCCCTGGGTCTTTGCTTAAGATCAAAGACTCAGCCCCCTCCTCATGGTTGTGGTATTATTGAAACCGCGAATACGAGGAGCTGGGTCATGATGGAAATTTCGCCAAGGAAAATCGCTCAGGTTGCGATGATGGGGCGCGAGTTGGGTCGCGCCGAGGGCGAATTGCGCGCCTTCATCGACCGGATGAGCGAGGACGAACAGGCCGAACTGGTGGCTGTCATGTGGGTCGGGCGCGAAAGCTTTTTCGCCGAAGATCTGCCTGAGGCCATCGCAACCGCCAAGTCCGAGGCTTCGACCCCTTGCGCGGACTACCTGATTGGTACGCCGCACTTGTCGGATCACCTTGAAAATGGCTTGGATGCACTGGGCATCTCGGCTGAGGATGTGGAAAACGACCTGATGTAAGTGCTCCGGCTATGTGCAACCGGTGCAGCCCGCAAATTGCAAACCATTCGCCGAATAGCCAGTTTTTGGATAACATGATCAGGAAACCCGAAAGCCCGCATTCAGGCTGGGGTGCTTTTAGACGGAGCGTGATCCATGTGGCGCGTCTTGCAAATGCTTACGGTACTCGCGCTTTGCGTGAGCTTCGAGCCTCGCCCGGCTCAAGCCTGCGGCGTCTGCGTTGAGCTTCCGGAATATTCTCTGGCAGACCGGATTCTTTCTGCGCGCGTGATCGTGCTGGCGGCACCGTCGCCAGACAACCCATTCAGGTACTTTCCCGTGTCGGTTTTGAAAGGCACGCCAGAGCAGGTTGGGGCTTTGCCCGAAATACCTTTCCTGGTCGACAGTGTCATGCGATCCGCCATTCGCGCGAATCCGGACAGAACGGTTTTGATGGTCTACGGGACGGGGTATCAGGACAAGGCCGGTCGCAGCCTTCCCAGCGGTTGGACCAAGGGGTTCTTGATGACACCTGATCGGGCCCACTTCCTTGAAACACTGCGTGCCGAAGGGCAGGGCTGGGCCAGTGGCGCGCCGGATCGCGCGGCGCAGGTTGCCTTTTTTAGTGCCTATCTCACACATGAAGATCGCCTGTTGCGCAACACGGCGCTGATCGAAATCCACCGCGCGCCCTATTGGCTTTTGACCCACCTGACCGATGCCGTGCCAACCGCTCAATTATTACAGGATCTTCGCAATCCCAATCGTCTTGCCTACGCACCGGCACTTATCCGATTGTTGGGACTTCAGTCGGATCCAAAGGCCAAAGAACGCGTAAGGCTTGGCTATCAAAGTGCGCTTCGCAGTGGAGGCCTCAACCTGTACGACTGGGGTTTGGCGGGTATCGCAGTGGATGGTGATCGGGCAATCCTTGAAATCGAAAAGTCGCTGCAGCTGCCTGAACGCTCCGCCGACGAAAAGCGCATCCTGATCCGCAGTCTGGCCGATGGCGGAACGACCTATCCCGATTTGCGACCCCGAATCCTGGATGTGTTTAGGCATCAGTTGGACAAAGACAGCACTGTTGCGATCTGGATTGCCCTGGCTGTACGACCTTGGGGCACCAACGTACTGAACCCCAATTTTGAGGCTATCATGGCCCAAAATGATCTAGACCCGGCGACGCTGTTTCTCATGCGAGCGGCAATCGAAGCTGACGAACCGGGTTAACGTCGCGGTGACGCTCCACATAGTTCCAAATCGCACTAGGGAACAGATGGGGCAGCACTTTCGCCACGCAAATGCATCCCAACAGCACCGACGCAATCGATTTCAGAAAAATATCGCGCTTGATCAAAATCGTCTTGTATCTGGTCGACATGCAAGGATATACCGGCCAGCGGAGACGTGGCCGAGTGGTCGAAGGCGCTCCCCTGCTAAGGGAGTAGGCCCGGAAGGGTCTCGAGGGTTCGAATCCCTTCGTCTCCGCCATAATTTTTAATTTTATGGCGTAAATACAATGATATAGACCCAAGCTATTTTCATTCATCCCCCATTTCCCCCCCCAAATTGCGCACTGACTGTTATGACAACAAGGATATTGCGACGATGAAAGTGTTTTGCACCGGTGCCGCGATAATTATTGATAAAGCGTCTGGCCAACAGTTTGAAATCCAAGCTTCTGACCTTGATTGGGACAGCGTCGGAGGCGGCGAAGGGCCAATGGGTAGTATTGAGCAATACAGGGCTACCGTAGAACACGAAGTCCTGGGCAAACTCTCATGGAATTTATGGGAATACCCTGTAGGTGTTGAAAACGATAGTGAAACCGATACAGGCGGGCACCGCCTAGTCGAAGACTTCGACTATGGTTTAGAGCATGAAGAAGAATTCGACTTAGAGCAGTTCGATGACGAAGAAAGAGCGGCAGCAAGGCTTGGCTTTGGAGACTTAACCGAGGAAGAGCAAATCGACACCATGGTTGGCTGGTTCAACCGAATGTTCGAAGACCCACAAAACTCGACGCCATATGCGATAGATAAGGATAGCCCCTATAACTACGAGTACATTTGGGGAGGGCCGTACGACGCCTCAGATGAACTGTTTGGTGAATTTGGCGACATTGCCTCTGAAGAGGCAATTGAGCGAGCAGCAAGAATTGTTCAAGACCAAGATGGAATATTCGAGTGGGCTCCTAGCAACAACCACCCCGATATGCGTCAACGTGATCAAGGCACGGTAGCGGACCAGTACGAATTCGAGCAGTCTCTTTATGAGATTCGTAGACGTGCCCGCGAAAAACCTGAGCTTACTAGGGGAAATGAAAGAGAAGTCTTAGCGCGGAGTGAACTGGTCGCACTAGCGAAAGACTTACCGCCATTGCTAGAGTTGGCTTCGAACGAGCGAATTCGCGGCCAAATTGGCCACAATCAACCTCCTGCCGAATTTGAAATTCCCAAAAACATATCGCAACAAATCAACGTCAACATAAGCGTAGTTGTTTCTCAAGCGAATGAACCTGAGCCTGACGTAGAAGTCGTTGCGGAGAGCGTTGGTGTTATTCAAGCCGCTCTGGCTGAGCTCAAAGACTTTATCAAAACCACCAAAGATCAGGTCAAGACCATAGGCGCTAAAACCTTGGCCGCAGCAATTGTAGGCGGTATTACCTTGCTAGTTCATAAGAGCATCAACTGGCTTTCAGCTATGCTCGACATTCCGTTTCCGTAAAAGCTCTACAATCACTTGGTGCTAGTTCGCTCAGCGTGACGCTGTGAAAGCATGGCTTACGTAACCAATGCTCGCAAGTTCGTAGTGTCAGCCTCCAATACGTTACTTGACTGTTTAGTACTATAATCGACCGATGTAGAGCGTCCATGCTAGAATTCTGGATCGACGAAGAACAATTCCTGTTCCTCTCTGCTCAGAAAACTTTTGAACTTTGCTGTGAAAATTCGGTCCGCTTGGCCCTCGAACCACTCAATCTCTTCTCGTTTTCGTTGGTACCTCTGATGAGACATACCTTTGGGCTTGGGCGCTACCCGGTTTGCCATCCCTGCTTCCCCACCAAGCTCACGCCTAAGCTTGTTTGCGCGGCGCAACATGCGGTCATACCGTGACTCTGACTGGCTGGTGTAGACAAGGTTGTAGCATTGGCGACATAAGAAGTATTTGCCACCTGAGTAAAGATTGACCACGCGCCGATTGCAGTGCCGTCCACTCACAACACCGGGACAAAGAAAATAGGGACGCTGACCGCCATAGTTGCAGCTATTGTGGTCAAGCGGCACCGGCTGAGTTACCGGCTCCCAATCACCGCCATTTTGGCTGATGCGATAACTCAGGACTATGCGCGCTGTTTCAGCGCGAAAGCTAATCCGTGCGACTTCTTTACCATCACGCGACCAAATCCAATTCCCGCTCCAGCCCGCGTTCAAGCATCCTTCGCGGTGCATCCGATTGACGTCTAGGGAACGGCATTCTTCCGCCTTTTTCTTGTGGCCGGGTCGTCCAGATCCATAACCTCCCATTACCACCACCCCCGATTTTTTCCGAAATCGTTAGGCAAGTTTAGGGTCTTCGGGTGTTTTGGGCTTTGGCTTCTCTTGCTAACCGCCGATTGTTGCATACCGTGTTCCTTCCCTGAGAGTGGTTAGTATTAGTGACCCGCCAGAGTACCCAGAGGGAGGCCAGAATCGACGCTGACGGGTTCTTTGGTGGACCCAGAAACGGGGCTTGGGTTTCCTGATGGACCCATTCGCGCGGGTGACGGGTATTCTGGTGGACCGCTTTTTGTTTTTGCCCGCCAATAGCGCCATTCGTTTGTGGCAACCTCCACCCCCTTGGCGGTTTGCATCCGTTTCGTTGTCAACCGCCATTCATGGGCGCGCCGGTTGTACCAGTTGCCGGGATTGTGCAAGACAATGAACCCCTTTTCCTCCAGTTCAACAAAGGCGCGCTGGGCGGTGCCTTTCGATATGCCGAGTGCCTTGACCGCTTCATTCATCGATAGGCGCACGTTGCCGTTGTTGCCGCCGTTGAACCGCGTGTGAAGTTCCAGCCAGACTTTGACGGCGGCCCCCGAAAGGGACCGCCATGCTTCTGATTTGAGTTGGGCATAGGGAAGCGTCACATACTGACCTTCCGCGTCGCGCCGTTTACCTTTTGACGTCATCAGCGATGCCCCCTGCGCAGTTCAGTGTTAGTGCGAAGCCAATGGTTCGGCAGGCCGTGTTTGCGCTTCAGGTGACGTTCAAATGCACTGAGAGGGTTAATTTTGGCCTTGGGGTTGGCAGTCATTTTTTCTGCTCCCCATTGCTGTGGCCCAGGACAACGGAACTCCGCAGGCGGTATCTGGCGTGATATCCGGGATAGTTTCCCCCGTGCGGTTCGGTTTCGGTGTCAATGAGAAAGCCCATTTCACGCAAGGAATGGATGTGTGCGGCAAGACGGATTGCAGGGTTTTCAAGCGATGTGATGCCTTGATTTTTTGCTTGCATCAGGTGATGCATCGTTTGGCCGATGCGCCCCGATAGTGTGAACAAGCGGGGGCAATCGCCTCCCAGAAGGGTGACGTTCAAATTCATATTTGCCTCATTGATTTGGGAGGCGCGAAGCGATAGGGCTTATGCTTCTAGACTACCCAGCACCCGCGCCAGTTTCATGACTGCGTGGGTGTTGTTTTACCCGGCCAGTGATTTGGCAATCGGTCTATCGGAAAGCCAATCGGATATTGTGCTTTCGGGCCAAGCAACAGCGCGCTTTCCGATACGGACTGGTCGGGGAAACTCCCCCCTGTCCATCATGTCGTAAATACTTGAACGACTAAGGCCAGTGGCGGCTTCAACAGCCGGGCGTCGTAGGTAGCGTTCGTGCATGTCGGTTCCTTTCGTGTCAGTAAGTGACTAATTGGAACCTAACGGGACGAAGAACCTGAAATAGGTGTCACGATTAAAAAGCCGTTTCGATACGGTGTTAGGAATTCGGAACCTTTGGTTTGCGCCCCGGTTTAGAAATTTCTGGTCTTTTTTCTCGAGCAAGATTCCAAGCGAAACGAAAACTGCGCACACTTTGTTCTTTGGCCAATAGAGCTTTGGCGTCTTGAAACTTGGGTAGCTTACCTAGGTCCGCCAGTCTTATTATTTCTTCAGACACAGCTCGGGGTGACATATCTCTTTTGGGAGAAAGCTGGTTTTCTCCAAAAGGAAGCGAGTCAGTTTCATCAGCAGTTGATAAACGCGGCCCAATGTACGCAGGTATATCGGCTTCAAAGTCATCTAGAAATTCCAGGAAATCATCATGTGGAAAAATCAAAGGCAAGTGGAGGAACGGGCCATATCGTCGTTGGAGTTCAAGTTCATCGGGAGGTTCGCTCATGTGATTTGACGACTGTGAGGAACCTACAGTCCCAACCGATATATCGATGTGGTCGTTTAGGTTGTCATAAGGATTATCTGAAAAGATTAGAAGGCGAGAAGCAGGTACAGGTTCGCCACTAGCTAGGCAAACCGCAACCTCACTACTCTCTTGCAAATACAGCCATGTGACTTCAAAGTTTTCGTCGCCGAAAAACTCTATATCACCGATGTGACCTTTCTCATCAAATATAGCGGCTATTGTGAAATAAATTTCGCGCAGGCTGATCCAGCCTTTTGGGGCAAACAATTATCCAATCCTAACTAAGCTGTCGGAGTTTTCGGCAATAAAATGAGACCAGTTTTCCATTAGTTTTCTTCGCTTTTCAAAGTAGTCCGACCTGGCATATGCCGCTTCAGCCTTATCTTTCACGGTATGTGCCAAGGCTGCTTCAGATACATCGCGTGGGGTGTTGGTGCGTTCTTGCGCCCATGTCTTAAAGGACGTTCGGAACCCATGTACATCGACATCATAGCCCAGCCCCTTAACCAGCTTTGACAGGGTCATGTCAGACAATGGCTTGCCCTGTTTGGTGCCAGGGAAAACCAAGCCCTTACCTGAACCCAAATTTTGAGCCCTGGACAACACCTCCAAGGCGCCGGGGGATAAGGGAACACGATGTTCTTTCTTGGCCTTCATACGTAGCGCTGGGCGGGTCCAAACAGCGTTCTCCAGATCAAATTCAGACCACTCGGCCAATCGCACCTCACCAGACCTAGACGCAGTCAAGATAAGCAGTTCTATCGCTAGTTTGGTGGCATCCCCGGCGTTTGACTCCTTGAGGCTCTCTAGGAATTCAGGAAGCTTTTTGTAGGGTAGCGCCTTACGGTGCGTTTGCGTCCTATCCTGCTTGGGCAGCGCGGAAGAAATTGTATCGGCAGGGTTGTCCTGCCTCCAACCGTTGGCAATGGCCCACTTCATCACAGTGCCGATACGCTGGCGTACACGCCGCGCTGTTTCAGCCTTTTCTAGCCAGATTGGTTGAAGGACAACCAGCACATCAGCCGTGGTGACTTCGGAAACCTTCAGCTTGCCAATGCGGGGAAAGGTGTAGGTTTCGAGTGTGGAAATAAACTGCGCCGCGTGTTTCTTGTTGCGCCAAGTTGGTTCGTGGATCTTATGAACCTTTCGCGCGGCCTCCTCAAACGTAAGTAGGGCTTCAGCAGTGCGCTTGGCTTGCAATGGGTCGCCACCAGCCCGCGCCAGCTTGCGGTTCTCTAGCGCGGCTTCTCGGGCCTCTGCTAGGCTCACAAGGGATGCAGACCCCAATCCTATTTCAGTGCGTTTGCCGCGAATGACAATACGCTGAACCCAGCGCCGTGCGCCTGATGTATCCACCTTTAGAAACAGGCCATGCCCATCGAAATACTTACCGGGGCTAGATGCCGTTCGAACGAAGGCAGCCGAAAGTGCTTTCTCTTGGCGCTTGCGCGGTGTGTTGTTGTTGGTAGTACTTTGTTCGTCCGCCATTCCGTCCCCCACTAGTGACAAGAATATGGGGGACGACACTGGAACGTTCAAGAACAGAATAGGCTTTAAATATCTGTTTTATGGTACTTTATGGAACGTTTTAGAATTGCGGTAGGCGGACTTCGTCTCCGCCATTACACTCTGAATCGGACGTGATCGCGAACTCATTTGTTACCGATATTGCGCGACGTTTTTGTCCGACTCGTGCGATTCCGGTTAGACTTTCATCTCTAATCGCGCATCTTGGAAACGGTTTAGAACGCTCGGTATATCTCCGTCAGACAGTGCGCACAGGGCTGTTGAAAGCCCATCGGCGAGCGCTGCGGAGTTTGCAGATACCGACAAAATCCGGCGCGCTGGTGTTTGACCGGTGGGGCTGAGGATGTGACCGTGAGCGTCCGTCAGCATCAGGTTACCGGAATCAGAGGTCGCAACAGCTCGGTCGCGCAGAGAGATACGCTTTGTGATCTGACTTTCGGCGCCTGCCAAACCGACTAGCCAATCGCGCCCATCGTGACGTTGTCCGAGCGCTGCGATTTCCCCCATGTCGACCAAAACGTCTTGCAGCCCCTGTGATCTGAGCAGGGCAGCGATGCGATCTGTGATTGCCCCTTGCGCTACTCCATTCAGAGTCAGCGCCGACTGCCCTGGGTAGGGCAGGCGGACGCCATCGTTATTAACCGTGACCTTATCCCACCCGATGGATTTGCGGGCGGTTGTGGCGTCGTCACCGTTGATCAGAGCAGCCCAGAGAGGCTGGATTGTCGGGTCAAAAGCGCCCCCTGAATTCTGGTGCAAAACTGTGCACAGGCTGAACAGGCTCAAGAGCTCGGGCGCTGGTTGCATAAGAAACCCATCGCGGTTCAGGCGCGAAAGTTGGGATTTCGAGCGATACAGGCTGAAGATATCTTCCAGCCGTGTGATTTCGGCTTCGACGGCTGCAAAAACGGGGCGGGCTTGGGTATCTGTCAGCCCGACCAACTGCATGCTGGCGGGTGCGCCCAATGCAGAACCGCGCCACCGGGCGGTTGTAACCGGGGCTGCGATTGCAGGACAGGCCGCGCTTGCGGCCGAGATGGTCAGAAACCGGCGGCGGGACAGAAAGGTCATGCGGGTGTCTCCAGTAGTAAGCCCAGGTCGACCGGGCCTAGCACCTCGGTATCAGGAATCTCGGACAAGGGCAGAGCGGCACCGCCATACTGGTCGATGAAGGATGCGGCATCGGCTGGGTTGGAAAATGGCACCACCTCACGCGCACCCATGCCGCCTGCCACGTTGGAGCCGACAACAAATGTCGCGCCGTCGGCGTCGATCCAATTCGAGATGCCAGGCTGACGCCAGTTGAGTGCAACGCTCATATCGCTGACATAGACGGCGGTGATATCAGCGTCCCGTTCGGGGCTTTTGAGATAGGCTACCATGTCCCGCACCTGCGCAAAAAACAGCGGCGTGGGGTATCCTTCCAGGTGGATCTGCCCTTTGGGGCCACCATGCTCGGCGATATTCATTTGGCAGAAGAAGCTCAGGGCATCGGGAGTCAGATCAACCGGGTCGGGAGCAACGGCGACCTCCTCTTTGCAAGCCGCCAAGGCAATCAGCGCAATCAGCACAAGACGTTTCATGGCTCAACCCTCCGGAAGGCGGCGCGGGCGAGGGCACAGCCCAGTATCGGCCAGATCAGCAGCGAGGCGGGCGCGGCCCAGACGGGCAGAGCTTGGGCCGCACCGGTCATGCCGGACGCCATTGCGACGCCTTCGGTCGCGGAAATGTTCCACAGCCGAAATGCGTCGGCCGGGTTGGCCACCATCACCCATGGAAAGACGGATTGGGTGAAGGTGCCGCCCTCATCCATGACCACGGCTCCCAACAAGCCAAGATCATAGAGGACGACAAAGACCAGCCAAAGCCCGGCCGACAGACCTGCCGCCGCCGTAGCGCCCCTTGCCAGAGCAGACAGCAGGTACCCCAGCGCCAGAAAAACGGCGCCCAGCAAGATGGAGGTAAGGATTAGGCGCGCCAGAGCCAGCAGGCTTTCAGGACCGGCGCCACCAAACCATGCGGCCACTGCACCTGCGGTGCCGAAACCGATGGTCATGGCAAAGGCCAATGCCGCCAGATGGGCGGTGAATTTGCCCAGCAGAATTTCTCCGCGTCCGGCGGGGTAGGACAGCAGCAACGACAGACTGCCCCGGTCCACGTCGCCTGCGATGGCGTCGAAAGCGATCATCAGCGCCAGCAGCGGCGCAAGATAGACCGAAAGCGTGGTCATCGAAGCGACCGAGACGGTCAGCATATCGACGCCCAACGTGCCGGTCGGCGCGCTGCCTGCAAAGGTCAGGGCCAAGGCGAACAGCACCATGATCAGCGTGGCCATCAACAGCCAGCGGTTGCGGCGCAGGATCAACATCTCGGTGCGGGTGATGGCGAGGAAGCGGGTCATTGCATCTCCTCCTGTGCGTAATGGCGGTAGAGGTCTTCAAGTTTGGGCGGGGTCATTTCCACATCCGCCACGGCGTCGCCCAGTCCGGCGATGCGGCGCAGGGCCTCCATCTTGTCATCCGGCGAGCAGAGCAGTTCCACAGATGCTCCGTTGATCCGGTTGCCGCCCAGTTCGGCGGCAAGTGCTTCGGGGTTCGCGCTGGCACGCACTTTGAGGCGGATCGGCAGGCCAGCCAGCGCCGACAGATTGTTGAGCGTGTCATCCGCAACCATTCGGCCCTCGCGCATGATGGCGATGCGGTCGGTGCGGGCTTCGACCTCGGTGAGAGCGTGGGAGGCAATCAGGACCGCTGTGCCTTGACCGGCCAATTCATCGATGATGGCATATAGGTCTTGCCGCGAGATCGGGTCCAAACCACTTGTTGGCTCATCCAACAGCGCCACTTTTGGCCGGCCCAGCAGCACTTGCGCCAAACCCAGACGTTGGCGCATGCCTTTAGAGTAGGTTCCGATCCGGCGGTCCAGAGCGTTGCCAAGGCCCACGCGGTCCAGCAGGCTGGGGACATCGGCCCTGGACCCGGAAAGTTGCGCAAATAAGGTCAGCTGCTCGCGGCCCGTCAGCGCAGGATGAAACGACACTGCCTCAGGCAAATAGGCAGTATCCCGCCGCGCCTGCGCACTGCCGGGAGTGGCATCTCCGATCCGGATGGTTCCGACATGGATCGATGTCAGACCGAGGATAGATTTGATCAGGGTCGACTTGCCCGCGCCGTTATGGCCCAGCAGCGCCACGCGCTGACCAGGGGCAAGAGACAGGGTGATATCGTCAAGAACACGGGTTTTACCTCGGTCCTTGCTGACTTGGGTAATACTCAGGGCCTTATCCGTCATGAGGCACCTTTTTCATTGCTGGGGGTTCAGGGGCTTGCATCAGTGGGTTGCTGTCCATCACACCGCCCGGCAACAGCGCCGGGAAGGCCGATTGGGACCAGCGCACCAGTTGCACGGCGGGGGAGCCGAGCAAAAGTTTGGCCGCGGGTTGGGTCCACAGCACATGGTCCATACTGTCATTGGGGCGATAAGGGGCGTCGGCGATGCCGTCGCCGTCCACGTCATAGGCCGCAAAATCGGACCAGTAATTGCCGCGCCCGTCTTCGGACCACTCGACCCATTTGGTCGAAACGTATTTCACTTGGGTCCGGTTGCCGACAAAGGCGTTTCCGACGATCCGGTTGCGCTCGGACCCGGCAGTAAAGTGGATACCGATGCCGCATCCCTGGAACCAGTTGTCGGTGAATTCGTTCTTGTTGGAGTTATAGAGGAAGGTGCATTTTTCCTTGGCACCGATCACGACATTGCCGGTGATCTGACTCTTGTTGGCGTAGTTCAGCATCACGCCATGTTCACGGTCACCGATTGAGACGTTGTCGGCGACTTTCACATTGGTCGTGAACATCACCGCATAACCCAGATCGTTACCGATCGAGACATTGTCACTGACAACTGAGTCGTCCGCATACATGTAATGCACCGCAAAACGCAGGTCGCGGAATAGGTTGCCGGTGAAGGTGTTCTTTTTCGACGAGTTCACAAAGATCCCGTCGCGGCCATAGCGGATGTCATTGCTATCCACCACGGAACCGGGCGCGTTCCAGACATAGACTCCGTTTCCACGGTCGTTCATTCGCTGGTCTTGGCGACCTTCAATGCGGTTACCACGAACGATGCTGTCCTTGGCACCATGAATGTCGACGCCATAAAGATTGCCCAGCAGCACGTTATCCTCGACCACCGGCGCCTTAGCCGT
Source organism: Ruegeria sp. CDSC068 (assembly GCF_059610545.1). Lineage (NCBI taxonomy): Bacteria > Pseudomonadati > Pseudomonadota > Alphaproteobacteria > Rhodobacterales > Roseobacteraceae > Ruegeria > Ruegeria sp. CDSC068. The sequence continues at coordinate 391,001 of NZ_JBXWNV010000004.1, forward strand.
TTTGGTCAGCTGGATGCCACTGTCGATCCCGTCATGGCTTGAACCGGAACCGATCACTGCCAGACCGCGCACGGTTACACCGGGCCCGGTCACGGTGATGACGCTGCCCTCGCCTTGTCCGTCAATGGTGGCCTGTCCTTGCCCGTCAATGGTGACGGGCCGGTCCAGAACCAGGGTTTCGGTATAGACACCGGGGCTCAGGCGAAGGGTGTCTCCATCCGCCGCCTGCGCCAGTGTTTCATTGATGGCCCCCGCCCGGTTGGGCACATCCCAGTCCGCCGCCCAAAGGGGCGAGCCAAGCAGGAGCGGTATGAGCAGGGACCAACGCATGGGTTATGCTCCCGCCGGTTCGACCAGCATCCGGCCGCGCATTTCCATATGCAGCGCGTGGCAGAACCACTGACAATAGAACCAGTGCACGCCCGGACGGTCGGCGGTGAAGGTGACCGATGCGGTTGCCATCGGAGCCACTTCCATCGCGATGCCGTAGTTGCCCAGGCAGAAGCCGTGGGTCACATCGTCCACGTCATCCAGGTTGGTGATGTAAACCGTCACCTGGTCACCCTGTTTGACAGTGAACTTCTCAAGGCTGAAGGTCGGAGCCTGCGAAGTCATGTAGACCCGTACCTTGTTACCGTCCCGGATCGGTTCTTCGGCGCCGTCTTCCAAATCGATGCCATCAGCCTCGGCCTGTTTGCGGGCGTCTTCCCATGTGACATCGGCGCGGTCCCAGACGTTGACCGGGTTGACGATGTCGGCGCGAACCATGATCGAGTCGTGCGGCTCAGCAAAGGTCGGCCCGTCGTGAACCACCTTCATCTCGTTGGATGAGATGTCGATCAGCTGTTCATTTTCAGGCTTCAGCGGGCCCGTGTTCAGGAACCGGTCTTTCGAGAACTTGTTCATCGAAATCAGCCATTTGCCATCGGCCTCCTTGGTCTCACCCATGGTGGTCGAGTTGTGGCCCGGCTGATAGTGAACGTCGACTTTCGAGATGATCGGGTCCACGTCGGCGCCACCGTATGCCTCGATTGCCTTGTCGATGTTCCACTTCACGATCTGACTGTCGAGGAACAGCGTGGTGAACGCATTGCCCTGACCGTCATAGGCGGTGTGAAGTGGGCCAAGACCCAGCTGCGGTTCACCCACAATGCAGGAACGTGGGTCGGTATCGCTTTCGAACAGGGCGTCTAGTTTGGTGACGTCCATGATCGAAACGGTGGGCGACAGCTTACCGTTGATGCAGACGTGCTTGCCGTCAGGCGCAGTGTTGATACCGTGCGGCGAGTTCGGGATCGGGATGTAACGGGTGTACTTCTTGTTCTGACCCTTGCGTCCATCCAGAACCTTGACGCCTTTCAGTTCCTGATAGTCACCAGCCTCAATCCCTGCTTCGATTTCTGCGAGGTTGAAGACAACGACATGATCCAGCTCGTTCTCGGTCATCTCGGCCAGGTTCATACCCATTTCCGAGTTGTACGAGGTCGAATAGGCGTATTTGCCCTGATAGTCGCAGTCCGTGTTATCGAGGTTACCCGACACGATCACCTGCCACGCGACCTCCATGGTGTCGCCGTCCAGCGCCGTGAAGATGTTCACGTATTGCGACGGATCGTCCAGCACTGTGCCGTCATTGACCAGCGGCGTTTCATCCTCACCATTGGCAAAGACATAGCCGGTGCGCGGGAACTTCTGAGGACGCAGACCGTGGATCGCCTTGGCGTTCGGGATTTCGGTGATCTTGTCGCATTTCATCACATCGCAGCGCACACGAGCGACGCGGGTGTTGGCCTTGTCGTTCATGAACAGATAGCGGCCATCATAGGTGCCATCGGTGAACGACATGTGCGGGTGGTGAAGGTCGCCGTTATCATAAGTTTTCAGGCCGCGCTTGGCGAGAAACTCTTTGGTCTCCGGCAGCAGGCCGTCGGTCATGATCTTCAGCGATTCATTGGTCTGGCCCCAGCCGGTGGCCGAGCAGCGATTGAACACCGGCACCCGCATCAGCTCGCGCATGGAAGGGAAGCCAAGGATACGCAGTTCACCGGTCTGACCCGAGGACCAGAAGCCGTAATATTCGTCCAGTTCGCCGGGCTGCAGATTGGCATTGGCGGCGGCGCTGGCCTGTTTTGCGGTCATCAGGGTCGAACCCAGACCGGTCCCGGCCAGCACGGCGCCGGTTGCGGTTGCGCCCAGCATCCCGCGACGTGTGATGTTCAGTTTGTTGTCATGTTCCGACATGATCGTTCCTCCTTTAGGAAACGGTTTTCGGTTTGGCGTTCGGATGGTTCGCCGGTGGTTGTCCGAGTGGGGTCTTGAGATCGACCGACCCTGTCTTGGCCCGCCGCTTGAGCTGGCGGATAACGACGGGACATTTGTCCTCGGACTGGTAGAGCACCTGACAATGCAGGCAGGTGACGCACTCGTTCGGATTGATCTCACCGGTGGGGTGGATGGCCTGAACGGGGCATTCGTTGGCGCAGGTTTGACAGGGGGTGCCGCAATCCTTGTAGCGGCGCAGCCAGTCGAACATGCGAATTCGGGCGGGGATGGCCAGCGCTCCGCCCAGCGGGCAGAGGTAGCGGCAGTAGAACCGTTCGATGAACAGCCCGATCCCCAGCAGGGTCAGCGCAAAGACCACGAAGGGCCAGTCCCGCATGAATTTCAGAATGATTGCCGTCTTGAAGGGCTCGATCTCAGCATACTTCTCGGCCAGCGGGATCGAGACGAAGCTGAGGCCGAACAATCCGAGGAAGATCATGTATTTTGCGGGCCAGAGGCGTTCGTTCAGGCCCCAAGGCAGCGTCCATTGCGGGACGCGTAAGGCCCGCGCGATCTTGTTGGTCAGCTCCTGCAGTGCGCCGAATGGACACAGCCAGCCGCAGTAGGCACCACGGCCCCAGAATAGCAACGCGGCGGCGACGGCAAACCATTGGATGAAGACCAGTGGATCCAGCAGGAACGCATCCCATGAGAAGCCGGTCCGCAGACTGCCTGCCAATGCCATCAGGTTCACCACGCTCAGCTGCGCATTGGCGTACCAGCCGATAAAGAACAGGGTCATGGTCAGATACCCGATGCGGAACCAGTAGAAGACCCGTGCATTCATCGTCGCGTGAAACTGGAAGAAGAAGGTTGCGGTCAGCACCAGCAGCATGACGCCAAGCACGGCGATCTCGACCGTGCGGTCCTTCCAGATGCGTTTCCAAAGTGCGGCTTTGGCCGCGGCTTCGCCCGTGGCATCGTCAACAACCGCCGGGGCGGTGACGGGCAGCAGGTATTGCTCGGGCAGCTTGTAGCCCAGATCGAAGGTCAGGAACGTCTTCTCAACCGCGCCCACGGCCCGTTGCACCAGCAATTGCAGGCGGAACGGCTCGGCGGGGTCAAACTCGGCCTCGGCAGGGATCTTGAAGATATCCAGTTCGGTGAAGCTGGGCGCATCCGGGGCCGCAACCTTGCCCAGACGCTCTTGCTGCTTGTCAAAGAACCGCACCGAATTGTCGCCCTGAATAAGCTGAATCCGGTCGAAAATTCCGCCGCGCACATAGCCTGAACCCTTGAAGCTGTAAGCCCCACGCCCCAGCACCAGAATGGCCTGTTCACCTTCGTCCAGCCACTCGGTCAGATTCTGATATTCGGCCTCGCCCAACAGGGACTTGCCGACCGATGGGACCGAGACCAGCGCCACATGCATGTCGATGAACGTGTCATTCGGCTCGCCCGGTTCCGGGCGTTTGATGGCGCGCTGATCGCCTGTGGCTGCAAAGGCGGCATTGACCTGACCGACATCCAAAGTCAGGCGCCGGACCGAGCCATCGCCGGACAGAGTGGTCCAGTCATAGACTGAGTTCTTAGCCATATCGATTTCGCGCTTGGGACCATCGGCCTGTAGCGGCGACAGACCACCCAGACCCAGCGCACGGGCTACCTTGATGCCGCCACGAACCAGGCTGTCATCAATCACCATGATCGTCACAGTCGCGCCCGAAATGATATCGAGGTCATGCCCCTCACCACCGGTCTCAGCTTCGACTTTTAGGTCCAGCCCGGCGTAACCTTCGGTCAACTCGACCATGCGCGAATTGGGGATGCCGATCAGAACAATGGGTTCCGAGTGTTTGACTAGTTTCACTCCGGCCAGAACTGCGTCGTCGTCGATGGCGGCGACCACGTGGATGGGCTTGCCGGAATAGCCGGTGGTGCCGACGAAATCCGAGGTCAGAAAAGCCCATGCGATGGTCTCGCCGCCCTTTAGAACCGGAGCAACGGGCACGTCATCGCGCACGGGACCAAAGGCATCGGCTTCGGGGGCCAACTCAGAAGGGGTGATGTCAGGCAGGAAGCTGGCGAGGCTGTCAGCATGGGCACTGATCGCCATCAGGCAGGACAGGGTAAGGGCCAGCAGGAATTGGATTGCGCGACTTACGGCCACAGCGCACCTCCGGAAACTTGGATTGACGCTATGGACGCGCGCTGGGCGCGTTCGAGGTATTTCTTGGGCGCAGCCGGGGGGGCACGGGTTTCAGGCCACAATCGTTTCAAGCTGCAGACCTGAACCAGATCGCGGGGCGAAGAGTGTTCGGTGTGAATAGCGTTGTCCCGTGCCAGGAAAGGCCAGTTCGGCATCGGGGCAGCCGAGGTGACAGCACACAGGGCGCAATCGGCGCATTTGGGGCAGGGCGCGGTTGGGTCCAGGTCTTCCTCCTCAAGGTCTATCTGGACCCAGACCGCCCCTGCCTCCGAGCAGATTTCCACCCACATGCTTTGGCCGGGACTCGCCAGCGCCGGACCGATCGTTTGCAACAACAGCATAAGGATACCCGCCAAAGCACACGTCGCACGTAACGCGCGAACAGGGAGGCTGTGCAGAGGGCTAAGGGCGGGCATGGAGAATCCAACTCGGAAATCGTTCCTAAGTCGTAGGGGATTCTCGCTTGGTGATACTTGACTTCGGTTAGGCTGCAGGAAATTTCGCGTTATTCGTCCGCTTCATCCATCAGCCCGCGCAACCAACGCCCTGCCAACCACGCGGCGGGTACGCCCAGAGGAATTGACCACAGGATCGCGGCTACAGGCGTAATCACGCCAAACCCGGCGCTGTTGGCGATCAGCCCCGCTAGAAACAGGTTGATGGCCACGGTCAAAGCCGTGGCCGGATACAAAAGGATGGCCAGTTTCCAGACCGGCCAATTGCCCTCAGTGGCTGGTGCCTTCCGAGAAGGTGATTTTGTTCCAGACATTGTATTTCCCTGAAGGTTTGCGCATCGGTAGGCGGCGGACCTCTTCCAATGTTTGCGCGTCATAGACAATAACCGCGCCATCATCTTCCCAGATGGACACGAGTGCGTGGCTGCCATCTTTGGTGAATTCCACATGAGCCACGGTTTGACCGGGGGCCGGGCGCAGAGTCTTAACGATTTCAAGACTCTGCTTGTCGATCACATGCATAGCGTCCTTGTTGGGTCCAAAGAACACATCGGCCCAGACGTAAGGAGAATTCTCATGGCTGCGCATGAAAAACCCCGGCCCTTCGGTTTTGATCTGCTTAACAGTTTTCCAGGTCTCCATATCGATCACGGAAACGGTGCCATCGGTCAGGTGCGGCGTTGCCATCACGGTCGTATCGCCATACCTCCACGTGATCCCCGAGCCCAGGTGCGGCATCCCCGGCAGATCCAGATCGGCGACCTTCTGACCGATGACCAGATCAATCACCTGACCGCCCTCGCCGCCGCGGGATGCGCCCATGACGTATTCATAGCTCTGGTCGAAAAAGAAATCATCCAGATAGTCCGGCGTGGTGATCTTGCGCACCGGGAAAGGGTCAGGGTTTTTGAATTGTCCTTCGATGCGGAAATCATGACCGATACCAAATTGAGGAGGATTGGCCCCGTAGAAGACCTCCCAGATCTCGGGCACATCCTTGAGGGCCAGAACAAAGCTCTCGCGTGGGGGGGCCTGATAGACCGCCGAAACGCGGCTGGGCTTGCCCTTCTTGCTTTTGATGTCGATGACCTTGACCACGGACAGGTCTTCGGTCGACAGCAAGGTCAGGCTGTTGGGCAGGTAGTTTGCCACTGCCACCCATTTGCCATCGCCCGACATGGCGATGTTGCGACTGTTCAGGCCAGCGCGCACGCGGCCAACCTGTTCCAAGGCCCAGATGTCATACTTCTGGACCCAGCCATCACGTGACATGATGAACACATATCGCCCGTCTGGGCTGAATTTTGGACCGCCATGAACGGCAAAGGGTGTCTCGAACCGGTCCAAAACCTCGAAAGTGTCACCGTCCAGCACGCTGACATGATGGTCCCCTGTCTCAACAGCCAGAGTAATGTTCATCGGGTCGCTGTCCCAGATGGGTGCTTCAACTGCGACGTAATTCTCGTCCAGAATTCGGCTGGCCATTATGTCGGCCTCACCCCACTCGGGATCGCTTTCCAGCGGTGATTTCAACCAACCCGCCAGTTCTTCAATCTGCAAAGCGTCGAGCTCGTGCGAGAAGGCAGGCATTTGGGTCGCGGTCCGCCCTTCGGCGATAACCGCGGCAACGCGGGGGCCGCGCATCCGCTTCAGCGTTTCAGGGATAAGCGCCGGACCCACGCCGCCTAAGCGGTTTTCGCCGTGGCAGGACGCACAAAATTCAGCGTAATCCGAAGGAGCGTCAGCCCATGCGGTTCCGATCAACAACAGCGAGCAGAGAGTGCCGAGTTTGAGCGTCTTAGAAGAACTGATGCGCCGGATCATGGCGTTTCCCCCGGAACGGCGTGACCTGCAGGCGATCGCCCGCCTCATCCACGCCGATTTCTTGGTTTGACAGATAGCATGCTGGATCTTCCGCCCACGGGTCGCCGGTCACCTGCAAAGCCCGGATACGGGTGTTGCCGCCACAGACATCCTTGAGCTGACAGGCGCCGCAGCGCCCTTTCAAGGGGCGGGGACGTGTGCGCAGCATGGCCAACATTTGGTCATCGCCGGTCCAAAGTTCTGAGAACGACCGGGTCTTCACATTGCCGACAGTGTAGTCCGACCAGTAAGTGTCGGGGTGTACGCGGCCCAGATTGTCGATATTGGCCACGCCTAGGCCGCTGGAGTTGCCACCCCATGCCGCCAGATGCTCGCGTACATGAGCTGTTTTTCCAGCATCGAAACGCGCGCGGACCCAGTTCAGGAAATACCCCGCGTCAGCGTCATTATTACCGGTCACGATATCCAGAGGACGACCACCCGAGGCAGCCTCCCATGCGCGCTCCAACAGCAGGTCCAGCCCGCTCCGTGTGCGCAGATGTTCAGCATCTTCGCCTCGGTTCTTGTCTCCACGACCTGCATAGACCAGATGGGACAAGTAGAACTTGTCGACACCCTCGTCATCGCACAGCTGCAGCAGATCGGGCAGATGGTGTTGAGTACCTTCAGTCAGGCAAAACCGAAGTCCCACCTTGATGCCGCGTTTCTTACACTCACGCACGCCGCGCAGGGCGTCGGCAAAGGCGCCTTCGACCCCTCGGAACCAGTCATTTGTGGCCCCGATACCGTCCAGCGAGATACCCACATAGTTGAACCCCACATCGGCAATCATATCGGCGGTTTCGTCATAGATCCGCGTGCCGTTGGTCGACAATGCCAGCATCGGCACCAGATCGCGGGCCCGTTTGGCGATGTCAAAGAAATCGAACCGGTCCAGTGGTTCTCCACCCGAGAGGATCAGGGCCGGGACGCGAAATTGGCCCAGATCCTCAAGGGTTACCATGGCTTGCTCATGGCTGAGCTCACCCGGGAAGGCCACATCCGCCGAAACAGTATAGCAATGGCGGCATTTCAAATTGCAGCGCCGCGTCAGGTTCCAGATCACCACCGGCTTCACCGGGCCGGGCCGGCGTTTACGCACTGTTGTCGGTTTGACGAGTTGGTGCATGTATTCGGTCAGGCGGAACATGTCTCAGCCTTTCGTTTTCAGGCGCAACCCGGTTTTCTTCAGGATGCGCGTGGAATAGAGGATGTCCTTGGCCCGGCAGGCATCGCCTAGAATGTCAGCAATTTCGGCGCGCTTCGCTTCGACCTCGTCACGATCAGCGCCGTGTACCATGGCGAACAGATTGTATGGCCAATCGGGCAGGGCGCGGGGGCGTTCATAGCAATGGGTGACAAAGGGCAACGCGCCGATCCGGGCGCCTAATTCGGTGATCCGGTCGTCATCCACATCCCAGACGGTCATCCCGTTCGATGTCATGCCCAATTTGTAGTGGTTCGGCGCGGCAGCGATGCGACGGATCACACCGCGCGACTTGAACTCGGCTAAGCGGTACAAAAGGGCATCTTCATCCATGCCAAGTATCTCGGCCACCTGCGCATAAGGCGCGGGCACAAGGGGCAGCCCGCCTTGCAGCGCCTCGATAATCTCTCGATCTGTTGCGTCGATCATGCCGCCACCCGAAAGCCGATGAAAAATTCCTGTAGTTTGGGGAAACGAAGAACGCAGATCCCCGTTTCCCGTTCGATTGCATCAGCAGTGCCCACGATCCCCTCGGGAGTTTCAGTGGCCAGCACGAACCACATGTTCAGCCGGTGCGTACGTTCATAATTGTGGGCAACCTCTGCATGCGCATTGACTTTGGTCAGGACGGTTTCGAATTCTTCAGTTGGCACCGCCATTGCACACAGGCAAAAAGCGCCCCCCATGGCGGCGGCGTCGAAGAACGGACCAAAGCGCGTGATCACTCGGCTGTCTTTCATACGGGTCAGGCGGTTAAGCACTTCGCTTTCAGGAATGCCCAACTCCTCTGCCACGGCTGCATAAGGGTGCGATACCAAGGGTAGATCGTCCTGCATCCGGTTCAGGATCGCGCGATCGGTTCCATCCAGTTTCATGCGGCGGCCTCTTTCGGTTGGATCAGCGCGCCGGTCTGTTTGAAACAGCGCGTCGAGAACAAAACCTTGTGCTGCGCGCCAAACAGGTCCGGCAGCGCGCGCGCACTGGCCAGGATCTCCAGCGCTTCGCTGCGGGTGCGGGCGTGGATCATTGAGTAAAGGCGATAAGGCCAGACCCCTTCGGCCGGACACCGTTCATAGCACAAGGTCACTCCGGGGTGGGCTGCAAGGGCAGGACCGGCGGCGTCGATCTGTTCGGATGGCAAGTCCCAGACAACCATTGCATTGGCTGACCATCCGAGCGCACGGTGGCGCACGATCACGCCCAGGCGCGAGATGATACCGGCTCTGTGCAGTACCTCGATCCGATCCATCACACCCGCAGCGTCGCGACCTATTGACTGGGCCAGCACGGCATAGGGTTCAGCGACCAGCGGCAAACCCGAACTGAGGGCTTGAAGCAACGCGCGATCGCCGTCTTGCAAGACCGATCGATCTATCTTGCGCGGGCTTGGAACGTTTCGGGTCTTGCCTGACATGCGAAACCCCAGATCCACGTTGAACGGACGAACCAACCGAAGGTCGAGAACCTGCAGCCCTGTGCGCTGGGCGATCCGAGCCAGCGTGTCATTTACATGCGCCCGGTCTGGACCGGTTGCCACGAACCAGAGGTTCCATTTGTCCTCGCGCTGGTAGTTATGGTTCACACCCGGTTCGGCGTCGATCAGAGCGGCCACGTCTTCCAGACGTTCACCCGGTGCAGCGACGGCGGCCAGAGTGCTGGCAGAAACCGCGCCAGGGGCAATGGTCGCGCCGACTCTCGTAATCCGGCCGGTCGCCCGCATTCGGGCTAGGCGATCCAACACTTCAATCTCGTCCAGCCCCAACGTGAAAGCCAAAACCTGGAAAGGGCGGTCCGTTACCGGAAAATTGCGTTGAAATTCATCCAGCAGGCGGCGATCGATCGGGTCGGTGATATGTTCCATCGCCTACAGCCCCGTTTTGTGCGCGCGGGCGGTGAAGAAGATGCCAGATGGGCTGTCCGCCTCGATCTCGCGCAGCTTTTCGAAAGTTTGTGTGTCGTAAACCATGACCTTGTTGGCATCGCGCACGCTGATCCAGACCTCATGCCCACGCGGGGTGAACTCCATATGCAGCACTGCAGGCCCCGGTTTGAACTCGTGGATGATCTCTTTGCTGACACTGTCGATCACCTGGATCGTGTCGTTCAGCGGGTGGGCAAAGTTCACCCAGACCTCTCGACCATCCGGTCGCGACATGGCAAAGACAGGCTGGCCATGGGTTTGGGTGCGCCCGGTTTCCGTCAGGGTATCGGCGTCGATCCAGAGCACCTCGTGATGGCCGACGGCGGGCAGCACAAACTCGCGCCCCGTTAGTGCCCAGCCTTCCAGATGGGGCATCTTGTAGACGGGCATCTCTTCCTGACCACGACCATAGTCGGGTAACACGCGGATCGGTTCGGGGTTGTCGGCCCAGAGGTCCAGCGCTGTCAGCCCGTCTTCGCCGAATAGCCCGGTGATGTAGGTCCGACCATTGGCGGTGATAAGCGCGTCATAGGGGTTCTTGCCCATGTCGAAGATCTTGGTGATTTCTGGCTTGCCCGCCGAGAAATCGGCAATCCAGGTCTCGCCCGTGTCCCACATGGTGAACACGAACCGGCGGCCTGGTGCGTCGACCAGACCGATGGTTTTGCTATCGGTGGGGATGTCGGCAACCATTTCAAGCGTGTTGGCATCAAAGACCCGCACACCGCCGGGTTCATAATTCGATACGGCTACCAATTGGCCGTCATCCGAAATCGCGCCGCCAATAGCATTGCCCGCCTGCACGACTCTGATCACGATCTGGCGTGTGACGATATCGACCTTGGTCAGGCCCCCATCACGGCCAAAAACATAGGCAAAGCGTTCATCAGGCGAATAGACCAGCGAGGCATGGGACAGGTCGCCAAGCCCTTCGATCCGCGCCAGCGCGACACGGTCTGATTGATCAATCAGCAAGACCGAGCCCTTGGCCCGTTCGATCACCAGGCCTAAGTCGCCGGTAGCGGTGGGTTCGGCTTGCGCCGTTGTCATCATCAGGATGGCCGCGAGACCAAGGAAAAAGTGTTTCATTGTTCCTCCTGTTCCAGCAGGTAATGGGCGATCCATTCGGCCTCTTCTTCGCTGATCAGGGGCCGCCACGGGGGCATTGCAGTGCCGGGGATACCGTCAAGGATGACGTCGGTCAGAACGTTTGCATCGTAATGCTCCAACGATTTGGACCGTAGATCCGGCCCAAGACCGCCTTTCAGAGACAACCCGTGGCAAGAGCCGCAATCCTGATGCACAAGCCGTTTGAGCGCGTTGCCATCAAGCACATCGGCGGCAAGGGCTGACGTTGCTATGAGGACGGCCGTTGTGAGTAAAGCGCGTGAGGCCCATGCCGGAAGCCCGCCATTCGATTGGACATCACTAACCATGGGCCTGCTCCAGCAGGTTCGCCACGGGTTGATCCGCATAAAGGGTAACCACTTGCCCGACGATAAACAGCGTCGGGGCCTTCAGATCCGCCTCGCGCACATCCGCCGCCAATTTGTCCAGTCTTGAAACAAGTCGACGCTCGTCTGGCGTTGTCGCTTTGCCTACGGCCAAAACAGGCGTCGAGCCAGGCAGGTTTTCCGTCATCAAGCCCATGGCGATCTGACCGATATTTGCGACACCCATGTAGATGACTAGCGTCGCGTCAGGATCGGCCAGCCGTTTCCAATCTAGGTCCAGCACTTTGTCGGCTTGCCTGTGACCGGTGACATATTGAACCGATGTTGCCAGGCCGCGATGGGTCAGCGGCACGCCAGTGGAACTGGATGCCCCCTGTGCCGCTGTGATGCCTGGCGCGTATTCAATGGCGATACCGTGCGCCATCAGATACGCGGCCTCTTCAGAGCCGCGGCCAAAGATCATCGGGTCGCCACCCTTCAAACGCGCTACGGTGAGGCCAGCGCGGGCCTCTTTTGCCAAAATGTCATTAATGCGGTCCTGCGGCACCGTATGGCACTTGGGCGCTTTGCCGACCGGGATCAGCCGCGCGCCGGGGGCATGCAGGTCCAGAATGTCGGCCGAAACCAGCCGGTCATACACAACCACATCGGCCTCTTGCAACATGCGCAGTGCGCGCAGGGTCATGAGTTCGGGGTCGCCGGGACCGGCACCAATCAGAAAAACCTTACCGCTCATGTGCAAACTCGCTTGGTCTGAATGTCTTCGAAACCCGGGTCCATTCGGCGAATTGAGGACGTCGCTGGGCCAACCGGGCGTGTCATGCTGGTAGGTTTGCGCATTAACTGCGCTGTTTCCTTGACTAAAGTTAAGGAGCGAGGGATTTGCGCCCGCGCTCCTTTCTTTCTGCCTGTATTTTTGCCTCGGCTCAGGGTTCGACTGTGATCATTCCGATCATGTTCTGTGTTTCCCAATGCGGGCCGCACAGGTATTCCTGCGGACCCGGGGTAAGGAAGGTATTCTCGACCGTTTCTTCAGGGAACAACCGGTCGCTTTCCGGCTTGCCGCCATCCTTCAGCAAGACCGAGTGGCTGGTCCGCTTGTCGACATTGACCCAGCGGACAGTGGTGCCGGCCTTCACGGTCAGTTCGGATGGGCAGAAGTTGTACTTGTACATCAGCACCACCTCGGCATCCTCGACCGCCGAGGTTGGCTGGCCAAAAAGCGTGAGATAACGGTCTTCGGCTTCGGCGCACAGCTCGGCAGTGTCCTCGGCCCATACTGGCGCGGATAGAAAAAGCAGGGCAGGAAGAAGGTGTTGGGGTTTCATCGTCCAAGTCTCCTTTCCAAAATGGGGTGGGGCCGGAGTGCCCGGCCCCGATCTGTTATTGTTTGACCACGTTGATGAAGGCGGCGTCGTCGTCCAATGCCAGGCTGGTGTCCAGCGTGACATGGTGGAACCGGGCGGCGGCGAAATCGTCATGGATCGCAAAACCAACCGTATAGGTCTGGCCGGGCTCGAGCGGGACGTCACCCGGCGCGCCCGAGTTCAGCGGCCGGGTAAAGACCACGGTCCACATGCCACCGGACAGGTTCGCCGAGGCGGCGATTTCACCGTCATTGACCACGCGCTGTTCCAGCAGATAGCCGTTTGTCGCGCTGCCATCGGCGTAGACGCGCATCAGGTCTAGATAGGTGCCATCGGCCAGGTACTGCTCGATCTGTGCTTCGGCCTCCAGCTTGTCCCAACCGCCTAGTGCTTTGCCACGGCGGCCTTTGATTTCGACATCCGTGCGGCTTTCGCTGATGTATTTGGTCACGGTGTCCTGCGCGGACATGCGACCTGCGACGTCGCCATTGGCGGCAATCGCATCCGCGCCGGGGTCAAAGGGCATATAGCTGTTGTCGGCGTGGCACGAAGCCCAGCACCCCACCTGATCGCCCAGTTCGATACCGGTGCCGGTGATCATCATGGCAACCTTGATCTGGTTGTCGGGATCCATCTTGCCGCCATCGACAAAGGGCGCAGGATTGTGACCCGCATCCGGCCATTGCATGCGGACATAGAGGTTCTCGTCATCATGCGCTGCCTGCACGGTCGCATCGATCACGCCGCGTTTGCCGGGGATCGGGGTCGGTTCCAATTCACCGCCAGCAACAATCTTGTTGCCGATTGTGTCCAGCTCTTTGGCGTGGCAGGTCGTACACTGGTCTCCACCTTTGGTCAGAGGACGCGCGCCGCCGTGGAACTTACCGTTTTGGACCCATTCAAACGAGGCTTGACCGGGGTAGAACAGTTTCAAATCGGTGCTGGCAACCGCGTTCCAGTCGATATCCGCGCCGACATCGTCACCACCCCCGATTGCGGGCGCTGCTGCTTCATCACCGTTGGATTTGGCGCGTTCTTCGGCCACGGCCGCATCCACCGCCGCAGCGATTTGAGCCTGCACGGCTTCATGTTGCGCCTGTTTGGCGGCTTTCTCGGTCTCGGCTTCTGCGGCTTCCTTGGCTTCGATCCGTTCAAGGCTCGCCATATATTCCGGCGGGATCTGACGGATAAAGTCCGGGTTCGGCGCTTCAAGCTCTTCCAGATACTCTTCGTCGGCCCGGTCGCGGGCGTCCGAGTGCGCAATCCCCTTGTGACAGTCGATACAGGTCTGGCCCACAGTCATCGCGTTCAGGTGCTGTTGACGCGCGCGGGGTTTCTGGAATTCAGGCATCATCGATTCAAAGTCGTGACAGTTGCGGCATTCACGCGAGTCGGTGGCCTTCATCCGTTCCCACTCATTCATCGCCAAATGCACGCGTTTGGCTTCGAACTTCTCACGCGTGTTGATGGTGCCAACCACCTTGCCGTACAGCTCTTTGGACGCCTTGATCTTGCGGATCATCTTGTGGGTCCAGTCCTTGGGCACGTGACAGTCGGAACAGACCGCACCGACACCGGACCGGTTCACGTCATGGATCGTGCCGGTGTATTCTTCATAGACAAAATCGCGCATCTCGTGACAAGAGATACAGAAATCTTTGGTGTTGGTGGCTTCCATGGCGGTGTTGAATCCGCCCCAGAAGATGATGCCGCCGACAAAGGCTGCGGCAATACCGGCCACGGGCATTCCCCACAGGAAATACCGGCGCCAGATCGGTTTTTTCTTATCCGGTTCGGAAGTCATATCCGGGCTCCGTTTTGGCTGTCTTGTCTGGCCTTGGATGGCAGGCCGGTGAGTTTGGCTGAGTGAACAAACGAGGAAAGGGCGGGCGAGGGGCCCGCCCTTTCCGAAGTTGGTAGAGAATCCGTCAGGTTACGTGGTTCGACCGGTTGTAGACGTTGAATTTTCCGGTCGGTGCAAACAGCCCCTTCACGCGGCCAATCTCTTCCAGCGTCTTGGCGTCGTAGATCACGATCTCACCGTTCGCTTCCTTCGAGGTCGAGCGGTTCCACTTGGAAACCCAAACCTCGGAACCGTCCTGGTTGAACTCGAAGTGGACTGCGACGTTGCCTTCCTCTTCTGTGATCTGGATCGTTTTCACGATCTCACCGGTTGCCTTGTCAATGACCTGCACCGATTGCTGAACCTCAGGCTCAGGGTGCTTGGTCTGGTCGGCCCAGATATAGTCCGATTCCGGGTGTGTCCGAATGAACAGACCGGGTCCGTCGGTTTCCACCTCGTAGCAGACTTTCCAGGCGTCATCCGGACGACCTTCGGGGTCGTTGCCCCACACGGTGACAGTGCCTTCGCCCAAGTGGGTCGTACCGGCAACCGGGCCACAATTCGGGTCTTCCCAGTTGGCGCCCGGGCCGGGGTGCGGCAGCGGCGCCGTGTCGATCATGGCTTCCAACTTGTGGGTTTCGGTATCGACCACAACCATCTTGTTCGACGCGTTCGCGGCGATCTGGAAGTAACGGCCGGTTGGATCAAAGAACCCGTCATGCAGGAACTTGGCGCTGTCGATCTTGTCGATCCGCAGGTTATCCAGATCGGAATAATCGACCTGCCACAGCTGGCCAAGTTCTTTCACAGCTACGATCCAGGTTGGCTCGTTCGGAGTGGTGTAGATCGCGGCAACACGCGCCTCTTCCACATAGTCCCCGTCCACGTTGTAGCCTCGGGTCGAGACAACCTTCTTCGGTTCCATTGTTTCGGCATCGACGATCGCGAAATGCGGCGGCCAATAAGCCCCACCGATCACGTATTTACCATCACCAGAAACGGCCACGTCGCGGGCGTCATAGCCAATGGTGACCTCGGCCACGAGCATATTCTCAGGGTTCTGCCACAGGTCGATCTTGGTCATCTTGCCGTCGCGGCCCATGGTGTACCAGAAGCGGCCAGGGTTTTCCGGCTCTTCCAGTTTATGGTGCTCGGACGCTTTCAGAACGTGCACGGCATAGCCTGTCGGAATATGCGCCAGCACTTCTTTGGTGTCGCCGTCGATCACGGCCACCTTGCCCACGTCACGTTCGATAACCACAAAGAAGTTTTCCCAATTGCGGCCATGCAGCGGCTCGCTTGGGTAATCTTCGGGTTCGACATAGACCTTACGGGTCGCCATCATTTGCTCAAGCGACATTTCCGGCGGCTTGGGTGGCTCCATCTGGATGTAGGTCGCCATATTGCGGATCTCGTCCTCGGACATCACGTCCGAGAAGTTGTTCATCCCGCCTTCGGTGCCCCAGGCGATAATTTTTTCGAGCCGTTCCTGTCCTAGTTTGAGGGTGCCGGATTCGGTCACGGTGCCGTCGGCGTTTTTCGTTTCCACCAATGGTTCAAGGCTTTTGCCCGTCGCACCTTTGCGCAACACGCCGTGACAGCCAGCGCAGCGTTCAAAGTACAATTGTTTTGACGATTCAAAGGCGTCCTTATCAAGGGTTGGCTCTTCGGCGAGTGTCGGAGCAGCGACGCTGCCCAGCAGCATCGCCAAACCGACCCCAAAGGCACGGCCAGTTTTTTTGTAGCTGATTCCAAGTGACATGATCACTCTCCATTTGCTGGTGAGGCAGGGCTAAGGTTGGCCCACCGAAGCCTTCGGCTCCTTGACGAAAGTCAACGGATGGGGCGTAAACCGGGGTGGAGATGCAAAAATTCACCCAAAAAAACCTCAGAAAATCTGTGTTTTAGAGGCATGTTTTCCGCCGTTTTGATTTTGGTTAAGTGCCGCGAACAAGCAGGCTGCTAGGGCTTGGAAAAACGACCTAGGAGAGCAGCCATGCCCGCAGTCATCACCCGTATTTTTGGTGAGGGGTTCCGCGTATTCTTTCTGTCCGCCGGGCTGTATGGCCTGTTTGTGGGGCTAGTCTGGGGCTTGTGGCTGACGGTGCCTTACGTGGCACCGGATTACGGCATGACGCCGCCTATGTGGCATGCGCATGAGATGATCTTTGGCTATGCCACTGCGGCGCTGGGCGGGTTCTTTCTGACGGCGGTGCCAAACTGGACCGGTGCACCTGACGCACGCGCGCGGTTCATCGCCCTCGCGGCAGGGGTATGGCTGGCAGGCCGGATGGCAATGTGGTTTTCCGGGATGTTGCCGCCGGTTATGGTTGCCGTGATCGACCTTGCGTTTGTTCCGATCCTTGCAGCCAAGATAGCGACGCAATTGATCCGTCGGCCGAAACCGCAGAACATGATTTTCTTACTGTTGCTCAGCCTGATCTGGATCGCGGACTTGCTGACTCATTTTGAGTGGATCGGAATGACCGATGACACGTTGCAATCCGGGCTGCGGATGGGTTTGCTGGCGCTCTGCGCGATGATAGCCATTCTGGGAGGACGGATCACGCCGGCTTTTACCCGCAACGCC
This sequence comes from Ruegeria sp. CDSC068, assembly GCF_059610545.1. Lineage (NCBI taxonomy): Bacteria > Pseudomonadati > Pseudomonadota > Alphaproteobacteria > Rhodobacterales > Roseobacteraceae > Ruegeria > Ruegeria sp. CDSC068. The sequence goes on from NZ_JBXWNV010000004.1 coordinate 408,172, forward strand.
ATGAAGCGGGCCGGGGTGTCTGAGGCTGACTGGCCCGTTTCCGTCGGTGCGCTGAACAAGGCCGGAATGGGATTGTCGCTTATCCTGCCGCTAAGCGTTCTGGCATCAGGCGATTGGGAAATTGCCGGGGCTGTTGCCCTAACGTTGGGCGTTGTGCAAATCCTGCGCATGGCTCGGTGGCGGACAATTTGGGCTGCGCGTGAACCGATCCTGCTGGCGCTGCATCTGGGGTTGGGTATGCTGGCACTGGGTCTGATCCTGTGGGGCTTGGCGGTGCTGGGTCTTGGCAATGAGGTTGCCGCCCTGCATGTCCTGGGTATCGGTTGCGTAGGTGGCATGACACTGGCGGTCATGAGTCGCGCCGCGCTCGGACATAGCGGTCGCGCGCTGGTCGCACCCGGACCGATGGTTGTGGCCTATGGATTGATGGCGGCGGCGGCGCTGTCGCGTTGGATCGGGGCCGAGATGGACACGGGCTATTTGGTCGCAATGCTGTTGTCTGACGGTCTGTGGGTCACGGCTTTTGCGCTGTATCTGGTTGCGATGTGGCCCGCATTGACAAGACCGCGCGCGAAGCAAGACTAGGTACCTTATCGTTTCAAACGATCGAAATCATTCGATCAATGAGCGGCTGTTTTTGATGTGGCGTTGCACCATGTGTCGGACCTGTTTGCCTTTGCTCGGGATCGGACGCGCGGATGGCGGCACAAAATCCTCGGTGGCCAGGGCAGGAAACATCTCCAGCATTTCTGCCCGGGCTGCAAGTGGCACGGTTCTGAGCGCTTCGGCTCCGGCGAACAGGCTTTCTGATGGGGCGCCTTCGGCAAAGACGATCTCATGCTGTTCGAACAGCATGTGAAAATACTCGACCGACTCTGCGTTTTCCTCGACCGTTATGCCGGGAACGCCAACCAGCGCATGAGCAGCCACCAGAATTTCGCTGGTGTTGAACATTCGGATCGCGATGGCCGAGCGCACCAGCATCCGATGCTGTGGCGATACCAATAAGTCGCGCTGCGGCAGTCCGCTGCCCAATGTTCCAGCCGCGATGCGGATCGGGCGAAGTTTGGGCTTTTCCGACAGCTCCTGGCCGGTCAATGCGCGTGCGCCGATCCAGCGAATACGCTGCGGACCTCTGTCCATCGTCACCACCTCATCCCCGACCGCGAGCGCCTCGATAGGGCGCATGCCATCTGGCGTCTCGATCAGCGTACCCTTTGTGAAACACGGCACAACCGTATCAACCGGAATGTCCGGGCCATTGTCGGTCAATTCGATAATAGTGAGCGTCGTGTTCAGAGGAGGGACGCTGCCGCCAATAAAGCCAAGGAAATAACCCTGCTCAGCGGAGTTGGTATTCATAGACCCGTTGTTGTTGATGTCCCAATCCATGACGCCGATTTCATAAGTATTGCCATCTTCATCACGGACCCGGATGGTGTAATCCCAATCAAACGCGCGCCCAAGATATGTCTGGGTTGGGTCATTGGGAGTTTCATTGGATACGTTATCCCCATCGATGATCGTAGGATCGGCACCGTCGGAAATCGTAATCTGGCTGTATTGAGATATCTGGAATGTAGTATTGACTTGGTAAAGCTGCGCCTGACTGGTCGACATCGTCGAGTCAGAACGGAATGCACCGTAAATATCAATTGCCATCGTTACCCTGACCTTTGTGTGCTTTGCTTCTGCGAGGCCGCGCAAAAGCGTCGCTACTGAGTGCTCACGAAAAAATGTTGCTAAGTCTGGCGACGTTTTTCAAGGCGTTAAAACGGCATTTTTGGGGTATTTAGACCAATTGTAGGTGCAATAGTCTCCCGCAGGCCACACTCGGGTTGGCCTTTTTGTTGCGGGCTCTGGGTGCTTCATCAGCGATGTTTGCCAGTCTTGACTTTCGTTAAGGCGCTGCACGGTCCCCAACTGCATGCTGATCTTCACAAGCTAATCTGCGCAAAGGAGAGCGCGATGCGAGAAGTCATGACCAAGAGCATGGCCCGCAATATTTTCTATGGCGGGTCACTGTTCTTTATTCTTATCTTTCTGGCTTTGTCGGCCCATTCCCACTGGTACATCGTGAATTCCGAGAATGCCGCGAATCTTGATGACAGCGTGGTGCGGGGCAAACACGTCTGGGAAAAACACGCCTGTATCAATTGTCACACGATTCTGGGTGAAGGGGCTTACTTTGCCCCAGAGGTCGGCAACGTGATGACCCGGTGGGATGTTCTGGATGATCCGGAATCGGCCTTTGATGCCCTCAAGGGATGGATGGAAGCACAACCCACAGGCATTCCTGGTCGTCGGCAGATGCCCAATTTCAACCTCAGCGACGAAGAAATCCGTGATCTGACCAACTTCCTGATCTGGACGGACAATATCGACGCTCAGGACTGGCCGCCCAACGAGGCCGGCTGAGGAAGGGAACAGAGTAATGAAATACGAATCCCAAAAAATTGCTTATGCCTACTTTGCTGTAGCGATGGGCTTGTTCGCGATCCAGGTAATCGGTGGTCTGATCGCCGGCTGGATCTATGTATCGCCCAATTTCCTGAGCGAGCTTTTGCCGTTCAACATTGTGCGGATGCTGCACACAAATGCGCTGATCGTCTGGTTGATCCTGGGCTTCTTCGGCGCGGCCTATTTTCTGATCCCGGAAGAGGCCGAGCGTGAGATCCATTCGCCCATGCTGGCATATCTGCAGTTGATCATTCTGGTGGTTGGTACACTGGGCGTGGTTTTGACCTATACGTTCAACCTGTTCGAAGGAAACTGGCTGCTGGGCAAAGAGGGGCGCGAGTTCCTTGAGCAACCCAAATGGGTCAAGGCCGGCATCGTCGTGGCCGCACTGATCTTCCTTTACAACGTGTCGATGACGGTTCTGAAGGGCAAGAAGACCGCGATCACCAACATCTTGCTGCTGGGTCTTTGGGGGCTGGCGCTGCTGTTCCTGTTTGCCTTCTACAACCCTGGCAACCTGTCCTTGGACAAGCAGTACTGGTGGTATGTTGTCCACCTGTGGGTCGAAGGTGTGTGGGAACTGATCATGGCCTCGATCCTTGCCTACCTGATGCTGAAGCTTACCGGTGTTGACCGTGAGGTGGTCGAGAAATGGCTTTATGTCATCGTCGCGGCCGCGCTGTTCTCGGGCATCCTAGGAACTGGGCACCACTACTACTGGATCGGTACCCCTGCGTACTGGCAGTGGATCGGTTCGATCTTCTCGAGCCTCGAAGTGATCCCGTTCTTCGCGATGATGGCCTTTGCTTTCGTCATGGTCTGGAAGGGCCGTCGGGACCATCCCAACAAGGCCGCGCTTTTGTGGTCGCTTGGCTGTGCCACGCTGGCCTTCTTTGGCGCCGGGGTATGGGGCTTCCTGCACACGCTGCACGGGGTGAACTACTATACCCACGGTACGCAGATCACCGCAGCCCACGGTCACCTGGCCTTTTACGGTGCCTATGTCTGCCTAAACCTGGCGATCTTCAGCTATGCCATGCCGATCCTCAAAAACCGCGATCCGTACAATCAGGTGATGAACATGGGGTCGTTCTGGCTGATGACCAGCGGCATGGTCTTCATGACCTTCGTGCTGACTTTCGGCGGAACCGTGCAGACGCACATGCAGCGCGTGGTCGGAGACTACTTCATGGACGTGCAAGACCAGATCGCGATCTTCTACTGGATGCGCTTTGGCTCTGGCGTCGTGGTGGTCCTTGGTGCGCTGTTGTTCATCTACTCGGTCTGGGTGCCTCGCAAAGAGATCATCGAGCCGGGCGCAGCTGAAACCCCTGCGGAGTGATGCAAATGGATGGCTCCATTCAAATGGGAACGGGGGCGGCTGACGCCCCCTTCTACCTGCCCCAAAGCGATGAATGCGATGTGTTCACCGCCGCCTATGCCAACAACTTGCCGGTCCTGCTGAAAGGTCCGACAGGCTGCGGAAAAACCCGCTTTGTGGCTCATATGGCCGCGCGCCTTGGCCGTCCGCTTTACACAGTGGCTTGCCACGACGATCTGGCCGCGGCCGACCTGATCGGGCGATACCTACTGAAAGGTGGCGAAACCGTCTGGGTCGATGGCCCGCTAACCCGCGCGGTGCGCGAAGGCGCAATCTGTTACCTCGATGAAGTCGTTGAGGCCCGCAAGGACGTGACTGTCGTGCTGCACCCGTTGACCGACGACCGGCGCATCCTGCCGATCGACCGCACAGGTGAAGAGCTCGAGGCTGCGCCCGGTTTCATGCTGGTGGCGTCTTACAACCCCGGTTATCAGAACATTCTGAAAACCCTGAAACCCTCGACCCGGCAGCGTTTTATTTCGCTGGAGTTCGACTTCCCCTCGCCCGAGATGGAGGCCGAAGTTGTCGCGCAGGAAAGCGGCTTGCCGCTGGAACGCTGCAAGCCACTGGTCCGACTGGCCGGTAAGCTGCGCGGGCTCAAGGGTCAGGATCTCGAGGAAGGCGTTTCCACCCGTCTGGTCGTCTATGCCGCGACGCTGATCGCACAAGGCATGTCCACCGACCGCGCCATCCTTGCCGCAATGATCGAACCTCTGACGGATGACGAGGATATCAAACGCGGGCTCCTCGATCTTGTCACGGCTGTCTTTGGGTGAGGCCGGCCGATGGTCAAGATCGACTTTGAGCCATGGGAACCCGAAGAAACGATCGGGAAACTGTGGCACACCCTCGCCAGCCGCCTTGATGCACCTGAGGTGCACGTAGGAGCCGCGGTCGACCTCTCTGAGGTCGCGGGGCGGCTGGCAGTCCTTTTCCGAGGGCTGGGAGGTAGTCCGGGCGTTGAATTGCGTCCGGTCTCACCCGAGGTTTCCCGTCATCGTTTAAGCTGGCGTCGCCGGCTGGCTACCGAGACTGAATTGATGCCGCGCGCCTCGTTTGATGGCGAGGTTCTGCGCCTGCCAGATCGTCTGGCGGTGTTTCCCGTGCGCGAGGCAAACGGCGCATTGTATATCTGGCTGGCGGCAGCAGCCGCGCATGCCGGAACACGAATTGACGAAGATGACCCGCTGCGCGCCGATTTGCGAGCGCTGATCGCCGCTCGAAACATGGTCGAGGCGACATTGGAAGGCGCCCCGGGCCTTCACCCGCTTTACACCGAGCTTTGCAAAGGTTTTCTGCTTCAACGCGACACCCCCAACCTTCCGCCTGTCGAGGCCGCTGTCGAAGAGCTGATCCGGCACAGACTGGGCGATCGCGCCGAATTGTCGGAGCAGGCCGAAAACCTGTTGGCGATGGACGATCAACTGACCGCACCGCGCGGCTATCAACCGATGCGCCCGGTCCCACTGTGGCCCGCACTGCGTGCGGTTGGCTTTTCCGAACACAACGAGGTCGAAAACCCCGATACCGAGGGTCCGCCTGAAGAATCCGGCGAGAAAACTCACCGTGCCCGCCGTCGCAAATCCGATCAGGCGTCCCGCAGCGACAGCTTTATCCTACACAAGTTCGAAGCCATCCTCAGCTGGGCTGAGTTTCTAAACATCAATCGCCGTATCGATGACGATGATCCCGACAACGCCAAAAAGGCTGCCGACGACCAAGAAGAGATTGGCCTTGGGCAGATCTCCAAGGCGCCGCCCACCAAGCTAAAACTGCATCTGGACCTCGCCCCTGAGGATGTGAACCGAGAGCGGTTGTCGGGCCGTATCCTCTATCCCGAATGGGATGTGCGGACGGGTCGGTATCTGCCCGATCACGTCAATGTTCTGCTCTCGGATGCAGATATCCGCGAAGACGCGGCGGAGTTTGGCAAGGACCCAGCCGCCGCTCGCCGTATCCGCGCGGTCAAGCGCCAGTTCGAGGCGTTGCGCCCCGGTCGTGTTATGACGCGCGGCCATCTGGATGGCGACCAACTGGATATCGAGGCCGCCGTACGGGCACAGGTTGATCGCTGCGCAAATGGTGAAGGAACCGAGCGTATCTGGATGCAATCCCGTCCCGAAGCGCGCGACCTTGCCGTCTCGATCCTGCTGGATGTCAGCCGCTCCACTGAAAGCGCCGTCACAGGACGGGCCGTGATCGACATCGCGCGCGAGGCACTGGCCGCGCTGGCCTGGGGCCTGAACGCCTGTGGTGACGATTTCGCCATCCACGCCTTCAGTTCGCTAAAACGCCAACGCGTCTACGTCCAGCGCTGCAAGCGCTTTGATGAGCCGATGGGTACGACTGTCGAACAGCGCATCGCGTCGCTGCGGCCGGGCCATTACACGCGGCTTGGGGCCGCGATCCGCCATTGCTCGGCCGATCTAGCAGGTCAAAGCCGAAAGCGGCGGTTGCTGTTGGTCATCACCGATGGCAAGCCTAACGATCTGGACCATTACGAGGGGCGCCATGGTATCGAAGATACCTGCATGGCCGTCCGCGAGGCGCGCCGCGCCGGGCATTCGGTGTTCGGTGTGACCATCGACAAAACCGGCAAAAGCTGGTTCCCGCGAATGTTCGGACAAGGTGGGTTTGCGGTCATCCCCGACCCGCACCGCCTGACCATGGCGCTGCCGCAGATCTACCGCCAATTGGTCGGCGCATGAGCGATACCTCCCTGATCGACGAGCTTCCAGGTGAGTTGTTGATGTGGGTGCTCATCATCTCGGAGCTGTTGGTGTTCGGGGCAGGCTTGATCGCCTTCATGGCCGTTCGCCTGACCGACCCTGCGGGCTTTGCCGAGGCGCAGTCGCATCTTTATCGCACGGGTGCGGCCTTCAATACAGCAGTGCTGGTCACGTCAGGTTACCTCGCCGCGCAGGCGCTTCTTTGGCGCAAGGTGGCACGCCGTGGTGCCGCACGTCTTGCCTTGATCGGTGCTGCCCTGCTGGGAGTAGTGTTCCTGATCATCAAAGGGGTCGAGTACACGGGAAAAGCGGCGCAGGGGATCACGTTTGAGACCCACCCGTTTTTCATGTTCTACTACCTGCTGACCGGGTTTCACGCAGCACATGTGTTGGCAGGGGTGGGTATCCTGGTGCTCGTTGCCTGGCGCGACGATGCACGTAACATCGAGGCTGGCGCTCAGTTCTGGCACATGGTCGACCTGGTATGGATCATGCTGTTTCCCGTGATTTACCTTCTGGGATAGGCACCGTGTCACAGGCTTCATCTTTTTTCAAATGCGCCCGCCAGAGGCTCCCGAACTCACTCCTGCGTGCTTGGCTTACGTTGCTCGCGCTAAGCCTTGTTTCCGCATTGTTGACCATGCTGCCCGTACTACCGGAGCTTCTGGGCGCCGGTATCCTGATCCTCGCGCTGATCAAAGCCCGCGTTATCCTTGCATTGTATCTGGACCTCGCAAAAAGTCAGGTTTGGCTGCGCGGGTTCACAGCGGTGCTGACCGGCTTTGTGCTCGTCATCTTTTCCCTCTACCTCATGTGATCAAAGAAAAAGCCGCCTTCAAGAGCGGCAAGTTCTCAGGTGCGATTGGGCACCATGGCTATTGCGCGGCCATCGGCATCCGCGCGATCTGGCAGCGGTGCCACAGGGCCGACAGGGCGCCGACCAGATGGTCAATATCCTCGTCCGTATGCACAGGCGAAGGGGTGATCCGCAAACGCTCGGTCCCTTTGGGCACGGTTGGGTAGTTGATCGGCTGGATATAGATACCGAACTCTTCCAACAGCGTATCCGAGATGAATTTGCATTTCACCGGATCGCCTACCATCACGGGGATGATATGGCTGGGGTTAGGAAGGTGAGGAATTCCTTCGGCATCCAGTCGGGCACGTACCTGCCCCACGCGTGCTTTTTGAAGATCACGTTCGGTATTCGACTGTTTCAAATGCCGGATCGAGGCCGCAGCACCAGCTGCAATCGCGGGGGGCAGGGCCGTCGTAAAGATGAACCCGCTGGCAAAGCTGCGCACGAAATCGCACAGCGCAGCCGAAGCGGCGATGTAACCGCCAACCACGCCGAATGCTTTGCCCAGCGTGCCTTCGATCACGGTCAGCCGGTCCATCAGCCCCTCACGCTCGGCAATGCCACCGCCACGGGGGCCGTAAAGACCAACGGCGTGAACTTCATCCAGATAGGTCATCGCGCCGTATTTGTCGGCCAAATCGCAGATACCCTTGATCGGAGCGATGTCGCCATCCATTGAATAGACAGATTCAAACGCGATCATCTTGGGCGCGTTGGGGGCGGCCGCGGCCAGTTTCGCCTCGAGGTCTTCAAGGTCGTTGTGCTTCCAGATGACCTTTTGCGCGCGCGAATGGCGGATGCCTTCGATCATCGACGCGTGATTCAACGCATCAGAGAAAACGATCAGGCCGGGGATTTTGGCCGCCAGAGTTCCCAGCGCGGCCCAGTTCGAGACATAGCCCGAAGTGAACAGCAGCGCGGCCTCTTTCCCGTGCAGATCGGCCAGTTCATTTTCCAGCAGCACGTGGTCATGTGTTGTGCCCGAGATGTTGCGCGTGCCACCCGCACCTGCACCGTAGCGATCCAGTGTGTCATGCATCGCACCAATCACCTCCGGATGCTGCCCCATGCCCAAATAGTCGTTGGAACACCAGATCCGCACATCTCGCTGCACCGCTCCATCAGTCTGGCGCGCGTTTGGGAAGGCCCCGCAGTGCCGTTGCAGATCTATGAAAACGCGATAGTTTCCTTCGTCCCGCAAATCATCAAGGCTCTGGGTGAAAAATCGCTGGTAGTCCATCTCACACACTCCCGGGAATACTGGCTTTGACCTGAGGTTAGGCATGGTGGCGGTGCGATGACATGACAATTGTCAAGTTGTGGCGCAGGAAAAAGCTGGTGCAGAGGATTCAGGTTTGGCATAGCCATAAGGCAACGAATGTACCGGCTGAGAGATTGGCCAGGGAAAAAGGGGGCACTTCTTGGCCCATGAAACACAAAAGGCAATCGCCAGACAGTCGCTCTTGCTAAAAAGCCTGCCAGAGCACCATATCGACAAACTGCTCAGCCATGCGATCTGGCGGCGCTACGACCGGGGTGAGACGATCTTTCTGCAGGAGGAAGAAGCCAAGGCCGTACACGTTGTTCTGGCGGGTTGGGTCAAGCTGTTTCGCATGGCGCCGACTGGGGCCGAGGCCGTCGTCAGCGTCTTTACCCGTGGCGAAAGCTTTGGTGAGGCGGTCGCGCTGCGCAATGTGCCTTACCCAGTCTCTGCCGAGGCTGTTTCGGCCTGCGAAATCATGCATATTCCCAGCCCGCTTCTTTTGTCCCTGATGCGCGAAGACCCTGAGATTGGCGTGTCGATCCTGGCTTCGACTTTTACCCATTTGCATTCACTGGTCGCGCAGTTGGAGCAACTCAAGGCTCAGACCGGCGCACAGAGGGTGGCCGAGTTTCTGCTGAACCTGTCCGACAAGGTGTCTGGCGGCTGCGAGGTTGAGCTGCCTTATGATAAAATGCTGATTGCCGGGCGCTTGGGCATGAAACCCGAAAGTCTGAGCCGGGCGTTTTCGCGACTCAAGCCGGTGGGTGTGAAGATCAATCGCAATCACGCCGAAATCGCGGATATCCAAAGCCTGCGTGACTATGCCGAACGCGACTCGTCCGAGAAGTAGCGCACATTCCGCTTCGATAGGGTTATTAGCGCAGACATTTTGGCATATTTGCTAGCGTTTTTTCGCATGTTTGTGTACAATGATGCCAGTTCTGCCGCGTATTTCGGCGGGGGGTGCAGCATGACACACGACCGCAACGGTGGCCCTGACAGGCCGCCCTTGGTTGCGCTCAGCGTCGCCAAGGTCGCTCTTTCGGTTCGGGCCAAGCTGCTGGTGGCTTTTCTAGGAATAACCGGTCTGCTGGTCTGTTTGGTGTTGTTTGGTCTATATGCTTTGCATCAGGCCAATCTGCGGTCCGAGACGATGATGCGCGATCAGGAGCGTATTGCGTTTTTTAATGACACCCACACGACGATCTCGAACCTGAACACACATCTACTGTCCTTGTTCGTTCCGCAAAACCTGAAAGACTTTCCTCGTCAGAACGGATTTCTGGGAGCTTCTACGCGTTCGATACTTCACGTTTCGGCAGCACTAGAGCGTAACCTTGCCCTTGGTTTTCGCAGTTTCGGGCAGCCCGGAATGCCGGATGCGCAGGCGATTGCGAACCTTCGATCTGACCTTCAGGACATTTTACCGGCAATCACTGAACTGCGCCGTCTAAACCGCGAAGGCAATCTGTTAGCCGCAGCGCAACACGGTATCGACCACATGTTCGAGCCGCTCCAAGCCATGCAGCGCGAGGCGTATACCGTGGCGCAGAATGTCGAACAGGAAGTGCGCGAACTGGCGCGGACTACAGAACAAGCATATTTGACTTCACGCCTAAGCATCACGGCTGCGGCGATCGCGGCGATTGGGATTGCCCTTTTGTTGGGATATTCGATTTCGTCGTCCCTGTTGTGGCCGATCGAACGTATCCATGCGGTGCTCAGCAAGCTGTCCCGGGGTGGGTTCGACAACCGGATTTCGGTTCCCAATCGGGACGAACTGGGCGAGCTGGCAAACCACGTGAACCAGACCAGCGAAAAACTGGGTGCGCTTTACGGGCAAGTCGAAGTGCAAAAAGCCCAACTAGCTGATTTGAATGCAGCGCTGGAAACTCGGGTCGCCAACCAGATAGAAGAGATCGAGCGCACCAATCGTCTGAAACGTTTCTTGCCGGCGCAGGTGGCAGCGATGATTGTCGGCGCGACGGATGAGGCGGATGTCTTGAGAACCCGTAAGGCCGAGATCACGGTTCTTTTTGCTGATCTGCGCGGGTTCACGGCCTTCGCCACCGTTGCCAATGCGGATCAAGTTGTCGCGGCGCTCAACTCATTTCACGGCACTTGCGGGCCGCTTGTTGAGGCCTGCGGGGGAACATTGGAACGGTTTCTTGGCGACGGTTTGATGGTTTTGTTCGGCGCGCCGGTGCCGCTGGATGATGCCGCGCAGAGAGCCGTTGATCTGGCCCAGAAAATGCAAGTGGATGTTCGAAAGGCGATGGTCCCATACAGGGCGGGTATAGCGCAGCATGGTCTTGGCCTCGGCATTGGGATCGCAACGGGCGCAGCGACCTTGGGTCGGATCGGTTTTGAGGGTCGTCTGGATTACTCGGCCATCGGGCCTGCGCCCAATCTGGCGGCACGCCTGTGTGAAATCGCCAAGGACGGTCAGGTGCTTGTCTCAAATGCAACTGCGCGTCAGGTCCGGATAGATATGACCCCGGCGGGACCGTTCGATCTTAAAGGCATTGGAACCCGCGTTTCGGCCTTTGAATTGGCGCGTCTGGTCGAAAGCCGGGCGGCGCCTCACGTTTGTGCCCCCTATCCCTGACAAATGCAGGGAGTTGAGCCCGTCGTAACTTCAAAAGGCGGGGTCCGGCGGTCATGTGCCAGCGATGAGCGCGCCTACAACCTACAAGACTGAGCCAACCAAAACGGCTTCAGTGCGCACTCTGAAGACGGCCCAATGGGAACGGCAACTCACCCGACGCGTGGGTCAGCGAGTGTGTTTGACTTAAGGTGAGGGTGACGAACCGACTGTTTGCCGGGGCGCGGTCCTTTTCGTCCTACCTGGCGGATAACTGTCCCGCAAAGCGTTGATTTCGGATGTCGTCCGGGGATGTCTTGTAATGGGCGCGGAAGGCGCGCCCCAAAGCGACGGCAGAAGAAAACCCGGTGGCTGCCGAAATCTCTCGCTGCGACAAATCCGTTGTCCGAAGCAACGTGTCAGCCCGTTCCAAACGCAACTCTCTGTACGTTGTCAAAAGCTTTGTCCCGGTTCTGTTTAGGAATCGACGCTGCAACTGTCGGGTGGACGTACCCAGCATTTGCGCCAGATCCGAGATCCGCAATGGCTCCTCAAGATTATCACTCATCGTTTCGATGGCTCGTCGCACTTGTGGATCGGCCTCGGACCGTTGGAAAAGCCGGATTGCAAGATGGCTCTTGGCGGTCCTTTTAGGCTCGGACAGTCCGATGTATCCGCGCAGAGTGTCTGCGAGGTGCTCTCCGTGATCGATCGAAACGAAATTGGACAACAACCGTAAAGCGCTTAACCGGGTCGATGCGCTGTGCAAACGGTTATCATTGGCCATGTGGATACCCGATCCATCTTCGATCAGTCCGATTTCCTGCGCTGCGGCCGTGAAGTTGGGGTGCACCGCGGCGACTGTTTTTTCTGCCCGCCCGATCTGAGCAAGCAGCAAAACGGCGCTGCCGACAAATATTGTGCGCGACGACAGGTTCACAACCTGTGAGGTCCAGGATTTCTCAGAGTCATTCAACCGCCAGTTTTCGTGGATATCCCCCCAAAACAGTGCCGTTCGCCCAGACCAGTACAGCGGCCCTTCGACCGGATCTTTAGCCAACCTGCGAATGTTGATGATGTAAGAATGATGTTCGACCAGCCTGTTCAAGGCATCAAAGAAATCCAGGACGATCTGTGCAGATGCTTCGGTGTCCTCGCCAGAGAGGACAACATCGACGTGATGATTTCTGTTGGGTGTTTGCCTGGCAACGCAGGCTTGCCGTGAACGGGCATTTTTGAGGACATAGTGTTTCATTGTTCCTCCACCTGATGGTCTTTGGCTTTGCCCTTCGGGGCACCGCCCATTTCTTATGGCCGACCCCCATAATTTCGGGGGTCGGTCGTGAGTTTCAGCCCGCTTACTCAGCGGCTTCTTCGTAAGCGTCCATTGGGGGGCATGTGCAGATTAGGTTTCTGTCGCCATATGCGTTGTCGA